>JBBQTD010000073.1:0-2846 GCA_038234715.1 Lysobacterales bacterium | reverse complement strand
GCTGCGGGCGATCTCCACGCCGCGCGCGCCATCGTTCGCTTCCAGGATGATGAAATCATTCTGCTCGAGCATGCGCGAGATCATCGTCACGATCGTCGGCGAGTCGTCGACCACCAGCACCTTGGTTCCGTCGGGGGCATTCACCCGCGGCTTCTTGCGCCGCTCCACGCTTGCCGCTGACTCCGCCGCATGCGCCGCGCGCGCCGAGGCCGTCCGATCCGCCTGCGTCCGGGCATCGGCGAACAATTGTTTGAGTCGATCTGCGAGCCCCATCACACAACCCTCGATGACAAATCCGGCACGACAACCCCGCGCCGTGGAAACGCCAGTTTCGCACGCCGCGACGGGCAGGGACATGGGAAACCCCGGAATTTCATCGGCTATCGCTCCAGCCCGCATTACCACTAGGTCTTGCCGGGGCAAGCTCGCAAACGCCGGCCGCAGCAAGTCCGGTCAAGGTGTCCTCGGTGCGCCGTCGGGCCTGCGGGCTTCTGGCTTCAGCGGCCCGCGAGCTGTCGATTCGGGACTTTGGACGCGGAACCGGTGCCATCCTCGTCCGGATCGGGATGCATCTGTTGCGTCAGTCGGCCAGCAAAATCCCCGGCGACCCATCTGCCAGCCATCAATCGCCACCTGCGCCACTTGCCGATGGCGCGCGGTTGGCGATAATCCGTCCACGCAGATCAATCGCCGGTTTCCCGATCCACCCGCGTCGTTCAACCCCGGAGAGCACGTCATGAGCAAAGGCCTGGACAAGAACAAGGAAACCAAGAAGAAGCCCGAGAAGACGCTGAAGGAAAAGCGCGCCGAGAAAGCGGCCAAGAAAGGCAAGTAAGCGATCCTGTTCAATTGCGGCAGTATCGGCGTACGCATTGGCGTGCGCCGACTTGCGATAAACGCTCAAGCGGGATTCGGGGTCGGCGGTGTCGCGTGGCCGGCGCACAGCGCGCGCTTTTCCTGCGGCGAAAGTCGCTTGATTGCATGCTCTGCCTTCAGCGCTGCGGAACGATCCGGGTATGGAAAGCTGCCCAGCACCCGCACAGGCGGATGCGAGCGGGTGTAACGCGCGCCCTTGCCACTGGCATGCACTGCGAAGCGCGCGGCGACATCGGTGGTGACGCCCGTGTAGACGCTGCCGTCGCGGCATTCGATCAGGTAGACGTACCACGACGACGTCACAGGCCGTGGCATCAGGCGAACCTGCCCATCAGCATGCGTGCCTCAGCACAACGCGATGGGGATTTCGCGATTGCCGATCGGCCGGTACCACTGTTCGCGCTCGTCGCGACAATACGGCCCACCCATCGAGAAACTGCGGCAGATCGCCGGACGCTGCTGGTAGATTCCGCACAGCATCGTGTTGCGATCCAAGGCCACGCACCAGCCGTCGTCGGCGCGCGCCATCACTTCCATGCCATGGTCGTCGCGTTCGGTGAAGTGCGAATCGATGCGATCTTCCGGCATCAGCACCACCGTCAGCCGGCAGCACACCGCTTCGCAGCGATCGCAAGTGACGGTTGGATCGCGATCTTCGTCCTGCAGCCGTGCAGTGCGTTCGTCCATGCCTGCATTCTGCCACGGCGCGCCTTGATGCATCCCGTAAACCGGTCGAAAAGCAGGCATTTGAAACAACCACCTACCCACTCTTTTACCGCGCTTGTCCTTCCGGGTTGGACATCAGCGCACGACAGCCACTTTCACCTCAATCGCCGTGGCGAATTTCACGATACCGGCGACCGTCGCGGCTGGCGGAAACGCGAATTTCTCCTGATCAGGACTGCTGCTCCAGAATACCTGTTCGCCCTTGGCCAACAGCGCCAGGCGCTGCTTCAGCCTGGGCACGTCGGCAATCATTCGCGAAGGCGCCGTTATTTCTTGCGTTGTCTTGTTGCGGTTGGTGCCGGCAAGCAATGAGAAACGCCATGCGCCGGTGGCGGAGTCCTTCCAGCTGTAGAGTTCGACGCCTTTGAACATCGCATGCGTGGCGCGTTCCGGACCGGCAGCGTGGACGGAGAACACCGATGGAACTGCGAGCAGACAGAGAAGAAGCGTGATGCGCATGATCGGAACCGCATGCATGGAGCGATCAGCCGAATGGCCGCCTTCGTTCAGGTGTCGAAATCCAGTCACTTGATCGGCAGATCCAGCATCAGCTCGCGCACATAGCGCACCGGTGGTGAACCATAGGCCAGCACGGTATCGTTGTAGCGCTTGAGCGAATACGCCTTGCCCCAGCGCTGCTGCATCTCCTTGCGCAGGTCGAGATGTTCCTGCACGCCGACGAAGTAAGTCGGTAGCTGCGCTGCGGTCAATTGCGCGCGCACCCATTTGCCGGCGGCCTCGCGTTCTTCCTGGAAGGTCTGCTCCGTCATCAGCTGCATCGCCTGCTCGCGGGTCATGCCCTCGACCTGGATCGCCTGGTCGAGAATCGCATTGGCGAGCGAGCGCAGGTACCACTTGCGCTGCACCAGTTGATACAAGGGATCGCCGCCCATGAAGCCCTCGTCGGCCATCATCTTCTCGGCATACACCGCCCAGCCTTCGATGAACGAACCCGAGCCCAGCACCGCACGCAAGGTCGACGGATAGGAGTTGGCGTGCCACAGCTGCACGTAGTGGCCGGGCATTGCCTCGTGCACGCTCAACTCGCCGATCGAACGCGTGTTGTATTCGCGCAGGAAGGATTCGACCTGCTCGTTGGTCCAGTCGGGTGGAATCGGCGACACCGCGTAGAAGGTTTTCTGGGTCTTGTCCAGCGGTCCCGGCGCATCGCAATAGGCAACCGAGACCCCTCGCGCGAACACCGGCATCAGGAACACGTCGACCGCGCTGTCGGGCAGGGTGAG
>JBBQTD010000072.1:0-3113 GCA_038234715.1 Lysobacterales bacterium | reverse complement strand
GACGAACGCCATGAGCGCGCCCAGCACGCTGCTCGTGATGATGGGCGCGATCTCGCGGTACTTGGCGTGCACCGCGATGAACACAAGGGTCTCGATCGCCAGAACCGTGGCGGCCACCACCGTGAGCGTCGGATGCCAGTGCAAGGCGGCGGGGACGATCAGCCCAACCGTGCAGACCAGTTCGAGGACGCCCAGAACCATCCAGGCTTGTCGCGGCAACGCAGCAAATGACCGGACATCCGCACTGACCTTGTCGAACAGGAAAACCTTCATGACGCCCGACGCTGCGTACAAGAGCGCGCCAAGGATCTGCAGTATCCACAACAGGATGTTCATTCAGCCTCCTCCCGATTTCCGCATCGGCGCGCGCAGGGCGGTTTCTTCCCGCGCGATCCGCGATCCGAATTCAGATCCAGTGACCATGGATACCTCATGATACCCAACCGAATGGAGATCCCGCATGGCTGACCTGACCCTCACCACCTTTGATTGGGTTCCCGAAATGCCGCGCGGGTATGTGCGTGACTTGCGCGTGCGTTGGGCACTGGAAGAGGCCGGATTGCCCTATCGCGTCGAGAGCGTGCCGTTTCGCGACCGCAACGCCGAGCATTACGCGCACCAACCCTTTGGCCAGGTGCCGTGGCTGACCGATGGCGACCTTACGATCTTCGAGAGCGGCGCGATCCTGCTGCATCTGGGCAATCGCAGTGACGCGCTGATGCCTGCCGATCCGCGCAGTCGCAGCCAAGCCGTGGAATGGCTGTTCGCAGCACTCAATTCAGTGGAGATGGCGAGCCTGCCCTGGTCCATCTTCAAGTTCTCCGGCCTCAATGGCGATACGCCGGAATGGAAGCGCCTGGACGAGTTTCTCGAGGCCCGGCTCGCGCGCATGGAGCCGGTGCTGGCGACACGCGAATGGCTGGCCGGAACCTTTTCCATCGCCGACATCCTCATGGCGGATGTACTGCGCCTTGTCGACCGGTTCGAAAAGCTGGCAGGTCATCCCGCCTGTCGCGACTACCTCGCGCGTGCCACCGCCCGTCCGTCTTTCGTGAAGGCACACGCAGACCAAATGGCGCATTTTGCGGCGGCAGACTGAGGGAAAGGCGTAAGGATCTTTATTTAGAACGGATATGAACCTGACCGCATTTTGAAGTGCTCAGAGTGAATGAGCGCTTCAATCGCAAATTTACTTTGCCCCTTATTTCCATTTTCTTTCAACTATCCGGTCTTCAAAGGACCGGCAACCGTGTAAGCACTGAAGATGATCCCGGATGGAAATGCTTTCGTGCTGACGAGCTCAAATGAGCGTGGCGGGGTTCCCTCTGCAAAGAAGCGCTTCCCCGTTCCCAATAGGACTGGATAAACGGCCAGCAGGACTTCATCCGCAAGCCCATGTTCGAGCAGCGTCGATATCAGCGTGGAACTACCCGAGACGATCACGTCCGCGCCGTCCTGCGACTTGATGCGGCGAACACCCTCGACAATGTCCGGCCCAAGGCCCACGAACGGGCCCCATGCAAGACTTTCGGGACGGTGGGTCGCGATATATTTTGTTGCCGCATTGAGGCCGTCCGCAAACGGACTGCTTGGCGCGTTTGGCCAGAAGCCCGACCAGATATCGTAAGTGCGACGGCCAAGCAGCAGATCGAAGTTCTCGCCATATGCGGCGAGCATTGCATCTCTGCCAGCGGGGGTCCGATAGGGCGCGGTCCAGTCGCTGTAGGGGAAATCGCCGTCATCGGCGGAGTTCTGAATCACGCCGTCCAGCGAGATGTGTTCGATGATTTTGAGCTTTCGCATTTGAGCCGCTTGTTCTGGGGTTGAGGTTTCAGAGGACACGGTCCGATATGTCGTGTTACTCGGTGCGAAAGAAAGGGGTAAGGTTGGACTGCCCCATTTTGGGCGCTTCCACGTCAGTGCTTCCCGGCAGCCGGTTGCGGCAACGGCGGCCCGGTGAATTCGGTTTCGATCGACACGTCTACGAGGTCGCCGACACCGATCGTTGTTCCCGGCGCGGGCAGGCCGAATGCCATGCCGAAATCCGAACGCTTGAATGCGGTGTGCGCGGAAAATCCGATGCGTGCGTGCGGATCCAACTGCGGCATGCCCGGGTATCCGCCGTTGTAGGTGCCCGCGAGTACCACGGGGCGGGTCACGCCAAGCAGCGCGAGCGTGCCGTCGATCTCGAACGACTTCGCACCGGTCATGCGCACCTTGCCGGAGCGGAAGACGATCGTCGCGTGCTTGGCGACATCCAGCATCTGCGAACCTTTCATGATGTCCATGCACTTCTGCGGCGCCGCATCCATCTCGAACGAGGACGCATCGATCGTGGTCACCACGCTCGACGCCGCGATGTTGTTCGGATCGAACTTCAGGTCCGCGTCGACGCGGCTGAAGCGCGTGGTGTACGTCGAGAATCCCATGTGGGTCACTCGCAGCAGCAAGCTCGCGTGCGACTTGTCGAGCTGATACTGGCCGGCTGGCGGCGGACCCATCGCCGGCATCGGAGGTGGTGCCGCCGTCTCTGCGGCGTGGGAAGCAACGCCATGGACGCAGACCAGGATCATCGCTGCGATGGCGATTCGGCGAAACGACTCGATTCCGATGTGATTGCTCATGGGCGGCGCTCCTGATGAAAAGCTGACGGATGTAGTTAATCCTCTTTAATTGCTTCCGTCCCCTTTTCTGCTCCCGCATTCACCACCCGATTGCGTCCAGAAGACTTCGCTTCATACAGCGCCACGTCGGCACGATTCAGCAGCTCTTCGGGTTGCTGGTCCTCACGCGGCACGCAACTTAACACCCCCGCGCTGATCGTGATTCCCTGGCTGTCATTGCCGAGACTCCGCGGCGGCAGGGCCTCCACCAGCGCCCGCATCCGCTCGGCAACGCGCGTGACGGTCTCGATGTCGGCATCCACCATCAGGCACGCGAATTCCTCTCCGCCAAACCGGCAGACCAGGTCTTGCTCGCGCATCGCGCTTTGCATCGCGCTCGCGACCGCGCGCAGGGCGACGTCGCCGGCCAGGTGGCCGAAGCGGTCGTTGTAGGCCTTGAAGTGGTCGACGTCGGTCATGATCAAACCAACCGGGCGCTGCTGGCTGATG
>JBBQTD010000071.1:0-3784 GCA_038234715.1 Lysobacterales bacterium | reverse complement strand
CCGTTGTTGGATTCGCGGCCAAGCGTGAACGGGTCGGATTCGGTCAACAGGTCAATCACCTGGTCGCGATAGCGCAAGGTCAGCTTGCTTGGTTCGCGTTGTTCCGGCGCTGACGACGTGCGCACCGCACGCTGCACGGTGGTCATGCCCGAGGTGTCTTCCTGCCAGATCACGTCGACTATCTCGATCGGCAGCAGCTTGCCGCTGACCCGTGCACGACCGAGGCTGCGCACGCTGATTGGCGGGCCGGTCAGTTCCCTGAGCGAACTCGCGGTGGTAACGATCTGCTCGCGCTTGGCGAGGGAGGTCATGCGCGCGGCAACGTTGACCGCATCGCCGAACACGTCGTTTTCCTCGAACAGCGCCTCGCCGTGGTGCAGGCCGATGCGCACCGCCAGGTTCTCGCGCACGAAATCGATGTCGCGCGCCATCTTGCGCTGCATGTCGCAGGCCGCCAGCACGCCCTGCAATGCGCCGCGGAACGTGCACATGATCTCGTCGCCGATGGTCTTGATGACCTTGCCGCCGTGCGAGCTGCAGACAATGCTAAGGGCTGCGAGTACCGAAGCGATCAGGCGGCGCGCCTCCACGTCGCCCTTCTGTTCGAACAGGCGCGTGCTGCCGCTTACATCGGCGAAGAGGATTGTGCAGGGTTGGGTTGCAGACATGCGGCGATGATAGGCCAGCTTGGGATACAGGTCATCCGTTCTCTTACAACGCGGCCAGCAATGTTCACCGGCCACGTGTTCTTCACAGCTTCAGTCATCTGGACTGACGGCGTTCAGCAGTGCCTATCGTCAGGCAAGCTGACCTGCCATTGCAACAATATCATCCTCGGACGGCAGCACCAGCAGGGCGGCGCCGGCCAAGGGGGTATAGGTATCCTTGCCCACCACGCGGCGCAAGGGTTTGGCACCGTGCCCGGCCTCGACGATTGCGGTGATCACCCCTTCTCCCACCCCGGCGCTGTGGCGGCCCTCGTCCACCACGATGATCCGCGCGCAATCGCCAGCATGCCGCCCAATGGCCGCGTCGTTGAGCGGTGCAAGCCAGCGCAGGTCGACCACGCGGACCTTCCACCCATGCTTCGCCTCGATCTGCCGCGCAGCACGCAGGCTCATCGGGATACCGTTGCCAAAGCTGAAGATCACCATGTCAGTCGCCTCGGGCGCGTAGGTGCGCTCTTTGCCAAGGGTCATCGCCTGGTCCAGCGATGGATACGCAAATTGCCAGGCGCCGTCGCCGGCCGCGTACAGGTCCTTGGTCATGTACAGCGCAATCGGTTCGAGGAACGCGCACACCCGTCCGTCCACTTTCGCCAGTGCAGCCAGGGTGCGCAGCATCATCGCCGCATCGTCGCCACGCGATGGGCAACCAACGACGAGCCCGGGGATGTCCCGAATCGCGGTGATCGAGTTGTCGTTGTGGAAATGCCCGCCGAATCCCTTCTGGTAACCCAGCGATGCAATCCGCATCAGCATCGGGTTGCGGTATTGCCCGTTGCTGAAAAACTGCAGCGAGCACGCCTCGCCGCGGATCTGGTCGCACGCGTTGTGGAAATACGCGAGGTACTGGATCTCCGGCACCGGCAGCATGCCCATGTTGCCGAAGCCCTGCGCGAGCCCGAGGATCATCGTCTCGTCGAGCAGCGTGTTGAACACGCGCGCATTCCTGAACGCCTTGTGCAGGCCCTTGGCAACCGTGTATACGCCACCCTTTTGCGCAACGTCCTCGCCAAACAGCAAGGTCTCTGGCAATTTGCAGAACAGGTCATGCAATGCGTTGTTGATCAGGATCGCGAGGTGCCGCGGCGGCTGGTTCTCGGGCAGCCTGGCTTCGCTCCCAAACACCGCCAGGCGCTTCTCGGCGAAGTCAGCGCGCGTCGCCTCGGCCTTGACCTTCTCCGGCGTGTACGGCGCAAGTGGCGCCATCACGTCGGACAGATCGGTCAGTTTCGGGCGCCGGTCCGCTTCATCGGCAGCCGCAAAGCACTTCTTGCGGATGTCCTCGTAAAGCGTCAGCAACGATTCTTTCGTGAACAAACCGGATTCCAGGCCGATCGCTGCCGAACGCAGCAGCGGATCGCCCGCCTCCACCGCCATCAACTCCTCGACGCTTCGCCATTCGATCTCGAAGTCGGTGCCGGCGTGGCCCATGATCCGCGTCGTGCGCAGGTGCAGGAAGGTCGGCCTGCGCGTGGTGCGGCAGTGATGCACCGCGCGCGCAACCTGTTCGTATCCAGTCGCGAGATCGAGCCCTTCGGCGTAGAAATAGTCGAGGTCCCGGCGCTCTGAAAAATTGCGCTCGATCCAGCCATTCGGAGTCTTCACGGAGATGCCGATGCCGTTGTCCTCGCACACGAACAGCACGGGTGCGGGCAGCTTCTGGTACGCGGTCCAGCCAGCGGTGTTGAACGCCGTCTGAGCGGTTGCGTGGTTGCTCGATGCATCGCCAAACGAACAGATCGCAATGCTGTCGTTGGGGATCGGCAACTGATGGCCAATGCGCGGCCCCTGTTCGATCGCGACCGCCGTGCCCAACGCCTTCGGCAGGTGCGAAGCAATCGTCGATGTCTGCGGCAAGACCCACAACGGCTTGCTGCCCCATACCTTGTGGCGGCCACCCGATGCCGGATCGTCCTTGCTCGCCGCAAAGCTCAGCGCAGAATCCATGATCGGGTCCATTCCGGGCAATTTGCGGAAGCGCTCGGCCATGAACGCACCGCTGCGGTAATGCAGGAAGGCCGGATCCGTATGCCGCGTGAGTCGCGCGACCATCGCATTGCCTTCGTGGCCGCTTGAACCGATCGTATAGAACACCTTCTGCTGAACGCGCAACACGCGCGCCATCAGGTCCAGATGCCGCGAAACCAGCTGCGACTCGAACAGCTCGAGAAAATCGCGCGCCGTGCACATGCTGTCGCCAAGCACGGACTCGTCGAGTGCGGGTTTGTGCTGCCTCTGCCCATCCCACTGCTGCACGAACTCGATGAAGTTCTGGTCGCACACTTCGGCGCGGTTGACGTTCTTGTGACGCGCTGGAATGGCCGGTGCTGCAATGTCGGGAGCGGCGCTCATATTTTTCTCCCCCTCTCCCGCTGGCGGGAGAGGGCTTGGGTGAAGGTGGTCAGCTCGACTGCGCCATCAGCGCGATCGTCTCTTGTTCATAGGGTGGCATCGGCACGAATCCAGGCTGCTCTCTTACGCGATCGAGCCAACCAAGGATGGCTGGATAAGCGGACAGGTCGAACCCGCCATCGCCCGCGCAGTGCGTGTATCCGAACAGCGCGATATCCGCGATCCCATAGCCAGTCCCGCTGAACCACGCGTTCGAAGCGAGGTGCTTCTCCATCACCACAAGCGCCTGGTGGCCTCGCTCGCGCAGCTTTGGCAGGTCAGCGCGCCTCGGCGAATCCATCGGCGTCCATCCACAGATGAAGCGCGCAACAGCGACATACGGTTCGTGGCTGTATTGCTCGAAGAACATCCATGCCAGCGTCTGCGCGCGCTGCCACGCATCGCCTTCGAAATACGGCGTGCCATCCGCAAGCCAGCACAGGATCGCATTGGACTCCGCGAGAACGCCCCCGTCGGCACGCTCGACAATCGGCACCCTGCCGTTGGGATTCTTTGCAAGGTACTCAGGCGTGCGCGTCTGCCCGCGCGTGCTGTCGGTCTCGACCCAGCGATAGTCCCGGCCAAGATGCCCGAACAGCATCCGCAGCTTGTGGCAGTTGCCGGATGGGGAGTAGCCATAGACAGTGATCATGCCCGCATACGAACTC
>JBBQTD010000070.1:0-4531 GCA_038234715.1 Lysobacterales bacterium | reverse complement strand
GCTGCTCGTGGCCCAGCTGCGTGCGCTTGCGTTGTACGTGCAGCAGGCGTGCAACGGCGATCTGGTGGTGCTTCTGGGCTCGGGTTACCCCGCGCACAAGGCCCATCAGCCCGCCGGCCAGCTGCCCGCCCCGGTCAACCTGAGGCTTGCCCGCGGGAAGGTCAGCGGGCAGCTCATGGCGCGCGCCAACATCGTCGCCAGGGCGGGGTCGTACCAGTGGCGTCATGCCGCGGCGGCAGCGCCCACAGCATGGACCCTGGTCGATCCAACCCTCGCCGCGAGCGTCGCGCTCGATGGCCTGGTGCCTGGGACGCAGTACGTCGTGCAGGTGCGTGCAGTGGGGAGCAACGGGCCGAGCGACTGGAGCAGTGCGGCGTCGCTGATGGTGGTGTAGTGATGATGAAGCGATAAAGTGACATGAGCTGGGGCGGCGATTCCTGTGGAGTCGTCGCCCCGGTTTTGCGTTGAGGGTCGGCAGCTGGAGCGCGCCACGTCGTGCAGTGATTCGGATCAGGCCGGAAACGTAACAGCTCGCACCTACGACTTTGCCCGCGTGCGCTGGGTGGGCGTTTGCGCTAGCGCGCAGTACGCGAGGTAACTTTTCGTCCTGCCATGCGAACGCCCTTCGAACCGCGTGAACAACGCCTTGAGTTCGCTGGCAAACAGGTGCGCTTCTTCTTTCGTCAGCGTGAGCTGGCGCCAGTATTCGACCGCAACCGCAGCGCCCGCAGGACGCTGCATCCGGCGCATCCGTGGAGTCGATGTTTCATCGACGAAGTACAGCGTGCCGGCCTTCGGATCGTGGTGCGCATCAAGCGATGCGCGCAGCTCGACTGCCAGTTCCTTGCCAGGCGATCGCAGCTCCAGGTGGGCCGGGACAAAGAACGAACGCGCAGTCGCCCGGTAGTGCTTGATCGCTCTTCCGGAGCGCGGCACTTCGCGGGTCACTTCGACCAGGCCCAGCTCCAGCATCCGCGCGATGTGATAGTGCGCAAGGTTCAGCGGCATCCGTACCTTGTCGGCGAGCGCCTGCAGCGTGGATTCGCGCGCAACAAGTTCCAGCAGCAGGTGGCGTGGCCGCATGTTCGAGAACACGCTGGCAGTGGATGCATCTGGAACCACGATTTTCTCGCGCATCGGCAGCCCCGCCTGCAAGATGTCGGCTGCTCGTCAACCGTCGGCCCGATCATTCCATACTTCTTGTTCAAGACAGTGTGTGTACTTTGAAGCTGCAACACCAGCATCGTGGGGCCAATCCCGATCGGAGCACCCGGCAACCATGCGAACGACAACGCTTTACGCCGCGATCACGGCTGCATCGCTGGGCTGCTGCATGCATGTGGTGGCTGGGCCGGCGGAGGCGTCCATCGCCGCACCGAACGCGGCTGCGCTGGAACGATGCCTTGGCGCAAGGGCCGAGCAGGAAGCGTTTTCCGGCGTGATCTCGGTGACGCATCACGGCCAGCCGGTCGTATCCCTCGTGAAGGGCGTCGTTGCAGGCCCAGGCAGCGCACCAATTGGCGCAGCGACGCGGTTCAACCTTGCATCGATGGGCAAGATGTTCACCGCTGTGGCGATCGGCCAACTCGTTGATGCCGGCAAGGTCCACTGGGACGATCCGGTCGGGAAATACGTCTCCGGTCTCACCCCCGAAGCATCGATCGTAACGGTGCGCCAACTGCTGACGCACAGCTCGGGCCTCGGCGATTTCTTCAAGCCGCAGAACATGGACGCGATGCTCAAAGCGCGGACCGCGAGCGACATCCTGCCGCTGATCGCCGCCGACAAGCCATCCTTTGCACCCGGCTCGAAGTTCAGTTACTCCAACAGTGGCTTCGCGTTGCTCGGGGTCGTGATCGAGCGGGTGAGTGGTCAATCCTACGGCGACTATCTTCGCGAGCACATTTTCGCGCCGGCCGGCATGACCGACACAGGACTGAGCCCGCAGCCCGTCGCAACGCTCGCGGTGGGAATGACATCGCTGCGGCTGCAGCCTGTGTCGACCGCCGCACAGACCAGACAGGTTGGCAGCGCGGGACATCCGGCGCAGGGCGGTCCTGACGAGGGCAACCAGCACGACGGCTTGCAACTGCAGCCGTCACCCGGCGCGTCGGCGACACCGCCGCAACACCTCATGCTGATCGGACCGGATGGCAAACCGATCGAGGCAAACACCGCACGAGGTAACCCCACCGAACTGCAGCCCGCGCCTGGCGCGACAGAATCCTTCGGCTCGCCGGCCGGCGGCGCCTACAGCACAGCCGCGGACATGCAGCACTTCGCCGACGCGTTGCTGCAGGACAAGCTGGTGGGCGCTGCCACGCGGAACGCATTGACCTCGCAGCAGATCGTCGCGTACCCCGCCAGCGACGGCAAGCCGGAACGCAGCTACGGTATGGGCTTCGGCGTCGGCACGGAAGACGGAAAGCGCTGGTTTGGCCACAACGGCGGAACAGCCGGGGCAAACGCCGAGTTTGCCGAATTCCCGGAAGACCAGTGGACGCTCGAGGTCCTTTCCAATCGCGATCCGCCTGTCGCGTCGACGCTGTTCCGTTACCTGAAGGATCTGCTTTTCAAGCCCGATGCGCTCAAGGCATGTGCCGACGCGACAGCGCACTGAAGCCGAATGCAATGTGTGGGGCAGCCTGCAACTGAAGACGATCGCGGAGCACCCCAGCGGAGATTGCAGTCGAATGCGGAACTCCAGGTTCGGCGAGGCTTCTCGATTCAAGCAACACGATTGCTGTCCCCCAGCTCGGCGCCGGGATGACCAGCCTCGCTGCTGGCAGCGACTCCGAAGCTACGGTGCCGGCAGGCGTAGCGACGCCTGCCCGAAAACGTAGCGCCATCCCGCGGGCGTGCGCACGTAGATATCGCTGAACCACAGTTTGTAGTCGAACGATTGCTCCTTGCTGCGGCCCTTGACCCAGAGCAACGCCGTGACCACGGCGGTGTCCGACCAGACACGCACGGTTTGCTGGCTGTCCTCTTGATGCTCGTAGCGATTGTCGGTGCTTCGCGCCTCATCGATCAGGTCGGCTTTTTTGAATGTCTTGCCGTTGCCCGTGACGAGGACGAAATCGTCGGCGAGGATCTTGCCCATCGTCGCCGCATCGTTGCTCTTCACCGCTGCCTGGTACTGCGTGTCGAGTGCGGCAACGGTGGCGCGATCGTCCGCTGCGGCTGCGGACGCCCACAGCGCAAGCGCTGCGACGAGGGACGCGCAGAGGGTTTTCATGCGCCCTCCTGCAGGCACACCGCTTCGACGTTGTTGCCGTCCGGATCGACCAGGAATGCGGCGTAGTACGTCGGACTGTAGTCGGCGCGCAGGCCTGCCGCGCCGTTGTCGCGACCGCCATGCTTCACGCCTTCTACGTGGAACCGATCGACAGCGGCGCGATCGCTTGCGCGGAATGCGACATGCGTGCCTGCATGCGCGTTGTCCTGGTACAGCCAGAGCGTCGGTTCCCCGGTGGGCCCGAATCCCGCGCTGGCGTCGTCGCGACAACACAGCACGTGCCCGAGCGGCGCGAGTGCGGCGGTGTAGAAGCGCACGCTGGCGTCGAGGTTGGCGACTTTCAAACCGATGTGGTCGTACATGCTGGTCTCCTTGAACGGGAGGCCAGCTTAGGCGAGGGCTGACAGACGCTCTTGGAGAATCTTGCGGTCGCCGCGTGCGGCATTGCGGAACCCACGCGGCGATACGCCAGCCGCGCGATGGAAGGTCCGCACGAAGTTGGACAGATCGGCAAAACCGACATCGAGTGCGACATCGGTGATCGAATCGCTACCGTCAGCGAGCAGGCGCGCCGCGCGCCGCAGCCGTGATCGCACCAGGTACTGGTGTGGCGTCGCGCCGATCGCCTTGGCGAAGATGCGCAGGAAGTGGAACGGGCTCAAACCCACCTGCCTTGCCGTGGCATCCAGGTCGAGCGGCGCAGCCGCATTCGCGTCGATCCACATTGCCGCCTCGACGGCTCGGCGCCGATCGCGCTGCGCCAACGTCACGCTGTCGCGTTTGCGCCCGGAGACCACCTCGACGAAGCGCGAGGAGAACACCAACCCGATCTCATCGAGACCGATATCGCTGCGGTTCTCGACGCACGCCTGCGCCAGCTCGCCGAGCACGACCAGTTCGGGCAACGGCGGCAACCCGCCACTGCGCCAGATCCGGTCGTGGCCTTTGGTGCCGCTGCGATCGAGCATCTCGAGAATTTCCGGACAGAGACGAAACGACAGGCATTCGTCACCAGACGCGTGATGATCATGCGTACACACGAACTCGTCGCCGCACCGCCCGACCAGCACCGAGCCGGCGACCATCTCGTACGTCTGCTCGCGATAGCGATAGCTGAATCCGCCACGGCGCACGTAGGACACGGAATACGCGTTGTGCACTTCCGTGACCGGACGGTCGGACGCAGTTGCGGTGCAGCGGTAGTCGGTGACTGTGACCGAACCGCTGTGCAATGTGGTGACGATCGGCATGATGCAGGGGAGTTTATGCCATTGGGGCGGGACGGCCTTGCCG
>JBBQTD010000069.1:0-4651 GCA_038234715.1 Lysobacterales bacterium | reverse complement strand
ATCACGCCGGTCAAGGCTTGATCGCACACCGCAGTCAGTGCCGCTGTCTCGTCTCGGTTCAACTGCTCGGGAATGAGGTTACGTCCGTTTCCGATGAACAGCAGCGGACAATAATTCCACACGAAAAAGCGCTCGAAGAATGCATCGGGTTTGCCCACGCGTGCATCCGCCCAACGCCACAAGCGAGAACCGCTGCCTTCATTGCGGTGACAGGCCATGCCGAGGATCGGGTATTTGGGATGTTGCTCCGGCAACGTCTTGCCCAAGCGTGACGTGATACCGAACCATTCACGCACCGTCACCACATCGCCAAATGGCACGCCCGTTTGCGCCATGCCCCAAGGCCCGGGATTCATGCCGAGCAGCAACACTCGCCCTCGCTGTGATCCGTAGCGCCGCAGGTATTCCCGATAGCCCGACCACGCGTAATCCAGAGGGTTGTAGACGTGACTCGGCGTGGTCAGCGTCAAGCCGGCGACATTGCGCGCCAGCGTGCGGGCAATTTTCAGCAGATCCGGTTCACTCATGATCGTTGCAATATAGCGCGCGATCCATAATCCACATTGGATGATTGCCTGCTCGCGGCGCGAGGTTCACGAACCTTCAGTAGGTATCCTTCGACTCAGTCACGGATACCTTCCCAAGTCGCTGGCGTCGGCTTAGTTCGCCGCCAGCCTTCCTCTGCTCCTATGGAACAACAATGGAAAAAGCTTCCCAAGCAGCCAAGGCGCAAGCCTTCCGCAAACTGCACGACCGCTCGAACCTGCTGTTACTGCCCAACGCCTGGGATGCCGGTAGCGTTGCCCTGTTCGCACGTCACGGTTTCACCGCGATCGCTACCACCAGCGCAGGCATGGCGTGGTCGCTGGGTTACCAGGACGGACAACACGCGCCACTTGCCGAAGTGCTGGCGGCAACGGCGCGGATCACGCGAGTCACTGACTTGCCAGTGACGGTGGATTTGGAATCTGGTTACGGCGAGACACCCGATGCAGTGACCGGCGCGGTGCGCGGGGCGATCGCTGCCGGAGCAGTGGGCATCAATCTGGAAGACAGCCTTCCCGGCCACGGCCCGCTGCGCGGAATCGATGCGTCAGCGGCGCGGATCAGCGCAGCGCGAGCTGCTGCTGTGAATGCCGGAATACCGATCGTGATCAACGCACGCGTGGACGTGTGGATGCAACCGGACATGTCCGATCCAGCAATCGGTCTGGACGAGGCGATACATCGCGCGCAGGCGTACTTGGCGGCCGGTGCCGATGGCATCTTTCCAATCGGCCTGGCCGATCGCGACGTACTCGCAACTCTGGTGCAGTCGATCGATGCACCGATCAATGTGGCTGCGATATCCGGCGTACCAAGCCTGCAAGAACTGGCCCGGATCGGCGTGGCGCGGGTCAGTACCGCGACGCGTTTCGCGACGCTAGCGCTGGGCGCGATCGACCAAGCCGTTGCTCGTTTGTTGCGGGACCGGAACTTCGACGGTCTCGCATCGGGTTTTACCTATGGCGATGCACAGCGACTGTTCGCTGGAGGATCGGAATCAGCGCAAACGTCGACATGAAGCGTTGATCGCCGCGAACCGGCTCGCGCAAATCTACAACTTGCTTTCATCGAACAACTCCGCGTAGCGCGCCAGCACATCGCGAATCTGAAACACCGGGATGGAGTCGGTCGGATGCTGCTGAAGTGCCTGGCTGTCGGTCAACAGCTTGGCCAGCAGCGGATGCAGGGCGGCGTCAGGCGCGGGATCGAGCCTGCAGTTCGCAAACATGTAGTTCACCGCTTCGGTGATTTCATCGGCGAGCGCGCGCACTTGCCGGGCGTCCAGATGGCCGTGCTGCAGGTGCTCCAGCGCATCGGACGCGGTGCGCACCCGAGCCATGCCCGCTTGCAACGATGCATCGGCATGCCAGCGATAAGCCATCGTCGTCGCCAGTTTGGCGGTGCTGGCACTTGCAGCAGGTGCGGTGCGAGCCACCTTTGCTTCGTGCCCGTAAGCGGTGCCCGCGCCGGCCAGCAGGACAACAATCAGCAGCAGCGATTTCATGACATCGACCTTCACTTGAGTGGCTGCGCGGGACTGGTGTGACGCGCAACCGGATGCTGCAACGCCTGCGTGCTGCTGTACCTGACGCAGATCAAGGACACGTCAAGCCCGACAGCGAGGAGCGACCGGCTCGCGACGGGGAGTGCCGCCATGCAACTGGTCTGTCCTGTCGGCAAACTGCCGGCTCTGATGACGCCATCGGGGCGCGGCAAACGTCCTCCTACGGACGAGGAGTCGACTGCGGCCAACAGCGACCACCGCAGCCCCGACGAAAAGCGCCGCTCGATGACCTGGGCGCAACGCCTCAAGCGCGTTTTCAACATCGACGTGAGCACGTGCGGCCACTGCGGCGGCTCGGTGCGCATCGTCGCCAGCATCGAAGAACCTACCGCCATCCGCGCCATCCTCGCCCATTTCGAAAAGCACGGCGCGCTGGAGAAAGCGCACTACCGGCCTGCACCGCGTGCACCGCCCGCTGTGGCCGTGTGACACCCCGCCGGCCACGACGCAGAAGGCGAAACCAGGCAAGACAACACGAAGCGGCAACGAACCCGCAGGGCCGCGCTCGGCCCGCTGCCGGAAATCAGCGAGAAATGGCCACGGACGGCGAGGCGCCGCGCCCGCGCGATGCCGAAATCCCACTCGCAAACATCCGATCAATGACACCACGGGTTTGCTGGAACCCCTCGTTTTCCTTGAACTTGCCGACCAACTCGCGCAGGTCCGGGTGAAACGGGTAGGAATCTGTAACGCGCTGGTACATCGACTCTGGCGATGTCGAAGTCAGCCCCATGTTGACGGCTTCCTTCAGCGCATCGCGATAAGCCGCTGCGATTCGCTTGCTCTCGTCCTCATTACCCACCTGCTCAAACAGACGCTTTCGAAGAATGTGATAAAGCTCGTCGCCGTTGGGGTTGACCGGCGTAATGGGCACTGCGATGCGCCGAGATTCTGAGCTGATGCCTTGGATCGCGCGGTCGAAGGCGGACTGCAGCCCAGCCTGCCCCAACGAGAAGTTGGTGCCGGCAAGATCGGACAACACCAGACATACGTTGTCCATTTCGGCAACGGCTATGAAAAGATTGGCGAGTGCTGCGGTCGTCACTACACCCAGGTCGGCATTACCGACTGGAACCGACACGACGTACTCAAGGTAAGGCGGTAGCTCGTCGAGAAAGATAACCGTTGGGTCGCCGCCGAGGACTTGCTTCCAAGCCTCGGGACCTGGCGCGCTCAGCAATGGCGATATGTAACGCGCGAATTGCTCGGCCTTGCCCAGCTGATCTGCAAGAGAACCCCAGATACCACGCGGCGCGTCCGTGCTGCGGCCATTGAAGCCAACCACCCGGCACTTGCCGAGGCGGGGCGCCGGATCCTGCGCGCCGAGTACACGCCTTCTGAGTTCTGGATCGCGGGCAAGCAAGCCCAACCCAATCATGCTGTGAGTCTTACCGCCGCCCATGGCTTGGGACAACTGGAACACCGAGGATCCAGCGCGTTCGCCCGCAAGGTGGCGGAATGCGCGATCCACCAGCGTTAGCATGCCGTTGGTGAAGTAGTTCTCGTCGAAGAACTCCTGTCCGTGGATCTGTCCCTTAAGGAACGTGTCGAGACTCAGGACGGTGGCGCGGCGATCCGCGGCAAACACGGACGGCCGCGGAACGCAGAGAGTTTGCAAAGTCATAA
This sequence comes from Lysobacterales bacterium, assembly GCA_038234715.1. Taxonomy (GTDB): domain Bacteria; phylum Pseudomonadota; class Gammaproteobacteria; order Xanthomonadales; family Xanthomonadaceae; genus SZAS-103. The sequence continues at coordinate 915 of JBBQTD010000069.1, read as the reverse complement.
GACGAGATCCCCTTTCCAGTCGACATCAGTGTGGCGCATGTCTGTTTCTGATTGGCCAATACGCATTTTCAGTGCCTCCCCAGCAGATCCGAACGGCCGATGACATGGCGCTCCCTGACGGTGGGCTTTGGATCGGAGAATCCGATGTAGGCGTCACCCAGCGCGGCGTCGCCCAAGGCGTAGATGCGCTTGTCGCGGAGGCCGGCGATGCCTTCTTGCCAGGTCAGCAGCATGCGCTTGCTGGGATTTCTCCTGCCTTCACTCGATGGTACGCCCGAAGGCCGCGCCCATCCCAATCTTCCCCGCAAGCTGGGGAAGGAGCTGTTCTACATGTTGCGGCGGTATTCCCGCCGACCTCATACAACGCAAGACTGATCTGCCACACGCCGCCGCGCTCGCTGATTGCCTCGAACACACTGCGGGAAGTCGGGCAGGTCACAGCACGAACCCATCCGACAAGAACACTTCGTCGCGCACAGGCCACTTCGGGCAGAGGGCTTCCACCGCTTCCATCAGGTCGATCCATTCCGTCAGCGGATCCGTGGCATGCGTTGGGCGATAGGGCACGCCACCCTCGCTGACAAGGATCGGCGGGCGATCACGCATGGGGTAGGTCGACTTCTGCAAGCCACGCATCGAGCAGGTCCTTGCGATCAAACAGGGCGAAATATTCCCGGACTTCGCCGATGTTGAGTGCATGGCGCTGGGCGCGCAAGAGCGCGCGGAAGTCGTCGAGGTCACGCATGCGTGTCGGGTCGTTAACGTGCGCCTGCAGCTACCGCGACTTCGCCGTGTCCGCGACGATGGTGCAGGGTCGGCAAGTGAACGACCGCGTGTCGTTCGACATCAACCCCACGTCCCGGGCGCAGCTGGAAACGCTGGTGCGCGACGGGCACGTCGCCCACCTGTTGCATG
>JBBQTD010000068.1:0-4868 GCA_038234715.1 Lysobacterales bacterium | reverse complement strand
AAAGCCGCAGAAAGCGACGCTAAATGATGCTTTGAACGCGATTCCAGCAACTCAGCGGGTCTGGAATGAATCACGCGCGTCGAGAACACGAAAATTCGCCGGTCAAATCTTTCCCGGTGACTTATTCAGACCTTCCCTAGTTGCAGCGAAGGCCTGCGTCGCGACGAGGCTCCCATTCCACGGATGCGCTCAAGCGGCTGGAGAAGCTTGCGCGCAAGCTGAAGAAGCTTGGGGTGTCCAAGCAGGTCGAGGAAGTGCTGGACGCTGCCATTCGCGACGTTGCGGCTTGAGCGCTCCCCTTCAGGGGAATGGTTGGGTCGGGACCGCGTTGCCTGGTGAACGAGCGCATGAGTGACTCTCCAAACATTCCATCACGTTCGCCGTCGCAGACCGTGCTGCCGCGATCGTTTTATCAACGCGAAGCGCGTTGGGTGGCCCCGGAATTGCTCAACAAGGTGCTCGTGTCTTCCGATGGCAGAAGCGGACGGATTGTCGAAGTCGAAGCGTATTGCGGCGCGGTCGACGAGGCTGCCCACACGTACCGCGGCAAGACCCGGCGCAACGCGACGATGTTCGGTCCTGCCGGTTGCATGTATGTCTATTTCACGTACGGCATGCATTGGTGCTGCAACGCGGTGTGCGGGGATGAGGGCGATGGATCGGGCGTGTTGCTGCGGGCTCTCGAGCCGATGGCTGGCCTCGATCGGATGCGCGCAGCACGTCCGCGTGCGCGACGCGACCGCGAACTGTGCAGTGGCCCCGCACGCCTGACCCAGGCCATGGGTATCACCGGCGCGCTGGATGGAATCGACCTGGTTTCGGCGCGGGATGGATTCACCATCGTCAGCGACGGCATGGACGCGCCGTCAGATCCAGTCGTGGCAGAACGCATTGGATTGAGCCGCGCGAAGGAACACCTGTGGCGATGGTACGTGCCGGGCAGCGAACACGTCTACAGGCGATAGCAACGTTGCGCCATGTAGCACTACGCAGCGCCTCCCTGCATCCACCGCGCGACCTGCTGCGAACAGGCCAAGACAAAAAGGGAACAGCGGGAATATCGCATTGAGGCGATCAATCACTCCGGCCCGTTTGCCGGATCGCTGCGCTTACATCGACGTCGGAATCGGCAGGACTTCCATCACCTCGACGCCCTCGCCGGGAAAGATTGCGAAGCTCGGATGATTCTCGAACAGCTTCGCCGCCGCCTCGTGCGACTCGGCCCGCACCTTGACGTATCCGCCGAGATTGTTCGAGACGTCATGCACGCCGGCGGTCGACGCCTTTTTGGTCTTGCCGAGCGGACCGCCATGATCGACCAGGATGTCCTGGTGATCGGCCATCCACTTATGCCAGGCGATCATGCCGGCCTTCGCGCGATCGTTGCGCGTCTGCTCATCGAGCGCTTCCCATTGGGCGCGCTCGTTCGATGCGGTGGTGAAGACTGCGAGAAATGTTTTCATGGCCTGGTTCCCTGGCTTGGTGGTCCGACGTATCGTACGCGTTTACGTGCGCGGAGCACGGGTGTTTCTAACTGGACCCCACCGTTCATCAGCATCGGAAGATGAGAACGCGGACCACAATTCGACCGCCGTCTTGCCGCAGCGACTCCCGCACGCGACTTGGTCTGCTTTGCGGTGGTAAAGTTGGTGAAGCGGTGACGTCAGAGCGTCAGGCTCTCGACAATTGAGGTTCGCCTCGCCGTGGGACTTTGCGCTGCTTCGCCACGAGTAGTGCCAGGAGTTTCCATACCAGCGTGTCTTCGTGTTTCCGATGAATGAGGCCTTCCCATGCTGTTCGCCAGGCTGTTCGCTCTCACCTTCGTGCTTGCCCTCCTCACTTCATGCGCTGGGGAGAGGACCATTGGAGACGCGGGCCCACTGCATCCCCAGGATCGGGTAACCCTGCTCGAATCGACCCAATCGGGCATCTACGTGATTGAGTTCGACGGCAAGCATCGAGGCGTGGGTTTGTTCAAGGACTACGTGCTGACCCCGGGTGCCCACGACGTGAAGTACTCCGTCTCGATTCAGCGGGGGGTGGGGAATCAGTACGGTGGCGGAACGCTTCGCTGCAACTTCGCGGCTGGCAAGACCTATTCAATGCAATCTGAAATCGGCAAGCGCACGTGGAAGGTCTGGATCAGGGACGACGCGACGGGAACGGAACTGTCGTGCACTGCCGTCACGGGGTAGCCGGGGCTTGCCCACCCCAGGCGGAGAGCGGATCGGATTCGTAGTTGGGGTATTGCACTCCGAAAGACGGCGCGACCCAGATTCTGCCGTCCTGGACGCGGAAATACGGCCACTTGCAGGCGTGCCCTTTGCATTGGACGAGCCCCTTGTTCTTCAAGTCGCTGATGTGACCCAGTTCCTTCCACCAAGCCGCGTCGGATGGATCGTCCGCGGGCGCGCCGGCGCGCTCGTAGTACATCGACGTGAATTGACGGAAGTCCTGGAGGGCGCCGCGAAGGGTCGTTTCGAAGCGTGAGGGATGGCCGTCGAACCAGTAGCTGCGGGCGACGGCCTCCGACGCACTAGGCTTGGCGTCAGCCGGATCGGCGAACGGAAAGGCATCGTGTGCCTTGTCGACAGGCTCGACGTAGGCGAACACGAACCCCTTCCTGATCTGGTCCGACCGGGCTTCTTCCGGTTCCGAAAAAGTGAAGCGGAAGACCATCGCGGCAGGGGCAGGCCGGAAGTCGATGTTCAGGTCGACGCGCGTTGTCGTGCCTTTGGTCGTGACGGGCTGGACGTCGGGAGCCTTCGATGCGCCCTGATAGAGTGCTACGTCCCTGCAGTCCTCCTTCGCAGCTGGACTCGGCAGGCAGTGCAATGCCGACCTGTAGGCGGACGCCAGATCGACGTCCGTCAGCGCGTGGCGGATGACCTCGTAACGCAACGGAATCTTCGCATATTCATGCTGCTCCGCCAGATACGGCAGGAAGCCGACGTAGTGGCCCATGGCATTGAATTTCGGAGCATCGTCTGCCGTCTCGTTGTTGACATGGACGAAGATCGGCGGATGCGGCGCATCTGCCGCCAAGGCGCTGCCGCAAGCGACCAGCAGCACGAACGGAAGGGTCATTCCAAAGCTCGAAACGTTGCAATGCATGGCGGATCCCGAACGGAGCAGGGTTGCCAGTATCGGTCATAGCGAATCTGAGGCGAGTGCCGTACTGCTCTGATCGCCGCGGTAACCCATGGCCAGCGGGCGGCGCGAGCGCCGCTTTCGACCCTAACGAGACAGTCATGACCGGCAGCTATCAGGCTGCAACATGGGATGGTCTGTGATTGCGGTGCACCGACAATGCGATGCACCTTTTACCGGCGGCTACAAATGCGTCACGTGGAGTAGGTCCTATCTCGTGAACGCGGTCATTGAGCTATTTTGCGGTCTACGATCCAACTCGCGACCCCAAATTGGCGAGTCATCGGTCAAGGTAGCGATGCGAGTTCAGTTGGTTCCGAAGAGATACCTTTTTTGGGTCTTCGTGAAAACGTGTGGGTAGATTTGCGCGATTTCACAGCTCTGGCAGCATGCACGTGAGGATCTTGAGTCGCATATATTCCTCGTCGCGCAAGCCGTAGGCGCGACGCTGGATGACCCGGATCTTGTTGTTGAGTCCTTCGACGAAGCCCAACGAGACTTTGTTCTCGGGATCGCAGTACGCGGCAATGCCATCCCAGTGCCGCTCGATCATCTCGGCGAACTTCTCGAACGGCTTGAGCCGCTGCCACTTGAGCGATGCGCGCCACTGGTCGAAGAAGCGTCGTGCCCAGGCTTCGCGCCGGTAGTCCCACAGCTGGCCGAAGCTTTCCTTGAGCAGGTAGGCGATGTTGAGCCGCTTGTTGGCTGCCAGCAGTTGCTTGAGTGCGGCGCGACCATCGACGGTGAGGTTCTCGCGGTTCGACAGCAAGGTGTATTTCTGGCCCTTGATGTAGCGGCGGTCCTTGCCGCTCAGCCTGGCGTACTCGGACTTGCGCACCGTATCGAGCGCTTTGCCAAGGTGACCCATGACGTGGAACTTGTCGAACAGGATCGCAGCCTTGGGCGCATGTGCCCGGGTGGCGTTGCCGAACGGCTTCCACATGTCCATCACTGCGAGCCTGATTCCAGCGGATTTCCTCACTCCGAGCGCCTTGTAGAACTGCGCCATGCTGGCCTCGGAACGATCCTGGCCACCGAACCAGATCGGCCGTTTGCGGATCAGATCGCTGACCACGATGCGGTAGGTGTGGCCCTTGCGGATCGAGATCTCGTCGATCCCGATCGCCTTGGGCCCCGGCATCCCGGCGCGCTTGAGCTGCTCGGCCATGTATTGCTTGTCCAGCGCCTTGACCGTATGCCAGTCGAGATGGAACTCCCTGGCCACATCGCGGATCGACGATGCCCGACAGCGCCGGCCGATGTGCCATGCAAACCGCTTCGTGTAGAACGGGTTGTCAGCAAGAAAGTCGATCCGTTCGGTCTTCACCTTGCCGCAGACCTTGCAATCCAGCCGGCGCTGCTCGAACTCCAGCAGCACCCGCGTGTCGCCGCAGGACAGGTCGCGAACCTGCCTGACCTTGCGGTCGTACCAGCCCGACTGCGCGTGACCGCAACCGCCACAGACCGTTTTTTTGAGCGCCGAACGAGAGTGACGATCCGCACCTTGGGATCGCCGAAGACGCCTCTGACGATCGCTTCGGGTCGGAAGCCGGGGAAGGCGTAGGCGTCGCGCAGACGCCGTTTGCATCGAGGTGATCTGGCCATCGCCAAAGCGTCCCAGAATCCGAGCCGCCTTTGACTGGCCTCAGCGCAATAGCTGGTGCGACCTACAGCCGAACCAGAGAGCTGGAATCACCCACACGTTTCCACGAAGAGCC
>JBBQTD010000067.1:0-5779 GCA_038234715.1 Lysobacterales bacterium | reverse complement strand
CTATGCACAGCAGTCACTCCAATGACCCATCCGCCGAGGCCCAGGAGAGCACCCTGCGCAAACAGATCCACCGCATCGACGACGATCAGCAATTGCTGGAAGCACGCATCCTGGAAATTCGCCGCGAACGCGCGAATCCCCTAACGGTAGCGGGGTCCGGAATACGGCCAGCCGCATCGTCCGACCCTGCGGGAGCGAATGACAGCCTGCCACGGGCACCATCTCCGCCAGCACCGACTTCGACCTACGCGCCGACCGGATCTGCCCTGCGCCAAGCCGCCGATCCGGCACCCTATGAAGCTGCGGTCGACACGCGGATTGCGATGTTCCGCGTTGCGTTCAGCCCGTATCGCTGGATTCCGGTCGGCAGCAGGCAACTGGTGCTGTTCAATACCTACGATGAAGCCTACCTGCTGGATTTCGCCACCGATTGCCCCGCCCTGCTGTCCGCCGCACGCATCCGTTTCGAAAACTTTTCCACCCGGGTCAAGGCCGGCGAACACGCGGTCATTGCCGACGGTCAGCGTTGCCTGATCGCCAACATCCGCACGCTGCGCATCAGCAAATTGCCGAAGGCGTTGCGCCCATAGACGTGATCTTGATTGCCATAGCAATCCAGTTCTGCGCGATCGGCCGGCTGTCGCTCACACGCAGTAAGCATCGTATTCATGCTCTGGCGTAGGGCAGATCCCAACGGATTTACCCTTGCACGAGTACGTCTCAACTACAATCGCGCCTCGTCACTCGCTGTTGGACATCGCTGGCATGCAGCAATTGCGGATTTTCATGTACCACAATATCGGGACGCCGCCTGTGGGTGCGCGTCTGCCGAAGCTGTATGTGGCGATCGAGACGTTCGGTCGCCAGTGTCGGCTGCTGCGCCAACTCGGCATACACGGCGTGTCGATGGGCGAGGGGCTGCGCGCCCTCCGCGCTGGCGATGCGCGCAAGCTTGCAGTGCTGAGCTTCGACGACGGCTACACCGACAATCTGACGCATGCGGCGCCGATCTTGCGGCACTACGGATTCCATGCGACATGCTACGTCGTATCGGGCGCAATCGGCGGCCACAACGCCTGGGATGCGGAGCTCCTGGGGGTTGAGAAACCGGTGATGGATCAAGCCGCGATCGGCCAATGGCTGGAGGCCGGCAACGAGATCGGATCGCATACCGTCACCCATCCCCGTCTGAGCCAGCTCGACCGGGCGCAGGCGGCCTTTGAAATTTCTGAAAGTCGTCGCCAACTGCAGCAAATCACCGGAACAGCGGTCGAACATTTTTGTTATCCCTTCGGCGATCACGACGATCACACGGTCGAACTCGTGCGTGAAGCAGGCTACGTTTCTGCCGTGACCGTACGTCGCGGGCCAGCATTGCAGACCAGCGATCCGCTGCGGCTGCCGCGCATTTCCGTGAACGGAGGACGCGGCCTGTTCAAGTTTGCGCTGCATGCCGCCACGCCTTATTCGTGGCTTCGCAGGCAATGAATTTTGTCTTTGTGGAATCCAGCCGACGGGTCTGGGGTAGTGAACAGCACTTCGTCGATCTGGCCATCGGTTGCCGCGCGGCTGGCCATCGTGTCGAAGCAGTCGTGCGCGCTGGTAGCGACGTTGAAACGCTGCTGCGACGCGGCGGAATTGTGGTGCACGCCACGCCGTTCCGGGGCGGTGCGGATCCGCGCGCGATGCGCGTGGTGTGGAAAACCGTACGCACGATCAAGGCCGACTGGATCGTCACCGACCACCTCAAGCACTACTGGCCGTTGTATCTGATCGCGCGAGCATCCGGCACTCGGCTGGCGGTGTTCAGGCACATGGCCTACATCCGTAGATGGTTTACGCGCGTGGTGTTTCCGCGCGTGGTCGATCGGTTCTTCCTGGTCTCGCGATTCGGGCGCGACAAGCTGGTGAGCGACGGCGCGTGCGCAGCGCGGCTTCTCACGCTGTACAACCCCATCGACCTGGATCGCTTTGCGCCCGACTCCGAGGCCCGTCGGCGCACGCGTGTCGAACTCGACCTGCCACCGGATGCGCCGGTGGTGGGATTCATCGGCCGACACGATGCCTCCAAAGGCGTGATCGTGCTTCGGCTAGCCCTTGCGCACGCAATGGATCGCGATCCTGATTTGCATGCCGTGTGGGTCGGGGAAGGTCCGGAATGGCAACCGACACGCGACAGCGTGGCGGCCGAACTACACGCGAGTCGGCACCGATTCGTGCCGTGGACTGAGGCCGTGGAGCGCTACCACGTCGCGCTGGATTGTCTGGTATGTCCGTCCGAGATCGAAGAAACCTTCGGCCGCGTGCTGGCAGAGGCGCAGGCCTGCGGCGTGCCGGTGATCGCGCGCGATCGCGGTGGGCTGCCGGAAGCCTTTGCGGCCGGCGAAAGTGGGCTGCTCTGGTCGGACAGCGATCCTGCCACGCTGTCCGCTCTCATTCTCGAATTGTTGCACGACCCGCAGCGCCGCGCGGCGATGGGTCAGGCCGGACGCGTCTTCGTGCAGCGCTTTTCGACACCCCGCATCGTTGCCGAATTCGAACGCATGTTATGCGAGGGCGCGTCCCCCACGCGAAGTTAATCTCTTGACGCAAATAGATCACGTTGCGAAGCCGCTTTGGCCGTAATGAATTTTCGGCCTAGCCAAGGCAGGAGTGACCACAGCGTTGTCAGCGCACATGCATCACGGTCTGTGATGGATGTCCTCTCGACCTTCGCAGATCCGCGCTTTCTGTTTCACCTTGTAGAACATATCGGTTGCTTGACTGGTTGGTGGTGGACCCAGTCTGCGGCCAACTCGTCTCTGCCTCTAATTCCCTGTATCACGGAAATTTGCAGGGGATTTCCAGAAATTTCTCCTCGGTACCACGTGCCTTGCCGCCTCCAAGCCAACGTGGGGAGGCTCACTTACTTGCGATCGGAGCAGGGAAGTGAACAGGAGCTTGCAGGGAAAGTTCTGCCGCCAAATCGCAAAACCTAATCTGACAAATGCTGCTTCCACAACTCTGGCGTCGCGGTTCGTCGTCGAACTCGCGTCCTTGCCGATCCAGTTCAGTGCGGGCATCGAACGTCTCGCATGGCTGAGTCGTTCAAGAAAATTTTTCGACTAGAAGGTATGGCGTTTACGATGCGATTCAAGCCGCAAGCAGTTCGCGATAGTCGTCTCGCTTGGACCAAGGCAACGGATTAATTTCGTAGCTAGTCAATGCTTCGCTCACCGCATCGCTGATGGAGTGTTCGCGATCGTTGAGTATCGCGTATGCCGCCGAATTAGGCGGCCTCGCTTCCTTCGTGTCTACCCACGCAAATGCCGTGTTCTGGGCGTTGTCCTTGTTTGGATTGTTGATGACTCGCAGGATGCGTTCCGGCTGACTGCGAGACTTGGGGATAGCAAAATCGAACTGATGTGTGTAGCGGCTGTGTCCGACGAAACTCACTTTCGGCGTGTAGCGGATGTTAGCGTTGTCAAGCCAGAGGGCCACGTCTTCGAAAAAGAAACTCTCGACGCTGGATCTCGCAACGTAGAATAAATCGTTCACGGCAAGAATGGCTTGCAACAAACTATGCTTACGAAGCGCAAACGTGTCCCGCGTCGCGGTGACTTCGAGTGCACCATCTACCAGCCGCACTCCGAAGCCATTTAAGGTGGTCTGAAGCAGAGCCTTGCGGCGCGGTGAATCAAGCGAACAGCCCGATTGGATCAGATCAGCAATGGTGTAACCGTCATCCGTTAGCGCATATTCGTGATCGATCTGGCGCAGATATATTTGGATGTAGTCATTGTGTCGATCGAGGTAGGGAGTCGTAATCTCCGCCCATTCGCCGATATCACGCCATGATGTCTTGGCTTTGAGCCAATCGTAATAGCGCGCAACGAGATCGGCCGTCGCATTCATGTAAACAAGCCTCGAGCGAATTTCGGCGCCTCTACGATGTAGCAGTAACCCATGAAATCGAGAAGCACCTCCCAGGCATCATCGGGTGCGCGCAGCATCCCGTCTGGAACCGCCATTGCCCACTTGTCGCCGAAGCCCTCTCGATACAGATGCAGGTGCGGAACACCGATTTCAGTGCCATCCGGATTTCTGTGCGGCGCAGCAAAATCCAGTCGGGCAAGGATGACCGTCTGACGTGCGCGTGTTTGATAGCCGGTTCGGAGGGAGATGCGCTTCCGGTTGATGTCTAGCGAAAACGACTCACGGTGATCACGCGAAGCCAGCGCAACTTCGAGTCGGCCACCCATGTCGGGAAAAGTTACGGGGTCATCGGTCAGGCGCACTTTTTCCATGCGCAACAGTGCGTCCGCGTCGGATTGGGCTAACGTACCATCAGACATTGGCCTGCCCTGCGTGTAAGTTCACTGGCCATCCCGGAAGAGCCACGTTTCGGACAATCCTGTCTCATGGACTGCGACTTGCACAAGCGAACAAGCGATCAGGGGTTCCGATACACAGCCTAAAGAACTGAAATTTCTGTTGGTGGGCCCAGCAGGACTCGAACCTGCAACCGACGGATTATGAGTCCGCAGCTCTAACCGTTGAGCTATAGGCCCGCGGCTCTGAATGATAACGCGCTCGTAGGCAGCATCGCGCAGTTTCCGCTCATGGTTCGATCCTTCGACAAGCTCAGGATGAGCGGAGCTCACCACGAGCGGACTCCATATGAAAACGGCCGCTCGCGCAGCCGTTATTCATCCATCAGATCTTTTCTTACGTCAGATCTGAGCCGGCTCAATCCTGATCGAGGAACGAGCGCAGGGTTTCGGAGCGGCTGGGATGACGCAGCTTGCGCAGCGCCTTGGCTTCGATCTGGCGGATGCGCTCGCGGGTGACGTCGAACTGCTTGCCGACTTCTTCCAGTGTGTGATCGGTGTTCATGTCGATGCCGAAGCGCATGCGCAGCACCTTGGCCTCGCGGGGTGTCAGCCCGGCCAGCACGTCGCGCACGGTTTCCATCAGGCCGACATTGGTGGCCGCTTCGGACGGCGACTCCATGTTGGTGTCCTCGATGAAATCGCCGAGATGCGAATCCTCGTCGTCGCCGATGGGGGTTTCCATCGAAATCGGCTCCTTGGCGATCTTGAGCACCTTGCGGATCTTGTCCTCGGGCATCTCCATCTTCGCCGCGAGTTCTTCCGGCGTGGCCTCGCGACCCATCTCCTGCAGCATCTGTCGCGAGATGCGGTTGAGCTTGTTGATCGTCTCTATCATATGCACCGGGATGCGGATGGTGCGCGCCTGGTCAGCGATCGAGCGGGTGATCGCCTGGCGGATCCACCAGGTCGCATAGGTGCTGAACTTGTAGCCGCGACGATATTCGAACTTGTCGACCGCCTTCATCAGGCCGATGTTGCCTTCCTGGATCAGGTCCAGGAACTGCAGGCCGCGGTTGGTGTATTTCTTCGCGATCGAGATCACCAGGCGCAGGTTGGCTTCGACCATTTCCTTCTTGGCCTTGCGCGCTTTCGCCTCGCCATAGGCCATTGCGCGATTGACTTCCTTGATCTCGGGCAGCGAAAGCCACAGCGCGTGCTCGGTGCCGATCAGTTTCTCCTGCTCGGCGATGATCGCATCCTTGTGCTCACGCACGCCGGACGCCCATTTCTGCTTGCGGCGAATGACTTCGTCGGCCCACTTCAAATTGGTCGCGCTGCCATCCCATGCGCGCAGGAAATCCTTGCGCGGCATCTTCGCCTTGCGCGTGCAGATATCGAGGATGCGGCGCTCGTGTTCCTTGATCGATCCGACCACTTCGCGCAGCTTGCGCACGAGGTTGTCGACC
>JBBQTD010000066.1:0-5955 GCA_038234715.1 Lysobacterales bacterium | reverse complement strand
CGGTTTCAGCGGAATTTTGTTCTTTTTCCTGTGGATATCGCACTCTCGTTGCCGATTTCGCGAGCATCAGATTGAGCCGGCGAGTTTTTCAACAGAATAGGCACAAAGGAGACGGTCGCAGTCCGGCGAAAGTCGACCCTTTTCTGCCCGTCATCGCATCCCATCTTTTTGCTCCCGCAACGCGCGCGACAGCATCCACAGCATTCGTCGCGTGCCTTTCCAGGCGTTACGGGCCTTCTCAGCGTCAGATAACTCCGGAAGCTTCACCCGCGCGCGATGCATGCCGCGCGGGCGACCGCGTCGCGGTCAGTGAGGCTGGCTTCCAGTGCTTGGCTGCGCATGAGTCGCGGGCCTGAGCATGGCAGACAAACTGCCTGAATCTGCCTCGCGGGTAGCCCGGTTCAAGGGCAAGACGCGCGCAATTCGGCAGTACAACTTAGTGACCCGTGCGCAATCTACTTGAGCGCCTTTGCCACATCGTCCGCCGTGCGCTTCACCGCTGCCATCACTCCTTGATGCTCGCTATTGCCTACCAAGAGGCCGCTGGGGCGATGGAACGATGCGAGTACCTTGCCGGTCGCCACGTCGATCACACGCACCGTTGCAAAACCGTTGCCCGTTACACCGTTCCAATAGCTCGAGACCTTGCCAAGAATTACAACTTGCGCGCCCACCTGTTTCGCTTTCGCGATAGCAAGATCAGACGACGCTAGGTTGCCGCCAGCGAGGATGTCGGACGACTCATTGCGCAGTGCCGACCCCTCAATGATTTCGATCGACACGCGCGGCTCGAGTTCGGATATGAAGATATCTGTGCTCTCCTCGACGAAGTTGGGATTGCCTTCGAATCGAGGCACGTATGCCTTGTGCATCACCAGAGCGCCAATTTCCGCCTGCTTAACTCTAACGACCGATGGGTTTGCACAGCCGGCTAAGCTAGCGGTCACAGCCAAGACGATCCAAATCGCGATCCATCGAATTAAGCCCATCACGCCCCTCCGTAATTGCCAGCGGCAACAACCGCCAGCACTTTGTAGCAGTTTTCTGCCCAGGTAGGTTGGCGGTCACGCGGTCGATGCCTTCCGGCGTTCGCGGCCCCGTTGAGCATCCACCATGCCACTTGCAGCGACGCTTGCCCGGCAGGCTCGGCGCTTCGCAAGGCTGCCCGTCGCGGCGTCGACGTGCCCCGCAGGGAGTGCGTGCTGCTGCGGCATTTCCTAAGTTGTTCGCGCGCAGGTGCGTGCGCGATGTCGGGGCAGCCCACTGCGAGTCGGTCACGCTTATCCGCCTTCTGCTCTCGGGATCACGTTGCCTGCCCTTCGACGGAAGCACCACGGGCAAGCGATGACGCGATCGGGCGAGGACTGCCACAGCAGCACAGGGCCGCAGCCTGAGCACTCCACGGCCTTCGTGTAGCCCGGTGGCGGTATCCCCCGATCCATCAGCCGCCCGAAGTCTTGGGCGCGCAGGCAATCGCGCAGGGTTGCCATTGGAAGGCCCGCGCAGGCGCTCTCGTCGTCGGCGTGCAGGTTGTGGACGTTGGACGCGGGCAGACCGGCATCGGCAGCGATGCGGTGAAGCTGGGCGCGCAGCTCGGTCGGTTGCCCCGCGATATTTTCAGAATGGGCGTCCGGGTCACTGCCAAAACCGCCAAAAGGGGGTTCTGTCAGTTTTGTCAGTGGGTCACCCGCCCCTTTTGGAAATATCTGTCGGCGCTGTGCGAGTCGAGCGGCCCAGTCCATCACGGCACCGTCCATGCGTAGATGACTGTCGGTCGCCCACCAGATGCGCCGTCGCTGGCGTCGAGATAGCGATGCTCTGTCAGCACGTCGAGCGCTTCCAGTACGGCATCTGGATCGGACAACCCGGCCCAGCAGCGCCGGTACAGTTCGCGCGCAGTGAACGGCTCGGCAAGATCGCTGCGCCGCTTCAGGATCAAGTGCGCGCCGGTTAGTCCGTTGTCGGTCGCAGGCGAGTAGATGCGCCGTGCATGGCCTTCCAAGTAGTCGCACCAGTTCAGCGCCACGGCCAGCGTGTCCGCCGATACCGGCCCCTGCCTGTCGTCGGCCAGGTGCAGCACCAGCGCCAGACGCCCGACAAGGCCGGGAAACTTGGCAAGGTGCGATTCCATCCATGCCGGTTCCTCGTTCGCACGAAGTCGCTGCATGTGCGTGGTCATCCACTCGATCAGCAGTTCCTGCGCTTCATCGTCGAAGCGAAGAAACGGCACGTCGTCCCATGCATCGCGTTCTGCGCCGATGGCGTCCGGGTCGAGCGCGCGCAGCCGCTGGAACGTGGCCCATGCCTGCGCCTCGGCCTGCGGATTCGGCGCGCGGTCGGTGTATGTCCATCCGTTCGGCAGATCGGGGTATACCGCCAACTGAAACCGCTGCATGAGTCCGTCGTCGGCGAAGCCGCCACGCACCGCCCCACGCACGTACTCGGCCAGCTTGCCTGGTTGCATGCCACCCAAGATCGACATTGCGCAGGCTTCAATAGGGATTGTGCCTCGACCGATGCGATCCACGGTAAACGTGCCGGTGCCGTTCCAGCATTCAAGCCAGAATGCGCGGTCGCCCTCACGGCCTTCACGATCCAGATTCGCCAGCCAGCCCGCGAGTTCATCGCGGTACTGCACCAGTCCGCGCGGATTGGCATTCAACAGTTCGCCCAGTTTTTCCACCGTCGCATCGTTGACCAGAATGCGCGGCTCGGTGGGCGGATCATCGTCGAACAGGGCATCGTCCGCCGCCGCTTCCGCCGCTTGCTTGTCGCCTTTCTTCAGTGCGACCTGAATCGCTTTCTTTGCGTTGGCCTTGTTGGCATCGGCGATCAGCGCGCGGGCGTCAAAGTCGCGTTGCTCGCGCCCATATACGGTGCGTTCTTCCGCAGCGAGCCGTTCCAGCATCTTCCTCGCTGGCGACAATGCCGGACTCTTGCCGGAGCTTGGACGCCCGACCACGCAGCCCCACAGCATCGGCATCTCGATCCACCGCACGCGGCGCTTCATGGCGATGCCGACACGCCGTCCGATGGTGCCAGCAAGCGCGATGACGGCAGGAACCGCCGTGAAGTCGAGCGGCACCTGTAGCGCGTCCGCCGTATCCTCGCACCACGCACGAATCGATACCGGCAACAACGCAGGATCGAACGTCGGGACACGCGGCAATGGATCGGGCAACGGAAGCGGCGCATCGTTGACTGCAATCTCGGTGCGTACCGGCAACAACGGCAACGCCAGCACGTCGGCAGCGGTGGCGTTCGGATGCGCTCGCAGCCAGTCGATGCAATCGCCCTTGTCCAGCAGGTCGAGCTTGTCCACGTCGAGCACGTCGCAGGACGCGCCCAGCGCGCGCAGCTTCGATGCAACATCGTTGCCGTACTTTGCGCCCGGCGCGTCGTTGTCGGGCCACACAAGCACTCTGCGACCGCTCACTGTCGTCAAGTCCGCTGCATCGGCACTCGTGCAACTGCCGGACGTGGTGGCAATCATGCCCATCTTTACCAGTGCATCGACGCAGGCTTCACCTTCACCGATCCACACCAGCGACGAAAGATCGGCGGCGAGTAGCTCGGGCAGGCGATAGAGCGGCTTGCCTGCCGGTGGCGCTGGGGGCTCGCCGATGACGTACTGTGCGCCGTCGAAGTGCATGGGCCGCATCCACTTGTCGCGTGTTGAATGATCGCAGCGGATGCGCCAGCACCACACGGAACCGTCGGCGTTGCGGTACTCATACAACGCTGTCGGCTTGTATCCCTCGCGCAACTTCGCTGCAGACAATCGGCGCGCGGCGTCTTTCGGAGTTTCGTCTTTCAAAATAGCGTTCATGGCGCGCCGCCGATCAGCTCGCGCACCGCAGCAGGGAAGTCCAGGCCGCTTAGCAGCATATGGAACCCGACAAGATCGCCTCCGCCGCATCCTGCGAAACACCTCCATCCGCCGCGCTCGCTGCCGACTTGAACGGACAGACTGGCGTTGTGGTCGTCGTGCAGCGGGCAGGTGCCCTGCGCCCAACCGGTTGCGTTCGGACGGCTTAGCTTGGCGACGTGGGCCGCGTAATAGGTCGCGGGATCGGGCAGACGGTCGCGCCAGTTGCTTTGCAGGCGTGACGTGCTAGGTTTGCCGTACTCAAGGCTGTTGCGACAAACGCGCCCGGTTGCCGCCGGGCGTTGTCGTTTCTGTGACCGGTTCACGCCGCAGCCCTCGGCGCCGCCGCCTCGATCAGCGCCCTTACGTCCTCAACCCGCCATGCCGTAATCCTTGCCCCGAGCAAGCGCGTGGGTTGCGGGTATCTTCCGGACTTTACCCCGGCCCAAAATGTTGAAGCCGACACAGGGATGATGGCCGGATTGCCCGGATGCTCTTTCGTTGCGGGCCTGCCAATGATGTCGCGGAGGCGCAGGAACCCGGTCGAAGGTAGGACGGTATTGGATTGCATGGCGTCACCTCGTTTTGAGTGACGCGACAATGCACGCGCTCGGAGTACAGTCAATGCCTACGCGACGCGCTACCTCGCAATGCGGATCGCGACCTGTGAGATTTCGATTCGAGGCGCGGTGTTTAACCCATTGCGGCCTGCGCCTCGTATTTTTCCATTCGGCTATCGAATGCTTCGAAATTTGCATTGCTCTCGATGAAGGCAAGCTGTTGATCAGTTTCGGCCAGCCACTTCACGACAAGCCCAATGCCTTGGAGCGAGCCACCATCGAGCTCGTAGCCTTGTTCCGAGTGGAGACCAGCGATAAAAAGCAATTCTCCGATTGCCGCGATTCCTTGCAGCAAAGGGTGCCTGGCGTTAAACGCAGCCTGAGCCACCCTCTTTGGGTTCTGGAAATTGTCGCTCGCGATCAACAGGTCGCTCAGTCCCGGGACGCTTTTGGATACACTTTGAATTGCCATGATCGTTCTCCTAGAACGTTTGTGGAAGGCGTGGCCGGGTGTCACTAGCACCCGGTCGCGCCGCTTACTGGCTCTCGCCAGATTCTTTGTCATCCGGCTTTGCCCTTGCGGATCGGCGTCACGTTGCCCTTGCCGTCGCGCAGCGTGTCCAGATAATCGGCCCACGCCTGCATCACTCGGCGGCGCTCGTCGTTGAAGGTCGTTCGGTCATACGCCTGGTTGACCTCGCCTTTCTTGGCGTGCGCGAGCTGCGCTTCCAGCACATCCGAATCGATACCCAGTCGCTCGCGTGCGACCGTGCGCAGCATTCCCCGGAAGCCGTGCGTGGCGTGTTGCCCTTGAAAGCCCATGCGGCGGAGTGCCCCGCTCAGTGCGTCACGATGCAGATGCGGAGTTGCCTGGCGTGCCAGCGGCGGGAAGACATATTCCTTGCCCGCCGTGTAGGCCAGCATGTCGCGCAGCGCGGCGACGGCTTGCGTCGGCAGCGGCACGATATGGGCGTGCTTGGTTTTCATGCGCGCGCCAGGAACGTGCCACTCCTGAGCATCCAGATCGATTTCAGCCCAGCGCGCGGACGCGACGATGCCTGGTCGCATGGCAGTCAGCATGGCCAGCTTGAGCGCAGCCCGCGTGACCGGCGTCGGGTAGAGCTCAATCGCCTTCACGAGCCGCGCCACGTCCTTGGGATCGGTCGCTGCAGGGATGTGCCCCTTGGCGTGCTTGGGCACGGCACCGCGCAGGGAGAGCAGCTTGCCGTCCTCGCGCAAGCCGTGCCGGATCGCATGGTTGACGATGCCGCCCAGGTACTGTCGTGCCTTGGAGGCCAGCGTGGGCGCGTGCTCGGCGATGCCGGCCAACACATCGACGGCTTGTTTCGTGGTGAGCGTGGCCACCGATCGCTTACCCAAGGCCGGCACCAGATAGGTATCGACCACGAACTTGGCTTTGCGATAGGTTTCGTCCGCCCATTCCTTGCGCTTGGCCTGCAGCCAGTCGGCAGCGGCAATGGCGAATCCTGCGTCGTGCTCGCGCCGTGCGGCGTCTCTGCCGGCGGT
>JBBQTD010000065.1:0-7436 GCA_038234715.1 Lysobacterales bacterium | reverse complement strand
GTTCCTGCCCACCGCCACGGCATTGACCGCGCGATAGTAGGTGAAGCTGCCGTACGTTCCGATACGGAAGTCTCCGCCGGCATTGTTGCCCGAGCCCAGCGCGCTGTCCCCGGTGCTGGTCGCACGATTGCCATCGCCGATCGCGCTGCTGTCGCTTCCGAGCGCCTGGTTGTAGCGGCCAAGCGCGCTGCTGTAGTCGCCGGTGGCGGTATCGAACGAGCCCGCCGCCGAGCTGCGCTTGCCGTAGGCATGGGCGGTGTCCCCGAGCGCGCTGGCGCCGAGCTTGGTCGCCCTGCTGTTGATGCCGATTGCGTCGCTGAAATTGTAGGTGGCCTGGTTGCCGAAGCCGAATGCCACCGAGTTGGACCCGGTCGCGATGTTGTTGTAGCCGAACGCGCTGCTCGAGCCGCCGGTCGCGGTGTTGTTGTAACCGACCGCACTGTCCTTGGCGGTGAACTGGACATCGCCCGCGAAAAAGGCCTTGCCCGCGGTATTGCTCTGGCCGAGCGCGTCGCTGGCGTTGCCATAGGCCTTGTTGTTCCTGCCCATGGCCACCGAACTGTTGGAGTGATAGTACGTGTAGGGTCCGGGGCTGGCACCGGTCTTGTAGTTACCACCTGCTTTGTTGCCTTCGCCGATGGCGCTGTCGTCGGAGCTCGTCGCGGTGTTGCTCCTGCCGAGCGCGCTGCTCGAAGCGCCATTGACGACGTTGTACGAGCCGAACGCACTGGCCTCGCCACCGGTGACCTTGTTGTAGTGTCCGAACGCGCTGCTGCCAGCGCTATAGGCCCGGTTGAAGCGGCCGACCGCGGAGCTGTAGCCACCAGACGCCTGGTTGAAGGAGCCGATGGCACTGTCGTTGGTGCCCGAGGCCTTGTTGTCATAGCCGATCGCGCTGCTGTTGGCGCCATACGTCTTGTCGTTGCGGCCAATCGCACTGCTGCCGGTGGCGGCGGCGGACGTGTAATTGTCGTGGCCCATCGAGACGCTGCTATCGCCAAGTGCCTTGTCGCCATTGCCGACCGCGATGGTGTCGAAACCCTTCGCATAGTTGCCATTGCCGATCGCGCTGGCGTAGTAGCCGGTTGCCTTGGTCTTGAATCCGATCGCGCTGGTGTCGCCGTTGGAAGCCGTGTTGTTGTAGCCGATCGCGCTGCTTCGCACACCGGACGCCACGTTGCTGCCGCCGAGCGCGCTGGCGTTGCTGTTGGACGCCGTGTTATTGCTGCCGATCGCGTTGGCATTGACGTACGCACCAGCCAAACCTCCGCTCGTACCCACCTTGTTGCCGTTACCAATCGCGTTGCTGTTGTAAGCGCTGATGTACCCTGTGTTTTTGTATCCGAACGCGCTGCTGTCGTTGCCACTCACGGTGTCGTTGTATCCGCAGGCGGCCGATCCGGTTCCGGTCGCAGTCGTGCCGGTCGTTCCCGTGCAGTCGGCGCTGCCAGCGAGGGCGCTGCCGACCATTCCGGCCATGCCGGTGATTCCGAACAGGATGCACAAGGTCAGTTGTGCGGTTTGCATGCGGCTGGAAGTTTTCACGAAGGACTCCTGGATGATGGGAAAAACGCGCTGTCGTGTGTTCAACGATACGCACGGCCGCGCCTGCTCGGCGCGTTGAATTTGGTCTGGATTTCGCGTCCCGCCGTCCGCCCCCTGACGGGCCCCAGGGCGTGACGCAATTCACAGTATACCGTGACTGTGTTGAAGGCAGCCCGAGAGATTTCTGAATGGCCCTCATGCGCCGCGACAGTTTTTTGAGATTCTGGCGACGAGCAGCCGCATTTGATGCCTCGGCATGACGATCCACGGATCACGGCGCCAACGGCCTCGACAGGTGACGGCGGCAAGGCTTTCTGCGGACCGACGCGCCACCGCTGGATTGGCGCGCGTGTACCGCCACGATGCCGTCCCCGCTTCCGGGCGCAGCCGACGGGGTGGTCCGATCCGTTGTCAATGCCCTTCCGAGCGGAGACGGATCGGGTTTCCCCCAGGCAATTGGCGCGGCGGCCGTATCGGCAACAGTCGGTGCGAAGGTCGCCGGCGGCGTCGGAATTCTCCCGATGACTGCGCAGTTCCTCACATCGGATGCCGCGCTGGCGCTATTGCATCCCGGGAATGCGTTGCGCCATGCACCACGTGCGTTGCGGAATCCGGAAAATGCGTCACCGCTTGCTCCAATTGCGTTAATGCGTGCGCGGCTTGCATCCGTGCATGGAATGCTTGTCTCAATGCATGCCTTGCTTGTCTTGCTGCATGAACTGCGCTTCTCCATGCATGTCCGGTTCCGATTTGAAACCAGGCACCTTCATGTGCCACGTGGCTTCGCACGATGCGTTGCCGTTGCACTCCACGGATCATCAGGCCATGGATGCCTCGGATACCGCCCCTTCATTTCCTTGCGCACATCGGGATAGGTACGCTCCCAGAAGCCGCGCAGGTCCCGAGTGATCTGCAACGGCTTCCCGCCCGGCGAAAGCAGATGCAGGGTGAGCGCCAAACGACCATCTGCGATGCGCGGAGTGTCGGCGAGACCGAACAGTTCCTGCAGTTTCACCGCAAGCACCGGCGATTCGGGGGCATTGGCATGATGGTCGTAGCGATACGCGATCGTTCGCTCCATGCCCGACGGCACGCGGATGCGCGTGGGCGCAAGTGTGTCGAGGTGCTGGCGCGCGTTCCAGTCCATGCGCGACTTCAATGCGTCGGCGAATTCCTGTTCGTCCAGCGCATCCAGCCGTGTCTTGCCAGCGAGCGCCGGCTTGAGCCAGTCGTCGAGCGAGGCAAGCAGCGTGTCATCGGACAGATCCGGTAACTCACGTTCGGGCATCCACGCGCGCAGGCAACGCACCCGCTCGCGCCACTGCGACAACTGATCGCTCCAGGGGAGCGCCGCCAATCCGAGCTGGCGTACGGCGTCGACCAATGCATCCGCGTAACGCGTTGGGTCGGGCTTCTGGATCGGTTTGGATTCAAGCACGATGCGATCGAATCGGCGCTCGCGCGCGGCGGCGATTCCGCGTTTCCCGGGGTCCCAGAACACCCGGTCTTCACTGCTGAAGCGCTGCGGGAAGTCGCGTTCGAGGCGCGCTTCGTCAAGCGGCGCCGCGCGCTGGACCATCGCGTCGCCGGCCTGCGCACGCAGCTCGGAAACGACGATCCAGCGCTCGCCGTACAACACGCTGTCGTCGAACAGCCGCGCGCTGCGTCCGTTGGCCAGCTGGTACCGGCGCGGATCGGTTGCCAGCTGGTAGCCGATGCGATCGGGGAACGCGTGCAGCAGCAAATCGCCAAGCAGGTGTGCGGGCACGTCGGGTGGAGGATCCACACGCAGCCTCAGGCGGCGCCGCCATTGTCTCGCGACCTGATCGATCGCGACAATGGCACTCCTGGACGCGCCAACGCCGCGCGAGGCTGGATGCCCGGAGCGACTTCCGTGGTTCGCATCGGCTGCCACGCCTGGACTTCGATACGCCGCAAGTGCGCGCCAACGCAACCCAAGATCGTCGCTGCGGTCGCGCAATGGATCGCGCGCCTCGACCAACGCAGCAAGATCGCAGGCCAGCGCACGTTCGCGCTCATCGCCAGGGGCAAGCAGCATCGCGGCCAGGCGCGGGTGGGTGCCGAGCGTGAGCATGCGCCGGCCAAGCGCTGTGATCACCATGCGCGCATCGAGTGCGCCGAGCCGCTGCAGCAGCTCGCGCGCCGCTGCCATCGCACCGGGGGGCGGTGCCTCGATGAAGCGCAAATCGCCAGCACCCCAGCCAGCGAGTTCGAGGGCGAGGCCTGACAGTTCAACCTGCGCGATCTCGCTGCGACGCTGCGGCTCCAGGCGTTGCGATTCGGGCCACAGCCGATAGCACCAGCCCTGTGCGACGCGCCCAGCGCGACCCGCTCGCTGATCGGCCGATGCCTGCGAGATCGCCACCGTCTCTAGCCGCGAGAATCCCGAATTCGGGTTGTAGCGCGGTTCGCGCGCAAGCCCGGCATCGATCACAACGCGCACACCTGGCAACGTGACCGAGGATTCGGCGACGTTCGTCGCAAGCACGATCCGGCGGCGTCCATCCGGATCGGGCGCGAGCGCGGCAGATTGCGCTTCGAGTGGAAGTTCGCCATGGAGTGCAAGCAGAGCCACGGCTTCACCAGTGGATTTGCCCGAATGCGTGGCGAGCGTTCCGTGTTCGCCCGTCATCCCAACTCCATTCCCGCGGGAAAGGATGGCCAGGTGCGCGAGCGCGTTTTGCGCCTGCGCGATCTCGCGCTGGCCGGGCAGGAACACCACGATGTCGCCGTCGTGCTGCGCGAGCGCGTGCTCGACTGCGCGCCGCAATTGCGCCACGGGTTGTTCGCTGCTGCGCGACGGGAAGTGGGAAACCGCCACCGGATAGCTGCGCCCTTCGGAACTCAGCCGCGGCGCATCGAGAAGTGCAGCGAGCCGTTCGCCATCGAGAGTTGCCGACATCAGCACGATGCGCAGGTCCGCCCGCAGTTGCGATTGCACATCCAGCGCGAGCGCGAGGCCAAGGTCGGAGGACAGGTGGCGTTCGTGGAATTCGTCGAACAACAGCGCGCCGATGCCTTCCAGTGTCGGGTCGTCCTGGATCATCCGGGTGAGGATGCCTTCGGTAACAACTTCGATCCGGGTGCGCGCGCTGACCCGATTTTCGAAGCGGATGCGATAGCCGACTGTTTCGCCAACCGGTTCGCCGATCTGCCGCGCCATGAATCCCGCGGCCGCGCGTGCGGCGACGCGTCGCGGTTCGAGCATCAGGATTTTCTTTCCGGCAAGCCATGCGGCGTCGAGCAACGCGAGGGGTACCTGGGTGGTCTTGCCGGCGCCCGGTGGAGCCTCGAGGATCAGGCGTGGATGCTTCGCCAGCGATACGCGAATCGCTGGCAGCAATGCATCGATGGGGAAGCCGGGCGAAGTCACCCGACAAGGATACGGTGCGCTGGGTGCGCCCACGCAGGCTTTACAATCCCGCCTCCCGACTCGCGACTTCCAGCCTCATGCAGCTGATCGACATCGGCGCCAACCTCGGCCACGAAAGTTTCGCGCAAGATTTCGATGGCGTCCTCGAGCGCGCGCTATCGGCTGGGGTGGCGCGGATGATTGTCACCGGTGCAAGCCGCGAAGGCTCGGCGCATGCGCTTGCACTGGCGAAAAGCCATCCGGACGTGCTGCATGCGACCGCCGGCGTGCACCCGCATCACGCAATCGAATACACCGACGAGGCCGATGCCCAAATGCGCGCATTGCTGCGACTACCGGAAGTTGTCGCGGTGGGGGAATGCGGACTCGACTACTTTCGCGACTTGTCTCCACGACCTGCGCAACGCCGCGCGTTCGAGCGCCAGTTGCAGCTGGCCATGGATTGCGCAAAGCCCCTGTTCCTGCACCAGCGCGACGCGCACGCGGATTTCGTCGCGATCATGCAGGGTTTCGCAGGACGCATCGGGCCTGCGGTTGTGCATTGCTTTACCGGGACACGCGAAGAACTGTTCGAGTGCCTGGACAACGACTGGCACATCGGCATCACCGGCTGGCTCTGCGACGAGCGCCGCGGCCTGCACCTGCGCGAACTGGTCAGGCACATTCCCGCGAACAGGTTGATGATCGAGACGGACTCGCCGTACCTGCTGCCGCGCACGGTCAGGCCTGCTCCTTCGCACCGTCGCAACGAACCGATGTACCTGGCGCACATCGTCGAGGAACTTGCGCGCGATCGCGGCGAGATGGTCGAGGACACCGCAGCGGCAACGGCGGCGACTTCGCGGGAGTTCTTCCGCCTGCCGGCGTAGCAACGAACAAGTTGCGTCGCTCCAATACGGCGCAACCCGGACTACTTCTCGCCAGTCGTGTTCAAGTCGGTGTGCTGGCCATCGATGACCAGCTCGATGCGCTGGTAGCGCCACTGCCCGGAGTTGCTGTCGCCCTCGACATAGAGCGTGCCCGACTTGTGCGTCCCCTCGACCGGAATCGTCAGGGTTGCGGTTCCCTGTCCGTCGGCTGTCGAAATCGATCCACGCGGAAAGCCCGTGGTGACCGGCTCGCCGAGCACTGCCATCGCCGCCTTGTCCGCATGCAGGTGATCGATACCAGCGCGATAGGGCTCGCTGCCTTTCAACGCCGCAATGACGACGCCGAAAACCGCGGCACACAGGATCGCTGCCAGTACACAGCTGGCCACCAGCACGACGAGACCCCACTTCGTCCATGTGCGCTGCACGCGCTGGAAATGTTCGATGCTGTCCCAGCGCTTGTTCTGCCATGCCCATTCGGTGCCCTTGAAGCCAAGCACGATCCACATCACCAGGCCGACGAAAGGCACGAGGGTCAGCAGTGCCAACAGCACGTTGTTGCCGATGCCCCAGATCCACGTCAGCAGGAACGCGCCCCAGTTCCAGCCCTGGATCTCGCGCGGCACGACGGCCAACGCTCCCTGACCTGACGTGTTTTCCGTCGTCGCCGTGTTCATGGGCTTTGTTTCCGGTTGGTTGTGGCTTCACGTTACCCTAGTGCGAAGCAAGCCGCGCACGTCGTGGGAAGGCGGTTACTGAACAGTCGGGCCGGGCTTGTTCCTGTCCTTGCCTCCAAACAGTTTCTTGATCCCGGCGGCGACGGCGGCCACCGCAAGGATGATGAACTTCTTGGCCGCCAGCAGGATCACCCCGAGCTTGGCGAACAGGCCGGCCTTCGCAGCAATGCCGCCCGCGACCAGCGCGGCGATTCCATATGCCGCGAGCTTGTCGGTGCTCGGATTGAAATCGGCGTAGCGCTTGCCAGGATCGAAATCGACCATCGGCAGCAATTGCTGCATGCCTGCCTGCACGGTGGCGAGGTCGTTCATTCCGGCGACCGCGTTGAGGCTCAGATAGCCGCTGCGGCCGAGTACGCGGATGTCGTAGTTGAGGGTGTGCTGGTCGGCGCCCGTCGCGGCGAGTTCGCGCGCCCAGTACAACTTCTTGCTGGCGGCGTCGTAGCGCGGTGGCAGCGCCCAGCCAACCAGCGTCATTTCCGGATAGCCGGCTTTCTTGCGCTCGGCGTTCTCATCAAGTGTGCCCTGCTGCATGGTCTTGAGCAGTTCGGCGTAGTCGGTCTTGGCGGCGTCGGCATCGGCCACATGGCCGTCATCCTTGCGGGTGACCACCACCGCCCAGGAGTGATCGTCGGTTAGCGGAATGGCGGCAGGAACCACCATTCCCAACACCGTGTCGTCGTGTGGATTTCGCCAGACGTGCTCGAGCACCTTGTCCGCATCGCCCTTGTCGAGATAGCGGAATTCGGGCCCTAGTGTGGTGTCTCGCAAATACGATTAAGAAAGTGTTTTTGCTGCGCGCCCCACGGACGCGAGGATGACATCGGCAGGCTTGTGCCATACGAAGGGCTTGGGATCCTCGTTGTGCTGGTCGATGTAGTGGAGGATCGA
>JBBQTD010000064.1:0-8295 GCA_038234715.1 Lysobacterales bacterium | reverse complement strand
CAGATAAATATCGCCGCGCTCCATCACAGCAACTCATTGCCGACTGGTTTGCTGTCCAACCAGGCGCGATCTTCCGCGCTGATCTCCGCCGAAGCGTCGCATTGGGCCAGCAGTTCATCCAAGCTGTAGCGCGGGCGCAGTGTGGGTTCAACCACCAGCCGACCGTGATCGACGGCCAAGCCGACCGTTGCCCCAGCGTGCAAGTGAAGCAGATCGAGAATGGCAGGCGGGACGGCCAGCATGATCGAGCCGCCGACTTTCCGCAGATTGGTTGTGTGCATGGCGCACTCCATTGAGGCTAGTTATATGCAAATATAACTTTGCTGGTTTTCGGTGGCAAGCCTCACTGTCGCAAAACAAGTGTTTTCCGACACGTGCTGTTCAAAGCCCCAAACCGCGCGGCTTACCAGCCTGGAAATATGCGGAAAACGCTGTCGCTATGACATAGCATACGAAAATCATTGGCCTTGGGTTTTCCGCACATGCTTGTCGGGTACATGCGCGTTTCTTCGGACTCCGATCGTCAGACCACCGATCTGCAACGCGACGCGCTGCTGGACGCTGGTGTCGATTCCAGACACCTATATGAAGATCGCGCATCCGGGGCCAAGGATGATCGAACCGGCTTGGCCCGGGCGCTGGACTTCGTGCGGCCTGGCGATGTGCTCGTTGTCTGGAAGCTTGACCGACTCGGACGCTCGCTGTCGCACCTGCTGACCATCGTGAATTTGCTCAAGGATAATCGGGTCGCCTTTCGTTCGCTGACTGAAGGCATGGACACCACGACACCATCGGGTGAGTTGTTGTTTCATGTCTTCGGCGCACTCGCGCAGTACGAGAGAGCTTTGATCAAAGAGCGGGTCGTCGCCGGACTGACCGCCGCAAGACGGCGCGGTCGGATCGGCGGACGTCCACTCGCCATCGTCGGCGAAAAACTTGATGCCATTCTCGCCGCGCTGGACGGCGGCATGTCCAAGGCAGCTGTTTGCCGCAACTTCGGTGTCAAGCGGACCACGCTGATCGAAACACTTGAGCGGGTCGGCCGGCCAGTCGTCGGCGGAGCGTAGCCGCGATGACCGGCAAGAGCGAGCGTTTGGCGGTCCTGTCGGACGCTGAGCAATATGCCCTGTACGGACTACCCGACTTCGACGACGGGCAGCGGTTGGAGTACCTGTCGCTTTCCGAAGCGGAACTCGCGCTCGCCTGCAGCCGTCCGTCCAAGGCGCTGATCCGTTCCGCGCGCGTATTGGTGGACGCGCGCAATAGCCAAAAGTTCGGAATCGCCAAGATGACCGCGACGTTCGATTTCGCGCAGATCATGGAACGCGTGCAAACGGTGGTTCGCAAAGTCGAACCGCATGACTCGATCGAGCGCTACACCGAGCTGGGCGTAGAAGTCATTACTGGCGAGGCACGGATCGTGTCGCCGTGGGAAGTCGAGGTCGACGGTCGTCGCCTCAGTGCCCGCAGCCTGATCATCGCCACCGGCGCGCGACCACTGGTGCCGACGATTCCGGGATTGGACCGCATCGACTACCTGACCTCGGACAATGTCTGGGCGTTGCGCACGTTGCCGCAACGCCTGGTCGTGCTCGGTGGTGGCCCGATTGGCTGCGAGTTGACGCAATGCTTCGCACGCTTCGGCAGTCAGGTCACCCAGGTTGAGATGGCGCCGCGGCTGTTGCCTCGCGAGGATGCCGATGCGGCGGCGGTGGTGGCGGATGGCTTTCGCGCCGAGGGCATCGTGCTGGCGACTGGACACAAGGCGCTGCGGATCGAGACGAGCGAGGAGGGTCACCGTCTGGTCTGCACCGTTGATGGCCGCGAAGTGAGTTTCCCGTTCGACCGCCTGCTGCTGGCGCTCGGGCGCAAGGCCAACATCGAAGACTTCGGCCTGCAGGAGCTGGGCGTCGATATCACGCCGCGTCATACCGTTGCGGCCGACGGGCTGATGCAAACCAATTTCCCCAACATCGCCGTGTGCGGCGACGTGACGGGTCCGTACCAGTTCACCCATGTCGCCACGCACCAAGCCTGGTACGCGAGCATCAATGCATTGCTGGCGCCCTTCTGGAGCTTTGCGATCGACTACCGGGTGATCCCTTGGGCCACCTTCACCAGCCCGGAAGTGGCGCGGGTTGGACTTTCAGAAGACGAGGCGCAGCAACAGGGGATCGCGGTCGAAGTCTCCCGTTTTGGACTGGACGATCTGGACCGCGCGATTGCCGACTCGGCCGAGCGCGGCTTCGTCAAGGTGCTCACGGTCCCAGGCAAGGACAAAATCCTGGGCGCGTGCATCGTCGGCGACCATGCCGGCGACTTGCTGGCCGAGTTCATACTCGCCATGAAGCACGGTATCGGCCTCAACAAACTGCTGGGCACGATCCACATCTACCCGACGATGAGCGAGGCGAACAAGTACGTCGCTGGCGTCTGGAAGCGCGCGCATGCACCGCAGACCGCACTGCGGTGGGCGGAGCGCTTCTTCGCGTGGAGGCGAGACTGATGGGTCTTGCCCTGATCATCCTGATGACCCTGCTGCTGGCGGCAGCCAACGGCGCCAACGACAACATCAAGGGCGCCGCCACTCTGCTCGGGTCCGGGCTGGTGCGGTACCGCAGCGCGATCGCGCTGGCAACGATCGCGACCGCGCTTGGCGGGGTGGTCTCGATCTACCTGGCCCACGGCCTGCTGGCGGCCTTCAGCGGCAAGGGCATCGTCCCGGACGGCACTACGACCTCGCTGTCCTTCCTGCTCTCGGTGGGAATGGCGGCAGCAGCAACTGTGTGGGTGGCCACGAGGTTCGGGCTGCCGGTCTCGACCACCCATGCCTTGCTTGGAGGACTGCTCGGCGCCGGCTACGCAGCAGTGCCCGATGGCGTGCACCCGGGGGTTGCGTTGAACTCCATCCTGCTGCCGTTGCTGCTCTCTCCCGTGGTCGCGCTGCTCCTGTCGATCGGTGTCATCCCGCTGCTGCGTCGCACGCGCTCGCGTGCCGCCGAGGCTGCACCGTGCGTTTGCGTCGAATCCACCGTATTTGGCTCCGCGCAAGGCAGCGCGGCGTTCGCCCCGTCGTCGCTGACGGTCGGCCGCGCCGGTGACGCGGCCTGCCAGCCGACGCCGGTGCGCGCTGTCCACGCCGTCGATGGTGTGGCCTGGGTCGATCGCCTGCACTTCGCCAGCGCCGCGACCGTGAGCTTTGCCCGCGGGCTCAACGACACGCCCAAGATCGCAGCGTTGATGGTCGCTGGTGGAGCGCTCGGCGCTGGTTCCGCGTCGCTCGCGGTGGTCGTGGCCATGTCGATCGGTGGCTGGCTGGCCAGCGCACGCGTCGCTGACACGCTGGCATGGCGGGTCACCCGGATGGACGCCGGTGAAGGACTGGCCGGCAACCTGGTCACCTCATTCCTGGTCATCGTCGCGTCGCGGCTGGGCATGCCGGTATCGACCACCCATGTCAGCATCGGCGCGATTTTCGGCATCGCGATCCGCAACCGCGACGGCCACACCAGTGTGATCCGCAACATCGTGCTGGCATGGATCGCCACCCTTCCGCTCGCCGCCGTGCTTGGCTATGCGATGCGCGTCCTGCTGTTTTCCTGAATCACGGAGTAGCCCCATGAACCCGCAACAGACCCTCGACGACGTGCGTCGTTACTACGGCAAAGTCCTCAACGCGAGCACGGATCTGAAGACGGGTGCCTGCTGTCCGGCCGAATCCATGCCGCCGGCACTGCAGCGCTTGCTGGAGGACGTCCATCCGGAAGTCCGCAACCGCTTCTACGGCTGCGGCTCGCCGCTGCCGCCAGCGCTGGACGGGATGACCGTGCTGGATCTGGGCTGTGGCAGCGGCCGCGACGTGTACCTGCTCTCGCGACTGGTCGGACCGAGCGGCCGCGTGATCGGCGTGGACATGACCGCCGAACAGCTGGAGGTCGCCCGTCGCCACCGTGGCTGGCATGCCGAGCGTTACGAGCACGACGCGTCCAACGTCAGCTTTGTCGAAGGCTACATCGAGGATCTCGTCGCGTGCGGCATCGCTGATGCCAGTATCGACGTGGTGGTATCCAACTGCGTGCTGAACCTGTCGCCCGATAAGGAACGCGTCTTCGCCGAAATCCTGCGCGTGCTCAAACCCGGCGGCGAATTGTATTTCTCCGACGTGTTCGCCGATCGGCGCATTCCCGAGGTTCTGCGTCGCGATCCGGTGCTGCTGGGAGAGTGCCTGGCGGGCGCGCTGTACACCGAGGATTTCAGGCGTTTGATGCACAGGCTCGGATGCATGGACGTGCGAGTAGTCAGCCAAAGTCCGGTGCCTCTGCTCGATCCACAGATCGAAGTCAAAATCGGCATGGTCAACTTCCGATCGATGACTGTGCGGGCATTCCGGTTGACTCTGGAGGATCGCTGTGAGGATTTCGGTCAAGTCGCAACCTACCGCGGCACGATACCCGGCCTGCCGCATGCTTTCGTACTCGACGACCACCACCGTTTCGAGGCCGGCAAACCCCTGCGCGTGTGCGGCAACACGTTCGACATGCTCGCGCAGAGCCGCTACGGCGCGCATTTCATGCTGACGGGCGACACCTCCACCCATTTCGGCTTGTTTGATTGCGCGCCATCGCCGGCCAGTGGTCCTGCCACCGACCTCGCCGCAGGATGCTGCTGAATGTCCATGCACGACGCTTTGTCCATCGTCATCCCGGTCGGCCCCGGCGATAACGCATGGCTGCGCCTGTTGCCCGATCTGGCCAACGTTCGCGCGGCCGAGATGGCGCTCGTGTTCCCCGGCGACACTCCCGCCGATCCAGTGCCACCTGGCAACGACCGGCTGCTGTTGACGGTTTCGCAGGCGGGTCGCGCCTGCCAGCAAAACGCGGGTGCGGCAGCGACCGCTGCGCCGTGGATCTGGTTCCTGCATGCCGATTCGCGTCTGACACCGCAAACGCTGCCGCGCCTGTGCGCGTTTATCGCGCGCAATGACCATGCGCTGGGTTACTTCGACCTGCGCTTCCAGGACGATGGGCCAAGTTGGACGCAACTCAATGCCCTGGGTGCACGATTGCGCAGCCGCTGGTTGGGACTGCCGTTCGGCGATCAGGGTTTGCTGCTTCCCCGACGCGTGTTCGATGCGCTGGGCGGGTTCGACGAATCCCTGACCAGCGGTGAAGATCACGCGCTGGTCTGGCGTGCGAAGCGAGCGGGCATTCGCATTAGACCGGTTGGCGCGCCGTTGTTGACCAGTGCCCGCAAGTACGCCCAACAGGGTTGGTGGCGCACCACCGGCCGGCACCTGCGCCTGACCTGCCAGCAGGCGTGGACGTTTTCGCATGCGGAGCGCACCTGATGGCCGGCGGCATCGCCATCTTCGTCAAGACGCCGTCGCTGTCGCCGGTCAAGACGCGGCTTGCAAGCGATGTCGGTCGGTTGCGCGCCGAAGCGTTTTACCTGTCATCGGCCGAAGCGGTCGCATCGGTAGCACTGGACGCCCAGGCGCAGGGCGGACCGGCCGCCTACTGGGCAGTCGCCGAGCCCCGCGCCATCGATGGCGATGCATGGGCTGACCTCCCCCGGGTTCCCCAAGGCCCCGGAAGCTTGGGCGAGCGCATGGATCAGGTGTATCGCCTGCTGCGGCGCAGGCATGGTTTCGCACTGCTGATCGGGGCCGACACCCCCCAACTGACCGCCGACAGCATGCTGCGCGCCGCCCAATGGCTGCGCGCGCCCGAACCGCGCCTCGTACTCGGGCGCGCTTCAGATGGCGGGTTCTGGATCTTCGGCGGCAACACGTCGCTGCCCCGTGTGGCCTGGTGCCGCCCCCGCTACAGCAACACGAACACGGCAGACGACATGGTCGCGGCCATGGATTCTTTCGGCAGCTGGCTGGAGCTCGAGTCGCTGACCGACGTCGACCATGCCACGGACTTGCCCAGCGTGCAGGCCGATCTGCACGCGTTGCCACAACCAACGGCAGCACAAGTCCGATTGTCGCAGTGGCTGGAGGACATGCGGATGCCCTTGGGGCTGCTCGGGTGAACGCCTTCCTGATGGCCCATGCGGCGCTGATCAAGCTCGCCCTGACCAGCACGTTGTTGGCGGTACTGGCCGCATGGCAACGACTGGCGCCCCGGCGTGGCGACGCCAGCGTCGCGCGCTGGCGGGTCAACCTGGCCGTGATCGCCGTCGCCACCCTGACGGCGCGGCTGCTGTTGCCCATCGGCGGCGTAGTGGTCGCGCTGTGGGCACAAACCCACGGCATCGGACTGTTCAACCGATGGCCGCTTCCACCAACGGTCGCCTGCGTGCTCAGTCTGGTCGCGCTCGATGCGGCGATCTACTGGCAGCACCGCGCCTTCCATGCCTGGCCGGTGCTCTGGCGCGTGCATCGTGTCCACCATACCGACACCGGCTTCGATACCAGCCTGGGGTTGCGCTTTCATCCGATCGAGATCCTGCTCTCGTTGGCGTTCAAGCTGGGCGTGGTGATCGCTTTGGGCATTGCGCCGGTCGCGATTTTGCTTTACGAAATGCTCCTGCTCGCGATGTCGCTGTTCACCCATGCCGATGTGGCGCTGCCGCAGCGCGTCGATGCCGCATTGCGATGGCTGATCGTCACCCCCGACTGGCACCGGGTTCATCACTCAATCCACCGCAAGGAAACCGACAGCAACTACGGCAACTGGCTGTCGGCATGGGATCGGATCTTCCGGACCCACACGGCACAGCCGCGCGATGGCCATTGTGCAATGCGCATCGGCTTGCCGCTCTTTCCCGAACCCGAGCAACAAACGCTGATCGCCGCGCTCACGCTGCCGCTGCTTGCAACGCCGCCCATTTTGGAGAATCACGATGCATGACACCTGGCCCCTGCTGAAAACCAGCACGTTTCCAGAACTCCGCCGCGAGCGGGTCGAAACGCTGCAGCTCAACCTCGGCTACCTGTGCAACCTCAGTTGCATTCATTGCCATGTCAACGCTGGGCCGCGACGCACCGAATTGATGGACCAGGCCACGATGCAGCTGGCCCTCGACGTCGCCGCGCGCTTGGGCGTGAAGTCACTTGATCTGACGGGTGGGACACCGGAAATGAACCCGCATTTCCGCTGGCTGGTCGAGCAAGCCCGCGCCAACGGACTGCACGTAATGGATCGGCTCAATCCGACGATCATCGAGGAGCCGGGCTACGAATGGGTGGCCGAATTTCTTGCCGGCCACGCGGTCGAGGCCATCGCGTCCCTGCCTTGCTACAGCGAGGCCAACGTCGACGAGCAGCGCGGCCAAGGCGTCTTCGACAGCTCAATCCTGGCGTTGCACAAGCTCAATGCACTGGGCTACGGGAGGCCCGGCTCGGGACTCGTGCTCAACCTGGTCTACAACCCGAATGGTGCTTTCCTTCCACCGAACCAGGATGCCCTCGAAGCCGACTACAAGCATCTGCTGGGCGAGCGATTCGGGATCGTCTTCAACCACCTGTTCGCAATCGCCAACATGCCGATCCAGCGCTTCGGTTCCTGGCTGGTTTCCAAGGGACGATTCGACAGCTACATGGACACCCTGCGATCGGCCCATCGGGATGCGAACCTGGCCACGGTGATGTGCCGCACCTTGCTGAGCGTTGACTACCGCGGCTACCTGTTCGACTGCGACTTCAACCAGATGCTCAAGCTCAACCTGGGCGGACGCGACAACAAGTCGCACCTGCGGGATCTGCTGGATGGCAGCATTCCGCGACGCATCGCCGTCGGAGGGCACTGCTTCGGCTGCACCGCAGGCCAGGGTTCAAGTTGTGGCGGGGCTTTGGCGCAGGAAGCCGAAGCGCTTGTCGCCGCGACCGCATAGCTAGGCGCTCTCAGGGTGGGTCTGAACCAATGGCTAAATTGCTTGCTCCGGAGTTGAAAGAGGAGTGCTCGTTGAGCGGTACGTTGCGTTGAAAAGACGGGCTGGTTTAGCTGGATGTGGCTGCCGGCAATCGGCAGCTTTCGGACCGCGTGATTGAGGATTGCCATGTCCGGAGTTGGCCGATAGCGGATGTCGCCGCTTCGGCTGGGCAACACCAGCACGGTCGGGCAGCCTTGACCGGAATAGGTGGTCGACTCAACCGGAATCCGCGAATGTCCTCAAAACGCAGCTTCGCACCCACTGGGCCTACAACGCGACGGCCTTGCGCAACACCTCGGCTTGGGTTGTTTCTCGTTCTTCGACAATGCTCCCGATCTGCGAATTGAGTTCATCGGACAATACGAGATTCAGTCGAACGGACATGGGGTTCGCCTTGATCTGGCGCAACTCGAAGCC
>JBBQTD010000063.1:0-8818 GCA_038234715.1 Lysobacterales bacterium | reverse complement strand
TTGGGGGTCAGCGCCCCCGCCATCGCGTCGCTACGGTCGATCTACAAGCGTAGAGAAACAGCCTTCGAGCACCAGAAATGGGCTCGTGATCATCTCGGGATCCAGCCAGCATCCAAGTCCACGTCGGCTGAACTGGCTAGCGTGCTTTCGGCTCAGGCCGGAGCCGTTGCCACGGTCGACGAGTTGGTCACGGCGGGCATGCATTGGCTGTTTGACCAAAAGATTCTCATTTCCTCAGAACGCGTCATACGCGATCTGGCCCGCGAAGCGTTCGCGGCGGTGGAAGGCGACATCCTGAAGGCCATCAAGGCAGCCGTTCCCGCCGAGCGACGCAAAGCGTGCATCAAGGCGTTGTTCGAGGTCCGTCAGCCAGGGGGAGGCACTGTCCTGGAGTGGCTACGTACGCCGCCGCGAAAACATAGCCCTTCCACGCTTGCTGAGACGTCGAAGAAGATCGAATACCTCAAGGGCCTCGGCGCTGCAACTTGGAATCTCAACAAGGTGACCTTGGAGCGACAGAAGATCTACGCGCGGGCGATTGCAGGTCGTCCACCGTCGGATTCGAAGCGCCTCAAGGAGGACACCCAGGTCCTCGAAGCGATCTGCTTTCTCCGCACCATGCTGCTGGAGCTGACGGACAGCTACCTACATCAGGTTGCGCGTCGGGTTTCAGACTTGACCCGTCGCGCGAACGACAAGACGCTGTCGCGTCAGGGCGTCGGTGCGGCGGCCTACCGAAAGGGCCTCGGGGATATCAAGCAGATCCTCGAAGACAAGGACCGGACATCTGATCAAAGGTGCGAGGCCATCTCCAACGTCATCGGTACTCTCGGCGATTTCTCGCCTGTCTCGCACGCTTCTGTTGTCCGCGCTGCGCTCACCGACGATGCGGTACGTGTTCGATCGCTGCTGTCGTTGATCTCCACGATCGAATTCAAAGGCCTACCTGACGCAACGGCGCTCAAGCAACTGGAGATCCTTCACGCGCTGCACGCGTCGGGAGCCACCGAGTTGCCTAGCGATACGGAAGTAACAGTCGACAAGGTATGGCGTGGCATGGTCGACGGGGACGACCGCAAGAAGGCGATGCGTGCGCTTGAGGCTTCCACGGCACTCGCATTGCGCGCCGGCCTTCGTCGCGGATCCATCTGGGTTGACCACAGCCTGACGTTTCGCGAGCGGGACCAAATGCTGATTCCGCCGGATGAATGGAAGCGGACGAAGACCAAGTACATCCGAGCATTGAAGCTGCCCGCAAAACCGGACAAATTCCTGGCCTCTCTCGAAAAAGTCATCGCGACCGGACTCACAGCGCTCGCCGAGGCTGCGGAAGCCGGTGAAGTTACCTTGGATGCCAACGGCACGATCCACCTGCCGGCCCTGGAGGCGCAACCGGAGGACATCGAGCCCAAGCGAGCGCTCGATCATATGTTCGCGCTGATCGGCGATGTGCAGTTTCCGGACCTGATCCTCGAGATGGATTCGTTGACCAACTTCAGCGGGATTCTTCTGGGGCGCCGAGCAACCAGCGAGCACGAGCTGATTGCCCTTTACGCGGCCCTGATCGCGCACGGCACCGAAACCGACGCCAAGGGCGTTGCCGCGATGACCCCGCAGCTCGATCCGGCCCATGTCGCTACGGCCATGCGCGCTCTGGAGTACCCGGGACGGCTGCGGTTGGCCAACCAGCGCGTCAACGAATTCCAGAAGAGTCATGAGATCACGCGACTGTGGGGACGCGGCACGCTCGGCTCGAGCGACATGATGAGCGTGGATGCGTCCCGAAATCTGTGGAACGCGCGCATCGATCCGCGCCGGCGCACGTATGCGGTGGGCCTGTACACCCACGTGCTGGATCAGCACAGCATCATTTATGACCAGGCGATTGTCCTCAACACGAGGCAGGATGGTCCTGCTATTGAGGGCGTCGTCCGGTACAACCAGGCGACCGAGGACACACCCCTGACCCGTCTGGCTGTCGATACCCACGGCTACACCAACGTCGGAATGACGATCGCCAAATCCCAAGGGTTCGATTTGTGCCCGCAATTACGCAACCTCAAAGAGCGCAAGATGTTCCTGACGCGCGCAATCGCCATTCCCGAAGGACTGGATGGTCTGGTGGCCGGACGCGTGTCTCTCAAGACGATTCGAGTTGGCTGGGATGATCTGTTGCGAGTAGGCGCTTCGATCATGAGCGGCCGCGTCAGTGCTTCGGTGATGACGGTTCGACTCGGGAGCGCGGCCAAGAGCGATCCCATCCACAAGGCGGCGGACCATCTGGGCCGCCTGCTGCGGACAGTCTTCCTTTGCGACTACTTCACCAATGCGGAATTCCGCAGGGAGATCCACACGGTCCTCAATCGGGGCGAATCGGTCCATCAACTGCAGCGCACCGTCTATTCGGGAAAGATCGCTGCAGATCGCGGCCGGCGGCGCGACGAGTTGATGGCAATATCCGGTTCGCACACGCTCCTGACCAATCTGGTGCTCGCCTGGAATACGCATCACATGCAGGCGGTGGTTGACCGCTGGCGCAAGAGCGGAACGACAGTCGAAGACACGTGGATTGCCCGCATGGGTCCGGCGCACTCTAGCCACATCAACTTCCGTGGATTGTTCCGTTTCGGGATCGAGAAATACCGCGCGATGCTGCTCAAGCCAGCTGCACGCGAGCGCAAGCGCGGTTGATTTCTCACGTGCTCCACCCTGCTGCGCGGCGAGCCGAACGAAGAGACCAGGGGCTGGTGACCGATGAAGTTTTTCGAACGCCTGTTCGGTTTGCGCAAGGCGTCGGCGACGCTAGTGCCACCGCACAAGACAGCGACCACAGCACACGCGCTGGTCGAGTTCGAAGACGGCATAGTGCGCATCGACGCGCTGGATTTCATTGGGGGCCATGCACGTTTTCCGTCTCGCGAATACGCGATGTGCTGGAGCGACCGTGATTCGGCTACCGATCGCAGCGGCTAGGTTCGCAGCAACGCGACAATGCGCTCGAACGGCAATGTTGAATGGTCAAGGGTAAAGATTGCGTCGTTCGGCCAACGCGCTATTTGCGGCGGGTCTTGTTCGCTCATGACTAGGGTGGATACAAACGGAATTCTGTGGGCCACAGGCTTCCGGGCTGGAGCTACTTTACGTAGGCGGCGCGACGAGACCAAGACGTGATCCGGGTTGGCACAATCGTATCTTGTTCGACAGAGCCGGCGGGACAATATCCGCCCGTTAAGACGTTGGCACGTCGCTATAACAAACGTTCGCGGCGCGATTCTTCGTCGTAGAGCTTGCGCGAGGGCTTGAGCAGGTCGCTGCGACTGACGATTCCGATCAGTTGCTTCGACTCGAGCGATTCGACGACTGGAAGTCGTTCCAGTCCGAAGGCTGCCATGCGCGAGGCCACTTCACGGCAGGTTTCGGTTGGCAGCGCCCAAGTCGCGTTGTCGTTCGCCAGGAGTGTTGCGATTGGCAGCATGCTGGCGCCGGGATCGAACTCCTGCAGGCGGGCGCGATCCACGAGCCCGAGCAACCGACCGGCCGCCACGACCGGATAGGCGCGTTGCTTCTGACCAACGCCAAAATACTCGCGGAGCACGTCGACGACCCTCATCTCACGGGCCACAGCGACGACTTCGCGCGTCATGACCTCGTCGATGAAATGCGTCTCCAGCGGATCGAGGCCGTATTCGCGATACACATGCTGGCCACGGCGGGCGATCTTCTCGGTGAGGATCGAACGCGGCATGAAGATCACCGTGAAGCCGTAGGCAACCACGCAACCCAGAAGTGTCGGCAGGAATGCGTTGGCGTCGTGGGTCAGTCCGAACGCGAACACCACTGCGGTCAATGGCGCGCGCATCGTGCCGCCCAGCGTGGCCGCCATGCACACCAGCGCCCATAGCTTCGGATCGCCGCCAGGTAGCCACGGGCCGAGCACGCAGCCCAACCCCGCACCGATCATCAGTAATGGAGCGAGCACGCCGCCCGATGTACCGGAGCCGAGCGCCACCGCCCAGATGATCGCCTTGACGAGGATCAACGCGACCACGGTCGAAAGCAGCAGATGATTCGCGAGCAAGTCGCCGATCACGTCGTAGCCAACGCCCAGCGCGCGCGGCTCGATGAATCCACCGATGCCCACCACCAGGCCTCCCAGCGCCGGCCACCACATCCAGTGCAGCGGCAAGTGCGCGAAACCATCCTCGATGCGGTACAGCGCAGCGGACATCAGCGATGACAGCGCGCCCGAGGCAAGCCCGGCGACGACACAGGAAAGCATCGCGATGGTCGATGGCACAGGCGTGTCCAGTGGAAACAACGGACCGCCGGACGCCCAAAGCGGCCGCAGGAAACCCGCCACTGCGCAAGCCAGGGCGACCGGCAGCAGGCTGCGCGGGCGTAGTTCGAACAACAGCAACTCGACCGCGAGCAACACCGCTGCCAATGGCGTACCGAATACCGCAGTCATGCCAGCGCATGCGCCCGCCACGAGCAGCGCCTTGCGCTCGACCGAACTCAGATGGAAGGCCTGCGCGAGCAGGGACGCCGCAGCACCACCGGTCATGATGATCGGTCCTTCCGCGCCAAACGGACCACCGCTGCCGATCACGATGCCCGACGACAGTGGCTTGAGCACCGCGACTTTCGCCGACATCTGGCTCTTGCCGAACAGGATCGATTCACATAGCACGTCTGGGGTACCGTCAAAATAAACCTTAGGTGCAACGCTGGCGACATCGCAACGGAGACAAACCATGCAGCGCTGTCTGATCATCCTGCAAATCATTGCCGCGATCGGGTAGGCCCGGCGTCGCCTCAATGGGTCGGGGACAACCATGAGCATCAAGCTCAAACGCGTTTACGAAAAACTGGACTCCACCGACGGCAAGCGCATCCTCGTCGAGCGACTCTGGCCACGCGGGCTGACTAAGGAGAATGCGCACGTCGACGTGTGGCTGAAGGAGATCGCCCCGAGCACGGAGTTGCGCAAGTGGTTCGACCACGATCCCGACAAATGGACGGAGTTCAAGAAACGCTATCGGGCCGAACTTCGTGGGAACGACGATCAGGTGGCGAGGCTGAAAGAAGAGATTGGGAAGAAAAAGGCAACACTTGTCTACGCTGCCAAGGATGAAACGCACAATGCGGCGATCGTCCTGATGGACTTCCTGAAGCGCTCGGGAAGCTCTGAATAACCCCCCGCATCGCCAAACCCGAAGGGCGAGAACGGCCGTCCACCGTATTCGCTGGCGGTGATGCTGCGGGTGCACTGCCTGCAGATGAACAGCTCTGCGCTCTTCGGGCATTTTTTTTCAACAGCCTGTTGGACGCTTGTATGGCAACCCGAACCGCTCGCAGATAAGGCGAACGGACGCAACCGTAATACGTCCAGATATTGCTGCTAGCTCGCTCAGTCAGGAGCGGCTGAGCGAGATGCTTGTTGCTCGGCTGGCTTTGCACGCAGACTGAGGTAGCTCTTGGTTGTCGCAATCACCAGCGGAACTGCGCCGAACACGATGAAGACGACATCCCCCGGCATGCGCAGCCACTCGATCAGATGCGATCGCTCGCTACCGATGTAGGCGAGGCTGCGCGCATGCCAGTACCCGTTCTGGAGCACGTCCCAGACCTGCAATAGCCCGCCCGGGAACAAGCTCATCACGACCATCATCGCCAGGCCCACGTTGGTGCCCCAGAACGCGCAACGGATGTACTTCTCGATGCCCGGCCAGCGCTCTTCGCTGCTCGTCTGCCGCAACACGAACACCATCAGCGCGATCGCCAGCATGCCGAACACACCCATCATCGCGGCATGTCCGTGGTTGGGCGTGAGCAAGGTCCCGATCTCGTAGTAGCTGACGATCGGCAGGTTGATCAGGAAGCCGAAGATCCCTGCGCCGACGAAGTTCCAGAAGCCCACCGCCATCAGGAAATAGAAAGTCCACTTGTGCGGGATGACGATCATCTTTCCACCGGCGTCGCGATCGCCGCGCGTTGTGCGAACGAAGTCCCAGGCATCGAGTGTCAGCAGGGTCAACGGCACGACCTCGAGCGCCGAGAACAGCGCGGACAGCGCCATGTTGACGTTGGTCTGGCCTGTGAAGTACCAGTGATGCCCGGTACCCATCAAACCGCCCAGAAAGTACAGGATCGCGTCGAGATAGATCACCCGCAACGCGACGTTGCGGCGGGTCAGGCCGAGTTGATAGAACGTCAGCGCCACGATGGTCGTGGCGAAGAACTCGAAGAAGCCTTCCACCCACAGGTGAATGATCCAGAAGCGCCAGGTATCGGCCACGGTGAAGTTGGTCTTGGCGTCGAAGAACATCGCGGGGATGTAGAACACCGGAATGGCCAGCGCAGCCACCAGGAACATCCTGACGATGGGCTGCGCAGCGCGATCGGCCAGTGCCCGCGGACGTACCAACGACCACAGCAGTGCGAACCACACCAACAGGCCTGCCACCAGCAACACCTGCCACAGCCGGCCCAGTTCGAGGTATTCCCAGCCCTGGTTGCCCAGCCAGAACCACCAGGACCCCAGCCGTTGCGACAGCCCGGCCCATTCACCCAGGAGGCTGCCGAAAATGACCACCGCGAACGCAACGAACAGGACGTGCGTCCAGGGCGCCAACCAACGCGGTTCGTCCGTTCGCAAAGAGCGGCCCAGGAACAACGCAGCGGCCACGTAGGCCGTCGCGATCCAGAAGATCGCCAGCTGCAGATGCCAGGTGCGCATCAGGTTGCTGGGGAAGATGCGCTCGAGCTGGAAGCCGTAGAAGCTGCCCGGGTCGGCGCGGTAGTGGGCGACCGCGCCACCCACGAGCGCCTGTGCCAGCAACAGCAGCGCAACGACCACGAAGAATTTCACGAGTGCGTTCTGGCCAGGGCTCGACTCCCCCGGCAGCAGGTGCGGGTGGACGGGGTGGCCGCGCGTGATCCAGCCCAGGTAGTCGAACTTGCCGAACGCCAGCAGCACGGAGGCGATGCCGGCGAGCAACACAGTCAAGCTGAGCGCGCTCCACAGCAGGGCGCCCGACGTGGGCACATTGCCGACGCTCGGATCGTAAGGAAAGTTGTTGGTGTACGAATACTCCTTGCCGGGGCGCGCCGTCACCGACGCCCACGCCGCCCAGCTCACGAAGGCCGCGAACTGGCGCAGTTCGGTCGGGTCGGTGATCAGATCCGCTTTCAGGCCGCCGTTGCGTGACGGGTCGTGAAAGTAGTCGGTCCAGTGCGCGATTTCCTGGCGGTATGCGGCCGCCTGCGGAGCGGTGAACCGAAGGGTTCCGTTCGCAGCATCAAAGCGGTTGGTCTTCAGCGATTCGGCGGCTTCGGCTTGTACCGCCGCCGCTTGCGACCGCGTCAATGCCGCGAAGCCCATGCGATAGCGGTCTTGCGCGATGGCCTCAGCAGTCGCTAAGCCCATTCGGTGCAGCGCCGTCGCCGAAAAGTCCGGCCCGAGGTAGGCGCCGTGCCCCCAGATACTGCCATTGTCCATCAGGCCATACTTCAGGAACACCGCCTGGCCATCGCCGACATCCTGGCCGCTGAACAACGGCGCCCCCTGCGCATCAGTCACCTGGGTCGGGATCGGTGGCGCGTTGCGATAGGAAAGCGTCGTAATCAGGATCAGACCAGAAAAACCGAACAGCATCACGATCAGAACACTGCGCAGCCACCATCGCGACAGCGGGCCGTCGTCTTCGGTCTGAGGTTGCGCGGCAACGCTCATGATTTGGACGTTTCCGGCGGAGCGTCGCCCGGCAAACCAGCTCGCGGCCTTTTACCGCGCGCAAGCTGGATGGCACGTCGCCTCGGTGTCACCGAGGGAGGATCGCTTGCCGGGAAGCTCTCCCGACCGGCTTCGTCGAGCATTTCATCGATGTGCTCGGCATCGGCTGCGGACTGACGGATAGACTTCATTGGCCGGCCGATATGCCATGAAGCAGCAGAGTGACCAGAACTGAGGAGTCCTCGATGGCCATCAGCGCATGCGGCTCGCCGCCGGACAGGCATTTCAGATCGCCCTGCCGCATCACCTCGCTCGCGCTCCCGATGGAGAACGCGATGCTGCCCTCCAGACATTGCACCGTGACTTCGCCAGTCACCTGATGCTCGGGCATACCCTTGCCGGCGAGCAGCACCAGGCGAAACACCTCAAGATGCTCGCTCTTGTAGAGCGTGGTCGACCGGTTCGTCTTGAGCGCATCACGAAGCGGTCGGATGTCAATCCGTTCGCCCGACGACGCATGATGAAGTGCCATGGGTTGAAACTCCTCACGGCAGACTACTCTCAGCGACGAGGAAATGTCGGTGCGATGGCTCTCAAAGGCCCACGACCTGGGATTTCTGTTATCCGCGTCAGATCGATGTCTCAAGCGATCCTGCGTCAGACAGACGCCATCAGCGTCTTGAAACGTGGCCGTTGCCGTCTATGCGCCACCGCCAGGGAAGATCCTTCCCACGACTGATCCCGATCCGCTTGCCCGCAACCGGATCCTGAGGGGGCATCGTGTTGTCGCAGACAATCGTGAAGCCGTCCTGTGCTGCCACCAGGTCGATTCCGTTCTGAGCACCGGCAATCCCCATGGCTTGGGTAAGGCGTCCTGGACCACTGCACAGATCGCGGTCTCGACGAGCGCGTGGACGCGCGATGCGCATGTGTTCAAGACCAGTCAGGGGCTCGAGTGCCCGGAGCAACACGCCCGACCCGTCGCCTTCGTCACCGCAAACGGCGTTGCAACACCAATGGATGCCATACGTGAAGTAGACGTACATGAACCCGGCGGGGCCGAACATGGTCGCATTGCGTTTC
>JBBQTD010000062.1:0-8937 GCA_038234715.1 Lysobacterales bacterium | reverse complement strand
CAGCGTCGTATACCAGCAGACGCAGCTGCTCAAGAACCTGACCGGCCCGACTGTCATCGACTTCAGCCTGCCCAAATCCGACGGTTACAAGACTGGCGTGTACAAGATCGAAGTCAGCATCGACGGCAAGCCTGCTGCGGTCACCGAGTTCGTCGTGACCAAGTAATTTGCAATAGAGACATGACGAGGCGAGGTTGTCTTCGCCCACGCCCGGACCCGGCATCAACCGCGCGAATGATGATTGCGGTCTGAACTGCCGTTAAGCACCGCGCCAGCTTGCGCGATCCAGCCGCAACCCCGGTGCTACGGTGTGGATTCGCGCTGGCGTGATGATTCGCCACCCAGTCATTCGCATCCATCGCAGGAGGCTCCATGAGCGGAAACGACAACAAACCTGATTTCTCGAATGTGCAATCCGGCGTCCAGTCCACGGCGCAGACAGCGGACAAACCCGACTTTTCCAATGTGCAGTCGGGCGTGCAATCCACCGCCACGATGGCCGCGCCAGCGCAGGCCGGGCAGACCTACACCGTCGTTGCCGGGGACTCTCTGTCGCATATCGCCAAGCGATTGTACGGACACGCCAATCAGTGGCATGCGATCTTCGAGGCCAATCGCGACCAGATCGACGACGCGGACAAGATCTTCCCCGGCCAGGTGCTGAAGATCCCGGCGGCATCAACCCCGAAAGCCATGTGATCGCGTTCCAGACAATGATCGCGTCTCGCGCGCGATCGCTGCAAGTCAATGCAATACGCAAGCCCATTCCATCATCCATAAGGAAATCCAAATGAACACCTCGCACAAACTGCTGCTCGCTGTCGCACTCGCCGCCAGTCTCGCCGCCTGCAAGAAGGACGAGCCGGTACCGCCTCCGGCTGCCGACACGCCCGTCGTCGCGCCGACACCGCCGGTCGAGGCGGCGCCGTCCGTTTCCATCACCAAGATCGACCTGGGTACTGCGGTCGGCACCGACATGACGGTGACCGCACCCAGCGCAACCTTCAAGCCGACCGATACGATATATGCGGCCGTGGCGACCAGCGGCACCGCGCCCAGCGCGGCGCTCAAGGCAAAGTGGAGCTACGAGGACGGTTCGGTGGTCAACGAGACCACCACCGAGCTCAAGGACCTGAGCGGAGCGGCGGTCACCGACTTCCACATCGCCAAGCCGGATGGCTGGCCGGCGGGCAAGTACAAGATCGAGGTCAGCCTCGACGGAAAGTCCGCTGGCAACAGCGACTTCACCGTCGTCAAGTAATCGGGGCAGCGACATCGCAATCCAGACGCCGGGTTCGCCCGGCGTTTTTCTGTTGTTCTCCGGCCCGACGGAATCATCCAAAGCGCAGGTCAGGCTGGACGACCGAACCCCCGCGAGCGGGCCAGACCTGGTTTCTGCCGTGGCTTCATTCCGGCGCCACAAACCGCGACAATGATGCTCTTGACCACGTCGCGCGCAGCGCGGCAGCACGGGAGCGAAGATGACCGCAGCACACTCCACTCCGCCAACCGGCGGCGAGCGCATCAGCAAATCGCCGCGCGGCCTGAACGTTCCCGATCACCCGATCATCCCATTCATCGAAGGCGATGGCACCGGGCCGGACATCTGGCGCGCGTCGGTGCGCGTGCTCGACGCGGCGGTGGCCAAGGCCTACGGCGGCGCGAAGAAAATCACCTGGCTCGAGGTGCTGGCCGGCGAAAAGGCATTCAACGCCAGCGGCAACTGGCTGCCCGATGAAACCGTGGCCGCCTGCCGCGATTACCTGGTTTCG
Organism: Lysobacterales bacterium; assembly: GCA_038234715.1. Classification (GTDB taxonomy): domain Bacteria; phylum Pseudomonadota; class Gammaproteobacteria; order Xanthomonadales; family Xanthomonadaceae; genus SZAS-103. The sequence continues at coordinate 7,165 of JBBQTD010000062.1, read as the reverse complement.
ATCAAGGGCCCGCTGACCACGCCGGTCGGCGGCGGCATCACCTCGCTCAACGTCGCGCTGCGGCAGATGCTCGATCTGTACGTGTGCCTGCGGCCGGTGCGCTGGTTTGCCGGCGTGCCCTCGCCGGTGAAGGACCCGGGCAGGGTCAACATGACGATCTTCCGTGAGAACACCGAGGACATCTACGCCGGCATCGAGTTCGAACCGGGCTCGGCGGATGCGCAGAAAGTGCTGGATTTCCTTGCGCGCGAATTCCCCAAGCGCTTCGACAAGATCCGCTTCGGCACGCAGTCGAAGTCGGACGCCTGGCAGAAGGCGCTCGAGGGCATCGGCGCATCGCATCGCATCGTTGCGGTGCAAGTCGGCATTGGCATCAAGCCGGTGTCGTACCTTGGCACCGAGCGGCTGGTGCACAGCGCGATCGGCTATGCGATCGCCAACAAGAGCAAATCAGTGACGCTGGTGCACAAGGGCAACATCATGAAATACACCGAGGGCGCGTTCCGCGACTTCGGCTATCAGGTCGCACGCGATTTCTATGGCGCGGTGGACCTCGACGGCGGTCCGTGGATGGTGATTCCCGAAGGGCGGCCAGGCGCTGGGCTGGTCATCAAGGATTCGATCGCCGATGCGTTCCTGCAACAGATCCTGCTGCGTCCCACCGAATACGACGTGGTCGCGACGCTCAACCTCAATGGCGACTATCTGTCGGATGCGCTGGCCGCGCAGGTCGGTGGCATCGGCATCGCACCGGGCGCGAACATCAACTACGTCACCGGCCACGCCGTGTTCGAGGCCACCCACGGCACCGCGCCGAAATACGCCGGCCTCGACAAGGTCAATCCGGGTTCGGTGATCCTGTCGGGCGAGATGATGTTGCGTTACCTGGGTTGGACCGAGGCCGCCGACGTGATCATCGCAGCGATGAATACCGCGATCGCCGGCAAGCGCGTGACCTACGATTTCGCGCGCCTGATGGATGGCGCGACCGAGGTGAAGTGTTCGGAATTTGCAGACGAGCTAATCAAGGCGATGTGACTAATTCCACGGATGTTGGACGAATGAGACCCTCAGTCCTCTGGCGACCGATGGCGTTCGCCTTCGTTCTTTGCATATGCGCCTGTGCATCCGATAAGCCGTCATCCCTGGCTAGGCAAATCCTATTCGATGGCAAAGGATGGCCTATCGACGGTGCTTTTCAGGCGGCATTGAGGGCTCGGTTTCCTACTGGCAGCCCAGTGGCGGCCCTAAAAGAATTTGTCGCTCAACAGGGCGGCAGCTGTACGGTGGGAGCGGATGGCCCCTTTTGCGATATTCCGTATCAAGGTGTTCTCTGCAATCAGCAAAGCCTACGTGTCGAGCTCGAACTCTCGGTAACTTTGGATAAGATCGTGACTCTGACAGTGAGATCGGTCGAAGAGTCTTGCTGATATGAGGCTGGTGATCAGCCTGCAACATTTGCCCAACCAACGGCCGCCCTTGGGCGGCCTTCTGCTTTCAGGCACAACCGCCGACGCAGGGTTGCGGATGTTTGATCGGCTGCAGCGACGGATCGCGACGATGCTGATCCCACGGTTCGCGGAAATGTTTCTCGTTGGCGACGTGGCTACCGTAAGTCTGGCCGTAGTCTTCAGCTGGCTCGGCGTCGGTATGCGCCTTGGCCAGCGAACGGGCCAGTTCCACATTGGCGATATGGCCTTGCAGGAACAACAGGCCTTTGAAGATGTTCAAGACGCCCTCCTTACTGGTTGCCGGCGCCGGATGGCTGGCCGGTCTTGCTTGAGTGATTTGCAAGACAGGCCGATCATTACTCCTGTAGTAGCGATGCTTTTGCACAACAGGCTTGAGGTAAATTCAAGATGAGTCGTATTCCGTTGCACCCGCTGCAGGGCTTCCTGACCGCTGCGCGATTGCGCAATCTCTCGCGCGCCGCCGAGTCGCTGCATCTCACGGTGAGTGCGCTGAGCCACCAAATCCGCGCGCTGGAGGAACGCCTCGGACAACGCCTGTTCAATCGTGGTCCACGCGGCATCACCCTGACCGCAGATGGCGAACGCCTGCACGATGCGGTCGCGGTGCATTTCGCTGCGATCGAGCGTGCGCTGCAACCCGCCACGCGTCGCGACGATGTGCTGACGCTAAGTCTGCTGCCGTCGCTGGCTTCAAGCTGGCTGGTGCCGCGCTTGCCGCAATTCCTTGCCAAACATCCGCAGCTGGAAATCAACCTGCAATCGACCACCACGCTGGTCGATTTCGCGCGTGATACCAGCGTGGATGCGGCGCTGCGTTTTGGTCCCGGACAATGGCCTGGCACGACCGCCGTGCACCTGTTCGACGACTGGATCACGCCGGTCGCGAGTCCCGCGCTGATCGCCGCGCACGGCGGCCGCAGCAAGTCGCATGACCTGGCACGCTATCCATTGCTCGGCGATTCCGGCGATCGCTGGGCCGACTGGTTCGCGCGCTTCGGCGGCACCGCGCCGCCCCGTTTTGCCGCGCTGTTCAACGACACCGAAACCTTGCACCGCGCCGCAACCGCTGGCATGGGCGTCGCGATGGGGCGGATGACGCTGGCGCGACCGCTGATCGACGCGGGCCTGTTGAAGACGCTCAGCCCGCATCGCCTGAAATCGGAATTCGCCCACTACCTGGTGTATCCAGCGCGCTCCGATCGTCACACGGGGCTCGTGGCATTCCGCGAGTGGGTGCTCTTACAAGCGCAAAACTATGCCGCCACACTGGATGCGGAAACCGCGCCGCTACGCAAGCGCAAACGGCGCGCGCCGTCGCGTTGACAGCGCGCGCTGGTTCGCAAAGTTGCTGCGCGCACAACGGTCGAAACCGGCGTTACTCGCCGCCTCACAATCCGTTTACTTGGGAGGCGCGCTCTTGTCGCCGGTTCGAATCACGGGGGCGAGCGATTTGATGTATTCCGCCATCGCCGCAAGATCCTCATCGCTGAGCTGCGAGGTGCGGCGGATCACTTCACCCATCGGCCCACCCGGGCGATCGCCATCCGGCGTCAGCCCCGTCTTCAGCATCTCGGCAATGTCCTTGGCGGTCCATTTGCCGAGCTTGGCTTGAGTGATGTTCGGAAATCCCAGCGCACCGTAAACGTTCGGATTGCCCGAGTAGCGCTCCTTCGCGACGATCGCCCCCATCGCATTGCGCGGGCTATGGCATTCGGCGCAATGGGCCGGCCCGTTGACCAGATACGCTCCGCGGTTCCAGGCCGGAGATTTGCCGGGGTCGTCGGCGAATGTCTTTCCGTCCAGATTCAACAGCTTCCATCCGCCGATCAAGCGCCGGATATTGAACGGAAAGCCGAGGTTGTCGGCACGCGCCTTGCCAGGCACCGCAGGCAAGGTTTTCAGATAGGCGAACAGGTCGCGCACGTCATCGGTGCGCATCCGTTGAAACGATGTGTACGGAAAGATGGGATACAGATGCGCGCCTTCGGGATCCACGCCTTTCTTCATGGCGGTGACGAACTCCGCCTCGGTCCACCCGCCAATGCCGTCGGTCGCGTCGGACGAGATGTTGGGCACATAGAATGTGCCGAACTTCGACACCAGCCCCAGTCCACCGCCGAGTCGGGTCGCGTCATTCTGCAAGGGAACGGCGTGGCAAGCTGAGCAGTCGCCAGCCAGAAACATCGTGCGTCCGTTGGCCAGATCCGGCGTATGCACGCCAAGCGCGCTTGCAGGTACCGTACTTGGCGCGGTCAACAACCAGAATGCGGCGAATCCGACGACACCGATGCCCGCTACCGACCACAGCAACTTACGACGCATCAGAAAGTCCTCCATGACACATTGAGCATTCGCTGGCGATGCTGATCCTGAGAGGCGTTCATCGGCATGGGTTTAGCTCTGTAGCGGCGCATCGACGACGGCGAGTTGCTGCTGTCCCGGCATGAAGACCACGCTTCTGGCCCCGATCGCGCTGCGCAGTTTGTCGGCCGCGATTTTCTTCGGTCCCGGCTTGGGAGCGGTACCTGGCGCGGGCTGCGGGTAAGCGGTCGAGAGGGCGGTGTGGAAGGTCACATTGCCCTCGACCTTTTGCATCACCTGATGGATGTGGCCATTGAGAACAGTGACCGAACCGAACCGATTCAGGTGCATGAGTGCGCGCGCGCTGTCCTGGGTGCCCCAGCCCCAAGTTGGATAAATCGCCCAAAGCGGCATATGCGCGAAGACGACAATCGGTGTGGACGCCGAGCGACCGCGAAGATCGTCCTCGATCCAGGCGAGCTGCTCTTCTCCGAGAATGCCGAGACCGCCGGCCTTTCCGCCCGGATTGTCGATGTCGACCAAGCTCATGAAGCGACCGCCGGAGGCCACGTTGACCAGGCCCATGAAGTGGACGCCTGGGCGTCGAAGCTGTACCAGCCCGAACCCTTGGTGCCCTTGCCGTAGCGCTCGAGGTAGAGCGTATTTCCCGGATCGAGCATGTCGTGCTCGCCTGGCACATAGTGGGTGTCCAGGCCCGCCTGGGAGATGATTTGCTGCGCGTCATCGAACTCGGACGCCTTCGACAGGTGGCTGATGTCGCCGGTGTGGATCATGAAGGCTGGCTTCACGGGCATCGCCGCAATGCGCCCGATGACCTCCGCAAGAGTGCCCTTGACATCTGGATTGACCGGCTTGGCGAAGCCGATGTGGCTGTCGCTGATTTGAAGAAACGTCAAACCGGCCGCGTCTTGCGCCAATGGGCCACCCGCCAGGCCGAGTGCGCGCACGCTTCCACTGGCAACCGTCCAGAGAATGCCGGTCCCGGCCCAGGCCATGCACTCGAGAAACTTGCGGCGGCTGTAACCCTTGCTGTTGAGGAGCACCTGCGCGTCATCTCGATCCGAATCGTCCATCGCAACGCTCTTAGTGATCCTTGTAGGACTTAAGACTCGGTGGCGGCAAATTTTATTCCCCGGTAAAACGCGATTCCCCGGAATACCGGAATCGCGGCGCATGAACCGGGGTCTGGGAAGTCGGGTCTGGGAATATCGGGGCGACTGGCGCAGTCTTTGTACGATGCGTCCCACTACCGACAACCCTGCGTCCGGCACGACCGCTGCCGCCGCGCATCGCCTGCGCTTCGAGCAGCAGGTGTTGCCGTATCTGGAAGCGGCGTATGCGCTGGCGCGCTGGCTGACCCGCACGGAAGCAGACGCCGAGGACGTGTTGCAGGAGGCGATGCTGCGCGCGTATCGCTCACCCGGCGGTGCCCGCGACAATGTGCGCGCGTGGTTGCTGACGATCGTGCGCAACACTTTCTACACGCTGCGCAGTCAGCAGCCAACGACAGGCCAGCAGGACGTGTTCGACGAAGCCATCCACGGTTCCGATGACGATGCCACACCCGAATCGCTGCTGCTGCGTGATGCCGACGCCGAGCAGCTTCGGCACGCGATCGAACGATTGCCGGTGGAATTTCGCGAAGTGCTGGTGCTGCGCGAGTTCGAGGACTGTTCGTACAAGGAGATTGCGGAGATCACCGGGCTGAAGATGGGCACCGTCATGTCGCGGCTGGCTCGCGCTCGCGAACGGCTGGCGCGCCATCTATGCGCCGATGCGGAACAAGGACGGCACCATGCAATGCAGTGACGCCAGACTGCTGATTCACGCCTATCTCGACAACGAGCTGGACGCTGGGGACAGCGTGCAGTTGTTGCGGCATCTGGAATCGTGTCCGTCCTGCGCACATACGTTTGCAACACACACGCGGTTGAAGGATCAATTGCGCAGTGCGACTCTGCAACCTGCGCTGCCCGAATCGATGCGCAAACGCGTGCTTGCGGCACTCCCGACAGCGTCCTCGCCCCAGTCGAGACCCATGCCGTTGTTGCAACGCCGATTGCCGATGCAACGCTGGCATGCTCTGCCCGTCGCGCTGGTCGCGAGTTTGCTGCTGTTGATTGGCGGCGGACTCGGCATCGCCTTACAGCGGCATGCATCGGAGACCGCAGAGCTGACCGCTGACGTGCTCTCGAATCATCTGCGCTCGCTACAGCCGCAACACCTCACCGACGTGGTATCCGGCAGCCAACACACGGTCAAGCCGTGGTTCGACGGCAAGCTCGACTTCACCCCGCAGGTGCCCGGTCTGGATGCCGAAGGATTTCCGCTGATTGGCGGCCGGCTCGACGTGCTGCACGGCCGGCGCATCGTCGCCATCGTCTATCGCCGCCGACTGCATACGATCAACGTGTTCGAATGGCCCGTGTCGACATCCAATGCGGAACCAATCAGTGCGGATGCCGGCGGCGGTTACAACATGATCCACTGGACGCAGAGTGGTATCACGTATTGGGCGGTATCGAGCCTGGGCCGTGCCGAGATGGACGCATTTGCGCAAGCCTTTCGCAGCACTGCCGCGCAACCAGCTGTACAAATGAAATGAAACATCGTTCTGCAGAATCCAGGTTCAATTTTCGCGCCTTAGCGTGACTGCGCAGTCGCAGCTGCAACACGTCGATACAGTCCATCGAAACTGCTGGCCCAGGTTTTGCCGTCGTCAGCCGAGGCTTCCCAGTGCTGGCGAACGCTACCATCGGCGTGCGGCGTCCAGGTGATGCGCTGCTTGTCCATATGGCCGGACTGCGGATTGGGCATTTCGCCTTCCATCACCATCGATCCGTCCCGCAGTCCGCCCTGCAAGCGCAGCACGTAACCCTCGGCGCTGATCCAGAACTGGCGCCAGTGCCCATCGACGGGATCCCAGGCGTTGTAGCTCACGCCATTGCCGGTGCCCGATGCACTACGCCAGTTCTCGGAGATGCCGCAGCCGGCGGCGATCGGCGCGATGGTGCTGTGCCCGGCCAGCTTGTCGCCTGCATGCACCTCCCAGTCGCCGATCCAGAAATCGAACTGGTGGAATTCGGATCGCGCACAGACAGGTGTCGGCACGGGGGCGGCCGCGCTGTCGGCAATGGAAGTCATGGTCATGACGAGGCTCAACAGGGCGAATGACAGGCGGATCATGCACGGCTCCGGGAATTTCCGCCGACCATAACACCGTGCATGCACGCGCCGCATCCGCAGTGCAGCAACGTCTGCGCCAACCACGGAACGCCCGTGGTTGCGCGGAAATCGAACGATTTGCGGTGATTTTATTTCAGGTGTTCATCTTGTGGGGCTTGCATTCGGGCGCGGAAATACCTAAATTA
>JBBQTD010000061.1:0-15253 GCA_038234715.1 Lysobacterales bacterium | reverse complement strand
AAACACCTCGCGGCGCGTCGTCTTCTTCTTGGCGGCGTATTCCGCATCGCCGAAGCTCATCTGGTCCATGCAATGCAGCCCTTGTTCGCCCGATCCAATTTCAACACACTTCGGGCGACTTGTTCAGACCTTCCTTAGCGCTTTGACACGCCCCTGGTCTTCGCATTGACCGTTGTATCCCAGGCTCTCGTCAGGATACGCGCAGACCTTGCCTGCCTCGTTGACATAGAACAATTCAGAAAGTCCCCCTCCGCTCTTGACGGCAATATGGTTGCGATACTTGAAAAGCCTTCCTCGAGAGACACACCAATTGCCCAGCCGTTTTTCTTCCCCCGAACAGCCATATGCGTTTGCATCCACAGCGTAAGGGTTGTAAATGGTTACGAATCCGTTTGAGCTCATCGCGTAGATTGTTGAGGAATCTACGGAATCAACGACAAGGTACGAGTTGCGCCACTTGCCCAGCGCCACGAATTTAGCCGTGTTCTTCGCAAAGAAATTGTGCGCATCGACGGCTGTCGTGGCAGGCTGGGCGGTAGCGACGAACTGAAGCGCCAGCGCAACCAACAGCGAAGCAAAGATCTTCATGGTGAGGGGCCTAACGCTGGAATTCAGCGGCGCTCGCTACGCATGCGGCTGCAATGATTGGTTAGGCATGGTGTGCATGGAGCGCTTGCAATCTCTCAACCATTGCCTGGTTCTTTTCCGCAGTCTCTGGACTGTAATGCTTGAAAAAACCAACCCTGTCGAGGTCGATTGCTCGAAGAAGCCCTTTTGCGAATAGGCTGTGCAGTTGGACGACAATTGTACTGGCTGGAATATCGTAAACACCGCCACTCCAGCCGTGATTTCCTAGCGTCATACGCCAGCGGCCGCCGGACGGTGAGTAGGCGAAATAAGCGCCTGGATCGGAGGGCGACGGGAAGCATCGATCGTGTATTGCGAATTCAACGCCACACTGACCAAACACAGTGACGACTTCGTCGAATCGCTGCAACCGATGCTCAGATGACAACGCGATCTGCCGCTTGCCGGCTCCCCCAACCCGGGAACCGACGCAAGACAGGTTGCGCAGCTGGGGACAAGGTTTGGATGGGCCGGGGTGAGGTGACCACGCAGTCGAACCAAGGTGTCCGGCGACATTGCCTGTGTCGAGCATGGCCCACGTTGCCTTGGGCGCTGCACGGCGTAATTCAGACGCTTCATTCCGGGTCTTGCCGGCCATTGCGATAGTTGCCTCGGCCAGCTTCTTCTGGTCGCCGCGTTCACGCGCGATAAAGTGAAATCGCGCGATAAATGGAGCCGCTGCACATCGATGCAGTACGCGCCAACCTTGCGCATCGGAAATGCGGAGGGATCAGGGTCAACCGACGGGCCAGCCAATGGCAGACTGCAATCGACCTCGCAATGTGTACCCGCAGACATTGCATGGAGGCCAGGGAGGGAAGCATGGACGCGATGGAGGCAACGGGCACCCCGGCGCTGCTTGGCACGGGCATCTCCGGGCTGGACGACGTCCTCAGCGGCGGTCTGATTCCCGGCCGCCTCTATCTCGTCGAAGGATCCCCCGGAGCGGGCAAGACCACGATGGCGCTGCAGTTCCTGATGGAAGGCGCGCGCAGCGGCGAAACCGTCCTCTACGTCACCCTGTCGGAGAACGCGGCCGAGCTGCATGGCGTCGCGGTTTCGCATGGATGGGACCTGTCGAACATCCACATGCGCGAGATGCTGCCCACGCAGGACAACCTGCTGCCGGACGAGCAGTACACGATGTTCCATCCGTCCGAAGTCGAGCTGAGCGAGACCACGCAGCGCATCCTCAAGGACGTCGAAGAGCTCAAGCCATCGCGCGTGGTTTTCGATTCGCTGTCCGAGTTGCGCCTGCTGTCAGGCACATCGCTGCGCCACCGCCGGCAGATCCTGGCGTTGAAGCAATTCTTCTCCTCGCGCCAGTGCACGGTGATGCTGCTCGACGACAATTCCACCGAGCGCGAGGACCACCAGGTGCGCAGCATCGCGCATGCGGTCGTCAGTCTGGAGCAATTGCATTCGGACTACGGGTCGGCGCGCCGCCGCCTGGTCGTCGTCAAGTACCGTGGCAAGCAGTTCCGCGAAGGTTTCCACGATTACAAGATCGTGCGTGGCGGCCTGAACGTGTTTCCTCGCCTGGTCGCATCCGAGCATTCCCATCCGGCAGTGCAGGCGCGCATCGCCAGCGGCATCGATGCACTGGACCAGTTGCTGGGCGGCGGCATCGAGAAAGGCACCAGCACGCTGTTCGTCGGCGCGCCAGGCACCGGCAAGTCGACCATCGCCATGCAGTTCGCCATCGCAGCGGCGCGCCGGGGGGAATGCGCCGCACTTTTCATTTTCGACGAAAGCATCAACACCCTGTGCACGCGTGGCGAGGGCATGGGGATGCACATGCGGCCGTTCATCGACTCCGGGCACATCCGCATCAAGCAGGTGGACCCTGGTGAGTTGTCGCCGGGCGAACTCGTGCACGAAATCCGCCAGGCGGTCATCAGCCATCACGCCACGGTCGTGGTGATCGACAGCTTGAACGGCTACCTCAATGCGATCCCGGACGAGCGCTTCCTGATCGTGCAGTTGCACGAACTGCTCACGTTCCTCGGGCAGGCCGGCGTCGCGACCTTGCTTGTCGGTGCGCACCACGGGCTCATCGGTACGCAGATGCAAGCTCCGGTGGATGCGAGCTACCTGGCCGACGCGGTGGTACTGCTGCGTTACTTCGAATTCAAGGGCGAAGTATGCCAGGCGATTTCGGTCATGAAGAAACGCGGCAGCGCGCACGAGCGCACCATCCGCGCGTTTTCGATGGATGCGACCGGGCTGCACATCGGCGAGCCGCTGCGCGGGTTCCGCGGCATCCTGACCGGCGTTCCAGTTGCGATCGACGAGCAGGCACCCGGGTCATCGGGGCGAGCGTAATGGGTCCCACACCGATGCAACTGCGCGTGTTGCTGCGTGCGGCGACGGCGAAGGACGCACAGATGGCGGCCGATGTGCTGAGCCGCGCCGGTATTGCGACGCACCACTGCAGGAGCACCGCCGCGCTGGTCACCGAACTCGAGCATGGCGCCGGAGCGCTGATGTTGAGCGAGGAGGCGTTGACTGAACCAGGCGCTACCGCGCTGGTACGCCTGCTGACGATGCAGCCAGCCTGGTCGGACATCCCCGTGCTGGTGCTCGCGCGCAGTGGCGTGGATTCGAGTGCGGTCGTCGACGCGATGGATCTGCCCGCGAACGTCACCGTTCTGGAACGGCCGATGCGCGTGGCTTCGTTGATCAGCGCTCTGCGCAGCGCGCTGCGGGCGAGGCAGCGTCAGTACGAGTTGCGCGCGATGCTCGATGGCCTGCGCGAGTCCGACCAGCGCAAGACCGAATTCCTGGCGACGCTCGCGCATGAGCTGCGCAATCCGCTGGCTCCGTTGACGACGACGTTGTCGATCCTCGAACGCAAGGCGCCCGGCCCTGCCGAAGCGAGGCCCTACTACGAACTGATGGGTCGCCAGGTCGAGCACATGGTTCGCCTGGTCAACGACCTCATGGAAGTCTCGCGCGTGACCCGCGCGCAGATCGACCTGCGCGTGGAAGTCGTCGCGATCAACGATGCAATCCGCGCAGCCATCGAGTTGAGCAAGCCGTTGATCGATGCCGCTGGCCATCGGCTGGAAATCGAGTATCCAGAACCCTCGCCGATGGTCAGGGGCGATCACGTGCGGCTCACCCAGGTGTTCTCGAACCTGTTGAACAACGCGGCCAAATACACGCCCACGGGCGGCAGGATCCATGTGGGGATCGCATCGGAAGGGCGCAAGGCCGTCGTGCGCGTGACCGACAACGGCGTCGGAATCCCGGCCGACATGCTCGAGTCGGTGTTCGGCATGTTCGTGCAGGTTGCCGGGACATCGCGTGTCGCGCAGGGAGGCCTGGGCATCGGCCTGACTCTGGTCAAGAGCCTTGTCGAGCTGCATGGCGGAACGGTAGCCGCACGCAACGCGGGCGCAGGCAGTGGCGCCGTCGTCACGGTCACGCTGCCCCTGGTGAAGGCCGGTGAGCAGGACGCAGCGATCGACGCCTCGGCGCGCCCCGTTGGTGCTCTTTCAGGACACATCCTCATCGTGGACGACAACCGCGATGCCGCCGATTCGATGGCGGCAGTGCTTGAACTGCTCGGCGCGAGTACCACCGTGGCCTACGACGGCGAAGAGGCGCTGCAAAAGGCAGAGGCGATGCGCCCTTCGGTCGCTATCCTGGACATCGGCATGCCGCGCATGGATGGATGCGAGTTGGCGCGGCAACTGCGTGCGAAGCCGATGCATGCCGGCATTGCACTGGTCGCGTTGACGGGCTGGGGCCAGTCGACCGACAAGGAACGCATCGCGAATGCCGGCTTCGATCGGCACCTGCTCAAGCCGGTGGACCTGGCCGACCTTGCCAAGGTGTTGCAGCAGCTGTGCGCGCGCGAAGACTGAAGGGTCGCGTCGCGCAGCCAGCTCAGCCCTCGGCCGAGCGTACCAGCAAGTGCTTCGCAAGCTGCCCGTGCATGTGGCCGATGCCGCGCGCGGCGTGCATGAAGGCGAACAGCAGCACCACGCCGAGTGGAAACAGGATCGGCGCGAACGCGTTGATGTCGGGTTCGGAGTAGTCGCCGAACGTCAAGCCCATGTGGCCTCCGAACAACCAGACGAATGGCGCGGCGATGAACGACAGCGACACCGACAACATGGTGACCGTGAAGGTGAAATACACGATGCCCAGCGGCAGCATCAGCAGCATGTACAACAGCGTGGACCAGCTGCGCGGGTCCGTGAACATCGCGGTGATGCGCGCCATCAATGGCTGACCGCGTTCGGCATACAGCGGACGGCGCGGCATGCGCTCGCCGAGCATCGCCTCGACGAGGCGCCCTTCCACGATGGCCAGCCCGCGCACGCTGCCGAAGAACAGCACGAGGAACGGCAGCCCGATGATCAGGATCGACAATCCCAGCGAAAGGCTCATCCCGGTCACCGCCCAGGTGAAATAGAAAATCCCCGTCGCCAGCGACAGCAGCATGTAGAACATCGACGTGTAGGTGTGCGGATCGGCGACGACGCCGAAGAATTTCCCCACCGCGGTTCTGCGCGGCGGCGGCGGCGGCGTGCGCAAGGCGGTCGCGACCTGGAATTCGGTATTGCGATAGATGTCTGCAACTTCCTCTGGCGCACCGTAACTGCTGGCGACTGCGGCGATGACGCTTTGCTCGTCTTCGCCCTTGCGTTCGGCGAGCTCGGAGCGCAGGTATTCCTCGGCGTCGTACAACGCGTCCTGGATCAGCGCGGGATCGGATCCACGCAATGCGTCGCGCAATTGCGCAAGGTATTCCGGGATCGTGCGCGGCAGCGGGCTGGTTGATGCAGCGGCGGGCGCGGGAGTATTGGCGTTCATGGTTTGCCTTCAAGGATGAAATCGACACTGCGGCGGGTGGCTTCCCAGATCGCGACCCAGTCAAGGAAGACCGCCCGACCTAAATCCGTGATGCTGTAGTAACGGCGCGGCGGCCCGGCAACAGATGGCTCGACATGGCTGTTGAGTAGCCCGGCCGCGCTGAGGTTGCGCAGGACGGGATACAGCGCGCTCTGCTTGCCACTGAACAACGCGTCGCCGGATTGCTGCAGGCGTTTGGCGATCTGGTAGCCGTACAGCGGCTCGGCCGACCCGGCCAGCACCGCCAGCAGCACCAGCGACACCGTGCCCGCGCTGAGTTCCTTCTGGAACTTACGCAGGTGGCTGTCGGTGTCGATGGACGGGGTGTTGGACATTTCGGGCTGGTTGGCGACTGGAGTGGACTGCGGCATGGCAATGACTTCACCATAGGACGAAGTTCGTACTAGCTCGCGTGCCGGAAGTCACTAAGTGCCGGGAATGGAGAATCGGACTGTGGAGGCAGGAAGCCGGAGCGAACAGAGCAGCTGGCCCGAAGGGCGTTCCGCAGGGAGCGGCACGTCAATGCGGGATGGGTGCGAGCGCACAAGTCGCATCCAGGCTACTAGCTGCAAAGGTGGACGCGGGCGAGCGCGGGACCGATAGTGCCTGCACTTGCTAAAGCCCCACTCAATTCCCAATTCCCCATCCCCCATTCCCCTTTCCCCATTCCCAATTCCCCATTCCCCATTCCCAATTCCCCATTCCCCGCTCCCAAGCCATGCACGCACTCACCTTCTCGCGATTCGGTGGTCCGGATGTCCTTGTATGGACCGCGCTGCCCGATCCCCTGCCCGCTCCGGGCGTCGCGGTCGTGCGTACGGCGGTGATCGGGCTGAATTTCGCCGACATCTACCGGCGCCAGGGGCGTTACCACCTTGCCGGCACGCCGCCATGGATTGCCGGTTATGAGGCAGCCGGGACGATTGCGGCGCTGCATCCGGATGATTCCGCTGCGGGCTGGCTCGTCGGCCAGCGCGTCGCATTCGCCGACAGTCCCTACGCGAATGCCGAACTGGTTGCCGTGCCGCTGGACAAGCTGATCCGCCTGCCAGCGCACATCGGTTTCGATACAGCCGCCGCGGTCCTGCTGCAGGGACTGACCGCGCAGTTCCTGAGTACGGACAGCTATCCCGTGCGCGCTGAGGAAAGCGTACTCGTGCATGCCGCAGGAGGTGGCGTCGGCCTGCTGCTGACCCAGCTCGCCGCGGCGCGCGGCGCCCGCGTGGTCGCGCTTGCATCGTCGGCAGACAAGCGCGAAGCCGCGCTGCGTGCTGGCGCTGACGAAGCGATCGACTCGGGGGATGGCTGGGTCGAGCGCGTGCGTACGGCCCTGCCCGGCGGTGCCGATGTCGTGTATGACTCCATCGGCCGCACCTTGGGCGACAGTCTCGCGCTTGCGCGCGTGGGCGGCACGGTGGTGTTCTACGGCATGGCGGCGGGAAATCCAGATCCGGTCGATCCGCGCGTGCTGATGGACCGTTCGCTGACCCTGGTCGGCGGCGACCTATGGAACGTGCTGACCAGTGCGCAGGCACGCCAGGTCCGCGCGGATGCGTTGTTCGATGCGATCCGGCAGGGCGCGCTGCAGGTGCCGATTGCGGCACGCTTTGCACTGCGCGATGGCGCACAGGCGCATGCGTTGCTGGAGGGGCGCGGTGTGAGTGGGAAGGTCTTGATGATTCCCTGAGTTTGCGCAATGACGACTTGATTTGTGAGCCAGTCGCGAAAAGCTGGTGTCCGCACTTGCGCCGCCGCTCATATCAAATGAAAATCAGTTGCATCACGAACCGGAACGCAATCCGGTTCGCCCACGCTCCACCCTGCTTGTCCTCCTCGCTCTTGCGAAGAAGGGCTCCTGACAGCACCCAACACGATTGCATGGCCAATCCCTTTCCCAGGTATCGAAATGTCCGTATCCACCAAACTCAGGTTTCCGGTTGTCGCAGGCGCCGTCGGCGTTGCCGCCATGGTTGGCATCGCGTTGTGGAATGTGCCCACCCATGCGGCCACCATTGCGTTGCCCGCAAGCGGATCACTGTCGCTGCAGGCGGCGAATGGACCCGCAGCGCACGTGCTGAAAACAGCGCCCGACGAATTGCAGGAGCCCACGTTGTTCCAGAGCCAGAAGGGCGTGCTGGACGTGCTGATGGTCGCGCACGAGGCGCCTGTCCCGATGTTTTTTCCGTTCCGCAGCAGCGGATGGGTGTACGAGATCTGCCCGACCCCCACCGACGGCAGCGAGCGCTGTCCGAAGGGAACTTCGAGCAGCAACGAATACGGCGGTACCCGTTTGCAGGTCGAACCGGGCGACACGCTGAGGATCCGCCTGGTCAATTTGCTGCCACTGTTCACGCTGCCGGTCGATCCGCATGCGGTGAGGAATCCCGGCGGGCAGGTCAATCCCGCGCCGGCTCATGGGCGCTCGCAGAACCCGACCAGCCTGCACACACACGGCCTGCTTGTTTCCCCGCATGCCGCACTGCCTGGACAAATGACGTGGGGCGACAATCCATTTGCGCGTGTGTTCAACCTCGCCAATGGCAGGGCACCGGACTTCGAGAAAATGATGGGGCCGGTGCTATACGACCACATCCAGTATGAGTACGACATTCCCACGACCCACCCGTCGGGCTTGTTCTGGTTCCATCCGCACGCGCACGGCCTGACCCAGGCGCAGATCACCAGTGGCATGTCCGGCGTGCTGACCATCGGCCACGTCGCCGACGAAGTGTGCGGCGGCGCCGCGTGCCAGGAAGTGCTTGCACAGGTGCCGCAGCGCCATCTATTGCTCAAGGACGCGCAGATCGGATCCGACAACACCCTGTCGCTAGACCAGGACACCGGATTCTGCGCGGTCGACAAAACTCCGGGGTCGACGTCGCGCCAGCACGAGGGCGGATGCGATGGCACGGCGAGCAGCCCGGTGAGCGGGATGGACCATACCGGAGGGCGCTGGTTCTATTCGATCAATGGCCAGGTGTATCCGACGATCACCGTCGGCATGCCGAGCGGTCAGGTCTGGCGCATCACCAACGCGTCGGCGAACGCCACGTACAACCTCAACCTGTGGCTGCCGGGTGAGCAGCGGCAGATGCAGATGCAGGTCCTGTCGGTGGATGGCGTGACCGTCGCGACCAGTCAGCCGGGCACGAATCAGTTGACGTCCTGCCTCTCGCCGTTCGGTGCTGGCGGGGTGTGCACGACGCGACTACACCTGATGCCGGCGTCGCGCGCGGAGATCTGGGTCTCGTATCGCGACGCGCAAGGCTTCCCGCGTCTGCAGCCGAAGCCCGTCGAGGCCATCCTGCGCACATCGGGCTACGCCACCGGGCCGACCGGCGACAACTTCCCGGCCATCGACCTGGCCAAGTTGAACATCCAGACCGGAGACGTACCGATCAAGGGCGATGGCACGGTAAGCCCGCACCGCACCGCAGTGGCCAATCCAGTGGACTGGAACGCGACGGCGAGCAGCATGGCGCGTGGCCCGAGCTGCGGACCACTCGCTGCGGGCCACATGCGACGGATCTTCCTGAACATGCCGGAGCACCAGGCGATCGGCGCCAGGTTCGGGCTGGGCTACGAGGAGATCGACGAGCACGGTCACCCGGTGCCCGGGACGTTTGTCGACGTACGTTCGTTCGATCACATGGATACACCGTTATGCCTGTCGCTGGCGCCCGGCAACAACCGGATGGTGGAGCGCTGGCAGCTGGTCAACATTGCTGCAGAGGACCACAGCTTCCACATCCACCAGGTGCGCTTCGCGGTGATCAGCGCGCCGGGCGTCGATGACAGCATTGCGCCGCAGCGGATTGGGGTGAAACTTTCGCTGATCGACAGCCTGCCGCTGCCACATGCGGACGGCCAGTGCGACAGCGTCGCCGCATGGCGGCACGGCGCCTGCAAGGCCCATGTGGCGACCGTGGAGATACCGTTTACGATCGCGGGCGATTACCTGTTCCACTGCCATGTCCTCGAGCACGAGGACGGCGGGATGATGGCGGCCATCCGGGTGCTCGCGAACCCGTAACAGGGTGTTGAAAAAGGGCTTTCCAGCCCACTTTCAACGCAAAAAACCGCCAGGCCGGCAGCGTGTTGGTCGTGCGGTTGTCGGGTGCGGGTGCGCGGTGTGCGCTTGTGCATCGCGCCGCCACGGCGCTAGTCTGCAGGCGATGTCCATGCCTTCGACGAATCGGGATTCCGCACGCTCGATGCCCGTGGTGTTCGTCGGCCACGGATCGCCGATGAACGCGATCGAGGACAACCCGTTCCATCGCGAATGGCGTGCGCTTGGCGAACGTCTGCCAAGACCGCGCGCAGTGTTGTGCGTGTCGGCGCACTGGGAAACACGCGGCGCCCGGATCACCGGCGCGGGGGCGCCAGCGACGATGCACGACTTCTACGGCTTTCCGACGGCGTTGTTCGACGTGCGCTATCCCGCACGCGGCGAACCGAAGCTTGCGCGCCGTGTCGCCGAGTTGCTTGGACCCAAGCAGGCACAGGTCGACGCGACACGCGGTCTCGATCACGGCGCATGGAGCGTGCTGCGGGCAATGTATCCGCACGCCGACATTCCGGTCGTGCAACTCGGCATCGACACGTCGCAACCAGGAGAGCACCACTACGAACTCGCGCACGCGCTGGACCCCTTGCGCGACGAGGGCGTGCTGGTGCTCGGCAGCGGCAACATCGTGCACAACCTCGCGCGGTTCGACCAGCGCAATCCGCACCCGATGGACTGGGCGGCGCGCTTCGATGCCGCAGTCAAACGACGCGTCCGTGCCCGCGAACACATCGAGCTGGTCGATTGGGCGCGTTTGGGCGTGGATGCGCGGCTTTCCGTGCCCACTGCGGAACACTACCTGCCGCTGCTGTACGTGCTTGCCTTGCAGCGCGACGACGACCGCGTGAGTTTCTTCAACGACACCGTCGCCAACGCAATCTCGATGACCTCCGTGCTGATCGAGCCCGGCATCGCGGGTGCGCATCGGCGCGCCACGCCGGGACGCACGCTGTGACTGAGTCGCCGCGCGAGCGACCGATCGTCGCATCGGCGATACAGCCGAACCTGGTAGGCGCGCTGCATTTCGAGCACCTCGTTCAGATCAACGATCCCGCCGACCGGCGGGTGCTGCCATTGCGCCGCGATCAACTGTGGCGCGGCCTGGTGATGCGCGCGGAGTATCCAGCGAGCTTCGTGCCATGGCTGGACGATTGCAGCATCGAGCGCGATGGCGCAGACCTGTTGCGCACGTTGCACTTCGGACAGCAAACGGTACGCGATCGCGTACATTTCGACGGCGAGGATGCGGTCGACTACACGGTGCTTGCCGACGACGATGCCGGCTCGTCGTTCCGCATGAGCATGCGCATCGAACAACCCGCGGCGGCAGCATTGTTCGTGCGCTTCACCTACGAGGCGTACTCGGAAGACCACCGCGATAGCGGGCCGCATGTCGGCGCCGTGAGGGAAGCCTACCGGCTTGCCGATATCGACACGATCTTCCGGATTCGCCAGCTCGCAGGCTCCGGGGTGCTTGGCGACTAGGCCGATTCGGGCGTGCGAGCCGCGGCGGCGCAGTCCGGCAACACACTTCAGCGCGGCGTGCGCTCGCGATGCTTCCACTCGACGTAGCCGATCGCTTCGTAGGCATTCACCACGTCGAACACCTCGGCAAGGGAGACACCGCTCAGGCGCGCGATCTCGTCCAGGCGCAACAACGCGAGCATGTTCGCACCGACCCGGAACGCACGCGGGTAGTCGTGCGCAAGTTCCAGCCAGCGGGTCAGGCGGTAGGTGCCGCCGGGATCCAGATGCGAGGCGAGGTAGCCATTTGACGTGATGTAGCGCTGCATCCACTGCAGGCGCAGGTACGGGCGCGCCGGTACGCGATCGCGCAGCGGGCTCAGCTCGGAGATGACCAGCCGCTCCCACGCGTCGAGCCGCAGCGGTACGCGGCAGTAGGGTTCCAGCGCCGGCAGCGCGCCTTCGGCATGGAACACCTGCTCCTTCGGGTCGAGGACCAATGCGGGCGCATCTGGCAGGCAGATACGCGCCGGGCCGCCGAGCAGGCGCTCGTTGAGGTAATCCATGAGCGGATACGCGTCGTAGCCGATCGTGCGCTCGTCACTGTCGCGGCGAAACGAAGGATCCACGTACACGCCGGCAGCGTCTTCGCGCCCAAACGCCGCACGCGCGAACGGATTGCCTGTCGCATCGGCCCGCGTTTCGCTGCGCGCGGTGGTGTCGCGCACATATTCGACGCCGACGTTGTTCTCCAGCTTGTCCGGCATGAGGAACTGCGGCTTGAGCTCCAGCGGATCGCGCCTGAACAACGCCTCGAACGCTGCGTGCTCGCTTTCGACCGCATCGCGCCGCAACGCCACATCGATGGATGGCAGTTCGGCAGCGTCGTCCGATTCGCCCAGGTCCATGTCGAAAAAGTCGTCGCCCTGGGTCAGGATCGTAAACGGTGCAATGGTGCTTCCGCCGATTCCGTTGAGCAGTCCGACCACGTCCTCACGACGCAACGGCTTGCGCAGGAAGCGACATTCGGGTTCGGGCGCGTCGGCTTCGATGATCTGCGCGCATGCGATGCCGCGCTGCTGGGTGCGGCGAAATGCGGATTCGCCGATCAGGCTGCGGGTATCGACGATGATGATGTCGGCCTTGAGTTCCGGGCCCCACTGCCATGGCGATTGCAGCTGCGTCGTCGCGGTGCGCAACATCAGCCGCAGGTGCGCGATGTCCTCGTCGCTTGCGCCGATGCAGTCGATGAATTTCGTGTTCGTCATTGGCCGTGCTGTCCATGCTGGCAAGTGGCAGTAGCCGGCGGTCGCCTGCAGGAAATCCCTGTCCACTCGGCAGATAGCCGCCCGATCCGGTGGCTCCACCGGCAGCAGCCGCGCAGCCCATAGAATAGTCCAGACCGTGCGCCCCCACCAACACCATGGCGCCAGCAACGGAATCGATGGAATGCGCAAACTATACGACCGCCGTTATTTCGACCGCTGGTACCGCCACGACGATGCCGGTATCGGGCGAGGCGCGCTGCTGCGACGCAAGGTTGCGCTCGCTGTCGCCATGGCCGAGCACCATCTCGGCCATCCGGTGCGCAGCGTGCTGGATGTGGGCTGCGGCGAAGGCGCCTGGCGGGCGCCACTGCTCAAACTGCGTCCGAAGTTGCATTACCTGGGCGTGGACAGCAGCGACTATGCGATCGCCCGCCATGGCGCCATGCGCAACTTGCGGCTTGTGCGTTTTGGCCAACTTGGCGAGCTGCGCTTCGGGCCGCCGGTGGACTTGCTGGTGTGCTCGGACGTGCTGCATTACCTTCCGGCGGCCGAGCTGCATCGCGGCCTTTCGGGTTTCGCTGAACTTTGCGCCGGCATGGCTTACATCGAGGTGTTCTGCAATGGCGATGCGGTCGAAGGCGACGTGCAAGGCTTCGTGCAGCGCAACGCGGCGTTTTATCGTCGCGCGATCTCTGACGCGGGCTTCAGCGCATGCGGTTCGCACGGGTACCTCGCGCGTGCGCTTGCTGCGGATGCCGTCGCGCTGGAGCTGATCGGCCCGACCTCTCGCGGCCGCGCGCTCCGACCGCATTGATTTGCAGCGGTTGGTGCAGTGCAGGACCGGGTTTGTCGAGGCCAGTGAGCTGACTGCCGTTCACCGATGCATGCGCATAACGCAGTTGTCCTCCAGCTGGCGTAGTCTGGCACCTGTCACCTTCACTCAAGAGAAGAGTGCCATGCCCACAATCCGCTTTCGCATCACTGCAAACGAAGACGATACGCAGGACGTGATCAACCACGTCCAGAATATCGGCGACATCGAGCGCGTCGAGGAAGTCGCCGACCTGATGCAGCACAAGGACGACAGCGATTCGAGTTGCGCTGGCCTCTCCGATGACTTCGGCCCGGGCTTCCACTGCGTCGAGGTCGAAGCTCCCGACGACGACATCGCTGAACTCGTACGCGTGTGCGCAGAAGAGCGTGCGTACCGGCTTGGCGCGGTGATCGAATTCGTCGATCGTTTCTGATCGGTTGTCCCAGCTGCGGCGGTCTTGCGACTCGGTCGGTTCCCGCCGGCGCCATCGCACATGCCTGCACCATCCGCGGCTTGCCGCTATCATCGCCGCTCGCCTTCTTCGTCCCGATTCGACCGGAGCTTCCATGCGCCACGCACGCCTAGCCCTCGTTGCGCTTTCATGCGCGTTCGCATTGCACAGCGCCATCGCGGCGGACCCGGCGCAGCCGGCGCCGAAATTCAAGTCCGCGCAGGACATCCTCGATGCATCGCCAAAATCGGACTGGCACGCGCTGGACCCGGCGAACACCCTCTATCTCGAACTCGGTACCGGTCGCGTGATCATCGAACTCGCTACGGACTTCGCACCACAGCACGCCGCGAACATCCGCACGTTCGCGCACGCGGGTTACTGGAACGGTCTGACCATCAATCGCAGCCAGGACAATTTCGTGGTGCAGTGGGGCGATGCGAATTCAGGCGAAAAAAATGCGAGGTCGCTCGGCGATGCGAAGCCACACCTGCCTGCCGAGTTCAGCCGCAGCACGAAAGGCCTGCATTTCACCCGGTTGCAGGATGTTGACGGCTGGGCGCCGCAAGTTGGATTCGCTGGCGACTTTCCCGTGGCACAGGATCCAGGCGAAGGGCAGGCTTGGCTGACCCATTGCTATGGCATGGTCGGCGCCGGCCGCGATACCGCGCCCGACAGTAGCACCGGAAACGAACTCTACGTCGTCACCGGACAGGCGCCACGCCAGCTCGATCGCAACATCACCGTGGTCGGTCGCGTCGTGCAGGGCATCGAACTTCTGTCGGTCCTTCCGCGCGGTACGGCTGCGCTGGGCTTTTACGAAAAACCCGAACAGCGCGTCGCGATCAAGTCGATCCGCCTCGCATCCGACGTGGCCGAATCGGAACGCACGCCACTGGAGATGCTGCGCACCGACAGCGCCACCTTCACCGCCGCAACCGAAGCCCGCCGCAACCGCCGCGATGGCTGGTACGTAAGGCCGGCTGGACACATCGATTTGTGCAACGTCCCGTTGCCGGTGCGCGATCCGAATGCGCCGATCAAGGCTGCTGCGAAGCCCTGATTTGCGGACTGGTCCTCATAGTGCCCTGTCATCCTGAGCACGGTGGAGGATCTGTTTCTTCTGAGCGCAAGAGGATCAGAATCAAGTCCAGGGCTTTCACGCTGTCGCGCGAGTCACTTTCCGTTGACCTTCGGCCCATCCATGGGCCTCACCCTCGCTACGCGAGGGAGCTACGCTGTTCAAATCGTTCCAGACGATTTGTCGGCGTATAGTAACCCCTGCGCTGCAGGAGCAGCGCGAACAGCGCAGCTGGCCCGAAGGGCGGAGGGCAGGAAGCACGGAGTCAAGGCCATTGTGCCGGACATTCGCCGATCGGCGAGTGTCCGGCACAAATGGTTTTGGTTACTTTTCCCGAAAGAAAAGTGACTCGCGCGGAACGCGTGAAAGCTTTGGACTTGATCTGGATTGCAAACAGGAACGGCAAACGGTTGTGTCGCGGCGGTGGTGGAAATTGCCTTTGGCGTGTCTCCAGCGATTCGATCATCCTGAAAGTTACCTGATTCCGTGACCTCGATTGCCAGACCCCGCGCCAAGCATCGGTTTGAGGGGCATTGTGCACTCACCCAGCGGGTGAGCTGCACGACGTGATCGAGACGGGTTCGCAACGCGTCAAGGATTGATTATCCTTCCGCGT
>JBBQTD010000060.1:0-16602 GCA_038234715.1 Lysobacterales bacterium | reverse complement strand
GGGAAAGCTACCTTTTCGCTCCTGCCGCTGGCTTCACGAAGCGCAGCGTCATCCGGTCCGACTCGCCAATCGCAAGATATTTCGCTTTATCGTGTTCGCCCAATCGCAAGGTCGGCGGCAGCGTCCAGACGCCGTTCGAGTAGTCCTTGGTGTCTTTCGGGTTCGCGTTGATGTCGCTCTTCGCCGCCAGTACGAAGCCTGCAGCGGTTGCATAGTCGATGACCTGCTGCTCGGTCAGATAACCCTGCGTGCCATCGGTCGGCGCACCGGGATTCGCGCGATGATCGGTCACGCCCAGAACGCCTCCCGGCTTGAGCACCGCGAACATGGCTTTGAACATGACAGCCTGCGTGCCGTCAATGACCCAGTTGTGCACGTTTCGAAACGTCAGCACGACGTCCGCAGAACCCGGCGGGCCCAGATTGGGAGCGACCGGATCGATCTGACGCTCCAAGGCCAAAGCGTAGAGTTCGTTGTGCATCGCCAGCTTTGCTTCCAGCCGGGAATTCAAATCCTCGGTCTCGGCGCGCGCAGTGGCTTTCACGCTCGCTGGATCGTCGACGATCCCGATGTAGTGGCCCTTGTCGTGCAGCAACGGCGCAAGGATCTCCGTGTACCAGCCGGATCCAGGGGTTATTTCGACGACCGTCTGGTTCGCCTTCACGCCAAAGAATGCAAGGGTCTCCCTTGGGTGGCGGTACTTGTCGCGCGCGGTGTTGTTCGGATTGCGCCATGGACCAGCGATCGCACGGTCGATGGCAGCCGAATCCGTCGATTGGGGCGCAATGGACATCACCTGCGGCGCAGCTGGCTCATCAGCGAATGCGATGGCTAGCGCAGGGACCATGGCTATTGTGACTAGGGCGAGCTGGAACGTCCTGGGCCTGCGGTTCATGAGGAGTCCTTTGTGAATGCGCGCACGCTATCACCATCGCAGACAAAAGCCGAATGCCGGGTTAAGAACAGGTTTTCCAGGTCGTTGCGATCGCGTCCTCGCGATCGCAACTGCGCAAATCACATTGCCGCGATCAGCGCATCGGCGAATTCCGAACACTTCACTTCGATTGCGCCCGGCATCAGGCGCGCGAAATCGTAGGTCACGCGTTTTGCCCCGATCGCCTTGTCCATTGCTGCGATGATCGCGTCGGCAGCTTCACCCCAGCCCATGTAGCGCAGCATCATCTCTCCTGACAGGATGACCGAACCCGGGTTGACCTTGTCGAGTCCGGCGTACTTCGGGGCGGTCCCATGGGTTGCCTCAAACACCGCATGACCGGTCACGTAGTTGATGTTCGCGCCCGGTGCAATGCCAATGCCGCCGACCTGTGCCGCAAGCGCATCGGAGAGATAGTCGCCATTGAGGTTAAGTGTCGCGACCACGTCGTATTCCAGCGGCCGCAGCAGGATCTGTTGCAGGAACGCATCTGCAATCGAATCCTTGATGATCAGCCCTGCACCCGGCTTGCCTTCCGGGATCACCATCCATGGGCCGCCGTCAAGGTCGACGGCGCCGTAGAAGTCGCGCGCGACCTTGTAGCCGAAGTCGCGGAACGCGCCCTCGGTGTACTTCATGATGTTGCCCTTGTGCACCAGCGTGACGGACTTGCTCTTGTTGGCGATCGCATAGCCGATCGCGCTGTGCACCAGCCGTTCGGTGCCGAGGTACGACACCGGCTTGATGCCGAGGCCGACCTGCACCGTCACATCGCGATGCGGCGCGCCGATGCCCTCGAGTTCCTTTTGCCACGCATCCGATTTCGCCTGCGTGCCGAAGCGGATCTTGTCGAACCGCTTCGGGAATTCCTTCGCGAGGAAATCAATCAATTTCTGCGCATCCGCAGAGCCAGGCTCGAATTCGATGCCAGCGTAGATGTCCTCGGTGTTCTCGCGGAAAATTGTCATGTTGACGCGGCCCGGATCCTTGACCGGCGAGGGCACGCCTTCGAACCAGCGCACCGGCCGCAGGCACACATACAGGTCGAGCATCTGCCGCAGCGCGACGTTGAGCGAACGGATGCCACCGCCGACAGGCGTGGTCAGCGGACCCTTGATCGAGACAAGGTAATCGCGGCATGCGGTGACGGTTTCATCCGGCAGCCAGTTGCCGGTCGCATCGAATGCCTTCTCGCCTGCGAGGACTTCCATCCACATCAGTTTGCGCGTGCCGCCATAGGCCTTCGCAACTGCCGCGTCGAGTACGCGCACCGATGCACGCCAGATGTCTGGGCCGGTGCCGTCGCCCTCGATGAAGGGGATGATCGGTCGGTCCGGCACATTCAGACGCATCGGCGACTTGGTGATGCGTTCACCGCCGGCTGGCAGTGTGGGGTTTGCTGCGGTCATGGTTGCTCCGTGCTGCCGCGCTGCTGGCGACGTGGTCAAGTGGACAGGCGTGGACCATTGTCGCGGTTTGTCGCGACGGAATGAAGCGCGCCGCAACTACGGGTTCACCGCGTACTCGGTTATTGCGACCATGTGACTCAAACCATCCGGCTGGTCATTGACGAACACCTGGACCCGGTAGCGCCCAACAGGCCAGCCCGCATCGTTGGTGAGCTGGAAGTCGGTGACCATCGTGTCGGTGGGGCTGATCGTCTTGGTGACGTCCTTGATCACGCTGCCGTCCTGGAACACCCATCTGGCCTTGAGTGCGATCCCATGGCCGGGACGCTGGGTGGTGACCGCGACATAGACCGTGTCTGTCGGCTTGAAGGTCGCCACGGGTTGCGCGATGTTGCCGTCCGGATTGACCGCGTTGCCCAGCTCAAGCTTGGTGACGTCGATTGCAGGGACCGCATTGCGCACGACCATTGATTTGGCGCGAGGATGCGCGGTCGGTGCGGGTGCATTGTTGTTGCATGCCCCCACGCTGATGACGATCGCAATTACGATGCACGGTACGGACGGGGCCAGCTTGCGGGTCGCGCTCATGCGTGTCTCCTGCGTCGACGCGCGATCATTGCCGCGCGCTGCGTGTCGGTGGAGGAACAGCATACCCCGGCGTCGCGCGCCACGGATTGATGTCGAGACCGCCACGGCGCGTGTAGCGCGCGTACACCGACAACGCGGCTGGTCCGCAGCGTGCAAGCAGGTCGAGGAAGATGCGCTCGACGCACTGCTCATGGAATCCGTTGTGGGTGCGGAACGAGACCAGGTACCGCAGCAGGCCTGCGCGTTCGATGCGCGGGCCACGGTAGCGCACCTGTACGCTCGCCCAGTCGGGTTGCCCCGTGACCGGGCAATTGGAGCGGAACAGGTGCGAAACCAGCATCTCGTCGGCGTGATCATGCAGCGCCGCCAGGTAATCCGGATTCGGCGGGCCGTAGTCGGTGATGTCCATCGCGATGTCGTCAATGGATTCGCCGTCGGGCTCGCGCACGGGCAGCGCGCCCACAGCTGGCAACATTGTCACCGCGATGGCTGCACCCGCCGCGGCGCCCAGATCGCGCGCGATGCATTCGCGCAAGGCTTCGGGGGTGTCGATCCGTGTGTGCGCGTAACCATTGAGGTAGAGCTTCAACGACTTCGATTCGATCAGGTTCGGCGATGTGGCAGGCACGCGCAATTCGGCCATGCCAACGCACGGCTTGCCGCGTGCATCGAGCCAGGCGAGCTCGTACGCGGTCCACAGGTCGAAGCCCTCGAAAGGCAGCTCGGCCAGTATGCCGAGCGCCGCGCGCGCGTCCGCCCGCGCGACTGGAAACAGCAGCGACGCGTCGTAGCGGTCGGGCCACGCGACGGCTTTGCCGAGCGGCGATTGTTCCGGCGTGCTCACGGGCGGTGCTCCAGTCCCAGGTAATCGTCTGATTGCATCTCGATCAACCGGCTTGTGGTGCGCGCGAATTCGGCGGCATGGCGGCGACCACGATACAACGCGATTGGCGTTGCGGCAGCCGATGCGAGCAGGTTCACATGCCGATCGTAGAATTCATCGACGAGCAGGACGAAACGCTTTGCGGCGTCCTCGTTGCTGGCATCGAAAGCCGGCACGTCGGAGATCAGGACGGTATGGAAGTCGCGCGCGAGATCGATATAGTCGGCAACCGCACGCGGGCCCTCGCAGAGTTCGCGAAAGTCGAACCACGCGATGCCATCGGCATGCGCTTTCGCCGCGATCGGCCGATCGTTGATGTGCAGTGTTCCAGGCAGGCGCGGCAAACCCATTGCAAGCCGCGCAAAACTTGTCCGCAATCGCTCGTCACACGTCACGCCGGTAGGGGGCGCTACGGCGGACACGCACCAGGTGGTCGCCTGCTTCAGGTGGCGCAGGCGGTAGTCATGCGCGCCGTCGAGCTGCAGGACGGTGCAATTGCGCTCGATTGCGGCGATCGCAGGCAGGAACTGCGCGCGCTGCAATCCGTCCTTGTACAGGTCGCGCGGTGCGATATTCGACGTGGCGACAAGAGTGATGCCGCGCGCGAACAACAGTTCAAGCAGATGACCGAGCAGCATCGCGTCGCCGATGTCGGAGACCACGCATTCGTCGAGTACGAGCAAGCGGATGTCTGCGGCGAGATCGCGCGCGATCAGCCGCAGTGGATCGCGCTGTTCACGCAACACGTGCAGGCGCGCATGCACGTCGGCCATGAACCGATGGAAGTGCAGGCGACGCTTCGCGGCGATCGGTAGCGATTCGTACAGCAACTCGGTCAGGAAAGTCTTGCCTCGACCGACGCCGCCCCACAGATAAAGCCCGCCGACGGGCGCTGACGGGCGCAGGCTCGCCAGCAGCTTGCGCAATACACCCGCGTCTTGGTCGGTGGACTCCAGCAACGCATCGTGGATGCGATCGAGTTCGGCCAGTGCGGACTGCTGGGCTGGATCGGCCAGCCAGGCACCCGCCGCAATGCCCGCGGCATATTGCGCCGAAGGGCGGGTATCCACTGTCGCTGCACACATGCTGCGGCTCAGCCGTGCACTTGCGGAGGCAGGTTGCGGCGCACGCCGTTCTTGATTGCTCCGCGCAGGTCCATCAAATGGCGATGGAAGAAGTGCCCGGTGTCCGGCATCTTCACCAGCGTCGGATGCGCGCCGAGCTTCGTCAGCCAGTCGTAGACCGCCTGTGGTGCCACGATGTCGTCGGCTTCGCCCTGCACGACGAGCCAAGGGCAGGCAGGCGCGAGCACGGCTGAAAAATCCCATCGGCCTGCAGGCGGCGCAACCGAGATGACCTGGGCGACCCGCAGGTCGCGCGCACCGAGCAATGCGATCCACGCGCCAAATGAAAAACCGCCAAGCCAGAGCTTGAATTCCGGCCGCGCCTGCTGCGCCCAATGCGCCACTGCCAGCAGGTCCAGGGTTTCCCCGCGACCGTTATCGTACGATCCTGCGGACAAACCCACTCCGCGAAAGTTGAAGCGCACCGTAGCCAGGCCGAGTTCGCGCAATGAGCGCGCGAGCATCGTGACAACCTTGTTGTGCATCGTTCCGCCCTCGAGCGGATGCGGATGGCAGACGATCGCGAGTCCGCAACGCGCTTCGGATGCTTCCGGAAAGTCGATGCTCAACTCGATCGCGCCCACCGGCCCTGGCAGCAGCACACTGCTGGCGACCTCGGGAAACGGAATCGTGGGTTGGGCCATGACGAGAGAACCCGCTCTGGCGACGCCGAGCGCAGCGCCGATCATACCGGAGCGGGAAGCACAAGCATGTCTGGCGAGGACAAGTCCGGGCGCCGCGCCTGGACGGATCCGGATCGAGCACCAGCTGCGCCATTCCGATTGGCAATGGGCCGATTGGCAATCGGCCCGAGCCCAAGGCGACGAGGTTCCCTACTTGAGCTGGCCGACCATCCACTTCACGGTGGCTTCGACCTGGGCATCACTCAATGCCGGGTCGTTACCCTTTGCCGGCATCTGATTGCCGTCGGGGCCCTTGTATCCATTGATGGCGTGGCTCACCAGAGTCGGAATGCCTTCGCTGACGCGCGCGGCCCATGCGGCCTTTTCGAGCTTGGGTGCGCCCAACGCGCCGGAGCTGTGACAGGCGGTACACACCTTGCCGAAGATGGCTGAACCGTCGAGGGCGCCGCCGAATTCCACGTGCGACGCGGCTTCCGCCTTGGCCGCATCTGCCGCCGCCGCCATCGCCGCCGCACCGGTGGAACCCGCATAAACCGCGCCGAGCGGGGCGGTGCGGGCTGCGATTTTGGCCTCTTTCGCGGGATTGGCCTCGACCGGCAATTTGCTGTGCATGTACCCGGCGAACACCAGCAGCACGATCGTCACGAAGACGAGGAAGCCGATCACCATCGAGAAATGCTTGAGAAAGACGAGGTCGTGATTGCGCACGGCGGCACCTGCGGGGACGGACTTGAGTGGGTCTGGGCTGGTCAAGACCAGCTTGGCTCCAGCCAATCAGTATAACGGCAGGCCGGCCTTGGGCGCACCCCACCCGTCCGCCGTGCTCCGCGCGGTCGTGGCGGCCAGTCCGGTGGGATGTCCCAGGTGCCGGCCAGGGAAGGCAGCGCGAGGTTCGCTTGCCCGTCACGGATGTGCAGGGAAAATTAAGCACCGGCGGGCTAGGCTGTCCGGCTCGTCCAAATACAGGTAACACGACGTGTCCGACTGGATCATACTTTGTGACTTCGACGGCACCATCAGCGTCGAGGATGTCACCGACTCGCTGCTTGAGCGGCATGCGCATCCCGACTGGATGCGTCTGGAGAAGCGCTGGAAGTCGGGCAAGATCGGTTCGCACGACTGCATGGCTGGACAGATCGGCCTGATCGACGCCGACCGCAGCCAGCTCGACACCCTATTCGCGGCAATGCGGATCGACCGCATGTTTCCGGCATTCGTCGAAGCCGCACTGACCGCCAGGATACCCATTCGGATCGTCAGCGACGGACTGGATCTCGCGATCGAGAGCATCCTCGCGCGCCACCAGCTCGACCACCTGCCGATCGCCGCGAACCGGCTCGAAACGGACGGGCCGCGTCGCTGGCAGCTGTCGTTCCCGCACGCGAGCGACGCCTGCAAGGTCGCCAGTGGCATGTGCAAATGCGCGGCAGTCGAGCAGGCGCGCTCGCAGAAACGCAAGGTGCTGCTGATCGGCGATGGCGCATCGGATTTTTGCGCGGCAGGCGCGGTCGACCTGGTGTTCGCGAAACACCGGCTGATCGAACATTGCCGCGCGAACGGTCTGCCCTACATTCCGATCACGGGCTTTGAGGATGCACTGGTGCTGTTGCCCTCGCTTGTGGAAGGCACGTTGTCTCCGGTGCAGCCATCGCACGACATCCCCGCACACCCCAAAGGCCCGCGCTCCCATGCCTGATTCCGCCTTGCACGTTGTCCGCCCACCGATCGATGCGTCATACGACCAGTCGCAGCGCGATGCGGCCCTGCTCGCCGACGAGGCACGCTATTGTTCATTCGGCGACACCGTGCACTACTCCGAGCCGCCGAAGATCTTCGCGCGTTGCGAAGGCAGCTATCTTTACGACGGTGCGGGAACGCCATTCCTCGACCTGCAGATGTGGTACTCCGCGGTCAATTTCGGCTATTCGAACCAGCGGCTCAACAACGTGTTGAAGCACCAGATCGACACCCTTCCCCAAGTCGCCAGCCAGTACCTGCATCCGACCAAGATCGAACTCGCGAAGGTCGTCGCGCAGGACGCCGAGAAGAAATGGGGCCGCAAGGGCCGCGTGCACTTCAATGTCGGTGGATCGCAGTCGGTCGAGGATTCGCTGAAGATCGTGCGCAACGCAAGCGGCGGAAAGAGCCTGGTGTTCGCGTTCGAAGGCGGCTACCACGGGCGCACGCTCGGAGCGTCCGCGATCACGTCGTCGTACCGCTACCGTCGCCGCTATGGCCATTTCGACCGTGCGCAGTTCATTGAATTCCCGTACCACTTTCGCGGCCCGAAGGGCATGTCGAAGGAAGAGTATGGCGAGCATTGCGTCGCGAAGTTCGCACGCCTGTTCGAGACCGAATACAACGGCGTGTGGGACGGCAAGGCCGGCCAGTGCGAATACGCGGCGTTCTACGTCGAGCCGATCCAGGGCACCGGGGGTTACGTCATTCCGCCGCCGAACTTCTTCAAGGGCTTGAAGAAGGTGCTTGATCAGTACGGAATCCTGCTGGTCGTCGATGAAATCCAGATGGGCTTCTTCCGCACCGGCAAGCTGTGGGCGATCGAACATTTCGGAGTACAGCCCGATGTGCTGGTCTTCGGCAAGGCGCTCACCAATGGCCTGAACCCGCTGGCCGGCATCTGGGCGCGCGAGGAACTCATCAATCCGACCGTGTTTCCACCGGGCTCGACGCATTCGACATTTGCTTCCAATCCGCTGGGCACCGCGGTTGGCCTGGAAGTGATGAAGATGCTCGCCGAGACCGACTACGAAACGATGGTGATGGGCAAGGGCGCGCACTTCCTTGCTGGCCTCAAGGACCTTGCGACGCGCCATCCCGAAATCGGCGACGTCGATGGCCTTGGCCTTGCGCTGCGCGCGGAGATTTGCGAGGCGGACGGTTTCACGCCGAACCGCAAGCTGCTCGACACGATGGTCGACATGGGCCTGGCTGGCGAGCTCGACCACGACGGCAAGAAAATGGGTCTCGTGCTTGATGTCGGCGGCTACTACAAGAATGTGATCACGTTTGCACCGTCGCTGCACATCAGCAGCGATGAAATCGACCTCGGAATGAAGTTGCTTGATCAACTGCTGACCAAGGCGAAGCGCGCCTGATGCCCGAAGAAATCGAGATCGATACCGACGATCTGCGCAAGACGATCGACGAGGAAATCGAACGCGAAGGCGGCTCGCTGCTGCGCACGATCGCCATGAGCACGGCGTTGTTCGCGGCGCTTGCGGCGATCGTTTCGCTGCAGGCCGGCAGCACGGTCAACGAAGCGCTCGTGCTCAAGACCGAGTCGACGCGCCTGCAGGCGCAGGCTTCGGACCAATGGGCCTACTACCAGGCCAAGGGGATCAAGAGCGCCATTGCGCGCAGTGCGCAAGGTCCATGGCTCTCACAGGACAAGACCCCGCCATCAAAATTGGCCGAGGACGAAGCGCGCTACACGAAGGAACAGGACGCAATCCAGGCCAAGGCGCACGCACTCGAAAAGGAACGCGATGCGAAGTCGCTCGAAGCCGATAAGCTGCTGCATCACCATCACCGGTTCGCAGAGGCGGTCGCTTTCCTGCAGGTTGGTATCGCGCTTGGCGCGGTCGCTGCGCTCACCAAATCGCGCATGGCATGGTGGGGCTCGCTGCTACTCGGATTGATCGGCGGAGGATTGTTCGGCTACGGCCTGTTGGCGCAGTGATGGCGATGCACGCAAGCACTGCATGCGTGATCCCCGACGGACTGGCCGGCGCAACCAAAACCTAACACGCTGGTTAGATGGATATCGAACACTACGCGCCCGATCAATCAGAGCGCATCCAATGCGTCGCATCCTGCTTGGCTGCTTGTTCACTTGTTGCCTCACGCCTGCACATGCGCAAGACACGCAGTCGGCGCAGCCGGCGGAACCTGCGGCTGTACGCGAGCTTGAAACCGTCGTGGTGCGTGGCGTGCAACCAGGTCCGGGCTTGTGGAAGGTCTCCAAGGACGACCACGTTCTTTGGGTGCTTGGGACGTTGTCTCCGCTGCCGAAGGACATGACCTGGAACTCGCGGCATGTCGAATCCGTTATTGCGACATCGCAGGAAGTATTGACCGGCCCCGAGGTTGCAGTCTCGGCCAAGACTGGCTTCCTTGGACTCGGCCTGGTGGCCTTGCTGCCGTCGTTGATCGGGCTGCGCAACAATCCGGATGGCGCAATGCTCAAGGACGTGGTGACGCCCGAGATGTATGCGCGCTGGAGCGTGCTGAAGGAAAGGTACATCGGCCATAGCAGCAAGGTCGAACAATGGCGACCGATCTTCGCCGCACTGGATCTGTACGACGCAGCGATCCAGAAGGATGGTCTGTCCGACAAGTTGGTGGTGCAGAGAACGGTCACCGCGGCAGCGAAGCACGCGGGCGTGAAGATCACGACGCCTTCGATCACCATCACGATCAACGACCCCAAGGTCGCGGTCAGGGAATTCAAGACATCCGCACTTGACGACCTCGAGTGCTTCCGCAAGACCCTCGACCGCATCGACACCGACCTGGGCACGATGACCGCTCGCGCGAATGCATGGTCGACCGGCGACGTGGACGCGTTGCGCAAACTGCCTTACACCGACCAGATGGCCGCGTGCGCGGCGGCGGTGTCCGAAACGCAACTGGCTCGCAAGCGCGGCGGTGCCGACATCGAGGCGCGCGCCGAACAGGCATGGCTCGATGCGGCCGCGAAGGCGCTCGAAGGCAACCAGATCACCTTCGCGATGCTGCCGATCGCCCGCCTGCTCAAGCCCGACGGGTATCTGACGCGCTTGCGCAAGATGGGATACGCCGTCGAGGAACCCGCTTCACCGACGCAGGCCGGTACTGAACCCCATCCGCAGGCGCTCCCCCGATAGCGCGAAGGCACGCGACCCACGCGCGCAGTCTTGCTGGTGATGGATCTAACCAGGGGCTATCCCGGTTGCATCGTGGGCTGCCGAATGCAGAAGGAAATGCAGACCTTCCGATGTGCCTCCCGCCGCGCCTTACCCTGCCTTTCTGAGCGCAAGCACCGCATTGAGCCCACCGAACGCGAATGAATTCGACAGCACCGCGCGTACCGGCATTTCACGCGCGGTATTCGGAACGTAGTCGAGGTCGCAGGCGGGATCCGGATCGATGAAGTTCGTGGTGGGCGCCACCACGCCGTCGCGGAGCGCGCCGATCGCGGCGACCAGTTCAAGCGCGCCAGCGGCGCCGAGCGCATGGCCGTGCATCGACTTGGTCGAGGACACCGCCAGCCGGTCGGCATGCGCGCCGAACACGCGGCGGATCGCTGCGGTTTCGGTTGGATCGTTCGCAGGCGTGCCGGTGCCATGCGCGTTGATGTAGTCGATCTCGTCTGCGCTCATGCGCGCATCGGCGAGGGCGCCGGCGAGCGCTTTCGCTGCGCCATCCACGGATGGCAGGACGATGTCGGCGGCATCGGCGGACATCCCGGCGCCAGCGAATTCGGCGAGGATCGTCGCTCCGCGCGCGCGCGCATGCTCGTATTCCTCCAGCACGAAAATACCGGAGCCCTCGCCCAGCACCATGCCGCGACGTTGCTTGCAGAATGGTCGGCAGGTGTCGTCCGCGGTCACGCGCACCGCCTCCCACGCCTTCACGCACGGCACCGTGATGCACGCTTCGCTGCCCCCGGTCACGGCGAAATCGGCGCGGCCGTTGCGCACCATGTCGAATGCCTGCGCCATCGCATGGTTGGCCGACGCGCACGCGCTGACCACGGCGAACGACGGTCCGGTGAGGCCAAATTCCATCGTCACATGGCAGGCCGGCGCATTCGCCATCAGCCGCACGATGGTCAGCGGATGCACGTTCGGTTTCCTGTCGCCGTAAAAACGCCGCGCAGTTTCGTCGTGGGTGTTCTCGCCGCCGATGCCGGTGCCGATGATGCAGGCGGTGCGGTCGCCAAGACCTTCGCCGCGAAAGTCCAGCCCCGATTGCGCGATAGCCTCGCGCGCGGCGATCAGCGCGAATTGCGCGACGCGGTCGAGCAGCACCAACCGCTTCGGATCGAAATGGGCAGCCGGATCGTAGCCGCGCACTTCCGCGGCGATCTTCACGTTCAGCAGTTCGGTCGGGATGTTGGCGATCGGGCCGATGCCGCTGCGTCCCTCGACCATCGCGCGCCAGCCCGTCGGCGCATCATGGCCGAGCGCACTGATCGAACCCATGCCGGTTATCACTACACGCCGCATGCAGATCTCCCGCCTTCAAGCCGGATCCGGGTGATCCTCCGGATCAATTCTTCAACGACCAGCCCAGCGGCATTGCCGTCGGGCGTCCTCGAGGCCGCGTACCGTTGGCTCGCCATCGGCCCCGGTCACCCCGCCGTTGGCGCCGATGCCGATTTTTCAGCGACCAGGCGTTCAACCGCCGCGACAAGCCCGCGCACGCTTTCGGTGTCCACGGTGGGATCGCGATCGGGCAAGGTGATGCCAAAGCGATCCTCAAGTTCAAAGATGATCTGCACCACGTCCAGCGAATCGATTTCCAGGTCCTTGAGGGTGGACTCGAGGGTGATCTTCTCGATCGGTATATGCGCTTCCTTGGCGATGATCGCGAAGATCGCGTCCTGGGTGTTGTCCATGTGCTACTCCGTGATGATCGGGGAAGAATTGGCGGTTGGCGTCGGCTGCTGCGGGCCCGCGGGCCCTTCGCGGCCCAGTTGCAGGATACCCGCAACGATCACGGCGGCACCGACGAGCTGGATGGCGCCGATCGGTTCGTGGAGCACCAGCCACGACGCAAACATCACCGCCACGAACACGATTGCGGTGGTCGGAAACGCGCGCGACAGGTCCGAATGCCGAAGGATCAACATCCATACCAGGAACAGGGCGCAGTAACTTGCCACTGCAACCCATAGCCAGCCGGATGTGACGGCCAGCGCGAACGCATGCGCGGAGAAATCGAATCGGCCAGTACGGCGCCCGGCGAACTTCAGCGCGAGCTGGGTCAGGATCTCGATGCCGACCATTGCCGCCCATGCAAAGGCGAGCATCCGCCGCGGACGGCGTTCGACACTGTCGGCTGGCGGAGCGGCCACCGGATCCATCAGGCCAGCCCCTGCGTGGATCGCCCTTGCCACAATCGCGCCGTTCGGGCCAGCTGCATCCGGGCAATCGCCATTCAGACCGCCTGCAACACCGAAGAAGCGCCGCCGCCATAGCGGTCGTTGGCGCCCACGCAGCGCGAAAAGAAACTCGCCGAACGTTCCACCACCTGGCGATGTTCCTGGTCGACAGTGACCATGTGGTAGCTGTTGTGCAGCAGCATCGTTTCGACGTCGGCGCCCACGCTGCGCTCGACGATCTGCGCGTTGCGCACGCTTGCGACGTCGTCGTTTGCCGAATGCACGACCAGGCAAGGTGCACGCACCTGGTCGAGCTGCTTGCGTACCCGCGACGACAGCCGATAAAACTCGGCGAGCGAGGGCCACGGATTTCCCGGCAAGCCGCCAGCTGCGCTGTCGCCGGAGAGCATGCTGCCGGCAATGCGCTGGCGAACGCGTTCGCACTTGATCCCGTACGGCGGCTTTTCCATGAAACGCTGCTTGCGGCCGATCCCGAGGCGCATGGCCAGCGGCAGCAGGAACGAGAGCTTCGCGATCCGCGGAATCGTCCAGCCGTCGTACGCGAAGGTGGTGCCGTATAGGGCCAGGCCGTTGACCTGCTTCGGGCGCTCCGCCGCAAGCTTGAGCGCGAGCAGCGCACCCATCGACAGGCCGCCGACGAACAACCGGTCGACCTTGCCGGCCAAACTGTCCGCAGCTTCGGTCACGCTGCGGTACCAATCCCGCCAGCCGGTCGCGAGCAGGTCGGCCTCGCTGCCGCAATGCCCGGCAAGCTGCATGCCGAGCACGCTGTATCCGGCGCGGTGCAAGCCTTTGCCGACGAAGCGCATCTCGGCAGGCGTTCCGGTCAACCCGTGGATCAGCAGGACGCCGTCGCGACCGCCCGGAAGGAAGAATTCACTGGACTTCGTCATCAATGGACCTGGATTACCGATGTTCGTTCAGCAGGTGAAGCGTCCATGCGAAAGTTCAATGTGCCTGCGGCCAACACACAAGTAGGACGCCTACTGCGATCATGCAAGTCGCCAGCCACGTGCGCGCACTGACTTGTTCGCCGAGGATCGTCCGGCTGGCCAGTACCACGCCGCAATACGACAGCGCAGCGAACGCGATCGCCAGGCTCAGGGGCGCCAGCGAGAGAGCGGCGAACCACAGCACAAACTCGACAACGTAGACCGCAATTCCCGCCCCGATCCATGGAGAGGTCGCCAGCCCGTGCAGGAAACCGGCCGCGCCGTCGCGCTGTGTCCTCTCGCCGGACAGGCCCAGCTTGAAGCTGACCTGGCCAACCACGTCGCAGGCCACCGAACCAAAAAGCAGCAGGAACATCAACATCTGGGCCAGGCCTGTTCAGTGGCAGCCAGTCGTTTCAGCCCGGTCCAACGCGCCAACCCGGACTTGCCGACATCCGCAAGCGGCGCGTCACGATGCATTGCAGCGGCTCATCAAGGACGAACCATGCGGTCGAGGATGCCATGAACGCCGTTATGGCGGCCTGTTGGCTTTGCCCCACGGCACGTCATCGCCCCGTTCCGGCTGGCGGCGAAAAGCGCAGGCTCAGCAGGAATGGCTGCGCGTGCCCGCGCGGGAGTTCGAGCGTCCATCCATAGCGCTGGCAAAGCCGGCGCAGCATTCCGATGCCACCGGTTTCGTCCGAACGCAGAGCGTTTGCATCGTTGCCGGCGTGAGCAGGATCGGATGCGGGCTGGATCGGCCCCGGGGCATCGGCGGCGGCCTCGCCGGGTTTGCCCGCATCGACGGCCCCCATCGGCGCGACCGCTTCGGCCTCGGCGGAAGCCAGCATGATGCCGGCCTGGTCGGCATCCAGCCGCAGGCGGGTGCCATAAATGCCGCTGGCGATGCTCCGGAACAACAGCCGCAAGGCGATCCGCAACAGTTCCGGAGGGGCATGCACGCACGCGGACGGGGCGCAGCGCAGCTGGATCGTGATCTGCGCGGCGTCGAGCTCCTCGCGGGATTCGGCGATCACCGATGCCAGCGTCGGAACAAGCTCGACCGACGTGCCCGACGCTTCCTGGGCCTCGTCGGAACGCGCGATCAGCAGCAGCGCATCGAGCAGGGTCCCGATCTCGGCGGCACTGCGCCGCATGCGCTCGATCCTGCGCCGCCCGGGCGCCGCGGGGCCAAGGCTCTCACGCTGCAGGTCCAGGGTGCCCTGGAGCACCGTCAGGGGTGTGCGCAGTTCATGGCTGGCATCGGCCGAAAACAGAACCTCGCGTTCGATCGCCAGGCGCATGCGCGCCCGATAGCGAATCAACGCGTTGGCCAGTGCACCGACCTCGTCCGCGCGGTGGTCATCGGCAATCTGCTGCAGTTGCGCACCCGGCTCAGCGGCATCGACTTCCTTGGATAGTTGAAGCACCGGCGCCAGCATGCCGCCCGCCAGCATCCGGCCTAGCCACGCACCAAGGCCGATCCCAAGCAGGATCATCGCCAACAGCTCCTCGGCGAAGCGCCGCTCGCGCGTGGGAGAGTTCGGCAATCCGGCAATCATCGTCACCCGGCCGGCCGGCACCAGGCGGACTGCGGCGAAGCGATCACTGTCTTCGCTGTCGTCGAGTTCGTGCACGCCCGGCGGCAGCGTGCGCAGCGCCGCCGGCGACGTGGGCGGCTGGCCGGGACGATCGATGAACAGGCTCTTCCACGCGCTGCGTGGCAACCGGACATCCGGATCGCCACCATGCTGGGCGATCTGCGTATCCAGTTCGGCGGTCATCTCTTCGTTGATCAGGACATGCTCGAAGTGCTCGGAAATCTGCTCGGCGACGAATGCCAGGCACACCCCCACGCCGCCGCCCAGCGCGGCGCAGCACACGACCACGCGCATGCGCAGGGTAGTCTTACGTGGCAGCAGGCGGAACAATGCGATATCCGAAGCCGTGGACGGTGAGGATCAGCGGTTGATCGTAGGACCGGTCGACCGCGGCGCGCAGCAGGGACACGTGGGTGTGCAGTCGCGCCGGATCGTGTTCCGCATCGCCCCACAGCGCCTGCGCGAGTTCCGCATACAGCATCACATGCGGCGACTTGCGCATCAGCGCCTCGAGCAGGCGATGGCCGGCAGGCGACAGGCTCAGCGGCTTGCCCTGGCGCGTCACGCTGCGCGAGGCCACGTCCAGGGTGAGATCTGCTATCTCCAGGATGGCCGGAGACTGCCGCTGCTCCCGCTTGTGCAGGACCTCGATGCGCGCCGCGAGTTCGCGCAGCTCGAAGGGCTTGGTCAGGTAGTCGTCGGCTCCGGCCTCAAACCCCAACAGCTTGTCTTCCAGGCGATCGCGCGCGGTCAGCATCAGGATCGGCGCGGTGCCGCCGCCCGCACGATAGCGCCGGCAGACCTCGATCCCGTCGAGCTTGGGCAATCCGATATCCAGCACGATCACGTCGTAAGTGTTGTCGAGCGCCAGCTGCAGGCCCGCCTGGCCATCGGCGGCATGGTCCATGACCTGTTCACGCGACTCGAGGAACTCCCAGATGTTCTCGGCCATGGGCCGCTGGTCCTCGATCAGCAGAATGCGTAGCTTGGCCGGGACTGGATCCATAAGACGCCGTGGATGATTCCACCCATTGTAGCCACGCGATCGCGATCATGCCCGAGCGGAGGATTCGGCGATTCAGCCAGCACTGAGGGGGATCGGACGCGGCTGCAATCCGGCGTGATGCCGCGGGGCAGCGTGGGCCGCGGGTTCAGCGGAGGCATGGATGCCGACTGGAAGCCACACCACGGACGGTTCCATGCGAAAATCCCATCCACGCGCCCGTAGCTCAGCTGGATAGAGTACTGCCCTCCGAAGGCAATACTCACTGGGCTTCGCGACCAGTTAGAATGTCACAGGGCCGTTACTCGAAATCGGCCGCACCGCAGAAAAAAGTCCTTACAAAACGCGCCCGTAG
>JBBQTD010000059.1:0-16927 GCA_038234715.1 Lysobacterales bacterium | reverse complement strand
AAGCCGCAGAAAGCGACGCTAAATGATGCTTTGAACGCGATTCCAGCAACTCAGCGGGTCTGGAATGAATCACGCGCGTCGAGAACACGAAAATTCGCCGGTCAAATCTTTCCCGGTGACTTATTCAGACCTTCCCTAGTGCAGCAATTCGGTGGCAAAGTACGCTGTTTGATCTTTTATTGCGCCGGTCAGGAGCAGTACCGTTCAACACCGAATCTTGGACTTACGTACACCGCGACAAAAATGAGGAGTGTGACGCGAGAATAAGTGCTGATTTTCAGGGTAGCAAGGTCGAACTCTGCAAGAAGGAATTCGGTACCTGCCGTCTTTCCTGCTCAGCCACATCATGCGAATCGCACCAATGAAGGCTCTCATCCCAAAGCAGCTAACTGTGCGCTCAAGCGGACCGGGCGGTTCCTACGGTTTAGTGGACACCCTGACCTAACCCATCAGGAGTGTTCAAGATGCCGATTCCAGGCCCCAGAACGACGTATCGCTACAGCAAGAAATTCAAGGCGGCGGCGGTGCGCTTTGAGCCGGTTGCTGGCGTTGCGCAAGTGGGAATTCTCGGACTCTACGAAGTTGCGGCGGCGCCGATGCGGGTGAAAGGCAGACGCATTGTTCCTGCAGCGCGTAGCAAATCAATTCGCTTCGAAAAGCCAAAAGCCAGACGTGGGCAGTGACTCGGAGTTGCCCCCGCGTCCCGTTTTTCCGGGACAATAGGCCATGAATCGATTTCGCCCCGGCCCTGCGCCCACCCCTCTGTCCTTCGACCTCGAACGCATCATCCGGTACGGAACCGCCGCGATCGCAAAAGGCGTCGATTTCCCCACCTACCTCAAGCGGATGGCCGTCGTGCTGCCCGGTGTCTTCATCGGCGAGGCCGAAGACGCGGATGAAGCCGAGCATGGTCGGCGCGTCGTGGGAATACTTTCCCGCGAAGTCTGGAAGCACTGCCCGCATTCGGCCCATGAGTATGCGCCCGCACCTCTCGAAGCGACAGCACCGAACGCAGCGTGCCATTGCGGTTCCGGTTTGGAGTACAGCCAATGCTGCCAGCCGATCGAAGCGAACATGCCTGGGATCGCGATCAACTGGCTCACCCATTTCATCGAGCACTTGCCCCGCACGCGCTGGAAGGATCTACCCGACAGCCGGATCACGCCCGAGATGATGATCGACCTCGCGTTCGCCTGGCAGAAAGGCGCGCGCTACAAGGACATCGCGACCCTGCTCGAACCGTGGTTCGTGGACGACGCGTACCTGCGGCAACCCTACGGACCCCTGCAGGACCTGCTGATCGAAGCCTGGGAGCAGCTGGGCAAGCGCAAGCGGAGGCACGACTTGATTGAACGCGCGATTGCCCATGGCGACGCCGTGTCGCGCAGCAGCGCACTGCAACACAAGGCGACCGCCCTTGCCGACGCCGGCGATTTCGCGCGCGCGTGGGAGTTGTTCCGCGACGCGCAACGCGCCACCCCGGACGATCCCTCGCTTGCCCACCTGGAAGTGGTCCTGTTGATCTCGAGCGATCGCGAGGCAGAGGCACGGGAACGCGCGCGCTTCTGGATCGCCCGCATCGCCCGCCGCAAGGAGCCGCGTCTGCAGGGACTGCTCGAACTGCTGCGTGACGTGGTGGAGCAGGGGGGCGGTGCGTTGGACGATTTCGCGGAGAAAGCGGATGCGGGAATTGAGGGGTCTTGATTGCCTCCGTCCCAGAGTGGGTTCATTGCCTCTGCTCCCGATTTGGGAGACCTCCACGACGGACCGACACCATGCGCACCATCATCTTCATCGTGATCGGCCTGTTGCCGCTCGCTGCCGCCGCAGCAGATACGAGCATGACCCGTATCGAATATCGCTTCGTTGGAAAGGAAATCGTACCTGGAACGTTTTCTGCCTCGTCGCACACTGTGTGGATTGCTGGCAACTGCTGCATTCGCGTCGAGGAAGCGCCCGATCCGATCCAGCATATCCACGGCGTCATCATCACCAGGGAGCCCGATTCGTGGCACGACAACACCGCTCGTCACTTCGTCGATCCTGGCCCCACATTCAATGTCACAGCGCCGGTGTTTGCCCTGATGTCCAAGGAACTGGACAAGTTGATGGGAGGGGAGCTGATCTTCTTTCGCCAGCACTTGCCGAAATCGCTTCCCGACCGACGCGTCGATGGTGTCGATGTCAGCGTGCAATCGATCGACGTGGACGGCAGGCAGGTCGAACTGCTGGTCCGCACGGACAACGGCAAGCCGTTCCAACTGACCCTGTCCGGACCGCAGGCGCCACCATCGGTTCGCTACGAGGCGTTCGTTTCGGGGCTGCCATTCGACCGCACGCTCTTCGCGCTGCCGGCGGGCGTGAGGGTCGTCGAGGAGAAGTGAGGCACCCGACGTAGTTCGGTGCGTCGCAGGGGTGCAGGTCAAGCATGGCCGGCTCCGCTTACAGCATTGTCCATCCCCCGTTGCCGCCGGCATCGCGCAAACTCGGGGACAGTGCACTGTTCTGAGTGGTAGAAAACACCGGTCCGCATTGCCTGGCCCAAAGTAAGTCATGCTTGAGGCAGAGCCATGGTCCACCCAGTTGTCGCAGTTCGCGTCCTGCCGTCCTGGGCAGTTTTTTCAAAGGAAGACACACTCCCATGAGCGCACCGGGCATCTCGCGCGTCATTTACCACCTGGGCGACGGCAGTGCGCCCGCCGGGGAACTCGGGAAGCTGCTCGAATCGCTCGGATTCAAGGTCGAGCCGGTCGGCTCAGTCGAGCATTTTCTCGAACTGCTTTCCGGACACCCGCCGCACGCGGTGCTTGTTGACGCTTCGCACGCGTCTGACCTCGCCATTGTCGGCGCGGCGTGCCGCCAGGCCCAGCAATCGGCCGGCGACAATAGCCAGCGCATCGCACTGGTCGCGATGGCGCCCCAGGACAACATGCAGTCGCGCTTGAACGCGCGTCGCGCCGGCGTTGATG
This sequence comes from Lysobacterales bacterium, assembly GCA_038234715.1. Taxonomy (GTDB): domain Bacteria; phylum Pseudomonadota; class Gammaproteobacteria; order Xanthomonadales; family Xanthomonadaceae; genus SZAS-103. The sequence goes on along the minus strand of JBBQTD010000059.1, from coordinate 13,958 downwards.
CGCTGCTGTTTCCGCCGTTCCATGCCGTCGACGTGGCGCGGCGGCTGCAGTCGGTACTTGCGCCCGCGACCAGTCCCAGCGACAACGACAGCGACGCAGTGCGGATCCTGATCGTCGAAGACGACCGCTCGCAAGCGCTGTTCGCGAAAACCATCCTGATCAATGCCGGAATGCAGGCCGAGGTGGAGCACGACCCCCTGCATGTGCTTGAAGCACTCGAAGCCCTGCACCCCGATCTGGTGCTGATGGACCTGCACATGCCTGATGCGGACGGCGTGGAGTTGACCGCGTTGATCCGCGAACATCCGGTCTTCGGCTCCACGCCGATCGTCTTCCTGTCGGGCGAGAGCGACCCAGAGGCGCGCTTCAATGCGATCGACGCCGGTGGCGACGACTTTCTCGCCAAACCGATCCGCCCGAAGCACCTGATCGCGGCAGTAGCCAATCGCGTGCGCAGGAAGCGCCTGCTCGAGAAAAGCGTCCTCGCGCAAGGCGCGCGCGACGAAGCGACCGGCTTGTACCGGCGCGACTTCCTGCTCGATCGGATCAACGCGGCACTTGCCCATGTTGCCGACGCTGGCACCGCCGAAGGCGGCGTGCTGTTCGTCAAGATCAACGGTTCTTCGGCGATTCGCGAACGTCTCGGGCTGGTCGCCCTGGAACGGGTATTTTCCGCCGCTGGCCGACTGCTCAACGACGCGATCGGCGACCGCGACGCGGTGGCTGGCATCAACGACAACGCCTTCCTGGTACTGGCCACCGACCTCGACGACGGCACGCTCGACACGCTCGCCTCGCGGCTGCGCGCGCTGCTGATGGAGCACTCGTTCAAGGCAGATGGCAAGACCCTTCGACTGCAGGCCTCGGTCGGCATTGCTGCGCTGCGCTGCGGGTGCGACGACGCGAACGCCCTCTTCGATACCGTCGAACGTACCTGCCGCGAGGCGCGCATCGGCAACCTGGGCATCAAGCGCTACATTCCGCCCGAGGCCGCCGAAAAGGATCGCCAAGCCGCGCAGGTCGAGCGCCTGCGCGAAGCAATCCACAACGGCGGCCTCGATCTGTTCTACCAACCCATCGTCGCTGTGCAGGGCGGCAACGACGCGCAATTCCAGACCCTCGTGCGGAGAAGGGCCGCGGACGGCCGGCTGATCGCGGCGGCGGAGATCCTGCCGATCGCCGAACGCGGGAACCTGATGGTCGAACTCGATCGGTGGGCCCTGACCCACGCACTCGGGGTCGTGCGCCAGCAGGACGAGCGCTGGCGGCCCGTGCGCCTGTTCGTGCCGCAGTCGATGACAACCCTCACCACAAGCGGGCAGGCGGCGTGGCTGGCGGCCGAAATGGCACGGCACAATGCGACCGGTTCGTCATTGACACTCGAATGCCGGCTCGAGGACGCGCTGCTCAATCCGCCTGCGCTGGCCGCGTTCGCGACCGCAATGCGCAAGCCCAGGATCCGCTTCTGTCTGACCCACTACGAACAAAGTCCCGCTGCCGATCTTCTGCTCGCCTCGGCCCCGCTGGGCTTCATCAAACTTGCCCGGAAGTACGCCGCGCCAAACGCTTCGCCGGAAGTGCGCATCGAGATGACGGCACTGGTCGAACGGGCGCACGGGCTTGGGATCAAGGCGATCGGACACCGCGTCGAGGACCCGCAGGCGGCCGCCGCGCTGTGGATCAGCGGCATCGATTTCATCCAGGGCAACCTCGTGCAGGGCGTCGGGGAAACACTCGATTTCGACTTCAAGGCTGCGGTGGTTTGAACGGCGAGGAGAAGAGGAAAAAAGGAGAGGAGCCATCTGTCTGCAGGGGGAAAATCAGCCAGATGCATCGCGTCCTGAAATTCACTCTTGTGCTTTATCCCTCTTGGGATGGTCTGAACAAGTCCGTCCTGGACTGGTTCAGACGCACCGAGTTCGGCACATGTCCGAACTCGTTGCTCACGAATCAACGACTTGCGTCGTTGTTCGCGGCGGTGCATCCATGCACCGAAGGAACCTCTGAACTTGTTCAGAGGTTCCCTTGGGTGGCTTAAGGTAGCGCAATCGGTTTTTGATATCGTCTCGAAATCTTCCCGCCGGACTGACGCATGACCTCAAACCGCATCCTGGTAATCGACGAGAACGACGTCCTGAGCAAGGCCGTCAGCCGCGCGCTCGATTGGATCGACGCGACAGAAGAGATCGTGTGGCTGCGTCCGACGGATGATCTCGTGGCAAAAGCCAAGGCAGAACAGTTCGCGACGATCCTGGTCGGAGCATCGGGCGACGCCCTGAAGCTGGTTGCTGCCCTGGCTTCCGACGCGATGGGCGAGCCGCCGGTGTTCGTGGTGGCCGATCAAGTCAGCGAGACCATGGCTGCGGATGCCCTGGATCACGGTGCGGTCGACTGCATACCACGTTCGCGCTTCATGGTTGGCGGGCTGCCGAAGGTGGTCGTCATGGCGCTCGAGCAGGCGAGGCTGCAGCACGCGGTTGATCATGCCGCGGCAGCGACGATCGAGCTCGACACTTCAACGCAGCTCGGAAATGGCAGCCTGCTGATCCGCGACATCGCACGCGCGATCGCGGCTGCCGAACGATCGAAGCGCTCGTTCTGCCTGCTGCTTATCGAGCTTGAAAGGGTCAAGTCGCGGCATGTGTCCGCGGTGGACTTGCCGCCCGGGATCGCACCGGAATTCGCGCAGCGCCTGCGCAAGACCGCGCGCGGCACCGACCTGTTCTTCCAGCTCGCCCCGCGCCGCTTTGCGGCCCTGCTGGATGCGATGGAAGGCACGCACAGCACCGCGTTCGCCAAGCGGGTACGCAGCGCCGCACTAATGCCTTTTCGTATCGGCCCGGACGTGACCGAACTCGACGCCAGGATCGGCGTGACGGTATATCCCGACGACGGCAAGACTCCCGAGACGCTGCTGCGCGCAGCGGAACACGCGCTCAAGAACGCCATGCACAGCTATGACGGGATCGCGACGGCGGCTGCCGTTTCGCGCGTGGTGCGGCGCGGGCCCTGAGGTTGGAGATACCGTAAGCGAGAGGCCACAAGCAAGAGGCCACGGGCTACGAGTTTGGTTCTTGCGGCAAGGGCCGGCATTGCGGCGGCGGTCGGGGCGCACTTCATCCCCACTTCACACACGCTTCGTCGTGAACGCATGAGCGGCGGCAAGGATGTGGGCATCTTCGCTGCCGGTGGTCGTCCATGCGCAATTCGTTGTTGCTCAAGTGTCTCGTGATCGGGCTGCTGATCGTCGCGATCATGATTCCGATGAACATGATCCAGGGCACGATCGCGGAGCGCCAGACGTTCCGCCAGCAGGCTGTCACCTCGGTTGCGCAAAGCTTCGCGGGTGCGCAGACGGTTGTGGGGCCGGTCGTCGTGGTGCCGTACGTGGTCGATGTGCAGATCATGGTCAACGATGCGAACGGCGTTGCGCATTCGCAGGTGAGGACGGAGCAGAGGCAATGGGACTTCTTTCCGAAGACCATCGTGATGGAGGGCCAGCTGGCTCCTGAGTTCAAGCACCGCGGCATCCACCAGGTGCTGACCTATGAGCTGAGCGCAAGGCTCAAGGGGCACTTCGATTTTGCGTTGCCGACGGATGTTGATGGCGCAAGCCTGCGCTCGGTCGGCAAGCCCTACCTGAGTTTCGGAGTGGACGACGTGCGAGGGCTGATCGGCACGCCGACGCTGTTGCTCGACGGGCATGCTGCCGCGCTGTTGCAGGGGGCTGGCGGCGAACATCCGGCCAACGGCGTGCATGCGGATCTTCCCGCGATCGTGCCGGGGCAGTCGCGCGCGTTCGATGTCGCGATGGACTTCACACTGGGCGGCACCGAGCGCATTGCGATCGCGCCGGTCGGTGACAGCAACCGGATCGAGCTGAAGTCCACGTGGCCGAGTCCGGATTTCCAGGGGCGTTTCTCGCCGCACCAGCCGAAGATTTCCTCCAAGGGCTTCGACGCGGTGTGGGACATCTCCGCGCTGGCCGCGAACACACAGGGCCAGTACACGGACGGCAGCATCAAGCAGGGCGCCGACGAGATCGAGGTGATCCTGGTCGATCCGGTGAACATCTACGTCAAGGCTGACCGCGCGACCAAGTACGGATTGCTGTTCGTGCTGTTGACCTTCGTCGGCTTCTTCATGTTCGAGCTGATCAAGAAACTGCGTATCCATCCGATCCAGTACCTGCTGGTGGGCCTGGCGCTCGCGATCTTCTTCCTGCTGTTGATGAGCTTGTCCGAGCACATCGACTTCATCTGGGCCTACGTGAGTGCAAGTGGGGCATGCATCGGCTTGCAGGGGTTCTACCTGAGCTACGTGCTGAAGAGCCGCCTGCGCGGCATCGGCTTCGCGACCATGCTCACCGCGCTCTACGCGACGCTGTACGGATTGCTGATCTCGGAAGACAACGCGCTGGCGCTCGGTGCGCTGATGCTGTTCGCGATCCTGGCTGCGATCATGGTCATCACCCGCAACATCGACTGGTACGACGTAGCGCAGTTGCCGGAAGAGATCGCGCCAGAATCGCCGCCTCCGCTTCCGGAGCAACCATGAACGTGGTGGGTGGAAGTTCGACGGCAGGGACGCCGTCGCCTTCGCGGCGCATGCGCATCCGTCCGGCGATCGCACAGGATCGGGACTTCACGATGTCACTGGTGCACGCCTGGTCGCGTCGACGTCGGTTCCGTGGCGCAGTCCATGCAGGCTTTTCGCCGCGTATGTCGAAGTGATCAGCAGCATCCTGCGCGCACCGCGACCTGGCGCTGCGTTGCTGGTCGCCGAAGATGCAGTCGGAGCGGCAATCGGATGCGTGTTGCTCACGGAGGCGAGCGATTGCTACACGCATCAGCGGCAAGGGCACCTCGCGCAGGTCGCCATCGCGAAGGATCTTGAATTCTCGATCGATGCGGTCGCCTTGATCGGCGCAGCAACGGCATGGGCGCGGTCACGGGGCTACAGCGTGCTGACGGTCGAGCGATTCTGGATCGGTCATCCTGCAAGAGCGCTGGCGACAACAATGGCCGGCCTCTGGACGGTTGCTTGCCCGGAGCGTGTGGATATCGAGGCGGCCTTTTTCGAGGAGACAGAAGGGTGAATCCATCGTTTCGCGAAGCCTTGACTGCGGCCATCGGTTACTGGGAGCGTGATCCACGCAAGGTCACGCCATGACCATCCACATCGACCCACCCGCAATCGCCGTCCCAATCGCAGTCGCAGCAAGCACATCGCTTGGATAATGCAGTCCAAGCACCACCCGCGACACTGCGACGCTTGCGCTGAACGGAATCAGCAGCCACGCAAGCACGGGATAGTGCGCGAGCGCGACCAGTGTGAATGCGACCGCATGCAGGGTATGCCCGGAGGGAAAGCTGAACTCGTCGAGCGCCGGCACCAGTGCGGTGATCCGTGCGTCGTCGGCATACGGACGGCGCCGGTGGGTCGAGCGTTTCAGCAAGCGGTACAGCACCAGCGCCACGACACCGGTCGCGGCCATGTGCGCCGATGCGCGCAGGCCGTCGAGCCAGTGCCCTTCGATGCCGCGCACAAGCACGATCAACGCCATCAGCGCGTACCAGAACACACCATCGCCGAGTCGGCTGATTGCCGCGAAATACCGCCGAACGTGATCCCGGCGGCCCCAGCGGTTCGCGGCGACGCACAACTGGGTATCGCGATGGACCAGGCCATTGTGGCCGCGGACGTTCATGCAGCGCTCCTTTGTGTCGCCACGCCAGCGAGCAGTTCGTCAAAGTTGCGAGCCACCAAACCCGGATCGAGTGCCGCAACAGCACTGCGTGCGTTGGCTCCCATCGCCCGGCGCATCCTTGGGTCTGCGGCGACGTGCACCGCAGCGCGCACGAAGGCGTCGCGGTTTCCGAAAGGCACAGCGGCACCATGCACGCCGGCCCGCAGGTGTTCGCGCGCCGCGCCGTAGTCGAAGGCGATTGTCGGAACCGCGCTCGCCATTGCCTCCAGGGTCACGTTGCCGAAGGTCTCGGTGAGGCTTGGAAACAGGAACAGGTCGGCACTTGCGAAGTGTGCCGCCAGGGTCTCTCCGCGCTGCACGCCGACGAAGACGAAATCCGGATTAGCCGCCTGGATGCCCGCGCGCGATGGACCGTCGCCGACCCAGATGAAGCGTGCAAGCGGCTGTTGCCGCTGGATCGTGCGGAACGCCGAAACGGCGAGGTCGAGGTTTTTTTCCGGTGCGATGCGGCCCAGGTACATCACCGCGAGCGCGTTGTCGCGCAGGCCCCACGCGGCGCGCAGGGCAGGGTCGCGGCGCACCGGATCGAACAGTCGCGTATCCACTGCGCGGCGCAGGATGCGCACGTCGCGGAAGCCGCGTCCGCGCAGGTAGTCGGCCAGCTGGTCGGTCGGCACGATGGTCGCGTCGGCGCCATTGTGGAAGCGGCGCATCCACGCGAACGCGATCGGCGTCAGAAAGGCTGCGCCATAGCGTTCAATGTATTCGTCGAAGCGCGTGTGGAAACCGGTGGTCGCCGGAATGCCGAGCCTGCGTGCTGTACGCACCGCAGACCAGCCCAATGGACCCTCGGTTGCGACGTAGATCGCGTCGGGTCGCTGCCTGCGCCACAACGCGTTGAGCGTGCGCCCGGCAGGCAGGCCGAAGCGCAGGCCCGGATAGCGCGGAAGCGGTGCGCCGCGCACCAGCATCTGGTCAGCGGCCGCGCTGATCTCGTCGGCCTGTCGTGGGCGGATCACGTTGACTTGATGCCCGCGCCCGCGCAGTCCGGTTTCCAGTGCATGGACCGTCAATGCCACGCCGTTGACTTCAGGCGGATAGGTCTCGGTGACGATGGTGTAGCGCATGGCGAGGCTGCTCATGGACGTGCAGCATCCGATGCGCCGATGCCATGCCGATGACACCACGGTGACTGGTGGATGACAGGGTTTCCAGCCGGCAATCCGCGGAAACGAGCGCGCAGGTGTTCCGGTTGTTGCCGCCCGCACGTCCCCTACACTGCAGGTCATGGCGTCCGAGCTGCGGTTCTCCTACGCAATTACCATCAGCGATCCTGATGCGCTGGTGATTCGCAACCCGCAAATGCAGCTCGGATCGCGTTTCGACGCGCGCTATCCGACCAGGGTTCTTACCCACGCCGTGTTTTGGTCGCTGCGGGCGTATGTGCTTGTGGTCGGCATTGCACGCGCTTCAGCACGGCACGGCCGTGGCAATGGACGACCTGCAACTGGCCGTTCAACAGACCCTGGGTTCGGGCTTGGCCATTCGGCATTGCCGATCGCCAAGCTGCGCGGTGCGCCGGCAGGGACGATGGCCATGGAAGCCGCACAACGAACAGCACGCCAAGGTGCATGCGGCGAAGTCGTGGATACCCTGCGCGACCAGGCGCATCGGAATGCTCGATGCTGCGCACGCATCGTCGATGGGTCGGCAAGGATGCAGTTGATGCCGAAGGCAGTTGGATGATCCAACTGCCTTCGGTGCATCAATGCGGGTCGCGGTCTTCGATCAGCGTTGCCGGTGCGACCCGCGGCTTCGGTCAGTGGCTCGCGGGTGCCGCGGCGTGGCTGACCGGCGGCGTAACAACCATGTGGTCGTCCTTGTGGTCGATGACCGGCGGATCGCCAGGAGCATGGCCATGGTGATGCGCCTTATGATGCTTCATCGCGTGATGCTTCATGTCGCCAGCGGGCTTGGCGCCGGAGGCATCGGCAGGCGCGGCGGCCGCAGATGCATCGGTGGAGGCTGCTGGGGAGGCGGCAGCGTCCGCAGGCGCGGCGGCGGCTTTCGCGGCATGGTGCTTCGCATGGTGCTTCATCGCTGGCTTGCTGTCGGAAGACATCGACGAACTGTCCGAAGACATCGCCGCAGTGTCGGACGCAGCGGATGCCGCCGGGGAGGAATCCTGCGCGAACGCGGTGGAGGCGAAGGCAAGCGTCAAGGCACTGGCAAGAACGATACGAACTTTCATCGGGAAGCTCCTTGGGGTGACGTGAGGAAAGATCGTGGAATACGGTGACACCACGACCCGACCAAGCTAGCCCCTTGCTTCTGATGGTTCGCTTTCGGCAACCTTACGGAAAGTTAATCTTGGGCTGATGGGAGCTGATTCCTGAACCAGGATTTGCGGCTTGGACTACTCCATTCAGATTTGCAATCAATCCGCCCAGCGGGAGTGCAGTACCCGCTGATGGCCACCAAGGGTCCGCATGCGCACGAAAATCTTCCAGATTGATGCCTTCACCACCCGCCGTTTTTCCGGAAACCCCGCGGCGGTCATGCCTCTGGAACGCTTTCCGAGCGACGCGACGATGCAGGCCATCGCCGAGGAGAACCATCTTGCAGAGACCGCATTTCTGGTTCCGGCTGGCGGCGACTACGACCTGCGCTGGTTCACCCCCGCCACTGAGGTACCGCTGTGTGGCCATGCGACCCTGGCGAGTGCGGCAGTGGTCATGGAGCGCCTGGAGCCTGGGCGAAACAGCGTGGTCTTTCACACTGCGAGCGGGCCGCTGGCGGTGCTGCGGTCGGGCGCGCGATATGTCATGGACTTTCCAGCGCGGCTGTCCGCGGAGGTTTCGGCGCCGGGCCTGCTGCCGAAAGCGCTGGGCGCCGCCCATGCCGCTGTGTACGCAAACGAATTCAACTACATGGCTGTACTCGACAGCGCGCAGGCCGTGCGCACGCTGATCCCGGATATGGTGGCCGTCGCTGGCCTGGACCGCAGCGGATTGATCGTGACCGGTCCAGGCGACGAAGGCTACGATTTCGTCAGTCGCTACTTCGCCCCGCGCAAGGGAGTTCCCGAAGATCCTGTCACCGGCGGTGCGCATTGCATGCTGGCGCCGTATTGGGCTGGCCGGCTGGGCAAGACCGAATTTCGCGCGTGGCAGGCGTCGGTGCGCGGCGGGGAAGTCGTCTGCCGGCTGCTCGGCGACCGCGTCGCGCTCGAAGGCGGTTGCGTTTTCTACATGGAAGGCGAAGTCGATCTTTGACGAGGCGGCGCAACCGCGCAGTTGATGCGCTCGCCGAAAAGGAAAAGGCGCCCGAAGGCGCCGATTCCGTTTCCTGATGCATCTGCCAGGCAATCCGATCAACACTGAACCTGATTACTGCGCGGCGAACAGATCGCTCATCACATTCACGTTCGCATCGCAGGCATGGTTGAGGCACGGAAGTCCCAGCGCCGCTTCCATGGTCTTGAGCAGCGAAAAATGCGTGTAGGGTACTGCGCTGCGCTTGCCCCCGGTGCCGTAGTTGGTGTCAACAATCAGCATCACCTTGTTGGTATTGGGCGCGGTACTGTAGTCGTTCTCGTCCCATACGACGACGATGGCGTTCTTGCCGACGTGCCAGCCTGGCGACTGATGGATGGCAGTGACGATCCTCTGCACCGTGATATCACCGCGCTGGATCAGCGCAGGATTCAATCCTGCCTGCGTACCGTTGTCGGTCGGATCGTAGTTGCAGAACGGGCCGGCATTGCCTCGGCCATGCTGGTCGTTGCACTGATTCGGGGCGATGAAAGAGAGACTCGGCTGCGCAGCATAGTTCTGCAGGTCGGCATAGAGGCCCTGTGGGCCATCGAAGTCGACCATGTTGGCGTAACCAGCTGACCCCTGCATGTTGCGGAAATACACGAACGGATTGTGCTTGGCGGCATACAACTTCACGATGCTGGCAGAAGTCAGCGGCGGCGTGAGGGTGGGCGTGATCTTGCTGAAATCGGTGTTGTTGTCGTAGTAGCCATCGCTGTAGTTGACCATGGCTGCACCGCCCTGTGGCAGGCCCTCTTCATAGGCCTTCCAGTGAAGCTCGCGCGCCGCAAGTTGGTCCGCGATCGTCTCACCAATGATGTTCGTGGCGGCTGGGATGGATTGCACGCCATCGATGTTGATCGTGCCCGGAGGGCCTTGCGTCTCGTTGGTGGTGTCGATCGCTGGTGTCGCGGCATCCGTACCTACGCCGGAGATGGGGCAGATGTGCGGGCTGGACGGATTGTCGGTCGCGGGAATCCCGGAAGCCAGGTTGGTGACGCACTTGTTGTTGTGCCAGTCGGAATCGTTGTCGGTAAGGACGCCGAAATTCGACCCGCCGACGATCTCGAGGTAGTTGGTCAGGCTCGGATGGGCGATTGCGAAGTAGTTGGTCGCGAGGTTGGCGGTGCGCGCGAGCTGGTTGATGAAGCGCGCGTTTGGATTGTTGAGGATCTGACTGTAGCCGTGGTTCTCCATCATGATCACGTACACGTGGTTCAGACGCGGAACACCGTGCGGAATGGGGCCCTCGGCGGCGAACGAAGCGCTCGCAATGGATAGGGCGATGAGGCTAAGGGCGGCAATCTGTTTCTTCATGACGGTGCTCCGGTGGGGATGTGTGCGGGTCTGTTACGCATCCGCTTGCATGACACGCGAATGCGCTTGGCTGCCGCACAAATTAGGTTCGTCGCGTGACGTCCTCGTGACCGATAGCAGTCACCAGGGCGACAGTCGTGTGTCGAATTGTTTGCGCCGTCTGACCGCCATCCGGCGCAAGGACTTCGTGCGTAGATGTTGGATCGCGACGCAGCAGTGGCATCGCAATGCATTCGCGCAGCGGCGTGGCAAAGCCTGGATCGCCTCCAGGATGTTTGAATTGGGCGACGCGAGTCGGCACGGGAGCGCGGTGCGAAGCGCGCAACAAAAAACCCGCGGAGTGCGCGGGTTTGATGGGGAATCATGCCAGGTTGGCTGCTGACGTTGCTTGTTGGTGCGGTGGAGGGCAACGCATACGCGCCCCAAGGCCTTGATCTGCGAAGAAATAGCAAACCAGCAAGCTGCTTGCTACTCACGATCCTACTCACGGCGTGGCGCAGTACCCCTAGCAATGCGGCCCGCGTCTCATGCGTTGAATCGGAAAGTCGACGGATTTAACCAAGGCCCAGGCAACGCGCTGCTTCGGCGATCAGAAGCGCCTTCATCGTCGCAAGCGAAAGTGTTCCGGCTACTTTCTTCCCGCGATCCTTCGCTGCGTTCCAGATCGTGTCGCCCCGAGCAGCGTCGGCAAAGTCATGTCCCTCCGGCGTGATCATGTTAATCACGCAAACGGGTGGGATAGCATCGCCCATCCGCAGGATTTTGCCTTCCAAGTATCCCGACTTGATCAGCTGCACGAGGTGATAGGTAACAGCCTCGCAGCTGTAGCCATCAATTACCAACTGCTCGCTCAGCATATCATTGAACGGAGGTGCTTCTTCGATGCGGAAGAGCACCTGACGAATCAGGTCCATATCCCTTTTCATTGTCAATGCACCTAGCATGGGTGTCCGGATCATTTGCGGAATAAGCGCGTTCGCGGGGTTCGGATCGGTGGGTGTCTTCCAGCTAGTCGGCGGCTCCACTCACGCAACGGTGTTGATCCAGCTTCGACCCGATGGGTTCAGCGAGGCCCCGGGGCAAAGTAGAGGGGAGTTCCGTCGATCGGCTTGACGAAAACCACCTCGCCAGTTTTGGACTCGTACAACACGTAGGTGCCGCCTAAATAGCCTAGCAATGAAACTGGATGCTTGGTATCGCTTGAAAGAGCAAGTTTCGAGCGGCTAGCATCAACAACGTTGTTGGGATGCCCACTCTTGTCTCGGTCAGCGTCGACGCGTCCGAACGCAAAGGAGATGACCGGAAGCGCTGTTGCGACCATTAGGATAGTGGCGCGCGCCCTGTCGTTCGGAATCCGCGCCATTGCCAGTTTGCTGTTTATCAACGGAATCGTAAATGGCATGACGACTAAGACGAGCGCGATCCATTTGAATGGTTCGATACCCATGGAAATGTCGAGCATTCCTAATACGAGAGCAATAGTCAGCAATAGACGTCCGTGCGCATGCGCTGCTCGGGCGATTGGGGTGTTAACCCCTCCGCCGACCGGAAGCATGGGCGCCAGGGTGAGTTGAGAAAAAGCAGCACCCAGCACGCCGAAGACGAGCGATGCAAGCAATGGGTAGATTGCCATTTTCGCAATATCGGAAGCTCCGACGTACTGCAGGACATTTATGCGGAATGCTCCCCAATAGCCAAAGAGATACGATCCGCTGACGCAAATAAAATATGGCATCAAGATGATGAGGAGTTGCTTGATCCTCGATTCCTCGGACGCTGGTTCAATTTGGGGGCTGTTCATGGCTCTGTGTCCTGGGCAGTAGCCCCGTATCTCTAGCGGGTCAGGCGAAGATACACCCAGGTACCGTGATGGACTGTAGGCACTTCAAGTGCGCCCGAGGGAACGCAACTACCCGGCACAATTGCGTCCCTCCGCCGCATTCGGCCAGTGCCAGGACATGCCAGCAACAGCGACACTTGCTGAGGGGGTAACATCGCAGCTCGCGACCCTGAAATCTACAGCCATGCGCTACGTGATCTCGTTTGTGCTGCTGGTCCTTTGGCTGTCCGCAGGCGCTCAGTCTGATCCGTCCGCGCAAACCATGCCCGCAAGCCCGCAGGTCGGAAACGCAGAGCGGGGCAGAGCATTGCTTTCCATCTATGGCCCAACGCCCAGGGACCTCGCCGCAATGCCGCCTGAAGAGCTGGCGGCCAGGGCGCTGAAGCAACGGTGCAAGGAAGTCACGCAAGAAATGCAGGACGAATTGGACATGCGGGCTGCGGGCTCAAAGGGGAGATATCCGCTAAGCAGCCTTCGGGGATGGGAAGCCGCAAATTGTGTCGACTTCACACAATCCCAGAATCCAATCCCGACACCGAATGCTGGCGGATCTCAGGTAGAAAAGTCCTTCGTGGTGAGCCTTAGCACTTTTTCAGAGCCTGGCGCCGCTGCCAAACTGATAGACCGCCTCAAGGCTAACCATCTGCCGGCTTATACAGAGAACAGGATGAAAGATGGACTTCCAATGGTCGCTGTTCGCATTGGTCCGTTCAAAGCTCGCGGCGACGCCTTTGATGCCCGCGATCGCGCAATCCGCATTGAGAGTGGTCTGCCGCTGGTCATTCCGCACGCGCCATTGGTCAACGTCCACGACATGGAATGCGCACAAGGGGTTGAATGCCCCCCAGCAGAATACGCGCAGATTTTGGCGGCAACTGAGCGTCGATGGGCGATCACGCCGATCAAGGTCCAGATGGCCTGTGCGCGGAACAGCACCATCATGATGCTAGTCGGATGTGTCATGAAGGAAACCATTGCATCGCGCGATCAGTTCAGCGCTATGCCTTGGATACCTGGAGTTGGGGACAAATACTGATTGCCGCGTGATATCGCGTCGAAAGTGAGATCGCGCACCAGCCCACGCCATTCGCTGTGCCTTACGCATCGCCCCGCATCATCTCCATGTAGACGCGCGCGGCATCTATTGGATCGATCGGAAGATCGACCGACAGAGTCTTGATCGGTCCTTCATCGTTGCCGGTCACCTGCAGCGGCAACACCTTGCCCAATAGTGTAAAGAACGCGCCCGGGTGCGCGTGTGCCTGTTGCGTAAGATAGTGCTGCCCGCCGGCCGCATCGAGCGCGCCCAGGATCATGTCTTTGAGTGCGCCTGTGACTTTGTTCGGTACACCCTTGACACGGCCACGGCCTGCGTTGCCGCGGTTCGTTCGCCTAGATTCGCCTACTTTGCGCGCGGTCATCATCTACGCCCTTGGTTGCGGAAGTTTGCACCGAATCCGCGTTGTGCGAATCGTCGAAAATTGCCGTGTGAGCTTTCAAGTCGAAGCAAGAATACCGAGCGGACCAAACACACCCCTTGGTAGATTCTTAAAAGGTGCCCGATAGTCGGGGCAGCAAGCGGCCTATTTTTCGTCTTATCGACCCGATAGTCGGGGCGGTGTAGACACTTTTTCAGCAGCTCTAGCCCGATGGTCGGGGCGACTCTCCCCAATGGTCGGGGTGGCGTTTTGTTTTTTATCAGGGCAGATTCGGCACCAGTGGCGTCCGGCCTCTCCACTTTCCAGACGCCACTCGCGTCGGCGCAACGTCGAGC
>JBBQTD010000058.1:0-19137 GCA_038234715.1 Lysobacterales bacterium | reverse complement strand
CGATCTGCATCGACTGGTCATTGCACTACGCCGCCGGAAGCGTCCGTTTCTTGACCCGGTCCAGGCGTTCCACGAGATCCTCGGCGCGTAAGTGGGTGTAGCGCTTCAACATCTGCATCGATTTGTGTCCGCTGATTGCGGAGACTTCCTGATCGCTGAATCCAGCTTCTACCAAGCGACTTACCGCTTCGTGTCGTAGGTCATGGAAATGCAGGTCGAGAAGTCCGAGCGACAACTTGATTTCGTTCCAGGCCTTGGTGAAGGCATAAGGTTTTCGGATGCCCTTGCGGCCTGGGTCACCGAAGAATATGAGGTCGCAATCGTCTGGGCGCGCTGGGTTGGCCAGCGCATCCGCAAACGTCTCAGCGGCTTGCTTCGTCAACGGGACGGTACGTGCACTATCGTTCTTGGTCACGGACAAGCGGACTACCCGCCGATCGATTTCAACCTGGCGCAGTCGAAGGTTCGTGATTTCACTGGAGCGCATACCGGTCTCCAGCGCGACATTGAAGATCCATCCGAGCATCGGGTTGGAATAGCACGTCACAGCTTTGAGGAGCTTCGCCTCCTCTCCAGTGCTCAGGCGCCGATCGCGACTCTCACCCGGAGATGGCTTACGTATTCCGCCCACTGGATTGTGGGTAAGCCCCAATCGCCATTCTTTGATAGCAGTGACGAAGACATGGCTGAGCAAAGCCAATTCGAGGCGCACAGTATTGCGGCTCAGATTGCTGGGTTTGCCGATGACTCGATGCACGCGCTTGGATGGCGTGGCAAGACGTTGGTCGCGATATCTAGCGACAAGATCTGGCGTGATCGCAGCCATCGAGTACTTTCCAAAAAAAGCGCGCAGTGGTTCGGCGCGAGGCTTTTCGGAACGCTGGGTGCTGGTTTTTTTTACGGTCGAAACTTCGGCGAGATAGCGATCAATCGCCGTGCCAAAGGTCATCCGTTCCGATGCGGACCTCTCGATGTAAACCCCACGCACCATTTCGTCCTCGGTGCGGCGCGACCAGTCTTCGGCATCGCGCTTGGTGCGAAAAGTCTTCGCTGTCGAGGGCCAACCTTGTTTGCGAATAAGCGCTTTCCAAGTTCCAGAAGGCGTCTTTACGAGGGTTGCCATGGCGGTTCCGTTTCGCTACTGTACCGAAACTGTACCGGCCGAATAATTCAACTGCAATCAGAAGATTTAAGTTATTGATTTCATTGGTGGGTCGTCCGAGATTCGAACTCGGGACCAGCGGATTAAAAGTCCGATGCTCTACCGACTGAGCTAACGACCCAAAACGTTTACGAGAAACTGAAGCCGTGCGCAGCGCGACGTCTTGCCCTTCGCCCGTTGGTGGCGGGAGAAGGCACGGGATGAAGGTTGGCTTGCCGGATTCCATACCAAACCAATCCCACGCCGGACGCGCATTCTAGCCGACCGCGCTCAGTCGCGATACCGCGTCGGGTCTGGAACGCCCGCGCCGTCGAATCCGGCAGCGCGCAGCAGGCATGCGTCACAGCGGCGACAGGCGCGACCTTCCCGGTCGGCCTGATAGCACGAAACGGTCTGCGCGAAGTCGACGCCGAGGCGCACGCCTGCGCGAACGATTGCGTCCTTGCCCATGCGCATCAGCGGCGCATGCACGCGGATCCCGGCTCCTTCCACGCCGCACTTCGTGGCGAGATTCGCAAGGGCTTCGAACGCCGCGATGAATTCCGGACGGCAATCGGGGTAGCCGGAATAATCGACCGCGTTGACACCGCACCAGATGTCCGCGGCACCGAGAGCCTCGGCCCAACCCAGCGCGATCGACAGCATGATCGTGTTGCGCGCGGGGACGTAGGTGATCGGGATTCCGGCGTCGATAGCCTCGCCGCGGGCGTGTTCGGGCACCGCGATGTCGGCGGTGAGCGCCGAACCCCCGATGCTGCGCAGGTCCACGATGACGACCTTGTGCTCGACCGCGCCGAGCGACTGCGCGTTGCGCGCCGCGGCGGCGAGCTCGGAAGAGTGGCGCTGGCCGTAAGCGATGCTGAGCGCGTAGGTTGCGAACCCCGCTTCGCGCGCGAGCGCCAGCGCGACCGCGGAATCCATCCCGCCGGAGACGAGGACGACAGCGGGCTTCATCGACTTCCTCGCGAGCAACCATCCTTGGTGTTTGGCGCCGGCCCGCACATCTTTGTGCGGGCGCTGTTCGGCGCGACTGGCCTTGCATGGCAACTCGCGTGATCGACCGCGACGAACCGGGATGGGGCACCACGAACCAATGATCGGACATGGGAACGGATCATCCTCATCGCCCAATCTCCTCGCCCCACAGGATCTTGTGGAGCTGCAACTGGAAGCGCGCCGGGACGCGATCGGCGAGCATCCATTCCGCGAGTTCGCGTGGCTGCAGCTGGCCGTAACTTGGCGAGAACAAGACGTCGCTGCGTGCGGACAGGTTGTGTTCGCGCAGCATTTCGCGTGCCCAGTCGTAATCGGCGCGATCGCAAAGCACGAACTTGACCTGATCGTGTGCGTTCAGCAGCGCGATATTCTCCAGACGGTTGCGCGACTGCTCGCCCGATCCGGGCGTCTTCAGGTCCATGACGCGCGAGACTCGCGCATCGACCGCTCCGATATCGAGCGCGCCCGAGGTTTCCAGCGACACCTCGAAGCCGGCATCGCACAGTCGCGCTAGCAATTCGATGCAGCGCTTCTGCGCGAGCGGCTCGCCACCGGTCACGCAGACGTGCCGTGCGCCATGCCTTGCGACTTCGTCGACGATCGCATCGATCTCCCACCACTGGCCGCCATGGAACGCGTAGACGGTATCGCAATAGCCGCAGCGCAGGGGGCAACCGGTCAGGCGCACGAAGACGGTCGGCCAGCCAACGCTGCGCGCCTCGCCCTGCAGAGAATGGAAAATCTCGGTCAGTCGCAGCCGGGCGTGCTTCGCGTCGTCCATGCTGCGGTTTGCGTCGGTCGTGCGGTCGGATTCGGCGACATCCGCCTCAGCCACCGCCGGTGTCCATGCTCATCGCACGCAGCCGGCTCTGGGCCTGGCCGGCTTCATCGGTGTTCGGATATTTCTGGATCACGTCGCGCAAGGTCGCCTGCGCCGCATCGCGCTGCTTGAGGCCATCCTGGCTGTAGCCGAGTTTCAACAGGGCGCCTGGTGTCTTCGGCGAGGCAGGGAAACGCGTGACGACGGTCTTGAACGCCTCCAGCGCAAGCTGGTAGTTCTGCGTGACGTAGTACGACTCGCCCATCCAGTAGTACGCGTTGGCTGCCAGCGGGCTGTCCGGATATTGCTGCACGAAGATGTTGAAGCGTTTCGCGGAATCGGCGTACTGATCGGCGCGAACCGCTGCCAGCGCCGCATCGTAGGCAGCCTGCTCGCCCGCCGGATTGCCCGGCGCGGTTGCAGTTGTTGTTGCCGCTGCTGCCGCTCCCGTCGGCGTGGAGGAAGCCGGAGCGACCACGACCCCAACCGGCGGTGCAACGCGCGGTGGCAAGGGAACCGGCGCGTGCGGTGGCACGGGCTTGATTGCGGTCGCGGAAGGCGGAGCGGCATTCTCGATACGCGCCAGGCGACTGTCCAAGTCGGTGTACTGTGCCTTGTCGCGCTGCTTGAGCTCCTCGTTCGCGTTCTGCATCTGCTCGATCAGGCTGCGCAATGCCTTCACGTCGGACTCAAGCTGCGCAATGCGATTGAGCTGCTCGACCGATTGTTCGGTCTGGTTCTGCTGCAAACGCGCTTCGAGCGCCGCGACCCGGTCGGCAAGGCTTGGGCGCGACTGTGCCGACACGCTTGCGGCGAGCACGCTCGCAGCGATGCAGGCAGCAACGATCAAACGCGAGGGCAGCGGACGCTTGGCCCGGGAACGCGCAATGGCGGTTTTGGTCGGACGCATGGTCGTCACTTCGAGGTGTAAACGATCTCGACGCGGCGGTTCTTCCCCCAGCATTCCTCACTGGATTCGGTGCAAACCGGCCGTTCCTCGCCATAGCTGATGACGGCCATCTGGCCGGACGTCGCGCCGCTGCCATGAATTGCTGAGGCAACTGCATTGCCGCGGCGCTCGCCGAGACCACGGTTGTATTCGCGGCTGCCGCGCTCGTCGGCGTTGCCTTCGAGGTTGGCGCGCGCTTCCGGGCGATCCATCAGGTACTTCGCGTGGCACGCGATGATGGCCTGGAACTCCGGCTTCAACGTGTCCTGGTCGAAATCGAAATACACCACCCGCTGGCGCAGGCAGCTGTCGGTTTCCAGGTCGGCCGGGGTGTATCGACCGCCGACCGAGTTGCCCATCGAGTTTGTCGTCGCCGACGGCGGCCCGGATGAGGTCCCATTGCCCGCGTTGTCTTCCTTGACGTTCTTCTTCGTGCAGCCGGCAAGTGCGATGCATGCCACGGCCACGAACAGAAGGGTTTTGTTGGTTTTCATTATGGTCATCCTTTTCACGGTACGGGGTTGTGCCGGGAGACTGCGGTTTGCTCAGCGCTGACGGTACGGCGACCATGCGGGTTCGCGTACGTCGCCATCGGCCAATACCAGACGCTGCCTCACCCGTCCGTCGGCCGACACGGCGTAGAGGACGCCACGGCGATCTTCGCGCGCGGCATAAAGAACCATGCTGGCGTTCGGCGCAAAACTGGGGGATTCATCGAGATTGCCTGGCGACAGCTGCTGCCAGCGTCCCGAACCGCCAGAGCTGCGATCCAGCAAAGCGATACGATAGACGTTCCCGTTACCCTGCGCCATAGCGATTTTCTTGCCGTCGTAGGAGACCGTCGCCGTCGCGTTGTACTGGCCCTGGAAGCTCAACCGGGCCGGTTCGCCTCCGCTCACCGGAACCTGGTAGATCTGCGGCTTTCCGCCGCGATCGGAGGTGAACACCAGGGTGCTTTCCGACAACCAGCGCGGCTCGGTGTTGATGCTGTAGTGATTGGTCACCTGGGTCAGCTGCTTGGTCGCCAGGTCCATCACGTAGATCTCGGGAGTCCCGGACTTCGACAGGGTCAGTGCGAGCCGCCTTCCATCGGGCGAGAACGCGGGGGCGCCGTTGATGCCCTTGAACGCGGCGATGACCTCGCGTGCGCCGGTACCAATCTTCTGGATGTAGATCGAGCCGTTGCCGCGTTCGTAGCTCACGTATGCGAGCGAAAGTCCGTCCGGGCTCCATGCGGGCGACAGCAGTGGCTCGCGCGATTTCACCACCACCTGCGGGTTGAAGCCGTCGGCATCGGCGACCATCAGTGCGTACTGCGCGTCTTTGCCGACGCCCGTCGCGGTCACATAGGCGATACGCGTCCAGAACGCGCCACGCACCCCAATGATCTTCTCGTACACCTGGTCGGCGATTTGGTGCGCGACATCCCGCATGGCCTGCGGTCGCCCGGTCATCGCAAGGCCTAGGATGCGTTGCTGCTTGGCGACGTCGAACAATTGGAACTCGACGCGATAGCCGCCATCACTGCTGTCGAGCACGCGACCGACCAGCACGTAGTCCTGCTTGAGCAGGCGCCAGGTCGGATACTTCATGTCGGCACCGCTTTGCGGATGTTCGACAATGTCCTTCTCCGGCAGCGAACGGAACTGGCCGGAGCGGTCAAGGTCGGCACGGATCACCGAGGCGACATCCGTATCTGGCTTGGCGCTGCTGCCCTGGTACTCCATCGGCACTACGGCGATGGGCAATGCGGCGTCGTTACCGATGACCAGGCCGACATCCAGGCCCTGCGCATGCACGGGCGCGATGATCCAGGCCAGCGCGAGCAACAGCACAGCGAGACATTTCTTCATTTGCATGGATCCTCCGGGTAACACAGATCGATCGTGAACTCTCGCAGGAATACCGAATCATAACCAGCGTAGGGTAACGGTGTGCGCTCGAACGCATCCTGTACGGACTGGCGGCCTGCCGCGTCGAACGGACAATCCGGAAACGTCACATCGAGCACCTGGCCGCCTGGAATCTGTTTGACATGCGCCTTGCAGATGACGTGTGGAGGAGCATTTCCGGTCTGCCAATTTTGATGGACAGTCTCCTTGATCGCCTTGAGGTAATCCGCCTGCAGGTCCTTTCCTCGGCCTGCGTTTCCTGACGGGGGATGCGCTGGCACGGGCACTGATGTTGCCGATGGCGTGTTCTGTGCCAGCCGGGCGGCCTGGTCCTGCAATTGCTTCATGCCTTGTTCCTTGAGCTTGACCTCGCGTGCGGCGGCAGCGAGTTGCTTGCGGGTCTCGGCAAGCTTTTGCTGCTGCTCGAGTTGTTGCTGCGCAAGGCGCTGGCGGTTCTCCGCATCCTGCTGTTCGTGTTGCCGGCTCAGGTCGATTTGCGCCTGTTTGTGGCGCGCCTCCTGTTCCTGCAGTTTCTGCTCGGCGGCCAGTTCTGCCACCCGACGCACTTCCTCCTGGTCGACCTTGTCCGGTTTCGGTATCACCGCTTGCGGTACGGGTTGTGCCGGCTGCGGCGCATCCTGCGGCTTCGGTTCGGGCTTGGGTTGTGGCGGCGGCGTGGTGTCCTCCTGTTGTACGGTCTTGCGCGCGCTTTTCTGCTGTGCGGACTGGATCGCCCTTGCGACACTCGCCGCCTGCTGCGGCGAATTCACCAGCGTGGCCTGAATCATCGGCCCCTCGGCGTCGGCCAGGGCCGGATCGTGCGGCCAGAGCAGGTACGCAAACAGCACGGCGGCCGCGAAGGCGTGGATGCCCAACGCGAAAAGGACCGCACGCAGCTTGTCCCATGAGGTCTCCATCGCCCTCAGCGTTTGCCGGTGCTGCCGACATCGGCATGCACCGGCTGGCTCATGAGTGCGACATGTGGAATGCCGATGTTCTGCAGGATCACCATCAAGTCCATCACTTGCTGATATGGGAGTTTTCCGTCGGCTGCGATGTAGACAGCAACGTCGGGGTTCTCGTTGTGGAAAGCGCCGACGCGCGCGGTAAGGTCGGCCTCGCTGACCGGCTCGTACTTCGCGTCCTGCAACTTGAGCAGGTAATGTCCATCGTGCGTGATCACCGCGATCACCGGATCCTTCTTCTGGTCGATCATGCTGGCCTTCGACTTCGGAAGATCCACGTCCACGCCCAGGTTCAGCAGCGGCGCGGTGACCATGAAGATGATCAGCAGCACTAGCATGACGTCGATGTAAGGCACGACGTTGATGTCGGCCTTGAGCTTTCGGCGCTGGCGGTGGCGGCTCATCGGTTCGGTCCTCGCGGCGCGATCGCTGTCGTCTGCAGAGCTGTTGCCAACGTGCCGGGCGCGCGAATGGGGTTGGCCGGCGCGCTCACTCTTCGACGTGCGCCTGGCGTTGCAGGATCGATGAGAATTCCTCGGCGAAGGCCTCGTAGCGCACGTTGAGGCGCTCGACCTTGGTCGCGAAGCGGTTGTAGGCCCACACCGCCGGAATCGCCGCAAACAGGCCCATCGCGGTCGCGATCAGCGCCTCGGAAATACCCGGGGCGACTGTTGCGATCGTCGCTTCCTTCATGTTCGCCAGGCCCTGGAACGAAATCATGATGCCCCACACGGTCCCGAACAGGCCGACGTAGGGACTGATCGAACCGACGTTGGCGAGGAACTCCAGGTTGTGCTCGAGTGCATCCACTTCGCGAGCGAGCTGCGCGCGCATGCCGCGTTGGGCGCCCTCGAGCTGCGTGCGCGGGTCTACCCCCTTGCGCTGGCGCAACCTGGAGAACTCGCGGAAGCCCGCCTCGAAGATCGCTTCGAGTCCAGATGCGATGCGGTTGCGATCGGTCGCTGCGCTGTATAGCTGCGTGAGGTCGGACCCCGACCAGAACTTTTCCTCGAAGCCTTCGGCGGATTTCTCGGCGCCACCCAGCACCCGCTGCTTGCGGAAAATGATCACCCAGGATGCGATTGAAGCGAGCAGCAGCAGCGCCATCACCAGCTGCACCGGCAAGCTCGCATGCCACACAAGCGAAAGCAGGTTCAGGCCGCTGCCAGGCGGTGCGGTTGCCGCGGCGGCAACCGCCTGGGCCGACGGAGAGGCGGCATCGGGCAACGCCTCGATGGGTGCGGCCTGCATCGCGGCATGGACAATCGTCAGCAAGCTCATTGCATCACTCCGGTTCGGTCATCACCGCAAGCAGGGCCTCGGGCACCGCGCGCGGACGGAAATCGGCGGCGGCCACGCAGGCCACCTTTACTTCGGCATCCAGCAACGGCATATCGCCTCGCAGGATCGATTGCCGCATCACAAGGCTCGCGCGGCGACGCTCGAGCACCGCGACAGTGACGAACAACTCGTCGTCCAGCCGCGCCGGACGCAGGAATTCCAGCTGCATCGCGCGCACGACGAAGACGACACCAAGGCTTTCGCGCAATGCATCCTGTGCATAACCAAGCGCACGCAACCATTCGCTGCGCGCGCGCTCGAGGAAACGCAGGTAACTTGCGTGATACACCACACCACCTGCGTCGGTATCTTCCCAATACACTCTTATCGGCCAGATGAACGCCGGCACGGCCGGCGTGCAACCTTTCGACCGCGGCGTGGTAGGAACGTTCGCGTTCACTCTGGCCCCAGCTCGCTTTCGAACAACTCCGCAGTCGGCACCTTGCGCGGCGCAAGCCCGAAATAGCGCCATGCCTTGGCGCTAAGCATGCGTCCGCGCGCGGTGCGCAGCAGATAACCCTGCTGGATCAGGTAGGGTTCGATCACGTCTTCGAGCGTGCCGCGCTCCTCGGACAGCGCCGCGGCCAGCGATTCGACGCCGACCGGTCCGCCCTCGAAGCTGTCCATGATCGTGCGCAGCAGGCGCCTGTCGAGTGCGTCGAAGCCCTCGCCATCGATTTCGAGCATCTTCATGGCGCTGTCGGCGACGCGGCTCGTAATCACGCCGTCGGCCCTTACCTGGGCGAAATCACGCGCGCGCCGCAGCAGCCGGTTCGCGATGCGCGGCGTCCCGCGCGAGCGCCGTGCGATTTCCACCGCGCCATCCGGGTCGCAGGCGATGCCGAGGATGCCCGCCGAGCGTCGCACGATGCGCGTGAGTTCTTCCGGCGAATAGAACTCCAGCCGCTGCACGATGCCAAAACGGTCGCGCAAGGGGCCGGTCAGGAGCCCCGCGCGCGTGGTTGCGCCGATCAGGGTAAACGGCGGCAGGTCGAGCTTGATCGAACGCGCGGCCGGGCCGTCGCCGATCATGATGTCGATCTGGAAGTCTTCCATCGCCGGGTACAGCACTTCCTCGACGACCGGCGAGAGCCTGTGGATCTCATCGATGAACAGTACGTCGTGCGGCTGCAGGTTGGTGAGCAGCGCGGCAAGATCCCCGGCGCGCTCGACGACCGGGCCTGACGTCGAGCGCAGGTTGACCCCGAGCTCGTTGGCGATGACGTGCGACAGCGTGGTCTTGCCCAGCCCGGGTGGGCCGAAGATCAACACGTGGTCCAGCGCTTCGCCACGCTTCTTCGCAGCCTCGATGTAGATCTTGAGCTGCTCTCGCACCGGCGCCTGGCCGAGGTATTCGTCCAGCCGCTTCGGCCGGATACTGGCTTCGAGCGCCTCGTCCTCGCGCGTCCCGGCGGTAGCGATGATGCGTTCCTGGCTCACACACGGTCCATCATGCTCGGGTCAACCGGCATTTTGCATGATCGCAGCGCTTCGCGCCGACCCGCCGCCTGTTAGCCGGACGAAACGAAGGGGGCCGATGCGTGGAGGCAGCGCATGCCGCATGCGCGACCTGCATGGGCATGGCGCGGCGACCTTGGCATTCGGCAGATGGCGGTAATGCTAAATCTCGATCTGCGCGCCCAATTCCACGATCCTGTTGCGCGGAATCCGGAAAAACTCGGTCAGCGGGCTCGCGTTGCGCGACATGAAGGCGAACAGTTTGTCGCGCCAGGTCGCCATTCCGGGCTGGCGCGACGCAACCACGCGCTCCTGGCTCAGGAAATAGGTCGTGTCCATGGGATCCATGCCCAATCCCTGCCAACGGCAGTCGGTCAGTGCAGTGGGGATATGCGGCTGTTCTGCGAATCCGTAGCGCAACCACATCCGGTAGAAACCATGACCTAGCGGCTCGAGTTTCAGCCGCTGGCCCGGCTCGGCCTGCGGAGTGTCCTCGGTCAGGACGGTCAGGATCACATTGACTTCGTGCAGCACCTTGTTGTGCTTGAGGTTGTGCAATAGCGCATTGGGCACGCCCTCGCGCGCGGCGGTCAGGAATACCGCCGTCCCCTGAACACGGGTCGGCGGATGTTCGGCAAGGCTATCGATGAACATGCGCAGGTTCAGCCCGCTTTCCAGTCGCGCAATCAGCAACTCCCTACCACGGCGCCAGGTGGTCATCACGATGAAAACCAGGCTGCCGATGACCAACGGGAACCAGCCACCGTGGAACAGCTTCAACGCATTCGCACTGAAGAACGACAGGTCCACCGTCAGCAGCAGCACGCCGGTGACCGCCACCAGTGCGCGCGGCCAGTGCCAAAGCCTGCGCGCGACGATCAGCGCAAGTCCGCTGGTGATCGCCATCGTGCCAGTGACAGCGATGCCATACGCAGCGGCAAGGTGTTCGGAGGTCTGGAAGCCGAGGACCGCCGCGAGCACTGCGATCAGCAGGCCCCAGTTCACCACAGGCATGTAGATCTGTCCGGCCCGCTCGTCCGAGGTGTGGATCACAGGGCTTCGAGGGAACAGGCCGAGTTGGATCGCCTCGCGCGTCATCGAAAACGCGCCCGAGATCACTGCCTGCGAAGCGATGACAGTCGCCACGGTTGCAAGCGCGATCATCGGTATCAGCGCCCAACTCGGCAGCAACAGGTAAAACGGGTTGCTTCCTGCCTCTGGATGACGCAACAGCAGGGCGCCCTGACCAAAATAATTCATCAATAGCGCAGGCATCACGAAGCTGAACCATGCGCAGCGAATCGGCGTCTTGCCGAAGTGGCCCATGTCGGCGTACAGCGCTTCGGCGCCCGTCAGCGCGAGCACGACCGCACCGAGCGCGACGAAGCCCATGAATCCGTTGTTGCCGAAAAATCGCAGGGCGTACGCTGGATTGAGGGCCTGCAGGATTTCCGGTGCCGTGACGATTCCCAGCACGCCGAACACGGCCAGGCTCACGAACCAGACCATCATCACCGGGCCGAAGATCGAACCCATGCGCGCACTGCCGAAGCGCTGCACGCCGAACAGGCCAATCAGCACGAGCACCGTCACCGGCAGCACCCACTGCACAAGCTTGGGCTTGAGCACCTCCAAACCCTCGACCGCTGACAACACCGACACCGCAGGGGTGATCACGCTGTCGCCGTAGAACAACCCGGCGCCGAACACGCCAAGCGCAAGCACCAGCCATTTCATCTTCGAGTACGAGCGCAAGCCGCGCTGCGCAAGCGTCATCAGCGACAGGATGCCGCCCTCGCCCTTGTTGTCCGCGCGCAGGATGAACAGCACGTACTTGAACGAGACGACGAACATCATCGACCAGAAAATCAGCGACAGCGCGCCGAGCACATTCTGCGGCGTGGCCGCGACAGCATGCTTGCCCGAAAACGCCGTCTGCAACGTGTACAGGGGGCTGGTACCGATGTCGCCGTACACCACGCCGATCGCGGCGAGCGATAGCGCGGCAAGGCGGCGGCCACGTGGGGATTGCATATCTCCGCTCACTTTTGCCTTTCTCTCGCACCCGGCAAAGCGTGCAGGATACCCCGCTTCATATAAGGAAATTTATATCTCGACCTTGGTTCCAAGTTCGACCAGCCGGTTCCCTGGAATGCGGAAGAAGTCAGTAGCCGACGTTGCGTTGCGCGCCATGAACGCGAAGAGCTTGTCACGCCACATCGGCATTCCGACGTGCTCTGCGGCAACCAGTGTCTCGCGACTGGAGAAGAATGTCGTGTCCATCATGTTGAACTCGGTGCCGCAGACGCTTTGAACGAGTGCGGCTGGCACATCGGGTTCTTCGGCGAACCCGAAGCGCAGGATCATCCTGCGGAATCCATTGCCAAGGTCGGTCGTCTCGCAACGCTCCTCAGGTTCCGCATAAGCCGTGTCCAGCGTGCGCACGCCCAGGATCACGTTGCTCTCGTGCAGTACCTTGTTGTGCTTGAGGTTGTGCAGCAACGCGTGGGGAACGTTGTCGATGCTCGCACTCAGGAAGACAGCCGTGCCCTGGACCCGGTGCGGCGGATGCGCGGCGAGCGAAGTCAGGAATGTATCGAGTTCGAGTTGCTGGCTGGCCAGGCTTTCGGCAACCAGGATCTTGCCGCGCCGCCAGGTGCGCATCATCGTGAACGCGATGATACCCAGCGCAACCGGGACCCAGGCGCCCTCGACGAACTTGACCACATTCGCGCCGAGGAATGCTATGTCCACGCACAGCAGCAGCCCGGCCACCGGCAACACCCAACGCCGCGAGTCTTGCCAACTGTTGTACGCCACCACCATCAGCAGCAAAGTATCGATCAGCATCGTGCCCGAAACGGATACTCCGTAGGCTGCGGCAAGCTTGGTCGACGACTGGAATGCGAGCACCAGCAAGACCACCAGCACCAGCAGGATGCGATTGACCGCGGGCACGAAGATCTGGCCCTCCGCGCTCGCCGAGGTGTGCCGGATCGTCAGGCGCGGGATATAGCCGAGCAACATCGCCTGGCGAGCGACCGAAAACGCACCGGAAATCACCGCCTGCGAAGCGATGACGGTCGCGGCGGTCGACAGCCCGATCAACGGATACAGCGCCCATCCGGGCACCGCCATGTAGAAGGGATTGTCGGCCGCTGCCGGGTTCGAGAACACCAGCGCGCCCTGTCCGAAATAGTTCAGCAGCAACGCGGGCAGCACCAGCCAGAACCATGCCGCGCGGATCGGTGCGCGACCGAAATGACCCATGTCGGCGTAGAGCGCTTCCCCGCCGGTGATCGCAAGCACCACCGCGCCCAGGATGAAATACGAATGGCCGCCGTGGTGGATGAAGAATTGGACCGCGTAGTACGGATTGAATGCCAACAGCACTTGCGGCTGCCCGACGATGTGCAAAAGGCCGATCGCCGCGAGCGCGAGGAACCACAGCACCATGACCGGTCCGAACACGCGCCCGACCCGCGCGGTGCCGCGGCTCTGGAACACGAACAGCACGAACAGCACCACCAGGGTGATCGGCACCACCCATTGCTTGAGGTGAGGCGCGGCGACTTCCAGGCCCTCCACCGCCGCCAGCACCGACACCGCGGGGGTGATCACGCTATCGCCGAAAAACAGCGACGCACCGAAAATGCCAAGGATACCGATCACGTAGCGCAGCCGCTTCGCCTGGCCAAGCGTGCGTTGCGCCAGCGCCATCAGCGCCATGATGCCGCCCTCGCCCTTGTTGTCGGCGCGCATGATGATCATCACGTATTTCACCGTAACCACCAGGAACAGGGACCAGAAGATCAGCGACAGCAGTCCGAGTACCGTCGCGTGATCTGGAGACAGCCCGTAATGCTTCAGGAACGCCTCCCGCAGCGTGTACAGCGGGCTGGTGCCGATGTCGCCAAACACCACGCCGATCGCACCGAGCATCAGCATGCGCAGGCTGCCCTGTGGTTGGTGGGATGCATGCGCGGTGGTGCTCGGACTGGATTGCGAGAGGGACATGGCGGTTCGATTCTTCGCTGATTCAGCTGCGCAGTGCGGACTTCAGGGCCTTGCGGATGACCGCTTCGACATCATCGCCATCGGCGTGCGCTTTCTCAGCCATGCGTGACGCCTCCGCGGGCTTGTAGCCAAGCTGCTGCAGGGCGACGACCGCCTCGCTCAACGGATCGGTCGGCACTGGTCGGCCAGCAAGCAACGCGCCGGCGACACCGAAACTGTTGGCGCTGTCGCGCAATTCCACCACGATGCGCTCGGCGGTCTTCTTCCCGATTCCTGGAATGCGGGTCAGCGCCACCACGTCGGACGTCTGCACGAGCCGCGCGAAGTCGGCAACGCTTGCCCCGGAGAGTATCGCCAGTGCGATCTTCGCGCCGATGCCGGTCACCTTCTGCACGTCGCGGAACAGGCGCCGCTCGGTTTCGTGCAGGAAGCCGTACAGTGACACCGAGTCTTCTTTCTGCGCGTAGTGGGTGAACAGCGCGACCTCGCGACCGACTTCGGGAAGGTCGTAGAACGTGCTCATCGGCGCTTCGAGTTCGTAGCCGACGCCGTGCACGTCAAGGACAAGCCATGGTGGCTGTTTGTGGATCAGGGTTCCCTTGAGCCTGCCGATCACGGTACGGTCCTTCGCGCGCGCGCGTCGCTCATTTTCTTCCCCATGCCAGCTTGACGTTGACGCCAAGCCGCTGCGCCGTGGCACGCACGTGCGCATGCGTGATCGCGACCGCGAGCGCATCGGCGGCATCTGCCTGCAGCTTGCCCTGCAGCTTGAGCATCACCCCGACCATGTGCTGGATCTGCGCCTTGTCCGCGCCACCACTGCCGACCACCGCCAGCTTGATTTCTTTCGCCGAGTACTCGTGAATCGGCAAATCGCGCAGGACCGCAGCGCACATCGCCGCGCCACGCGCCTGCCCGAGCTTCAACGCCGAGTCCGGATTGCGCGCCATGAACACCTTTTCGATGGCGACCTCTTGCGGCTGGTACGTATTGATCACTTCGGCAAGCCCATCGAGCAGCCGCTTGAGCCGCTGCGGAAACTCGCCATCGCCGAGCAACACCAGGGGCGCGTGATAGACATGCGTCGTGCGACCGCTGGAATCGCAGTCGACAATCCCTACACCCGTTCGTTGCGAGCCAGGATCGATTCCCAGGATCCTGATCATGTCGTTGGCGTTCGATGCGCGCAATCCAGCCACGCCGGGCGCAGGGCGCGGAGCGACCGGAGTCGAAGGGCTCGCGGGATACGGGTCATCCTTGGCCGTATGCATCCGCCGAAAGATCGGCATTGGAATAGACGTTCTGCACATCGTCGAGGTCATCGAGCCACGCCAGCAACTTCGCGACGGCATGCGCGGTATCGCCTGCAACAGCGATGTCGTTCCCGGCACGAAAGGTGACTTCCGCGATCGCCGGCGCCAGGCCTGCGTTCTCCATTGCGCTCTTGACCGACTGGAACGATTCCGGCGCCGCGAGCACATCGATCGCACCGTCCTCGGGATACACCACGACGTCGTCCGCGCCAGCCTCGATCGCGGCGTCAGTGATGCGCTCCTCGTTGGCGCCGGCCGCGAAGTGCAGCACCCCGCACTTCCTGAACAGGAACGCGACCGAGCCGTCGGTGCCGAGGTTGCCGCCGAACTTGCCGAAGGCATGCCGCACGTCGGCAACCGTGCGCACCTTGTTGTCGGTCAGGCAGTCCACGATCACCGCCACACCGCCGGGCGCATAGCCTTCGTAGCGGATTTCCTCGTAGTTCACGCCTTCGAGTTCGCCGCTGGCTTTCTTGATCGCGCGCTCGATCACATCCTTGGACATGTTCGCCGACAGCGCCTTGTCGATCGCCACGCGCAGGCGCGAGTTGGCGTTGGCATCGCTGCCGATGCGCGCCGCAACGCTTATCTCGCGAATGATCTTGGTGAAGATCTTGCCCCGCCGCGCGTCCTCGGCGTTCTTGCGTCCTTCGATGGACGGTCCCCTACCCATGCGTCTTCCTGCGTCTGTGCGGTGGCAAGCCGGCGATTTTACTCCACGTCGCTAGCCAGTGCCGAAGCGCCCGTCGCGAAGGAATTCGACGGTGTGGCGGGCGGCCGGGTCCGAATACACCAGTCCGGTATGCGCCGCGGCGATCACGCAATGATCGGTGATGCCAGGCAGCCGGGTTTCCTCAACCGAGACGGTGCCGTCGTGCGGCGCAGTCACGCCGCCGAGCAGGAAACCCAAGCCGATCGGCAAACGACCGGCGATCACGCCAAGCTGCTGCGGTGCGTCCCAGCGTTCCAGCCCCTGTTCGAGCAGCTCCACGCTGTGACCGAGCATGGCCGAGCCGCCCGGTATGCCTTTGAGCGATCGCGCCGCCGCACTGCCGCGCAGCGGCGCACCAAGGCAGACGATGCGGCCGTCGATCAGCTCGGGGTGGCGCTGCACGATCATCGCCGCAACCAGGCCGCCGAGGCTGTGCCCAACGAGATGCACCTTGCCACCGCCGGCGAACGCGCCGATCACCTCGCGCAGGCGCTCGCTTGCGACATCGATTCCGTCGCGCACGGTGGCGTAGTCAAATGTCTGCGCAACGAAGCCCGCAGCGTCCAGCCGCCGCGAGAGATAGTTCATTGCCCCGCCGCGCAACCACAGGCCATGCAGCAGGACGACGCGGTCGGTCACGCCCGGCCCGCTTCGCGGCGGAACATGAATTCACGGTCGCGCACGCGGCCTACTGGAAATTCGTATTCGGCGACCTTGGCGAAACCCCAGCGCGCGTAGAACCGCTGCGCGCCCAGGTTTTCGGACCACACGCTGATCCATATCGTGCGGCGGCCATCGCGTTCCAGCCATGCGAGCGCCTGCTCGAACAGCCGGGCGCCCCAACCTCCGTTCTGCGCTTGCGGAAGCAGGTACAGGCGCTTGAGCTCGCCATCCGCGGGCTTCACATCCGCATGCGGAAGGCCGCATGGACCAGCCATTGCGTGGCCGATCGCCGTTCCGGCGTCCTCGAGCAGCCAGATCGCATAGCGATCGTCGGCCAGCAGCCGCTCGCACTCCCCGACCGAATAGTTGGTGCACAGGAAATCCTGCAGGTCCTTTGTCGGGTACATGTGGCCGAAGGTGTCGGTGAACGTGCGCATGGCAATGCGCGACAGCGCGTGCGCATCGGCGGAGCCAGCGTGACGGATCGCGAAACTCATTCCTTCACGCGCACCGAAATATGCACTTCCGCAAGCTGCTTGTCCGGTACCGGCGACGGCGCGCCGGTCATCGGGCATTGCGCGGTGGTGGTCTTCGGGAACGCGATCACGTCGCGGATCGAATCGGTGCCGGCCATCAGTGCAGCGATGCGATCGATGCCGAACGCGATGCCGCCATGCGGCGGCGCGCCGTAACGCAGCGCCTCGAGCAGGAAGCCGAACTTGAGCTGAGCCTCTTCCGCAGCGATACCCAGCAAGTCGAACACCGCCGACTGCATGTCGGAGCGATGGATGCGGATCGAACCGCCGCCGATCTCGTTGCCATTGAGCACCATGTCGTAGCCGCGCGACACCGCTGTCTTCGCATCGGCACGCAATGCAGCGACATCATCGACTGCGGGCGCCGTGAACGGATGATGCAGGGCGACATAGCGCTGGTCCTCCCCATCCCATTCGAACATCGGGAAGTCGGTGACCCAAAGCGGCGTCCACGTGTTCGCGACCAGCTTGAGGTCTTTCGCGGCCTTGATCCGCAACGCGCCCATGAAATCGCTGACTGACTTCCACGGACCAGCGCCGAAGAACACGATGTCGCCGGATTGCGCCTGGGTCGCATCGAGCACCGCGTTCAATGTGGCGTCGTCGAGGAACTTCGCGATCGGCGAATTGATTCCCTCGCGGCCCTTCGCAAGATCGATGACCTTCATCCACGCCAGGCCCTTCGCACCATGTTTGGCGGCATGCGCGGCGCAATCGTCGATCTGCTTGCGCGACAGTTCCGCACCGCCTGGCACGCGCAATGCAGCGACGCGCCCTTCCGGATGCGTCGCCCAGTCGGTGAACACCTTGAACTCGCAGTTCTTCACGAGTTCGGCGACATCTACCAGTTCAAGCGCAATGCGCAGGTCCGGTTTGTCCGAACCATAGCGGCGCATGGCCTCCGCATAGGTCAGCCGCGGGAATGGATTGGCCAGTTCGACATCCATCACTTCCTTGAACACGACGCGGATCATCTCCTCGGTCGCGTCCTGCACGTCGCGTTCGGATACCCACGCGAACTCCATGTCGAGCTGGGTGAACTCGAGCTGGCGATCCGCGCGCAGCGCCTCGTCGCGGAAGCAGCGCGCGATTTGATAATAGCGATCGAAGCCCGCCATCATCAGGATCTGCTTGAAGAGTTGCGGCGACTGCGGCAACGCATAGAACTCGCCCGCATGCATGCGTGCCGGCACCAGGAAATCGCGCGCGCCTTCTGGCGTCGCCTTGGTCAGAATCGGCGTTTCGATGTCCTGGAATCCGCGCGCATCCAGCCAGCGGCGCAATGCCTGCACGAGCTTAATCCGGGTGCGCATCATCTGCTGCATCGCCGGGCGGCGCATGTCCAGGTACCGGTACTTGAGGCGGATGTCCTCGCCCGGATTCTCATGCGCATGGAACGGCAGCGGATCGGCCTTGTTGAGCAGCTCGATCCTGGTCGCAACGACTTCGACCTTGCCGCTCCTGAGCTTGTCGTTGTCCGCATGTCGCGCACGCACCGTACCGGTGATGCGCAGGCAATCCTCATAGCCCACATGCGCGGCGGCAGCGACGACGTCTGCATTCCCTGCGGTATCGGCATCCGGTTCGGCGACGATCTGCACGATGCCCTCGTGGTCGCGCAGGTCGATGAAGCACAGCCCGCCGAGGTTGCGCGCGACATCCGCCCAGCCGCAAAGAATGACGGTCTGGCCGATTAGCGCCTCGTCGATGAGGCCGCAAAAATGGGTTCTCATTCAAACTCCGTCAATCGCAATGGGCGCTGCAGTGCGCCAGTACAGCCGCTTAGTTTACCGGCACCGCCCGCCTGTCGCGTGCCGGCTCAGTTTGCGGCGGGCTTCGATGTGGATTGAGCAGGTTTGCTGCTGGCAGCCGGCTCCGATTTTGGCGCTGGCTTGGGCGCCGCGGCATCCGGGCTTTTCGCTGGCTTGGCGTCGGAAGTCGACGGCTTTGCATCCGGCTTCGGAGCGTTCGCATCGCCCTTGGACTCGGCCTTCGCCTCGGCCGGCGCGCCGTCACCCTTCTCGGTCAGGTTGCGCTTCTTGTCGCCGTCCTTCTTGAAATCGGTCTCGTACCAGCCCCCGCCTGACAAGCGGAACTGCGGCGCGGTCAGCTGCCGTCGGATCTGCGCTTCGTGGCACTGGGGGCAGACGGTC
The DNA here is from genome assembly GCA_038234715.1 of Lysobacterales bacterium. Lineage (GTDB taxonomy): Bacteria > Pseudomonadota > Gammaproteobacteria > Xanthomonadales > Xanthomonadaceae > SZAS-103. The sequence continues at coordinate 160 of JBBQTD010000058.1, read as the reverse complement.
GGGTCGGCGTCGGACAACTTCTGCAGACGCTCGAAGTTGTGGCCGCAGGCGTCGCATTCAAAAGCGTAGATCGGCATGGCGTAAGGCTCGGAAAAGCGACGGGGTCGGCGCGCGAATGGAGTTGCTGCATTGCGAATCGATGGATCCAAGCGGGGATCGA
>JBBQTD010000057.1:0-19218 GCA_038234715.1 Lysobacterales bacterium | reverse complement strand
TGTCAAAGATCCGCCGCTCACAACTCCCGTCGCGAACCGCTTCATCCACAACGCCTTCCGGCATCGCAGCGACTGGGGCCTTTCGCTCCAGCGAGCCGCACATCATACAGCCCACATGGCGTACGTCAACACCTTGGGGGCGTAAATTTATGGCGGCGCAACACTCAGGTCAGTCGAACGCGCGCGAAGCTGCGCTTGCCAATCTGCAATACGCCTTCGAATCCTGGCGCGAACATCCGCATTGCATCCTCGATCACCACACCATCGATGCGTACAGCACGCTCCTTGAGCTTGCGCGACGCTTCGCCATTGCTGGGCGCGAGCCCGGCCGCAACAAGCAGGGGCGCGATGCGCAGCCCCTCCGGGGGGATCATGAGTTCATGCAATGGCAATAACGATGTATCACCGTCGCCGCACACAACCGCATGCCATCCCGCGATCGCTTGCTCGGCGGCCGCGGCATCATGGAAGCGCGCAGCGAGTTCGCGGGCAAGCCGCAATTTCGCATCGCGCGGATTCAGCTGTCCTTTCGCGACATCGCCCTGCATGCACGCGAGTTCAGCCATCGATACTTCGAAGCTCAGCAGTTCAAACCACCGCCACATCAACGCATCGTCGATCTTCATCACCTTGGTGACGATGTCGATCGGCGGCTCGTTGATGCCGATGTAGTTGCCCAGCGACTTCGACATCTTGTTGACGCCATCGAGGCCCTCCAGCAGCGGCATCGTCAATACGATCTGCGGCGGCTGCCCTGCCTGTTCCTGCAGTGCGCGACCCATCAACAAATTGAAACGCTGGTCGGTACCACCAAGCTCGACATCCGCATTGAGCGCGACCGAGTCGTAGCCCTGCACCAACGGATACAGGAATTCGTGGATTGCGATCGGCTGCTGCGCTGCGTAGCGCCTTGCGAAGTCATCGCGTTCAAGCATGCGTGCGACCGTATGCGATGCAGCGAGCCTGATCATGTCCGCCGCAGACATCCTGTCGAACCATTCGGAGTTGAAACGCAATTCTGTTTTTTCGCGATCGAGCACCTTGAAGACCTGCTCCGAGTAGGTGCGCGCATTCGCGGCGACGTCTTCGCGCGTGAGGGGCTTGCGCGTGATGTTCTTTCCGCTCGGGTCGCCGATCATTCCGGTGAAATCGCCGATCAGAAAGATCACCGCATGCCCCAGGTCCTGAAACTGACGCATCTTGTTGAGCAGAACGGTATGGCCGATGTGCAGATCCGGCGCAGTCGGATCGAATCCGGCTTTCACGCGCAGCGGTCGCCCGAGCGCGAGGCGCGCTGCAAGCTCCTCGCGCTTGAGGATGTCGGCCGCGCCGCGCGCGATCAGATCAAGGCTGGTTTGAACGTCGCTCATCATCATCCTGTTTTTGGGTACAAAGCCCGACTCTCCGCCAAATTAGATCGAACCGGCGATATGTGAGGTTAAAGTGAAGTTAATTGTTGCAAAGGATAAAAATCCAATTGCAACAAGGGTTTGACGCGCATCCTTCAAGCAAGTTATGGTGCGGCAGCCGTAAGCCGGGGGAGGACCCACACGCATGGATCAACCAGCCAATTCCACCGGCGGGACGCATCGCAACGATAGCGTATCCCTGACCCGTTCAGCCAAATCCTGGGCCAAGCGCCTGGATGCAGCTGGCAGTGAAAATTTCCGCGGTCGCTGGTCGCGCGAGCACTGGATGCTCGCCAGCATGTTCGCAACGATGGGTGCCCTCGTCGTCGCCATCGTGCCCGGCTTCACCAACGCCCTGAACACGCCAAAGGCGTCTCACGCGACATTCGCACTGTCGCTCCCCGCCTTGCCGAAATCCGCGTCACCCGCCCCGACTGAAAGCTGGCAGCTCGTTCGCGTCCACAAGGGACAAACACTTGGATCCTTGTTCGCCGACTTCAACCTTTCGACAACCGACGTTCATCGCGTGCTGGCGCAGCCCGGTGCGAAACAGACGCTGACCCATCTGCACGATGGCGACGAACTTGCATTCGACATCCCGGCACCTCGAATATTGCGTGGACTGCGTTTCAACAAGGACGATGCGACTCGCGTCGAATTGCAGCTGGCCGGTGACACGATCCGCAGCACCGTCTTCAAGCGCCCGCTCGAGAAGCGGCTGGAATCGACGAGCGGCGTGATCGAGGGGTCGCTTTACAACGCCGGTGAGCGCGCGGGACTGAGCGATGCTTCAGTCACCCAGATGGCCAAGATCTTCTCCTACGACATCGACATGGCGCAGGACCTGCAACCGGGCGACAGCTTCCAGGTCGTGTACGAAGACTTCTGGCGCGACGGCCAGCGCGTGCGTACGGGCGACATCATCGCGGCCAGCTTCGACAACAACGGCAAGCGCTACTTCGCCTACCGCTACACGCATCCGGATGGCAAGACCGAGTTCGTCGACGGTGAGGGCACGCCGCTGAAGAAGAGCTTCATGCGCACGCCGGTCGAGTTCACCCGCATCTCGTCGGGCTTCACCCTGGCTGGTCGCATGCATCCGATCCTTGGCTACATGCGGCGCCATACCGGCGTCGATTACGCCGCGCCGACAGGCACTCCCATCGTCGCCGCCGGCGATGGCAAGGTGCAGTGGAAAGGCTGGAAGGGCGGCTACGGCAATTGCATCATCGTCGACCACGGCCGCGGCTACACCACGCTGTATGGTCACATGTCGCGTTACGGACACTATCGCGTCGGCCAGCATGTCGACCAGGGCACGACGATCGGCTTCGTCGGCATGACCGGCATGGCGACCGGCCCGCACCTGCACTACGAATTCCGCATCAATGGCGAATATCACAACCCGTTGTCGGTGACGATGCCCAAGCCGCAGCCGCTGACCGGTGAAGCACTCGCCAGCTTCCACCAGCAGAACACCACGGCGCTCGCCCAGCTCAACCGGATGCAGGTGCTCACCCACGAGGTGCTCGCGCAAAAGGTGCTTGCCGAACCGGCGTCGGTCAAGAAGGCCATGAAGAGGCAGATGGTGGCGTCGGCACGCAGACTGCATCGCGCGCGTGGCTGAGCTGGATCTTTATCTCGGACTGATTTCAGGTACCAGCGCTGACGGCATCGATGCCGCGCTGGTGCGTTTCGACCCGCATCCGGAAGTGGTTGCCGCACACACGATTGCCTATCCCCCGGCAGTGCGCGAGCGGGTGATCTCCCTTGCGAAAAGCCGTGCGGCGATCGCCATCGACGACTTCGGACACCTCGACGTGGAGGTCGGTTCCTGCTTCGCAGGCGCTGCCCTGAGCTTGCTGCGCGTGGCAAGCGTCGATCCGGCCGCAGTCATGGCGATCGGCTCGCATGGCCAGACCGTCTGCCATCGCCCGAACGGCGCCTTTCCCTTCACCCTGCAGATTGGCGATCCAAGTGTGATCGCCGAGCGCACGGGTATCGCAGTTGTTGCGGATTTTCGGCGCGCCGATGTCGCAGCGGGCGGCCAGGGTGCACCCTTGTTGCCGGCACTGCACGTTGCGGTGATGTCCGATCCGGCGATTGCTCGCGCGATCCTCAACCTCGGCGGTATCGGCAATCTCACCTTGCTGGATCCTGGCAAGGATGTGCTTGGCTTCGACACCGGTCCAGCGAATTGCCTCCTCGACGCCTGGGCAGCGCTGCATCTGGGCGTTGCGCGCGATGAGGATGGCGCATGGGCGCGCAGCGGGCGTGTCGATGCAGAACTGTTGGAGAAATTTCTTGCCGATCCCTACTTCGTCGCAACACCGCCGAAAAGCACGGGGCGCGAGGTATTCAACCTCGACTGGCTGAGTGCCCGGGTATCCGCTCGCATCTCCGCGGCCGACGTGCAAGCGACGTTGCTCGCATTGAGCGTGCGCACCATCGCCGACGCACTGCGCACGCATGGCCCAGGCACGCGCGAGGTCTTCGCCTGCGGTGGTGGCGTGCACAACGCTGCGTTGATGGACGCCTTGCGCGCCGCGCTGCCCGACATCCGCGTCGATACGACCGCAGCCCTCGGCATCGACCCCGACTTCGTCGAAGCGACCGGTTTCGCATGGCTCGCACGGGCGCGCCTGGCGGGAGAGGCGGGCAACCTGCCCTCGGTCACCGGTGCGCGCGGGCCTCGCATCCTGGGAGCGATCTACAACGCAGGACGCTGATCGGCTACCTGCGCAGTCGGGTTGCGCATGAGCCAGACGATCAGCACCATCGCCGGCAGCGCCATCGTCGCGGTGTAGACGAAGAATGGCGGATAGCCCCACGTATCCACGATCCGTCCCCACTGACTGGCGAGACTTTTCGCCGGCAGACTCCAGAGCGTTCCGAACAGGGCGTACTGCGTCGCGGTATAGGCCTTGCTGGTCAGCGACGACATGTAGACGATAAACGCAGTACCCGCGACGCCGTTGGCGACGTTGTCCAGGCTCACCGCCGCAGCCAGCCATCCGATCGCAGGCGACGTGTGCAGTCCGAACGTTGCGACATAACCGTAGAACAGATTCGCCAGGCTGAGCAGGAAAAGACCAGAAAGCATGGTCGGCAGCACACCCCAGCGCTTCACCAGCCATCCCGCCAGCACCGCACCACCGAGGGTGAGCCCGACGCCGTACGACTTGGAGACCACCGCGATCTGATCGAGCGTATATCCCAGATCGATGTAGAACGTGTTCGCGGCCACGCCCATCGTCGTGTAGTTGAGCCGGTAGGTCAGGATCAACAGCAGCATCGGAATCGCCAAGCGTTTGCCGTAACGGTTGAAGAAATCGACCAGGGGCAGCACGACCGACGCCGTGAGCCATTCGAGCGCAGGCCGGAACGCGGCCACGCTAAGCAGCGTCAGCACTGCGGTCTCAACGAGCAGGATCGCCCCGAAGCTCACGTCCACCACCAGCGTGGGCTGCTTTGCGACCTGGAGTCCGAATCGGAGCATCCCTCCCACCAGTGCTGTCGCGGCGATCGTGATCGCGACCTTGCTAGGACGCATGCGCGCAATTGTCGTCTGCAGCAATTCGGTGTCGAGCAGCGTTCTGCGTTCAGCGCTCCCTTCGGGTTCGCGGATCAGCAGGGTCGTGGCCAGGCCGATCAACATGCAGGTGGCCATGATCAGGTAGGAAGCCGTCCAGCCATAGCCGCTTGCTACGACCAGCGCTCCGGCCCCGCTGCAGATCAAACCCACCTGGTAGCCGACCTGGTAGGCCGCGACGATCGCGCCCTGCCAGAGCGGATCAGCGGATTCGATGCGGTAGGCATCGACGGCGATGTCCTGCGTGGCCGAGCAGAACGCGGTAAGCGTTGCCAGCAGCGCCATCTGTTCGGCACCACGAGAAGGATCGTGCAGCGCCATTGCGACGAGCCCGACGACAATGCCCACCTGCGCAAGCAGCATCCAGCTGCGCCGCTGCCCGAGCGCACCCAGCAGCGGAAGGCGCAGTCGATCGACGACCGGCGACCAGAAGAATTTCAGTGAATACGCCAGCCCGACCAGACTGAACATGCCGATCGTCGTGCGATCGATGCCCGCCTGGCGCAGCCGCAAGGAGAGCGTGGTGAGTACCAGAGCAAATGGCAGGCCCGACGAAAAACCGAGAAACAGGAACGCGCGCACGGCGGGGTGCGCGTAAGCTCCGAGCGCCTTGCGCCAACGCGCTGCGCTTTCGATCACAGGGCGTAGTCCACGGCGTACGGCGCGTGATCGGAAAACCGCGGCGTCGGATGGATCGCGCAGGATTTCAGCTTGCTACGCAGCGACGGCGTTACGATCTGGTAGTCGATGCGCCAGCCGACATTGTTCGCACGCGCAGCGCCGCGCTGCGACCACCACGAATACTCGACCGCTTCAGGTTTCAACGCGCGGAACGTATCGACCCAGCCGTGCTGCGGCGCAGGAGTCCCATCGCCGCATCCATCCGCGACCATGCCGTTGAGCCACGCGCGCTCGGCCGGCAGGCAACCGGAATTCTTCTGGTTCGATGACCAGTTCCTGATGTCGTTCCTGGTGCGCACGATGTTCCAGTCGCCGCACAGCACATAGTCGCGATCGCTGGCGAGCCAGCTGTCGAGGATCGGCTTGAGCCATTCCATCGTCTTGAACTTGAACTGCTGGCGCACGTCGCCCGACGAGCCGGACGGCACGTAGATCGACACCACGCTGACCCGGCCGAAGCGCGCTTCGATGTAGCGGCCTTCGGAGTCGAACGCATCGCAGCCCAGCGCGGTGCGGACCTCATCAGGCTGCTTGCGGCAGTAGATCGCCACCCCGCTGTAGCCCTTCTTTGTCGCGTCGCGGAAGTAAGCGGCATAGCCCTTCGGGCGGAATTCAGCCGCGGCGAGCTGGTGTTCCTGCGCCTTGGTCTCCTGCAGGCACAGCACGTCGGCGTCCTGCTTGCCGAACCAGTCGAAGAATCCCTTGCTGGCGGCCGAACGCAGGCCGTTGGCGTTGAAGCTGATGATGCGCATGGATCCCCGCTGCCTGAGGTCGCGCCATCATACGGAGGAACCTTCGCTGCGTGGGCCGGATTTTCGATTCGCGCGGCATGTCCCACGCAGTCGCCGCCGACCATGGTAATTTCGCGTCTTCCAAGCAGGCCAAGGAGGCCCGGATGCCAAGCAGGATTCCCGATGGCGGCCAGCGCGGCTGGATCGTTCCTATCGGCGGCGCCGAAGACAAGGAGAGCCGGCGGCGGATCCTCAAACGCTTCGTGGACCTGTGCGGCGGGCGCGACGCCGACATCGTGGTGATCCCGACCGCAAGCAGGAAACCGGACACCGGCAGCCGCTACGAGGATCTGTTCGATCGTCTCGAGGCCGGTCGTGCGACGTCGGTGGACTTTGCAGTACGCGAGGACGGCCACCGCGACGACTACCTGCGCAAGATCGAGGACGCCAGCGGGGTGTTCTTCACCGGCGGAAACCAACTGCGGATTTCGACGATCCTCGGCGGTACGCCCGCAGCCAAACTCATCCGCGAGCGCAACGCGCATGGAGTGCACGTGGCTGGGACAAGTGCCGGCGCGAGCATTCTTTCCGAGCACATGATTGCATTCGGCAAGGAAGGCTCTTCCCCGCGCGCAGGCAGCGTACGCCTCGCGCCTGGCCTGGGGTTGACGAATCGTTTCATCATCGACCAGCATTTCCGCCAGCGCGACCGGCTCGGTCGCCTGGTCGCAGCCCTGGCCTACAACCCGTTCGCGATCGGCATCGGACTTGACGAGGACACGGCTGCATTCATTGCCCCTGACAATACGCTTGAAGTCGAAGGCAGCGGCACAGTGACAGTCGTGGATGCGGACGGCCTGGAGTTCTCGTCGATGGCCGAGGTCAGCCTGAGCCAGCCGGTGTGCCTGCTCGGGCTGAAGGTGCACATGCTCGTCCAGGGCGCGACCTTCAACCTGCACACGCGCAAGGCTTCGGCGGGTTCGCTTGTTACCGCGCGGTAGCAGGGACTGACGGCTGTTGGTGCAGCGACAGCGTCTATCGTCCGACGGCAGCCGCTGACCGTCAAATACAAGCGATTATTCGTCCAATGGTTGCGGCTGTTCGTCCAGAGCAACCCTCTACTCATCCAATGGAAGCGGGTATTCGTCCAATGCAACGCGCTACTCGTCCAACGGAAGCGGCTATTCGTCCAATGCAACGCGCTACTCGTCCAACGGAAGCGGCTATTCGTCCAAGGCAAGGCGCTACTCGTCCGATGGAAGCGGCTATTCGTCCAATAGAAGGCGCTACTCGTCCAACGGAATCGCCTATTCGTCCAATGCAAGCGGCTATTTGTCCAATGCGAGCTGCTACTGGTCCAACCGAAGCGGGTCATTGTCCCCTCCCGGCCCGAGGACGTCCTTGCTCCCGGGCCATGCTTCCCGCTTGCTGACGGCCGGGAACACATTCCAGAGGCGTCATTGCATTCGCAACGGTGCTTGTCCGGGCAACAGCGAACGGACTCGTGACTGGCAGCGGGGAACCAATGCGTTCTCTTGCGAACGCCGACACACCGTCTTGTGGCGATTCGATCCAGACGGCACACTCGAACGTCGCGCCAGACATCTTGCGCAACGCCGCTCGGGGGAGTAAGCGTTGCAGGCTCGGCCCGGCGACATCGGACCATGCGGATCATTCCAGGGGAAAAGACCATGCGGATTCTCGACCGTTCCGTTTACCAGGGTCCGTCCCTGTACGCCCACTTCCCGGTGATCCGGATGGAGCTCGACCTGGGCGCGCTCGAACAATGGCCGACCGGAAGGCTCGGTCCTGCGTTCGTCGACGGCCTGCTCGAAGCGCTGCCCGGATTGCGCGAACACGGATGTTCGTACCGCGAACCCGGCGGTTTCGAGCGGCGCATGCGCGAAGGCGAGGGTACCTGGCTTGGCCATGTGCTCGAACACGTCGCGATCGAACTGCAGAATGTCGCCGGTGAAAACGTGACCTTCGGAAAGACCCGCAGCGTCGCCGACGACCGGCCCGGTGTGTACTCGGTGGTGTACGAATACGCGCAGAAAGAGGAGGGCATCGCGGCCGGCGAACTCGCACTCAAGCTGCTCAGTTCGCTGTTGCCTGAAGCCATCCGTCCGGCCGGCAGCGTGCCGGATGGTTTCGTCTGGAGTGAGGCGCGCGACAGTTTCATCCGCTATGCGCAGCGGCGCGCGCTTGGGCCCTCCACGAGTTCGCTGGTGCGTGCGGCCGAGCAGCGCGGCATTCCGTGGCTGCGCATGAACGACCAGTCGCTGGTGCAACTTGGCCACGGCAAGTACCAGCAGCGCATCCAGGCGACCGTCACCGGCAAGACGCCTCACATCGCGGTGGAGCTCGCCAGCGACAAGGAAGAAACCAACAAGATCCTCGGCGCGCTCGGCTTGCCGGTGCCGCGCCAGGAGCTCGTGCAATCCCTGGAAGCCGCGATGCGCGCGGCCAGCCGTCTCGGCGGCCTGGTTGTCACCAAGCCATACAACGGCAACCATGGCCGCGGCATCACGATCGGCATTTCGGGCGATGAGGCCGTGCGCGAAGGGTACGCCGCGGCGCACGAGCATTCGCGCTCGGTCATCGTGGAAACCTTCGTCTCCGGCGACGACCATCGCCTGCTGGTGATCAACGGCGAACTGATCGCCGCAACCAAGCGAACGCCGGGCCATGTGGTCGGCGATGGGACCAGCACGATCGCGCAACTCGTCGACGTCGTGAACCAGGATCCGCGGCGCGGCGTCGGGCACGAAAAGGTGCTTACGCGACTGGTGCTCGATGCGCAGGCAACCATGATGATGGACCGCGTCGGCTACACGTCCGATTCGGTGCCGAAAGCAGACGAAATCGTGTACCTGCGCTCGACCGCGAACCTGTCGACCGGCGGAACCGCGACCGATGTGACCGATATCATCCATCCCGACAACCGCGACATGGCGGTGCGGGCGGTACGCGCGATTGGGCTGGACGTCGGCGGGGTGGATTTCATCTCGCCGAACATCGCTGAAAGTTACAAGTCCATCGGCGGCGCGATCTGCGAGATCAACGCGGCGCCGGGTTTCCGCATGCATGTCGCGCCGAGCACGGGCACGCCGCGCGATGCCGCCGGTCCCGTTGTCGACATGCTGTTTCCGCCGGGCACGCCATCGCGGGTGCCAATCGCCGCGATCACCGGGACCAATGGCAAGACCACCACCGCGCGCATGCTCGCGCACATCACCAAGATGGCGGGTTACACGCCGGGCCTGACGACCACCGACGGCGTCTACATCGACGGCCAGCGCACGGTTGAAGGAGACATGACTGGCCCGGTATCGGCGCGCATGGTGCTGGCGGATCCGCAGATCGACATCGCGATCCTCGAAACCGCGCGCGGTGGATTGCTGCGCGCCGGCATGGCGGTGCGGCACGTGGATGTCGGTGCGGTGCTGAACGTGCAGTCCGATCATCTCGGCATCAAGGGCATCGACACGCTCGAACAACTCGCTGCAGTGAAACGCGTCGTGGTGGAGGTCGCGACCGAATGCGCGGTGCTCAACGCCGACGACCCGCTGGTGCTGAAGATGTCCGGCTACACCGAAGCGAAGACGATCTGCTACGTCACCATGAATCCGGCGCATGCGCTGGTGCGCGAACACATCCGCGCCGGGGGCCGCGCGTGCGCGCTCGAAGGCGGCATCAATGGCCAGATGATCACGCTGTACGACAAGGGCAGCCACATTCCCCTGCTGTGGACCCACCTGATTCCGGCCACACTTGAAGGTCGCGCGCTGCACAACGTGCACAACGCGATGGTCGCGGCCGCGATGGCGTTCTCCCTGGGCATCAAGCTCGATGCGATCCGGCAGGGCCTGCGCACCTTCGACACCACGTTCTTCCAGGCGCCCGGGCGCATGAACGTGTTCAACGAACATCCGTTCAAGGTGTTGTTCGACTACGGCCACAACGCACACGCAGTCGGCGTGATGGCCGACCTCGCGCAACGGCTGGACGTGACCGGCCGGCGCATCGTCGTCGTCGCGGGCCCCGGTGACCGTCGCGACGAGGACCTGCGCGACATCGCGCGCGCGGTTGCCGGTCGATTCGATCACTACATCGTGCGTCGCGACGATGGGCTGCGCGGCCGCGACGGCGACGAGGTACCGCGCATCATCGCCGCCGAATTGCTGGCATCGGGCGTGCCTGAGAGCGCGATCAGCAAGATCCACGACGAGCAGGAGGCGATCGACGCGGCACTGCAGATGGGCCGCTCCGGCGACCTTGTGCTGATCTTTGCCGATGCGCTGGTGCGCTCGTGGAAGCAGATCATCAAGTTCCGCCCGGAAGGGGCGCCCGAGGCTCCGCCGCGCGAAGCGATGCCGGAGTTGCGGGTGATCGAACCTGCTGCCGAGGAGGCGATCCATGCCGCGATGGAAGGCATGGTCCGCGATGAGCGTGGCATCAGCATCGCGCGCGAAGGCGACGACTGAGAATGCAGCAGCAGTTGCCGGGCGCGCCGCCGTTCACGGATTCGCGCAGGCTTCTCGGCGCGAATGCGTATTTCGGCACGGCAGGCGCGGTCCTGGAGACCGCGCGGGTCGAAGTCGACGACGCGCTCCTCGCCGCATGGAAGTCGCGTGCCCAGCGCGCCTGTTTCGCATTGGGCTGGGCTGCGGGACCAGCGGTCGCGCGCCTGCACGCAAGCGGCGCCACGCTTGCGATCGCGGCCCCGCTGGATCAGCTGTTGACCGCCACCGACGTCAACGAATGGGCCTGGCTGGCAACCATCGCCGAAGCGCAATTGGACGTCGACCATGCACGACTCCATGCGCCCGGATACGCGGCGGCCTGGGATGAAGCGCTCGCGTTTGCCACGCTGCACGCACTGGCGGCCGCGGAAGCACAGCCCGAACTGGTCGCCCTCGAGCGGGCCGCGCAGGCACATCGCGTGAACCTGCTCATCGACAACGATACGCTGACCCTCGGCGAGGGATGCGGGGCGCAGAGCTGGCCACTCGTTGCCCTGCCCAAGCCCCTGGACATCGCGTGGTCCGCGTTGCACGACATCCCGGTAGCACTGGTCACGGGCACCAACGGCAAGACCACGACGGTGCGCCTGCTCGCAGCGATTGCACGCACGCATGGCTGGCGCACCGGATACAGCTGCACCGATGGATTGTTCATCGACGGCCTGCAGATCGCGTCCGGCGACTATTCCGGGCCAATGGGCGCGCGCGCCGTGCTGCGCAGTCCTGATCCCGAGGTCGCGATCCTCGAGACCGCGCGCGGCGGCATCCTGCGCCGCGGACTCGCATTGCAGCGCGCGCAGGCAGGAATCGTCACCAACATCGGCGCCGACCACTATGGTGCGTACGGAGTGCATGATCTCGACGGGCTGGCCAGGGTCAAACTCGCAATCGCGCATGCGCTGGACAGGGACAGCCTGCTGGTACTCAACGCCGAGGACGCCACGTTGCGTGCGCACGCCGAAGGCATCGACAACACGCTTGGCTGGTTCGCCCTGGACGACCACGCTGCGTTGCTCGTGTCACACCGGGCAGCTGGCGGCGCGACGTGTGGCGTCAGCGACGGGCATGTGCGGCTTGCGTTCGCTGGCGATCTCCACGACCTGGGCGCAGTCAGCGCGATGCCCCTGACCGCGAATGGCCACGCGCGCCACAACATCGCGAACATTCTCGCGGCGACCCTGGGCGCAACCGCCCTCGGTATTGCGCCGGCGACCATCGCCGACGTGCTCAGCCACTTCGGCGCAACGCACGCCGACAATCCTGGCCGGTTACAGCATTGGTCGCTGGGTGGGCTGGATGTGTGGCTCGACTACGCGCACAACCCCGACGGCCTGCATGGCCTGCTGCAGGTAGCCCACGCCCAGCGCGCCGGCGGCCGCCTCGGCCTGTTGCTGGGCCAGGCAGGAGACCGCAGCGATAGTGCCATCCAGGACCTCGCTGCGACTGCAGCAGCATTCAGGCCCGCACGGGTCGTACTCAAGGACATCGCCGGTCTCATGCGCGGCCGTGCACTGGGCGAGGTCCCCGCGATCCTGCGCGAGGCCCTGCTGGGCGACGGCATCGCAGCGGAGGCAATGGACTACTGCAGCGAAGAAACCGGGGCCACGCGCCTGCTGCTCGACTGGGCCCGCTCTGGCGACACACTCGTGCTGCCGATCCACACAGGGATTGCCCGTGCTCAGATCAGCGCCTTGCTCGATGGGCTGGCCCGGTGCGATTGGCAACCGCAGCAACCGCTTCCCATTGATTCCGCGTAACCCCGGGGATGCGGCACACGTATCCGCTGCATTGCGCGACAATCCAACCCCGATCCCATCCAGGACACGACCTCGATGCTGGACTACCAACGTCACTTCCTCGAACGCGCCCTCGCCCGCGACGCGCTGCGCTTCGGCGAGTTCAAGCTCAAGTCCGGCCGCCTGAGTCCGTATTTCTTCAACGCCGGCCGATTTGATTCCGGGGCGGCACTCGGTGCGCTCGGCGAGGCGTATGCGAAGACCTTGCTTGCCGCCGGAATCGAATTCGACGTGCTGTTCGGACCTGCCTACAAGGGCATCCCTCTTGCAACAGCGGTCGCCTTGGCGCTCGCCGTGCACGGTCGCGACGCGCCGCTCGCATTCAACCGCAAGGAGGTCAAGGACCACGGCGAAGGAGGGTTGCTGATCGGAGCGCCACTGGCCGGCATGCGCGTGCTGATCGTGGACGATGTGATCACGGCGGGAACCGCGATCCGCGAGGCGATCGACATGATCCGCCAGGCCCGGGGCGTGCCTTGCGGCGTACTGATCGCGCTGGACAGACAAGAACGCGGCGTGGACGCTGGCGCCTCTGCGACAGACGCGGTGCGCACCGAATTCTCGATCCCGGTGCTGGCCATCGCGGGCCTGGATGAACTGCTGCAACTGGCTTCCGGCAGGGCCGACATGGCCAAGCACCACGAGGCGCTTTTGGCGTATCGTCTGCGCTACGGAAGCAACACCTGAGGGACTCCGTCGGAGGACATCATGAACGCAACGCGCAAGATCCTATCCGCTGTCGTCCTGCTGGTTTTTGCGTCGAGCGCGTGGACGCAGCAGGGACCCAAGCTCTATCGCTGGATCGGCCCGGATGGAAAGCCGCATTACAGCGACGACCTTCCGCCCGAAGCGTTGAACCAGGCGCGACAGGAGCTCAGCAAGAGCGGGGTCACCCTCAAGCAGGTGGATCGGGCGCAAACGACCGAGGAACGCACCGCAGCGCAGGCAAAGGCGGATGCTGATGAGAAGGCCGCCGAGGCGATCCAGAAAGCCACGCAGAACGACCAGGTGCTGCTGTCCTCATACCCGACCGAGGCCGACCTCAAGCGCGCCTACCACGAGCGCATCGATTTGCAGAACGAAACTCTCAAGGTCACCAGGATGGGCATGGAGGGCCAGCACAAGGGACTGTCGGGCTTGCTGATCGCCGCGTCCAATCTGGAACTGGCGGGCAAACCGATCAATGCGCAGTTGGCGAAGAACATCCAGGTCGCCCACGCGCAACTGATCGACCAGCAGCAACAGGAAGTGCAGCAAAAGGCGCAAGCCGAGAGCCTGCGCCAGGAAAGCGAAGCCCTGCTGACGCGCTATCGCTCGCTACGGGCCGCTGGCGCACCCGGGCAAGCGCCGAACGCGCCGTCGCAGGCGGTGCCGCCGAACGGGTAAAGGCACGGCCAACGTGTCACCTGCGCTCCAGGGCAGGCTTGCTCAGAACGGCAACGCGAGGTCCGGCTTCAGCGCCAGCAACTGCTCGCGGAAGGTTTTCTGGATGCGCTCGAGCGCTGCCGGCGTGTCGGCATCGAATCGCATCACCAGCACCGGGGTCGTGTTGGAAGCGCGTACCAGACCCCATCCATCGGGCCAGTCCGCACGCACGCCGTCGATGGTCGCGACGCGCGCCCCGTCGAACTTCGCCTTCTCGCGGAACCTGTCCATGAAGGTGTAGTTCTCCCCTTCGGGCAAGGGCGCCTTGAGCTCGGGCGTGCTGAATCCCTTGGGCAATTCGGCAAACACCGCATCGGCGTTTTCGTCGCGCGTAGCCAGGATTTCGAGCAGCCGCGCAGCCGCGTAGATCGCATCGTCGAAGCCGTACCAGCGTTCCTTGAAGAAGAAGTGGCCGCTCATCTCGCCAGCAAGCTCGGCCCCGGTCTCCTTCATCTTCGCCTTGATCAGCGAGTGCCCCGTCTTCCACATCAACGGGCTGCCGCCGTGGCGCAGGATGTGCCCCGCCAGGTGCCCGGTGCATTTGACGTCGTACACAATGCACGCGCCAGGATTGCGCTCGAGGACGTCCGAGGCAAACAACATCAGCAACCGGTCCGGATACACGATCTCGCCGGAATGGGTAACCACGCCAAGGCGATCGCCGTCTCCGTCAAATGCCAGTCCGACATCGGCATTCAGGCGCTGCACCATCTGGATCGTGTCGGTGAGGTTTTTCGGATCGCTTGGATCGGGATGGTGGTTCGGGAAGGTCCCATCCACCTCGCAGAAAATCGGCATGACCTCGCAACCGATCGCCTCGAGCACTTCGGGCGCGAGCATGCCTGCCACCCCATTGCCGCAGTCGACCACGACCTTGAGTTTGCGCTCGAGCTGCACGTCTTCGGCGATACGGCGGATGTAGTCGGCAGCGACCTCGCGCTGCTGCAGCCCGCCCGGAGCGGCTGCCTTGTACAGGCGATTCTCGGCGATGCGCGCGTACAGGTCTTCGATCGCTTCGCCGGCCAGCGTGTCGCCGCCGAGCACGATCTTGAAGCCGTTGTAGTCCGGCGGATTGTGGCTGCCCGTGACAGCGACGCACGAACCCGTGCGAAGCTGGAACGCAGCGAAATAGCACAACGGCGTCGGCGCCTGGCCAATGTCGAGTACCTCGCGACCCGCGGCGCGCAGCCCTTCGATCAGGGCGTTCGCCATTTCCTGCCCCGACAAGCGACCATCACGGCCAACGACGATGTCCTTGAGTCCCTTGTCCTGCATGGCGCTGCCGATCGCCTGGCCGATCAATTTCGCGATTCCCGAATCCAGGGTCGTGCCCACGACTCCCCGAATGTCATACGCGCGGAAAATCTCGCGCGCGATCGCGACCGCAGCTGGTTTTTCTGGATCGCGCACGGAGATCTTGCGTTCTGGTTTCGGTTCGGCAGCAAGGACGTCGGCAAGCGTGCTGTGGTCGCCCTGGTCGACGGCGACTGCATGGGTGGAATGCAGATGTCTTCCGAAGCGCAGCAATGCGATGGCCGCCAACCCGAACAAGGCACCCAGGATGTAGCCGATCATTGGGGCGAGGCCCAGATAGCTTTCTGCGACCTGCGGGCTCGCCGTCTGTATCGCAAATCCGTTGTCCAGCAACGGCAGGAGGTTCGACTTCCCCATCAGTGCCAGTTGGGGATTCCCGTTCGTGGTGACGTCGTAGCCATGGAAACGCAGGGCCACATAGCCGCTTCCGGGGCTGGCCCGGTTGATAGGGGTGGACATTGCATCGACCGGCAGCGCGACCATCACCAACGACTTGGCCTCATCCCCCTGCTTGACAGCACCAGCGATCAACAGCATGGGTTTGTCGTCGACGCGGGCAACCGAAACGCGCGTCACCCCGTCGCGTAGTGTTGCATCGAGCACCGCAATACGACCAAAGCCGAATTGGCCAGGATTGGCGTAGGCCGCGTCAAGATCCGGCGCAACGAACTGCACGTCGTGCGCATCGCCCCACTGCGCAGTGAAGGCAGCCGCAGCCGCATGCATATCGCCTTCGCCGACCGCCGTCACCACGGCAGGTGCTGCGCGCGCGTGGTCGAAATGCATCACCAGATCGGAGAGGATGCCGCGTTCCTCGGCCTGCAGCCGGGTGCCTTCTGCAGTCACGGTTGCGGCGGTGCGCTCGGCGGAGCCCTGGTGCCATGCGTCCCCTGCAAGCACCAGCGCCAGCACGAATAGCAGCGTCGCGATCGGTACGCGCAAGCGCCCCAGCGCCGCCTTGAAGGTATCGCTCTTCTTGCGTTCGGCCTGCTCGTCCATCCGTTTCCCCTGTCCAGATGGCCCGGTGAGCTGGTCCGCCCGGTGATCCTCAACGCACGCCAGTATGGCCGAAACCGCCGCTGCCGCGTGCGCTGTCCACAAACTCCGGCACCACCCGCAACGCGACCCGGGCCACCGGCAGGAATACCAGCTGCGCGATGCGGTCGCCGGGGGTGATGGTAAAGGCTGCGTTGCCACGATTCCATCCGCTAACCATCAGCGGCCCCTGGTAGTCCGCGTCGATCAGGCCAACCAGGTTGCCAAGCACGAAGCCGTGGCGGTGACCGAGCCCTGATCGCGGCAGGATCACTGCGCAAAGGTCGGGATCGCCGATGTGGATCGCGATTCCCGTCGGAATCAGCGCAGTCTCGCCAGCTGCAAGCGTGATTTGCACGTCGATCATCGCGCGCAGGTCCATGCCGGCAGAACCGGCAGTGGCGTAGTCGGGCAGCGGAAAATCGCGGCCGAGCCTGGCATCGAGCACGCGCATCGCGACGTCGCTGTTCATGCCCGCGAATCCGCCGTGTACCGCGTCACCCGCGCGCCGCCGGAAAGCGATCGAGCAGCAGCGCGAGCAGTTCGCGCGCCAGCGCGGTCTTGGCCGAAGGACCGAGGTGCGCTTCGGCGCCGGATGCTCCATCGTTCCAGTACACATCCAGCGCATTGCTGTCGCAATCGAATCCGCTGCCCGCCAAGCCGACGCGATTGGCGGCGATCGCGTCCACGCGCTTGCGCTGCAGTTTCTCGCGCGCCGATTCGGCAAGTGCGCCGGTTTCCGCCGCGAAACCAACCACCAGCCGCGGCCTTTGCTGATGCGCGGCGATTTCGGCAAGGATGTCAGGCGTACGCACAAGCTCCAGGGTCAATCCTGCGTCGCGCGAAACCGCGCCGCCTTCCTGGACAGGTAACGACTTCTTGATCTTGTCGGTCTTCGTGTGTGCAGGCATGTAGTCGGCGACTGCAGCGGCGCCGATGTAGATGTCCTGAGGCAGGGCGCCAACCGCCGCGTCGCGCATTTCGATCGCGCGGCGCACATCGATGCGGCGCACCCCCGGCGGTGTCGGCAATGCGACTGGACCGGCGATCAGGGTGACCTCGGCGCCAAGTTCGGCGGCAGCCGCCGCGATCGCGAATCCCATCTTGCCGGAGCTGCGATTGCCGAGGTAGCGCACCGGATCGAGATCCTCGTAGGTCGGACCGGCGCTTACCAGAACCCGCTTTCCCGCCAATGGACCACCGCCCGGATGCGGGCGCGCCGCAGCCAGCGCATGCACGATCGCATCGGGCTCCGCCAGCCGGCCCGGACCGAACTCACCGCACGCCTGCTCGCCATCACCGGGACCGATCACCAGCGCGCCGCGCTCGCGCAACAGCGCCAGGTTGGCCTGGGTCGCCGGATGCAGCCACATCCGGTTGTTCATGGCCGGCGCGAGCGCCAGCGGCGCGGTCGTCGCCAGGCACAGCGTGCTGAGCAGGTCGTTTGCGTGGCCGTACGCGAGCCGCGCGATCACATCCGCGCTGGCCGGGGCGACCAGCACGCGCGTCGCCCAGCGCGCTAGTTCGATGTGGCCCATCGCCGCTTCGGCAGCGGGGTCCCACAACGAGGTGCGCACCGGATTTCTGGACAGCGCCTGGAACGTCGCCGCACCGACGAAATGCGCCGCGGCCTCGGTCAGCACCACGCGTACGTCGGCAGCGGCATCGCGCAACCGGCGTACCAGCTCGGCCGACTTGTACGCAGCGATTCCGCCACTGACGCCGAGCAGGATGCGTTCACCGGCAAGCCTCTGGTTCACGTCGGAATAATCCTACAGAGGCACAAGCGCCTAGCTTACCCGCGAACGGAGCGCGGAGGACAGACAGCCGAAAACAGTCACGGCAAAGTGTACGCAGCATTTGCTTCCCGCTCCGCACCGCTGCTGCCCGATTCCCGATTCCCCATTCCCCATTCCCGGCTTTCATCATGAAGATCAGCGACTGGCCCGCCGACGAACGACCTCGCGAACGCCTGCTCGCGCATGGTCCGCAAAGGCTGTCCGATGCCGAATTGCTTGCCTTGTTCCTCGGCTCGGGCTTGCGCGGCACCGACGCGGTCGGCTCGGCGCGCGTGCTGCTTGCGCGCTTCGGATCGCTGCGCGCGATGCTCGAGACCCCAACCTGCGACCTGCTCAAGCAACCCGGCCTCGGCCCGGCGAGAGTGTGCGCACTCAAGGCCGCGCTCGAACTCGGAAGCAGGCACCTGGCGGCGGGGCTCGAACGCGGCGAGGCACTCACCGACCCGGCGCGCGCGGGCGAGTACTTCGCGCGACGGCTGCGCGGGCTGCCGCACGAGGTCTTCGCTGGACTGTTCCTCGACACACGCCACCGGGCGATTGCATTCGAGGAGCTTTTCCGCGGGACGCTCGATGGTGCCGAGGTGTATCCGCGCGAGGTGCTCAAGCGTTGCCTCGCGCACAATGCGGCGGCGCTGATCGTTTGTCATTTTGTGTCCGGAAACATAGTGACAATTATGTGCCCCTGATTGTTTTGTGCCGTCGCCATGGATGGGCTTGATGCGCAAGGCGTTCTTGCCAGTGTCGGCCACATAACGCTGGCTTAGATTCGGGCTCTCACCTCCTGTCGTACCACAGAGGGGTGATTGTCATGTTGGAGCATTACTTCGTGCGGCCGGCGACGGCCGATCGGCTTCGGGCACTTTGGCTCGGTCCGGCGATCAGCCGGTACGCCGAGTGGCTTTCGGATCGC
>JBBQTD010000056.1:0-21721 GCA_038234715.1 Lysobacterales bacterium | reverse complement strand
AAACACCTCGCGGCGCGTCGTCTTCTTCTTGGCGGCGTATTCCGCATCGCCGAAGCTCATCTGGTCCATGCAATGCAGCCCTTGTTCGCCCGATCCAATTTCAACACACTTCGGGCGACTTGTTCAGACCTTCCCTAGCTTAGGCGTTAGGCCTTGTACTTCAGCATCAGCCAGTACCCAGCATTTCGCGCCATGTCCCGTGTGGAACAGCGGCGCATAGTCACAGCCGCTCTGAGGCAGCACGACAAGTGGGCGGACAGTAGGTTTTGGCTTGTTGTCGCAACTCTGGTCGGCGGTGCAATTGCGGCAGGTGCGTTCGTTCCATGTTGGTCTTTGTCCAACCCGCTTTCTCTGGCTATCCCAGTCTCAGCAGCCGCACTCTTTTACGTTTTCTTGCTATGGGACATCAACGGCCCTACTTTTCGCGCCGTCCAGCTCTATGTTGGGCAACCACCGTCGGCCTAGATTCAACTCCTAAGTGCAACACCTAGCGGGACCGTGCGGGACCAAGTTTCCGGTGCAATCATGCGTTGCGGCCTGCACGGCCGCTTAGCTTAGGGGTCAGGCGAATGAAACGCATGCCTTTCGCAGCCGCAGCAATCGTCGCTGCTCTTACTTGCAGCTGGAGTGCCTTGGTCCTTTACACAGACTTCTCGGTCTTCTCCTCTTTGTTGTTTCTTGCGCCAGGCATCCCGATGTCCCGCTGGTTGCCGCCGCCACAGAAGGGTGTTTTTCACTCGCTTGGTGAGGCGGTTTTTGTTCTCAGCCTTCAAAATGTCGTCGATGCGTGGTACTGCGCGACAGCATTCTGGCTTCTATTCTTGCCGGCCACGGCATTCCTTGCGGTACGCTATCTCACTCGCAAGCACGTCTAGATTCAACTTCTAAGTGCAACGCCTGGCGGGACCGAGCGAACACTTCTCTCGGCGGCTGAAATTGTGCCGGTTGCGCGGACTTACTGCTTTGGATGTACAAGGAAAGACATGCGCGCATACCTGGCTCACGACGATGGCGGCACTGAGGAACTTGGCGAAGCCAAGAAAGAACAGGTTCTCTCGCTCATTGACAGGGCCGAGGCTTCGTTGGCTACCGAGAAGCAATTCGGGGTTGGCTTCTACCGTAGCGAGCAGGATTTCCTGGAGGTTCGACCTGTTGGAAAGTCTCAATACATGATCTGGTCGGACGTCATCGCAAGCAATACAGGCTCGGGCTTCCTGGGGCTCTTGTCCAAGAAAAAAGCCCACATTGAAAAAGTTGTCGTCGGGCGCGAGGCCGCTGCAGAGGCGGCCAATTGCTACATGGACTTTTCGCGTGAAGCGTTTGAACGCAAGTACAGCTAACCATTCCGCAGGGAGCTTCCCGTCAACCGCGTCAGGTGACCTCCCTGGCTTATCTGTCTTGCCAATGCCAGGGATCGACCAAACCACTTCGATGGCGACCTGCCGGCTCGTCGAGTCCTCTCCAGTTGGATATGAATCCATTGCGGCCTAGCTCGCTCCGGCGTCGGAAGGATTGTGTTCATTGAACAATGCGCTGCATTGAGAATGGACTGAATCGCTCGATCAAATTCCCAAAGCAGAACGCCCGGCATTGCCGGGCGCTCGTCGTCGCATGGTGTTTTTTGGACTACGCTCTATCCAAATCGATCCTGTTCGGCCGAGCCCGGTCTCTCAAGATCCCCATGCCCTTCGCTTCCTGCTACGGGCGCTCTTCGGCGCGCGAACCAGTGGTTCGCAAACGCGCCTTACCGCCCCCATTCCCCTTCCAGCCAATCCGACAACTCGTCGGCGTGTTCTTCCTCCACCGCGAGGATACTTTCGAGGACGCGTTTTGTCGTGGTGTCCTTGTCGCCGATGTAGGCGATCATTTCCTTGTAGCTGTCAATCGCGATGCGCTCGGCGACGAGGTTTTCCTTGATCATGTCGCGCAGGTCAGTGCCCTTGACGTATTCGGAATGGCTGCGCGAGGTGAGCCCGGCGGGGTCCATGTTCGGTTCGCCGTTGAGCTGCACGATGCGCTTGGCGAGCCAGTCAGCGTGTTCCTGCTCCTCGTTGGAATGCACGAGGAATTCCGCGGCGATCGCATCTGCATGGATGCCGCTGGCGACGAAATGATGGTAGCGGTAACGCAACACGCAGACGATCTCGGTCGCGAGCGCTTCGTTGAGCAGCTTGATCACCGTCTCGCGATCGCCGGCATAGCCTTCGGTCACCGCGCCGTCGTCGATGTGCTGGCGGGCGCGTGCACGCAAGGTCTTCACGTCGGTCAGGAACGGCTGGGAAGGCGCTGGTGTCGCGGCAGGTTTTTTCGCGCCTGCGTCAGCGCTGGGCTTCTTGCTCATGGTGGTTCTCCCTGGTTGCAAATCGGAATTGCGAAACGGACGCTCGGTCGGCGCACATTCGGTCGAGGATTGCGGTCAGCTCAGCGCGGACAACACATGCTCGGCAGTGGATACCCTGAATTCGCCGGGCGCCTCGATGAAGAGCTGCTTGACGACGGCATCCTCGGCGTACAACGCGAAGCGCTTCGAACGCTTGCCCAGGCCGAACGCGGTGCCGTCCATCTCCAGTCCCAGTGCATCGGTGAGGGCGCTGTTGCCGTCGGCTAGCATGGCGATGCCGTCTTCCGGGACGTTCTGGTGTTTCGCCCAGGCGTCCATAACGAATGCATCGTTGACGGCCATGCACGCAACGTCGATGCCCCGCGCCTTGAACGCATCGAGATGCTGCACGAAGCCCGGCAGGTGCTTGGCCGAACACGTCGGCGTGAACGCGCCGGGGACCGAGAACAGCACGACCTTCTTGCCAGCGAAAACGTCTTCCGTGCTGACGGACTGCACGCCGTCCTTGAGTACATTGAGGACCGCGTGGGGGATGCGATCGCCGACCTGGATTGTCATGGGTTGTGCTTCCTGCGTGGGGAAACCGCCAGTTTAGCGCGCGCGGATGAATGGTTGGCAATGGGCGTCGGACAGGACTTGAAACCCGCAGGGCAAGACCCTAGTTCCCGGTCACGGCGGCGCTGCCGCCACCCACACTACCGGAGACAAGACATGACGATGACACGCCAGCCGCATGGCATGCGCCCCTGGACCAACAATGGCTTCAGCGACGAAATGAAGCAGGTTTTCGACAAGTTCTTCGGTGAGGACAGCGCCGACCAATCCAACGTGGTGACCAGCCAGTGGACGCCGCGGGTGGACATCAAGGAAGAGCCCGAGCGCTTTGTGATCTACGCCGACATTCCCGGCGTGGAGCCCAAGGTTATCGAGATCCACATGGACAAGGGGATCCTGAGCCTGAAGGGCGAGCGCACGGTGGAGAGCGGTCGCGACAGCGAGCGTTTCTCGCGGATCGAGCGCGCGCACGGGACCTTCTACCGTAGATTCGCGTTGCCGGACAGCGCAAACCCCGAGGGCATCGCCGCAACGGGCAAGAACGGCGTGCTGGAAATAAGCATTCCCAAGAAGCCCGAAACCACGCCGCGACGCATCCAGGTCAGCTGACCGGCGGAGCCGGCGCGGACACTGGTCGGCAGTTCGCTGAATCGAGCCGGCTGGTCGACCAGGCCAGCGCCCGGGCGGGCGCGTAATCCGGCACCATGACGGTCTGCGGCGCTGCCGCAGGCCGTTTTTGCTGCAAGACGAGGTGAGCATGGAGTTCAAGGATTATTACAAGGTGCTTGGCGTCGAGCCCGGCGCGGGCGAAGCCGAAATCAAGGCGGCGTATCGCCGGCTTGCGCGCAAGTATCACCCCGATGTCAGCAAGGAATCCGGCGCCGAGGAAAAATTCAAGTCGGTCAACGAGGCCTACGAAGTGTTGCGCGACACCACCAAGCGCGCCTCGTACGACCAGTTGCGCACGCGCGGCTACAAGCCCGGCGAGGAATTCAGGCCGCCGCCGGACTTCGGACAAAACTGGAACAACACAAACAACGGCGGCGAATTCCGCTTCGACGACGATGGCAGCGGCGCGGGCTTCAGCGATTTTTTCGAGTCGCTGTTCGGCGGTCGCGGGCGAGCGCAGCGCCCTGGCGCTGGGCCCGGTGTCGGCCAGCAGCAAGCCACTGGCGGCGACCTGCGTGCGAAGTTGCTGGTACCGCTGGAAACCGTGCTCACCGGCGGTGGCCACCGCATCCAGATCGACGAGCGCGTCCTTGACGTGAAAATCCCGGCCGGTGTCCGACCGGGGCAGGTCATCCGGCTTGCAGGGCAGGGAAGGCCGGGCCGAGGACGCGCGGGCGACCTGCTGCTCGAGATCGACTATGCGCCGCACGCGCAATTCGAGGTGGATGGCGCGAACGTGATCTACACGCTGCCCCTGGCGCCGTGGGAAGCCGCGCTGGGCGCGACGGTGAGTGTCCCGACGCTCGCCGGGGGAGTGGAGCTGAAGATCCCGCCCAACAGCGACAGTGGCCGCAAGCTGCGGCTGCGCGGTCGCGGACTGCCGGGCAAGCCCGCCGCTGGCGACCAGATCGTCGAGGTCGAAGTGCGCGCACCGAAAGCCATGACCGACGAGCAGAAAGAGTTTTACCGGAAAATGTCGAAAGCATTCGACTTCGATCCACGCAGTGCGTAACGGGGTGATCGGATCGGTTGGCGGAGGGGCTAGCGGCTTGTGTCGATCGGCGTCACAGGTTCGCCGAGACCTTGTGTTCGACCCCGCTGCCCATCGAAATCCAGTGCACCTGATCGCTTGAATATTCCTGGCGGAACTGGATCGTGCGCAGGTCGGTGAAGACGTTCACCACGCGAAACCATGTGGTCTTGCCGTTCTCGGTGGTCTGCCAGGGGAACGTCCAGGTGTTGCCGTCGATGACCAGCTTGCCGGCGTGGACGGTATCGGCGCCGGCACTGATCGGCCAAGTCGTGTAGGCGTTCGTTTTCGCGTCGTAACCGAACACGATCACCGCTTTGGATTCTTCGTCGACAAACTGGTGGCACGCGTAAAACTCGCCACTGCGCCAGCAGTCGTTGCGCAGCGTATAGGCTTCGTGCGCAGCCTTGCCGTAAGGTGTGTCGAGGTGCGCGATGTCCGCTTTCCACGTGCCCGAATACGCAGCGATCAGTTCAATACCGCCGCCCGCAGCATTGGCCGCAGCGCAAGCGCAGGCAAGCGCGCACAGTACAAAGGCCGGCAACGCATGCACTGCGGATGCCCGGCGTGCGCTCATCTACTTGGCCAGCATGTCCTTGATGGCCGTTTCGAGCTGCGCTTCGTTGAACGGCTTGGTGATATACGCTTTCGCTCCCTGGCGCATGCCCCATGCCTTGTCGGTGTCCTGGTCCTTGGTGGTAACAAGGATCACCGGAATATGCGAGGTCGTCGGCTCTTTCGACACCTGGCGGGTGGCCTGGAAACCGTTGAGGTTCGGCATCACCACGTCCATCAGGATCAGGTCGGGCAGGTGCTTCTTCGCAGCAGCGACGCCGGCGGCGCCATCCTCGGCGGTGACCACGGTGTGTCCCATGGATTCGACGATCCGCTTCATCCCCAGCAACTGGGACGGGGAGTCATCAACGATCAGGATGCGCGCCATAGGTCTCTCTCGGGGTGCGATGGGCCATTGTAGTCGTGCGCTGGCGCTTGTCCATCGGCAATGCGGTTGGCGGCGATGCGATCCGACAACCGGGCGGAAACCGGGCTACAGGCGCACCAGAGTGCGTCCGAACGAACCGCCAGCCAGCATGCGCGGGAACACCTGCGGCAGTTCCGCAAGGCCGACGGTACGCGTGCAGATCGCCTCGAGGTGTGCGGGTTTCCATGGACCGGCGAGGCGCTGCCAGATTTCCTCGCGCTGCGCGCGCGGCGTGTCCGTGGAGGCGATCCCGAGCAGCGAGACGCCGCGCAGGATCATCGGCATCACCGTGGTGTGCAGCGCTGCGCCGCCAGCGAGGCCACAGCATGCGATGTTGCCGTAAGGCGCTATCGTGCGGGTGAGGCCTGCGAGCATCGCATCGCCGATGTTGTCGATCGCGCCTGCCCACTGGGCGTTCTCCAGCGGGCGTTCGCCAAGCTGGAGTTCAGCGCGGGGGATCACGCGTTGCGCGCCGATCGCGGACAGGAAATCGGTGTGTTCGGGCTTGCCGGTGATCGCATGTACCGCGTAACCGGCGCGTGCAAGGATGTCGATTGCGAGCATGCCCACGCCGCCGGTAGCGCCGGTGACCACGATCGGGCCCAAGGTGGGCGCCTGGTCGTTTTGTTCCATGCGCAACAGTGCCAGGGCGGCGGTGAAGCCTGCAGTGCCGATGATCATCGCTTCGCGCGGGTCGAGTCCGGGCGGAAGGACGATGGTCGTCGCGGCATCGAGCCGCACGAACTGCGCATAGCCACCGTCGCGCGTTTCCGAAAGCCCGCTACCCGTGCACAACACTGCGTCGCCTTCGCGGAATCGTAGGTTGGTCGATGCGACGACGTGGCCTGCGACATCGATGCCACCAACCAGCGGGAACCTGCGCAGGATCTTGCCCGAGCCGGTGCCCGCAAGTGCGTCCTTGTAATTGACCGACGCATATGCGGCCTTGATCACCACTTCGCCAGGCGAGAGATCGTCCAGCGTTACGTCCTCGATCCCGGCGCGATGCACGCGGTTGTCGTTGTGGATGCGGAAGGCGCGGAAGCTGGTGGGAATCGTCATTCGGAATCCATCTGGGTGTGTGCGCCCTGGAGCATGTTTTCTGACATCCGGAGACATCGCGCATCGCGTCGAATTTCTGCTGTCAAGAGAATAGCACCTGATATTTTGGGTCTTGGTGAAGGCGTGTGGAGATTTGCACGATTCCATAACACGGGGACGCAGGTTGGATTGACGCAGCGCAATCCGCGTTCTCCAGTGAACAGGCGGATTGCGCTGTGCTGAACAGTCTTTGATCAACGACTCAATCTGCAAGACCACGGGAAGCCAATGATAGAAATACCCTCGACTGAAGTCGCATGGATCTACCCACACGACTTCTCGAAGAGCCGATATCTTGTTGCCGATGCGAACAGCATTCGGAGGTTGACACGCACCGACGATCAGGCCGTAGCCAACCCAAAAAAAACAGGCGGCCGAAGCCGCCTGTCTGGTTGCAAGTGCTGATGCGCAATGCCTTACTGCTGCGCAGGCGCCGCGTTGAGACCCTTCTTCGCAAGGTACGGCTCGACGCTCGGCTCCTTGCCGCGGAAGTCCAGGTACAGCTGGTGCGCATCCTTGGTGCCACCGCGCGACAACACGGTGTCCTTGAAGTGCTGGCCGTTCGCACGCGTCATGCCACCGTGTTCGGTGAACCACGCAAACGCATCCTGTGCGAGCACTGCAGTCCACAGGTACGCGTAGTAGCCCGCCGCGTAGCCGCCACTCCAGATATGCTGGAAGTAGGTGCTGCGATAGCGCGGCGGTACTTCATCGACGGCCACGCCGAACTTCTTCAGCGCCGCCGCTTCGAACGCATCGGCATCCTGGCGTGGCGCATCGGCCGGGAGTTCGTGCCAGGCCATGTCGAGCAGGGCAGCGGCGACGTATTCGGTCGTTTCGTAGCCTTGGTTGAACGTGCCCGACTTCTTGATCTTTGCGACCAGGTCGGCTGGCATCGGCTGGCCGGTCTTGTAGTGCTTCGCGTAGTTCGCGAATACCTTCGGTTCAAGCGCCCAGTTCTCGTTGAACTGCGACGGGAACTCGACGAAGTCGCGCGGCGTGGACGTGCCCGTGAACAGCGGGTATTTCGTCTTCGACAACATGCCGTGCAGGCCATGACCGAACTCATGGAACATCGTGGTGACGTCGTCGAACGAAATCAGTGCAGGTTGGCCTGGCGCCGGCTTGGTGAAGTTCGCGACATTGACGATCACCGGACGCGTGCCGAGCAAGTCGCTCTGGTCCACGAACGAATCCATCCACGCGCCGCCGTGCTTGCTGTCGCGCGAGTAGTAATCGCAATAGAACAGCGCCATCGACTTGCCGCTGGCATCGAACACTTCGAACACCCGCACATCGGGTTGGTAGACCGGCAGGTCCTTGCGCTCCTTGAAGGTCAGGCCGTACAGCTGGCCCGCGGCGAAGAAGACGCCGTCATGCAGCACGCGGTCGAGTTCGAAATAGGGCTTGATCTGCGCCTCGTCGAGGTCGTACTCGGCCTTGCGCACCTGTTCGGCGTAGAAGTCCCAATCCCATGGCTGCAACCTGAAGCCCATGGCGTGCTTCGCCGCGGCCTGCTCGTTGATGAGCGTCTGGATTTTCGCGGCCTCGGCTTTCGCGTTCACTACCGCCGGTGCGGCGACGCGCGCCATCAGGTCGTTCGCGGCCTGCGGATTCTTCGCCATCTGGTCGCCAAGCGTGTAGTCGGCAAAAGTCGGATAGCCCAGCAACTTCGCGCGCTGCGCACGCAACTGCGCCATCTCGGAGATCAGCGCGCGGTTGTCGTTCGGACCGTCTGTGTCGCTGCGGCTGAGCGATGCCTTGAACAGCTTCTCGCGCAGTGCGCGGTTCTTCAGCGAAGCCAGCTGCGGCTGCGTCGTATGGTTCTGCAAGGTGAGCAACCACTTGCCATCGAGCTTGCGGGCCTTGGCGGCTTCGGCGGAGGCAGCAATGTCGGCTTCCGACATGCCATCGAGGTCGGCCTTGTTGTCGACAACGACCGCACCGGCAGCTGTCGATGCGAGCACGTTCTTGCCGAACTGGGTGGACAACGTCGCGAGGCGTTCGTTCAGCGCCTTGATTTTCGTTTTGTCGGCGTCGTTGAGCTGCGCCCCGGCGCGCACGAACTGGTCGTAGTAGCGTTCGACCAGATGGTTCGATTCCGCGTCGAGCTTGAGCGTGGCGCGCTGGTCGTACACCGCCTTCACGCGTGCGAACAGCTTCGGATCGAGGAAGATCGCGTCCTGGTGCTGGGAATACTTCGGCGCAACGTCCTCTTCGATCTTCTGGATTGCATCGTTGGTATTGGACTGGCTGAGGTTGAAGAACACCTTGCCGGTGCGATTGAGAAGCTGGCCGGTGCGCTCCATCGCGACGATCGTGTTGTCGAAGGTCGGCGGCTTCGGGTTGTTCGCGATCGCGTCGATTTCCTTGCGTTGCGCGCGCATGCCCTCCTCGAGCGCGGGCATGTAGTCGCTGTCCTTGATCCTGTCGAACGCGGGCGTCTGGTACTGCAGAGTGCTGCTCGCGAAGAACGGATTGGCCGAAGTGAAGGACATAGCGGCTACCGCGGGCTTCGCTGGTGCGGTCGCCGGGGCATCCGCGGCCATCGCGCCAGAGGAAAGGGTCAAACTTGCGGCGATCATGATGGGGAGGAGGCAGGGCAGGGTGCGGGGACGGGACATCGGAGGGAATCCTCGGGTCGGAAGAAGGCTTACGGCGCTTGGATGCGCCCAATACAACCTTGCGATGATAACTTGCCGGCTAACCTGGGGGACATGTGACTTATGGCATGGGTCTCGCGCCGCGCCCGCGAGCCATGGGCTCGTGCGTTGCTGAACGCTCGGCGACAATGCCGACGGGCCGGGGAACGGTGGTCGGCCAGCTCAGTGCGAAGCTTTGTCGCTGTGCCCTTCCGGAGCCTGCATTTGTCTTGCCCATTGCTCACTGCCGGTCAGCTGATCAATCATCAACTCGAGCTTGCAAAGGCTGTCGGGCGGAGGTGACACCCGATCCAGGTAGCCATATCGGCCAGGATCTTCGATCGTGACGGTGCGTCCATCGGCACGGTTGACGGGGATGGTTGGGCGCTTGTCCGGGCCCCTGATCTTGCGATATTCGCTTTCGCAGGGAACGGCATATCTCCACACGCGATGGACACCATAAGGCGCAATCACGGTGATCTTCACGCCTGACACGTCAGTGACCGGTGCGCTGTAGTCTTCCTGGAGCTTGAAAAACCCCATTGTTTCGATCTGCTTGACGATCCCATCGTAGTCGGCTGCCGACAATGTCGTCCTCTTGACTCGATCGCAACAGGAATAGCCATTTGCCTTCATGCCCGGCGCTACCAATGTTGCACTGCGATCCCCAAGAATCGTCACCGTATAGACGGGACAACTCCCGTAGCAGGGGGTCCGTTCGAGTCTGATCAAAATGTCCTTTTGTTCATATGCTGCATGGTGTTCGCGATCTGAGACAAAGGCTGAATCACGTTCAGCCTCTTCCGCAGCTTTTCGCGCAGCATCTGCATCTGCGGATTGTTTGGCTGTTGGCGCGCCCTGTGCTGACGCACCAGCGGCAGATACGATCGCCAGCATCAATACAGCCAGCACCAACATGGGCAGCCGTATCCGCATCAATTCGCCTTGTGGATCGCCCGCTTGTCCACCGCGAGCGCAGCTTCATGCACGGCCTCGCTCAAGGTCGGATGCGCGTGGCAGATGCGCGCGAGGTCGTCGGCGGCGCCCTTGAACTCCATCGTCACTACGGCTTCGTGGATCAGTTCGGACACACTCACGCCAACCATGTGCGCGCCGAGCAGGCGGTCGGTTTCTGCGTGCGCGATGAGCTTCACCATGCCGGCCGGTTCATTCATCGCCACGGCGCGACCGATCGCTGCGAACGGAAAGCTGCCGGTCTTGTATGGAATGCCTGCAGCCTTGAGTTCGGCTTCGGTATTGCCGACCCACGCGATCTCCGGCTCGGTGTAGATCACCCACGGCACGGTGTTGAGATCGACATGGCCGGGCAGGCCGGCGATCAGTTCCGCGACGGCGACGCCCTCCTCGCTGCCCTTGTGCGCGAGCATCGGGCCGCGCACGCAATCGCCAACCGCCCACACGCCGTCAGCCCCGGTGTGGCAGTGTTCGTCGACCTGGATGCGACCGCGCTCGTCGAGCTGCACGCCGGTGCCTTCCGCGAGCACGCCCCTGGTTGCGGCGCGACGGCCGACCGAAACCAGAAGTTTGTCGACGGTGATGGTCTTTTCGCCGTCCTTGCCGGTGTAGGTCATCACGACCTCGTTGCCGTTGACCTCGGCCTTGCTGACTTTCGCATTCAACTGGATGTCCAGCCCCTGCCTGGTCAGTTCCTTGAACGCGATCTTTGCGATTTCCGGATCGGCCGCGCCGAGGAAATCCGAAAGTGCTTCCAGGATGGTTACTTCGCTGCCAAGACGCCGCCACACGCTTCCGAGTTCGAGTCCGATCACGCCGGCACCAATCACGCCGAGGCGTTTTGGCGTCGACGCGAAATCGAGTGCGCCGGCATTGTCGACGATGGTCTTGCCGTCGAACTTCGCGAACGGCAGCTCGATTGGCGTGGAGCCGGGAGCAAGGATCACGTTGATCGCGCTGAGTTCGGTTTCCTTGCCGTCTGCCGACTTGATCTTCACGACGCGGTTCGGATGCAGGGTCGCGAAACCGGCGAACGCGGTGACCTTGTTCGCCTTGAACAGCATCGCGATGCCGCCGGTGAACTGCTTCACGATCTTGTCCTTGCGGCCGACCATGATGCCGACGTCGATCGCGGCGTTGTTCGCGGTGATGCCGTGAACCGCGAAGCCGTGCTGCAGGTTGTGGAACTGGCGCGAGGAATCCAGCAGCGCCTTCGACGGAATGCAGCCGACGCGCAGGCAGGTGCCACCGAGCGCGGGCTTGCCGTCCTTGCCGAGCGCGTCGTCGACGCAGGCGGTTTTCAGCCCGAGTTGCGCGCAGCGGATCGCGGCGACATAGCCGGCCGGACCGGCGCCGATGACGATGACATCGAATTGCTCACTCATGAATTCGCTCGTGTGAATGGGGAATGGGGAATGGCGAATCGGTTGGAGCGAACAGGTTCGGAATACTTGTGCTACCAAGATTCCTCATTCCCCGTTTCCGATTCCCGGGATTCTTCAGAGTCCCAGCAACATCCTGTGCGGATTTTCTAGCTGGTTCTTGATATCGACCAGGAACAGCACCGCGTCCTTGCCGTCGATGATGCGGTGGTCGTAGCTGATCGCGATGTACATCATCGGCGCCGCGACGACCTGGCCATTTTCCACGATCGCGCGTTCCTTGATTGCGTGCATGCCAAGGATCGCCGACTGCGGCGGGTTCACGATCGGCGTGGAGAACAGCGAGCCGAACGTGCCGCCGTTGGTGATCGTAAACGTGCCGCCTTGCAGGTCCTCGAGTTTCAAACCACCTTCGCGCGCGGCCTTGGCGAAGTTGCCGATAGCCTTTTCGATTTCGGCGAAGCCCATCGATTCGGCATTGCGCAGCACCGGCGTGACCAATCCCTTGTCGGTGGAGACGGCGACCGAGATGTCGGCATAGCCGTGGTAGATCACATCGTTGCCGTCGACCGACGCATTGACCGCAGGGTGGCGTTGCAACGCGCTCGCGGCGGCCTTCACGAAAAAGCTCATGAAGCCGAGCTTGACGCCATTGCTCTTCTCGAAGGCTTCGCCCTGCGACTTGCGCATGTCCATCACGGCCTTGAGGTTGACTTCGTTGAACGAAGTCAGCATCGCGATCGAGTTCTTCGACTGCATCAGGCGCTCGGCGATCTTCGCGCGCATGCGCGTCATCGGTACGCGCTCTTCGGGACGCGCTCCAGCGGGCATCGCCGTCGGGACTTTCGCCGCGCTTGCTGCAGGTGCAGCGGCTGGCGCATCACCCGATCGCATGAAATAGACGAGGTCTTCCTTGGTCACCTGGCTGCCGCGGCCGGTGCCGGCGACATTTGCCGGATCCACCTTGTTTTGCTCGGCAGTGAAGCGCGCGCCGGGCGAGAGTGCTGAGGTATCCCCCGTCGCGGCTGGCGCACCCTTGGCCGCACTTGGTGACGATGACGCTGGAGATGCCGGTGCAGCCTTCGTGGGCGCAGGCGTCGGAGCAGTCGCCGCAGCAGCGGAACCTGGCTCGATGATTGCGAGCAATTGCGAACTGGTGACGGTCGCGCCGGTCTCGAACTTGATTTCCTTGAGCACGCCATCGGCGGGCGAGGGCACCTCAAGCACGACCTTGTCGGTCTCCAGGTCGACCAGATTCTCATCGCGCTTGACCGCATCGCCCGGCTTCTTGTGCCACGCAGCGATGGTTGCGTCAGAAACGGATTCCGGCAGGACCGGGACTTTGACTTCAATGCTCATGGTGTACGTCCTGGAGAATGGATCATTGGATGTCTATTCCACGACCACGCTGTCGCCAAGCGTGCCGGCCAAGGCCGCGCCGACGAGTCTTGCCTGTTCGGCCTGGTGCGTCGACAGATGGCCGCAGGCAGGTGCGGCCGAACGCGTGCGACCGGCGTAGTACAGGGTCTGCCCGGATTGCAGGCAGCGTGAGAGGTGGTGCTGGATCTGGTACCAGGCGCCCTGGTTCATCGGCTCTTCCTGGCACCACACCATGCTCTTCGCTTTCGCGAAGCGCGCGAGTTCGTCGGTCATTTCGGTACGCGGGAACGGGAACAACTGCTCGGCGCGCACGATCGCAACGTCGATAAGGCCGCGCTTCGCATGCTCCTCGACAAGGTCGTAATAAACCTTGCCAGCGCACACCACAACGCGCGTGACCGTTCCCACATCTGCAGTGCCGTCGCCGATGAAATCGCGAAAACCACCCGAAGCGAGTTCATCCAGCGTCGAGATAGCCAGCTTGTGCCGCAGCAGCGACTTCGGCGTGAACACGATCAGCGGCTTGCGCGTCTTGCGCAGCATCTGCCGGCGCAGCAGGTGGAAGATCTGCGCGGGCGTGGTTGGCACCACGACCTGCATGTTGTCGAGCGCGCACAACTGCAGGAAGCGTTCAAGACGTGCGGAGGAATGCTCCGGCCCCTGGCCTTCATAGCCATGCGGCAGGAACAGCGCCAGACCGCACAAGCGGTTCCACTTCGATTCGCCCGAGCTGATGAACTGGTCGATCACTACCTGCGCACCGTTCGCGAAATCGCCGAACTGCGCTTCCCAGATGTTCAGCGTGGTCGGATCAGCGGTGGAGAAACCGTATTCGAACGCCATCACCGCTTCCTCGCTGAGCAGCGAGTCAATGATCGTCACGTCCAGCGGATCGGCGCCTTCGGGCAGCAGTTGGCGCAGCGGAATGTAGTCCGGACCGCCGGTCTGTTCGTGCAGCACTGCATGCCGGTGGAAGAACGTGCCGCGCCCTGAGTCCTGTCCGACCAGGCGCAGCTTGAAGTCGTTCCTGATCAGGGTCGCGTAGGCAAGATTCTCCGCGAAGCCCCAGTCGGCGGCCTGCTCGCCAGCGACCATCTTGCGACGGTCATCGTAGATCTTGGCGACGCGTGGATGCAGCTTGACGTTGTCCGGGATCGTGTTGATCTGCGCAGCGAGTGCATCGAGTTCGCCGCGCGGAACCGTGGTGTCGACCGGGTCCTTCATCGCGCCGTGCAGGTAGGGCTTCCAGTCCGCGCCGAAGATCTCGCCGGGCTTGTCGGCAAGCGCAGTGGTGACTGCGCCGGATTCGAGCATGGTGCGGTAGCTATCGACCATCGCCGCAGCGGCGGCGCCATCGAGCACGCCATCGGCGACCAGTTGCGCGGCGTAAAGCTCGCGCGGCGTCTGGTGCGCCTTGATCACCTGGTACATCACCGGCTGCGTCGCCGACGGCTCGTCGGCTTCGTTATGGCCGTGGCGGCGGTAGCAGACGAGATCGACGACGATGTCCTTGTTGAACTCCTGGCGGAAGTCGAACGCAAGCTGGGTACAGAACACCACCGCCTCGGGATCGTCGCCATTCACGTGCAGGATCGGCGCGCCGACCATCTTCGCAACGTCAGTGCAGTAGATCGTGGAACGCGCATCGTCGGTGCGGCTGGTGGTGAAGCCGACTTGGTTGTTGATCACGATGTGCACGCTGCCGCCGACCTTGAATCCGCGCGCCTGCGACATCTGCAGCAACTCCATTCCGACGCCCTGGCCCGCGAACGCGGCATCGCCATGGATCAGCACCGGCAGCACTTCGTCGCGCTCGCCATCGTCGCGACGCTGCTGACGCGCACGCACGCTGCCGGCCACGACCGGATTGACGATCTCCAGGTGCGACGGGTTGAAGGCGAGCGCCAGGTGCAAAGGACCACCCGGTGTCGCGAGATCCGCCGAGAAACCCATGTGGTACTTCACGTCGCCCGAATGCGCCGGATCGTCGGCGTGCTCGTAGCGACCCTCGAACTCGGCGAACAGCTTGTCCGGAGGCTTGCCCAGCGTATTGACCAGCACGTTCAGGCGACCACGATGGGCCATGCCGACGACCATTTCCTTGACACCCGCCTTGCCTGCCCGCTGGCACAACTCGTCCATCATCGGGATCAGCGAATCGCCACCTTCGAGTGAGAAGCGCTTCTGGCCGACGTACTTGGTATGCAGGTAGCGCTCGAGTCCTTCAGCCGCGGTCAGGCGATCGAGGATGTGCTTGCGGCAGTCCGCGTCGAAACCGAACTTGCCGGCGGCCCCTTCCAGGCGCTGATGCACCCAGCGGCGCTGGGTGGCGTCGCTGATATGCATGAACTCGACGCCGATGGTGGAGCTGTAGGTCGCGCGCAGGGTGGCGAACAACTCGCGCAGGCTCAGGATCGCAGGGCCGGCGGCAAAGCTGGTGTTGAAGCGGGTGTCGAGGTCGGCGTCGGTCAGCCCGTGGGCCGCGAGATCCAGGTCGGGTGCTGCCGGCCGGTGCGGCTGTTCCTCGATATCGCCGATGGCAGTCAGGCCGAGCGGATCGAGTGTCGCACGCAGGTGGCCGCGCGAGCGGTACGCCGTGACCAGCCGCAACACGACGGCCTGCTTCTGCGAGAGCACATCGGGAACCGCCGTGGCGGTCGCAGCCGAGCCGTTGAGCGATCCGCGACCGGCGTATTTTGCCGCCTCGACGATCCGCGCCATCGCGGGCGAATGCGGCACATCGCTACGTCCGGCAAGGGAGTCGAAATACGTTTTCCAGTCCACACCCACACTGGCAGGATTGGCGAGGTAGCTCTCGTACAGGTCTTCGATAAACGCGGCATTGCCGCCGGAATTCTGCGAGGTCGCGGCAAACTGCTTGATCAGGCTATCCACTCGTGTGCGCCCGGCGGTGAGGTTTGTCTGGCAAGTGATTGAATCAAGACGCTTTGGGGCTACTTTTTGCAGCGCATCAAAACGGCTTGGCAGTATAGCGCGAGGGCGACACGCTTCGGAACAGTCGGAGAGCATCCGCCGCACCGTGACGCGCATGGCGAGCGGTGCAGGGACGGGACGGGTAAACACAGATCCGGGGCGTGCGGCCGACTCGATCCCGCGATGTCCCAGCTGCCGACCGTCAAATTTCGATAGCCCGGTACTCGGTGCACGGCCTTGCGCGTTCCCACATGCGATCGAAGCCCTCACGCAACTGACGCGCACGCGCAGGGCTTGCTTCGCTGGTTTCTCCTTCAACGCGGCCACCGATTGGCCGGAAATACAACCCGCCGCGATCGCCCACCACGAACGCCGACGGATACTGGAGGTCCTGCGGTTCCTGGCAAGCGCGGAATTGGAAGACGCTCGGTAAGCGCTGTCCCAGCGTCAACCAGGGATGGTTCAGTTGCGGTGCGATCAGTGGATCAAGCAGCAGCACGCGGACCGATGCGCCCACGCCGGACGTTGCATAGGTTCGCAACGCGTTCATCACGGCCGGTGCCGACAGCAGTCCGTAGTCAAGATCGCGGCTGAACACGCACAGTTCGCGTCGCGAGTTCGCGATCACCTCCGCGGCCGCGTGCAGCGCTTCCTCCATGGTCTCGACCGCCGCCAGCGCTGGCCGCGGTGCGGACGGCGGGCGCTCCTCGAACGGTTGCAACTGCAGCCGCATCGACTGGTGGCGGATACCGATTGCGTCGAATGCATCGCCATAGGGCACGAAGCCGTGCCTGGCATAGAAGCCGACCGCATCGATCTGCGCACTGAGCTCCACATCCGGCCAGCGCTGCACGCGCGCGATGTCGATCAGCGCAACCAGCAGCGCTTCGCCGACGCCGCGTCCGCGCCACTCGACGAGCACGGCCATGCGGCCGATCTTGCGCTGCGGACTCAGGCGGCCCGTGCCAATCGGACGATTGCCCGTGTCGCGCGCAATCACGTGCTGGCAGATCGGATCGAGCGCGTCCCATTCCATCTCGATGGGAACCTGCTTCTCGACCACGAACACCGGCTCGCGTACGCGGCGCAGATCCTGGAAGTCGGTGCGGTAGTCGGCCGGTTCTACGCGGAAATCCGAATGCAGTACCTGGCTCATCGGCGTTTGCCTTTCGATGGTCGTTGCAGCACGAAGTTGCCAGACAACGCCAAAGCAATGATGGCAGCCTGCGCATCTGCATCGAGCACAGCGTACTGCGCGGAGTCGATCGCCTGCGCTGCAGCGAGCTTGCGCGCCGATGCCGTTCCCATCGGATACGCCGCGCCCCCGACGAACAGCAGCGCGCGTTTGCCCTGCCGCGTCCAGGCGCTTCGCACGAACGGATGCCGCAACAGCGCACCGCCATCGGCAAGCGTCTTGCGCACCTTGTCCGCGCTCGGCGGTTTCGGTGGTGCAGCGACATCGGCGCCGCGATACGCGCTGATGTAGCTGCCGAACCACGCTGCCAGCGTCGCGTCATCGGCTTGCAGCACGGACAGCGCGCGCCGCACGCGGGCGAGCGCAGCATCGTCTACCTCGTGGCGATCCCCCGGGACGACAAGATCCGGATCCGCGTACCGCGCATCTTCGCCCGCCTGTTGCGCAAGATGCTCGGCGAAATCCACCAGCAATTCCGCCTGTGAGGGCGCGCGCATGCCGATCGAGTAGGTCAGGCATGCATCGAGGGCGACGCCGTGGTGAGGCACGCCTGGCGGCAGATAGAGCATGTCGCCGGGTTCGAGAGTCCACTGGTGCGT
The DNA here is from genome assembly GCA_038234715.1 of Lysobacterales bacterium. Lineage (GTDB taxonomy): Bacteria > Pseudomonadota > Gammaproteobacteria > Xanthomonadales > Xanthomonadaceae > SZAS-103. Next base: position 3,936 of record JBBQTD010000056.1, on the reverse strand, counting down.
CGGCGTGAACGCACGCAGCAGCTTGAGCTCCGCGTCGTCCCGGAATGCGGTCGGTGCGTTCGGATCAGTACTGATCTGCCACTGCCGCCGACCCTGCCCCTGCAACAGGAACACGTCGTAGTGATCCACATGCGCGCCAACCGAACCACCGGGCGCCGCGAAGCTGATCATCACATCGTCGATGCGCCAGCGCGGCAGGAAGTCGAAGCGGTCAAGCAGGGCGCGCACGTCCGCGTCCCACTTGTCCACATCCTGCACGAGCAGCGTCCAGTCGTGGTCGGGCAGCTTCGGGAACTCCGCTTCGGCGAACGGGCCGCTGCGCAACATCCACCGATCCTTCTTGCGGTCGTGCTGCGCAATGCGCGACAGCGCGGCTTCTTCGCAGGCGAGCCCAGCAAGGTCTTCCGGCGACAGCGGCGAGACGAAACCGGGAAACGCATTGCGAACCAGCAGCGGTCGCTTCTGCCAGTAGTCGCGCAGGAATTGCGCCGGCGGCATGCCGAGCAACGCGCCTTGCGCTGCGTGGACTTCGACCAGGGGTGGGGTGATTGAAGGTTTCATTCCAGTGAGATTCTCTCGCAGGTTGCAGTGCCAGGCGCGGACTTGGTCTGCGGGTTTTCGCTCACAGCTTCACGCTCGCCAGCGTCGTGGTCGGCAGCCCGACCTTAATGCAGAACCTCGCCCCTCTCCCCAACCCCTCTCCCGCAAGGGGCGAGGGGAAGCGACCTGTCAGGCGCTTCTTGCCAGATCCTTTGCAAACCCCGTGTAAGACCCAGGCGTCATCTCCAGCAAGCGCTGCTTCGCTTCCGCCGGCAGTTCCAGTGTTGCGATGAACGCACGCATCGTCGCTTCCGTCATGCCCTGGCCGCGCGTGAGCGCCTTGAGTTGCTCGTACGGCTCCGGCAAGCCGTATCGGCGCATCACCGTCTGCACCGGCTCTGCAAGCACTTCCCACGCGCCATCGAGGTCGGCAGCGATGCGCTCGGGATTCACGCTGAGCTTGGCAAGGCCGCGTTGCAAGGCATCCAGTGCAACCATGCTGTGGCCGAACGCGGTTCCCAGCGCGCGCAGTACCGTGGAATCGGTCAGGTCGCGCTGGAACCGGCTGATCGGCAGCTTCTCGGCGAAGTGGGTGAGCAACGCGTTGGCGATGCCGAGGTTGCCTTCGGCGTTTTCGAAGTCGATCGGGTTCACCTTGTGCGGCATCGTCGAAGAACCGACTTCGCCCGCCTTCACCGACTGCTTGAAGTAACCGAGCGCGATGTATCCCCACAGGTCGCGGCACAGGTCGATGGCAATGGTGTTCGCGCGGCGCTGCACGTCGCAGATTTCCGCGATGCAGTCGTGCGGCTCGATCTGCGTGGTGTACGCGTTGAACGTAAGCCCCAGCGAGGCGACGAAACGCTGCGCGAACTCCGGCCAGTCCACATCTGGATATGCGACGACATGCGCGTTGTAGTTGCCGACCGCACCATTGATCTTGCCCAGCAGTTCGACGCTGGCGAGCTGCTTGCGCTGGCGTTCGATCCGCGAAAGGACGTTGGCGAGTTCCTTACCCACCGTCGTCGGCGAGGCGGTCTGCCCGTGCGTGCGCGACAGCATCGGCAACCCGGCATGCGCATGCGCCATCGTCCGAAGGGTGTCTTCCAGCTTCGCGAGCGCCGGCAGCAGCACCGATTCGCGCGCCTCGCGCAACATCAACGCGTAGCTGAGGTTGTTGATGTCCTCCGACGTGCAAGCGAAGTGCACGAATTCCAGCGCCGGACCCAGCCGCGCATCCTCGCGCATGCGTTCCTTCAGGAAATACTCGACCGCCTTCACGTCGTGGTTGGTGGTGCTCTCGATCTGCTTGACGCGCGTCGCTTCGGCCTTGCCGAATGTTTTAGCGAGTGTTCGCAGGCGCGCGATGGCGTCATCGGGCAGGGCGGGCAGCTCGCCGATGCCAGGTTCCGCAGCCAATGCCAGCAACCACTCCACCTCGACATGCACGCGCGCCTTGATCAGCCCGAACTCGGAAAAGATCGGCCGCAACGCATCGACCTTGCCGGCATAGCGGCCATCGATGGGGGACAGGGCGAGCAGGGGATCGGTCATCGTGGGCTCCGGGCGAACGCGCCATTTTACCTGCGCGGCGTCGCAACCGTTGCGTCGCTATACTTTCGCGTCGCTTGCGCCGGCCCTTTTAGCCCCTCTCCCTCCGGGAGAGGGGTAGGGGTGAGGGGCGAGCGGAGCGGAGGTCTTCGCATTGGCTGCCCCTCACCCCTACCCCTCTCCCGGAGGGAGAGGGGCTTCTATTTCTCTTCACCAAAACGGAACCAGCATGACCACCAAATTCCGCATCGAACGCGACAGCATGGGCGAACTCAAGGTCCCCGCCGACGCGCTCTACGCCGCGCAGACCCAGCGCGCCGTCGACAACTTCCCGATCTCCGGGCTGCGCATGCCGCGCGAGTTCATCCGCGCACTGGGCCTGATCAAGTCCGCGTGCGCGCAGGTCAACGCCGACCTCGGCTACTTGGGCAAGGCCCAGGCCAAGGCCATCGGCAAGGCCGCCGACCGTGTCGCGAACGGTGACTTCGACAGTGAGTTTCCGATCGACGTCTACCAGACGGGCTCCGGGACATCGAGCAACATGAATGCCAACGAGGTGATCTCCACCCTCGTCGGCAAGGAAATCAAGTCCACCAGCAAGGACGCCGTCAACGCCAACGACCACGTCAACATGGGCCAGAGTTCCAACGACGTGATCCCGACCGCGATCCAGGTCTCGGCCAACCTCGGCGTGCATGAGCGCCTGCTCCCAGCCCTCAAACACCTCCAGGCCACCCTCTTCAAGCGCGCGAAGGAACTGTCCAAGGTCGTCAAGACCGGCCGCACCCACCTGATGGACGCCATGCCCGTCACCTTCGGCCAGGAACTCGGCGGCTGGGCCGCACAGATCGGCTCGGCGATCGAGCGCATCGAAGACACCAGCAAACGCCTGCGCAAGATTCCGCAAGGCGGCACTGCGGTAGGGACTGGCATCAATGCCGATCCCCGCTTCGGCAAACTCGTCGCCGCCGAACTCGGCAAGCAGACTCACGTGCGCTTCGAAGCCGCCGCCAACTTGTTCGAAGGCATCTCCTCCCAGGACGCCGCGGTGGAACTCTCCGGCCAGCTCAACACGCTCGCGTGCTCGCTAATGAAGATCGCGAATGATCTGCGCTGGATGAACTCAGGCCCGCTCGCTGGCATCGGCGAAATCGAACTCCCCGCGCTGCAGCCCGGCAGCTCGATCATGCCCGGCAAGGTCAACCCGGTGATCCCCGAAGCCACCGCCATGGTCTGCGCCCAGGTGATGGGCAACCACGTCACAATCACCGTGGCCGGGCAGAGCGGCAACTTCCAGCTCAACGTGATGCTGCCGGTGATCGCCCACAACCTGCTGGAATCGATCGGGTTGCTGGCGAATGTGACGAGGCTGCTCGCTGACAAGGCAATCGCGGGCTTCACCGTGCGCACCGATCACATAGCGGAGGCACTGAATCGGAATCCGATTCTGGTGACGGCGCTCAATCCAGTGATTGGCTACGCGAAGGGGGCTGCGACGGCGAAGCAGGCGTACAAGGATGGCAGACCGATCCTCGATGTTGCGAAGGAGACGACGGGGCTATCGGAGAAGGAGTTGAAGAAGCTGCTGGATCCTGCGGTGCTGGCGAAGGGCGGAATTCATGGCAAGCTTGGTGGTGGGGCAGGGTAATTTCCAGTTTGCGAATAGCGACCCTGGCACCATTCTTTGGATTCTGTTTGTCTTGATCTAGTGTGGTGTCTCGCAAATAACTTGAACTAACATCTCAGCAAGTTGTCTTTCATTGCAGTGCTTATGGAGCCTGCCATGATGGCCAAGATGGGACGTCCGGTCACGCAACTTGAGTTGTCCGCTGACGAGCGCGCCGA
>JBBQTD010000055.1:0-21925 GCA_038234715.1 Lysobacterales bacterium | reverse complement strand
GGCTCGGGCGATGCGGACCTCTACGTGAACTTCGGCAGCGCACCGACGACGACCACGTACACCTGCCGTCCGTACACCAGCAGCAGCACCGAGAGCTGCACCATCAGCTCGCCTGCGGCCGGTACGTACTACACGAACGTCAGGGCTTATGCTGGTTTCTCGGGTGAAACCCTGAAGGCCACGATCAACTAGGCACGATCCACCAAGACTGCAGGAAGAATTGGGCCCGTCGCGAATGCGGCGGGGCCGGTTTAACCGGACTGCCAGCAGTAACACCGTTGCAGGCAAATGATGTCAGCGCCTACATCGGATAGACCGTCAGGATGCAGTAAGGAGTCCCGCATTAGATGCACCGGACCCCGGCTTCGGCCGGGGTCTTTTTGTGTGTGTGGCCTCGCACGCGCAACCTCGCGAAACGTCCATGCCAACAGATTCTTAACGCTCGTGGCAGGGGTCGCCTTCAGCGCAACTTTCCTTTATATGCGTACGCGTGCCATGATTCGCTTGCCGTGTGCGCAATAGGTGCTGATAATGGCCCTCGAAGCGCGCTGCTGAAATGTCCTTCCGGTCCGCTTGAGAATGGTCGTTGAGGCAGTTGGGGAATCCGCAATTTTTACCAATGGATGTACGACATCGCATTGTCGTGCGTCGGATGCGTCAGACCATCGCACAGAGAAAAGCAACCCGGGCGAGGAAGCCCAATCACAGCGTCGGGATCAATACGTCCCTGGCGTACACCAAACACATATCTGGGGTCACGAATGAACTCGTCCTTTGCAAGCTTGCGTAAAACGTCTCTCGCGCTCGCCGTCGTGGCGGCTATCTGCAGCACCGGCGCCATGGCAGCAAACTCCAATGCATTGGCTTCGGTTGCACATGCGACAACCCTGCAGCGCGGCGACGCAGTCACCGGCAGCTTGCAGGCGACCCAGCCGATGCGCATCGAAGTGGCGCTCAAATTGCGCAACGGCGATGCGCTCGCCAATTTCAACGCGAACAATGCGAAGATCCAGGCGCACGGCGCGGCGGCACAGCCGATGAGCCGCACCCAGTTCTTCGCGAACCACGCGCCGACGCAGGTGCAGGCACAAGCGGTCGCGAACTACCTGACCAGCATGGGCTACAAAAACGTCGTGATCTCCCCGAGCCGCATGCTGGTATCGGCTGACGGCACTGCAGCGACCGCCTCGAAGGCCTTCCTCACAACCTTGGCGCAGGTCAGGACCCGCGACGGTCGCATTGCATTCGCGAATACCACCGATGCGCAGGTTCCGAAGGCCCTCAAGGACACCGTCCTTTCGGTGATCGGCCTGCAGACCGTGCACATCGGCCATACGTTTGCACAGCGCCAGAATCCGAACGCGCCGCACACCAATGCGGTTACCGGGCACAATCCGGTCGAGTTCTCATCGATCTACAGCGCAACTGGCGTCGCGACCGCAGCGGGAGTGACGGCCGGCATCTTCACCAGTGGCGACGTGTCGAAAAGCATTACCGACCTGACTTCGTTCACCACCAGCAACCACCTTGATCCGGTCACCACGTCGGTCGTCACGACCCTTGGCGGCAGCGCCGACACCAGCGGACAGATCGAGTGGGACATCGACAGCCAGGACATCGTCGGCGCTGGCGGCGGCAAGATCGGCCAGATCATTTTCTACACCACGCCTTCGCTGTCCTTTTCGGACATGGTCGCCAACTTCGACACAATCGTGACCGCCAACGCGGCAAAGGTCATCAACGTCTCGATCGGCGGTTGCGAACTTGGTGCACAGGGCGATGGATCCGCGGCCACCACCGACCAGATCCTTTCGGTCGGCGTCTCGCAGGGCCAGACCTTCACGATCTCGACTGGCGACTCAGGCGCGGACGAATGCGGCAATGGTGGAACCACCCCGAGCTGGCCAGCCGATTCACCGTTTGTCGTCGCCGTTGCCGGTACCACGCTTGACGCATCCACAACGACTTGGGGCAGCGAAGTCGTATGGAGCGGCAGTGGCGGCAGCCCGAGCACCTTCGAGGCCAAGCCGAGCTACCAGCTACTGCTGGTTCCGGGCACCAAGCGCGGCGTCGCCGACGTTGCGTTCGATGCCGACCCGAACTCGGGCGCGAAAGTTGTTGTCAATGGAGCATTGCAGCAGTGGGGTGGTACCAGTCTCGCGGCGCCAATCTTCGCCGGCCTGTGGGCCCGTGTACTTGCAGTGAAGGGAACCAGCTTCGGCTTCGCCGATCCGCTGATCTACGCATTGCCGCAGGCCGACTTCCACGATGTCACCGTCGGCAACAACGGCGGCGAGACGGCCAAGGTCGGTTATGACTTTGCCACCGGCCGCGGCAGCATGATCCTCAACACCGCGATCACCCACCTCGGCGTGCCGATCGGCAACCCGCCGGTTCCCAACTTCAGCTACGTGGCCCATGGATTGACCGTTCAATTCACCGATACGTCGACCGACTCCGACGGAACCGTCACCAGGCACTTCTGGGACTTCGGTGATGGCAGCCCGGTGCTCACGTCTGCGAATCCGTCGCACATCTACGCCGGCGCAGGCACCTATAACGTGATGGAAACTGTTGCCGACAACGATCTCAATGTCCGCAGCATTACCAAGGGCGTGACGGTCGTTCCAGGCGGCGGCGGCAACCAGCTGATCAAGAACACCGGATTCGAGACCGGCCCGACGCCGTGGGTGTTCTCGTCAGGCAACATCCTCAACAATGGTGGTCCTGAGCCGGCGCACGGCGGCCAATGGGATGCGTGGCTGGACGGCGCTGCCGTGGCGCATACCGACAGCGTGTCGCAGCAGGTCACGATCCCGAGCACCCGCACGTCGGCAACACTGGCGTACTGGCTGCACATCGACACCAAGGAAATCACCAAGACGCGCAAGTTCGACAAGCTCAATGTCAACCTCTACAACACGTCCGGCATCTTCCTGGCTACCCTGGGCAGCTTCTCGAACCTTGACGCCGCGCCAGGCTACGCGGTGCATAGCGCCGACATGACCCCGTGGATCGGGCAGACCGTGGTGATCAAGTTCTTGGGCACCGAGGATTCGTCCTTGCAGACCTCGTTCGTGGTCGATGACGTGACGCTTCAAGTGCGGTAATCGCAAGCATCAATATGGAACCCGACCCCGGCCTCGCGCCGGGGTTTTTTTTGCAGGTTGTCCACGCGTGGAACGGACGGCGCATTGCCGACGTTGCCAGAAAAGGCGGTGGATGCCATCTACGTAGATCGCAGGCCTGTCACCCACACCGAATTCCGCGCAGGTTTCACCACGCAGGTCAGTGCAATCCAATTGAGCGCGTGTCTACGCCGGGCTCAGCAACCGTGCGGATCCATCCACACTGTCAACGGGCGCTTTCCATCAGCGCCGGGAGGCCCGAAGGCCGGAATCCACCCGGACATCACATCGTGGCCCGGCAATGCGGCTCCTTCGCAAGCGCCAATGCCGAAGTCCACCTTGAACCACAGGTCGGCTCCCACCGGCTGCATGCGGGTGATCCGAAGCGCCGGATTGGGGGGCATCGACATCCTGCGGCAGTCGTCCAGCCGTGGCGAACTGCAGACCCGGCCGTCCCACCCACGCAGGGTGTGGATCGGCTGGAGCACCACGATGCTGCCATATTCGTACGCGACCGAAGACGGCGGTGCAGGCATCCATGCCTCGCCATCCCCGAGCATGATCCGGTACCACCCCGACTGCGCATCGGTCAGGATCAAACCCCGGTGGCCGCGCTTGAATTCGCGGGTCGGCACGGGCGACGTCCAAGCGTCGCCAGGCTTGCGCAGCCGGGGCACCAGCACATCCTCCGAACACGCGTTCTGGCCGGCGGCGATCGGTGGTGCTTCGAGCATCCCCGCTGCGGCAGCGCTGTTGCTTGGCTGCTGGCGCAGCTGGATCTTGGCGCCGACGCGCGCCGTGCATGGACCGCTACCGAACAACGTCGGGGCATCCAGCACGCCACGCAGGCCATCGGGCGGATTGTTGCCGGTCAGGTCGATGGCTCCGGCCGGAGCGAATGCGGACAGCAAAACGGCGACTGAGGTGGGCAGGAGCGCGCGCACGTGCATGGCGGGACCTCGGCTGGATGGGAGGTGAACTGGACGGGCAAGCTGTGGAACACTGGCGAGCGATCAACCCGCCGATTCGAAGCGGTTCGCCGCAACATTCTTGCGGACCTTCAACGGATCCCAGATGCGTCCGTTCATCGCAATATAGACCCCCGGTGGTAGGCATTGCACCGCGCCGACCGCAGTGCCGATATTGAAGTCGGCGTCGGAGCCACGAAAACGCGCCGGGTTCAGCGCACCGGTCAACACGATGGTCTTGTCCTTGATGCTGGCCAGTACATTTGCGGTATCGACCATGGTGTCGGTGCCGTGGGTGACGAGCACATGCCGTGCCGGCTGCGCGCTGATCGTCGCGCGCAGCAGTTCGCGATCGGCTGCGGTGATGTGCAGGCTGTCCTTGCGAAGGATCGGGATCACGCTGAAACGGAACGCGACGCCAAGCTCATCGAGGATGCGCCCGATCTGCGGATCCCCGACCTGGAAGTCCGACTTGTCGTCGAAATACACCTTGTCGATCGTGCCGCCGGTGGTGACGATGCACAGTTGGTCCATCATCGCGGTATCCCGACCGTTTTCCATGCCGGGATTATACGGCTGGCTTGGGTGCGAACCGCGCGCGCATGCCGTTCCAGCTCGCGGCAACCACCACCAACACGCTCAACCCGACTTCGACCAGGCCGAGCCCACGAACTTCCGGCTCACTCATCGCGGTCATCACGCCGTGGCAGAAATACAACAATGCCGCAATCGCACCGACCAGCAGCGCACTGCGATGGCCCCGCAACAGCAGCACCAGCGACGGCAGCATCGGCACGCACATGACGGCGACGTACAGCCAGGCAGAACCCGGGCCAGCCGGTGCGATCACTCCAAGCCACAGGCATTGCAGCAACAACAGGCCCAGGATGCCGGCGAGTGCAAGCGTGCGCGAGATCATGCGAGTGCGCTTCCCAGCCTGGCGGCGATCTGTGCGACTCGTCGCCCAAGCGCGCGCGCAAGTGCTTTCTCGTCGTTGGTCAACGGCTGGTCGTCCTTCGGGCCGGAAACGTGGCTGGCGCCGTATGGCGTGCCGCCGTCAAGCGTGCTGGTCAGTGCCGGCTCGGTGTACGGAATGCCAACCAGCAGCATGCCGTGGTGCAGCAGCGGCACCATCATCGACAACAGCGTGGCCTCCTGGCCGCCGTGCATGGTTGCGGTCGAGGTGAACACCGCGGCAGGTTTTCCGACCAGCGTTCCCGAAGCCCATTGCGCACCCAGCCCGTCGATGAAGTGCTTCAGCGGTGCAGCCATGTTGCCGAAACGGGTAGGGCTGCCGAGCACCAGGCCTGCGCATTCGGCGAGATCGCCGTGGGTCACGTACGGAGATCCGTCAGCGGGAATCGGCGGCGACGCAATCTGCGTTGTCGGCGCGACCGGGGGAACGGTCCGCAAGCGCGCCTGCATGCCATCGACTTCGCCAACGCCGCGCGCGATCTGGCGCGCAAGCGCGGCGACCGCACCGTTGCGGCTGTAGTACAGGATCACGATGTCTGGCATGGCGACAGATTAGCGGAAAAGTCCGGTTTTCGATGGGTGACCCCAGGCCCCGACGCATCTTGTTTGGGGAATGAAGCATTTTGCCAACGCCCGACGCATCTTGCCTTGGGAAGAGAGCATGTTTCCTGGGGCATAGAGCATCTTGCCCAGGGAAGTGAGCATCTTGGCGACGCCCCGAAGCATCTGGATCGCGCGAACGCGCCGACAAGCAAGCCGACGAGCGCTTGGCGATCGCCACGGGGGCGGAGGCTCCGACAGGCGGATTTTGGAGCTTCGGCTATTCTAGTCGCATGCAGCATATCGTCACATTGAAGAACTGGATGCGCCGCGCTTACCGGACGCGGGCCGCGTCGTTCCTGCGCTTCCTGCTCAAGCGTTTCTTCGAGGAAAACTGGTTGTTGACCGCCGGGGCGTTGAGCTACACCACGTTGCTTGCGCTGGTGCCGCTCGCCGCCACCGCGCTCGGGGTGATCGCGATGTTTCCAATCTACCAGCGCTGGGGCGATGCGCTGACGATCTTCCTGTTCGACAATTTCGTGCCAAAGGCTGCGGCGAGCGTCGCCGACTACATCCGGACATTTGCGACGGGCGCGCGTGGGATGACAGGTATTGGCGCCCTCGGGGTGCTGGCGAGTGCGTTCCTGACGATGTCGAGCATAGAGGACGCCTTCAACAAGATCTGGCGCGTACCGACCTCGCGTTCGCCGCATGCGCGATTCCTGCTGTATTGCGCCGCCCTGGCACTCGGTCCGTTGCTGGCCGTATTGAGCCTTGCGATCTCGTCATACGTTTTCTCGTTGCCGCTGATCGCGGAGGCAGAACAGACGCCGCTGGCGAAGTATGGGCTGCGCCTGGTCCCGGGACTGCTGGAGTTGATCGCGTTTACTGCCGCGTACAAGGTGATTCCGCATCGCAGCGTGCGGCTCTGGCATGCGTTCGTTGGCGGAATTCTCGCGACGATCCTGTTCGAAGGCGCGAAGTACGTGGTGGCCTACTATCTGATCCGCGCGTCGTACCAACAGATCTACGGAGCCCTGGCGCTGGTCCCGATTTTTCTTCTGTGGATCTGGGTATCGTGGCTGGTGATCCTGCTGGGAGCAATCCTTGCGGCGGCGTTGTCGGTGTACCGCTACCGACCGCAGGCGCTGCGACTGCCAAAGGGCTTCGAGTTTTATGGGCTATTACGCCTGCTTGGGCGCTTCGAGGAAGCGCGCGTGCAGGGGAAGGGTTTGCATTCGGTGGATCTGCATGCGCTCGAACCGATCCTGGCGGATGACGCGCTGCAGGACATGATGAGGGCGTTGTGCCAGATCGGTGTGCTGCAACGTGACAAAGCAGGGGAGTGGTCCCTTGCGCGCGACCTTGACGAGGTCGGCTTTGGCGAGGTCTACGAAGGTACGGTGATGCGCATTCCCGATGCGGATGTCCTGCTGCCGTGCCGGGACGACGCGCTGGGCATTCGCGTGAATGCCGCACTCGATGCCTTGCGCGTTCCGCTACGCGATGGCTTGCGGCGTACTGTGGGTAGCATCTATCGACCGTCCGCCACCGATCCTCCTGGAAGCAACCAAGCCGCAGCCAGCAACCCGGTGCTCTTGCATCTCACAGGCTGTCCGTCAGCACCGATCCCGACCGAGCCACCTGTTCCGAATCCATCAAGTCCGACCCAATCAGACAAAGTCCGAGGAAACTCCGAATGATCAAATTCCATGCGGCCCAGATCGTTCTTGCATCCCTGTGCGCGTTGATCTTGTGCGCATGCGAGCGACCTGCGCCGCCTTCCGGCACTGCCGCAAGAACAACGGCGCCAGCGGCGAAGCCGCCAGCAGCGACTCCAGTGGCGGCGCCGACAACTGCGATTGTCACAACCTCAGCGGATAAGCCCCACCCGACGCTGAAGATCACCACATTCGATGGGCATGCCTATGACCTTGCAACGCAGCGCGGGCACTGGGTCGTGGTGAACTTCTGGGCAACCTGGTGCGGCCCATGCCTGCAGGAGATCCCGGACCTCAGCGGATTCATCAGGTCGCGGAATGATGTCGCGGTGATCGGGCTGGACTTCGAGGACATCGAGCGTCCCGCAATGCAGGCTTTTCTCAAGGAGCACAAACCCGGATACCCGATCGCCATCGTCGATCCGTACCACCCGCTGGCAGACTTCGACCCGCCGCGAGGGTTGCCGACGTCGTACCTGATCGGCCCGGATGGCGCTGTCGTCAAGAAATTCGTCGGTCCGATTACGATCAGGGAACTCAAGCAGATGATCGATCGCGCGAAACCGAATGGCTGATATCCAGGCAGTGCGCTTCCATGTCAGCGGCCGCGTGCAGGGTGTTGGTTTTCGAGCGGCGACGCGCCGCCGCGCGCGCGAGCTTGGCTTGATGGGTCACGTGCGCAATTTGCCTGATGGCAGGGTGGAGGCGTTTGCGCAGGGCGAACCTGCGGACATCGATGCGCTCGAGCGGTGGCTGCAACGCGGTCCGCCTCTTGCGCGGGTAGCGGGTGTGCAACGTGCGTTCGGTACTATCGACGATGACGTAACCGGGTTCGAATTGCGCTAGATCGCCGGGAAGACCAGGAAAGTCCTCCGGTGCGTAGGGGGCCTTGCGCCGCCGGCACTCCGGAGGCCTCGCCTGGCGGCGTATCGCAATCAATCCGTCAACGCATCCGGCAACGGCCTGAGCGTACCATCGAAGGACTCGCGTGCCGGGTCGTGCTTCAGCGGCGGCAGTTTGATGGGTTTGTGCGGTAGGCGCATTTCGGGCAGCCGATCGAGCAGGTGGCGGATCAGGGTCAGCCGGCCGCGTTTCTGGTCGTTGAAATCCACCAGCGTCCAGGGAGCATTGGCAGTGTGCGTCACCTTGAGCATCGCGTCGCGCGCGTGTCCATATTCCTCGTAGTGCGAGCGCGCCTTGAGGTCGATCGGCGAGAGCTTCCAGCGTTTGAGTGGATCGGCAGCGCGTTCGGCGAAGCGTTCCTCCTGTTGTTCCTGGTCCACGGTCAACCAGTACTTGAACAGCAGGACGTCGTCGTCGGTCAGCAGCCTTTCGAACGCTGGCGCCTGTTCGAGGAAGGCGTTGTATTGCGCATCGGTGCAGTAGCCCATGACCTTCTCGACACCCGCACGGTTGTACCAGCTGCGGTCGAACAGCACGATCTCGCCTGCGCCGGGAAGGTGTTCGATGTAGCGCTGGAAATACCATTGCCCTTTTTCGGTTTCATCCGGCTTGCCAAGCGCGATCGTGCGGCACTGGCGCGGATTGAGCGTGCCGGCGATATCGCCGATCACGCCGCCCTTGCCGGCGGTGTCGCGGCCCTCGAACAGGATCAGCACGCGCTGGCCGGTCTGCTCGACCCAGCGTGCCATCTGCAGCAGTTCGCCCTGCATCGGTTCGAACAGCTTGGTGTATTTCTTGCGCTTGAGTTTGTGCATGTCCTACTTCTTCTCCCGGCGTACGTCAGCCATGCCGCGCGCGACTTCCAGCAACGCGCCCTGTTGTTTCGTCGTCAGTTCCCGATAGGCGGCGAGCAGGGCGTGTTCGCCCTTGGTGCGTGCCGGATCGAGGGTGCTCGCGATTTCGCTGAGCAATGCACCCGCCGGGACGCCGAATGTCTTCGCCAGGGCATCGAGTTGACTCTTGCCCGGCATCTTGTCGCCGCGCAGCCATGCGGAGACCGTGGCGACGCCAGCCCGCGGAATCGCGGTGGCGATGTCGGTTGCGCTGAGGCCGCGCGCCTTTGCAAGCAATCGCAAGGTGGTGTCGATGGACATGGTTAGTTCTCCGATGATCGTCCGTGATCAGCAGCCCGCACATCCGTGTGCGGACTTTCCACCAGGCGCGGACGCAGTGCCGCAAGGTTGCAGGGTTTGGTGCGCGCGTCGAGCTGGGCGCGGATCAGCTTCTCCCATGCGGTCTGGCAGGCCGATGTCGAGCCGGGCAGGCAGAACACGAACGTGCCATTCGCGAGTCCCGCGAACGCGCGCGACTGCAGCGAGCTGGTGCCGATCTCGGCAAAGCTGATCGAACGGAAAATCTCGCCGAAGCCGGGCATGGTCTTGTCGAGCAATGGCAACAACGCCTCGGGCGTGGAATCGCGTCCGGTGAATCCTGTGCCCCCGGTAACGAGAATGCCATCGACCGTGGCATCGGCAATCCAGCGCGACACCAGCGCGCGCATCTGGTAGCGATCGTCGGGCAGGATCGCGCGCTCGTGCAGGCGATGGCCTGCAGCCATGAGCGACGCAACGAGGAAATCGCCCGAACTGTCGTTCGCCGGCATGCGCGTGTCGGACACGGTGAGCACGCACAGGTTCAGCGCCGCGTCGGCATCGCTCATGCGGGATCCTGGTTGGGCTGGTCATTGAAATCGATATGGAAATGCAGGTTCTTGCCGAGTTCCCAGCCGGCGCTGCGGTACAGCGCATGCGCGGTAAGGTTTTCGCTGCCGGTTTCAAGTTCCAGGCCCAGCGCGCCGCCTGCGCGTGCGAACGTGCAGGCAGCATCGAGCAATGCACGCGCTGCTCCGAGGCGGCGACCGCGCGGTGCAACATACAGATCGTTGAGCAACCAGGTGCGCCCAAGCCGCACCGACGAAAACAGTGGATACAGCTGCACGAAACCGATCGCGGCTTCGCCGTGTTCGGCAATCAGCACGACCGACTCGTCGTGCGCGAGGCGATCGGCGAGGAACGCGCGCGCGGCTGCAACATCGCCGGGCTGCCGGTAGAACTGCCGGTACGCGTCAAACAACGCAGCGAGCACGTCCACGTCGTTCGCATCGGCTCGGCGTACGGCAATGCTCATGCGGCCTCCGTGAGCAACCGGAGTTCGTCAGCCTGGTGTTCGCGCGTCAAACGGTCGACGAGGTCGTCGAGGTCGCCTTCGAGGATTTCCGGCAAGCGATACAGGGTCAATCCCTCGACGCGGTGATCGGTAATACGACCCTGCGGGAAATTGTAGGTGCGGATGCGTTGGCTGCGATCGCCGCTGCCGACCTGCAGGCGACGCGAGGCGGCCGTGACTGCTGCCGCCCGCGCGCGTTCGGCTTCGAGCAGCATCGCCTTCAACCGCTGCATGGCCTTGTCGCGATTCGCGTGTTGCGAACGCTCGGTCTGGTTCTCGACAACCACGCCCGTCGGCAGATGGGTGATGCGGATTGCGGACTCGGTCTTGTTGACGTGCTGCCCGCCAGCTCCAGAACTGCGGAACGTGTCGACCTTAAGGTCGGCCGGGTTGATTTGCACTTCGCTGACTTCGTCGTCGTCGGGAAGGATCGCGACGGTCGCGGCCGAGGTGTGGATGCGTCCCTGCGCTTCGGTATCGGGTACGCGTTGCACGCGATGGGTGCCGGATTCGAATTTGAGCTTCGAATAGGCCCCGCGACCTTCGATGCGCGCGATGATTTCCTTGTAGCCGCCGAATTCGCCCGGACTGGACGATTCGATCTCGACCTTCCAGCGATTGCGCTCGGCATAACGCGCGTACATGCGGAACAGGTCGCCCGCGAAGATCGCTGCCTCGTCGCCACCCGTACCAGCGCGGACTTCAAGGAACAGGTTGGCGTCATCGCGCGGATCGACCGGGATCAGCAGCAGTCCGAGCGACTCCTCGATCGCGACGAGGCGCGCCTGGACCGAGGTGACCTCATCCTGGGCGAGCTCACGCATCTCGGGATCGTCGCGCATCGCCAGTGCGGACGCGAGATCGGCTCGCGAAAGGTCGTAGTCGCGGAGCGCATTCGCGATCGGCTCGAGTTGTGCATATTCGCGCGACAGTTCGCGATAGCGTTTCTGGTCGGCCAGCGCGTCTGGCTCGGAAAGCAGGCGCGCGACTTCGTCGCGGCGTTCCGCGAGGGCTTCAAGTTTTCGCAGCAGGCTCGGAGTCACTGAAGCTGTCCCTGCTGTTGTCGGAGGTGGAATCGAACAGGCGCTCGGCCGCGCTCAGTAGCTGCGCATCGCCATCCTGCGCTGCGCGACGCAGGTTTGCTGTCGGAACATGCAGCAGCTTGTTGGTCAGGCCGTGGGCGAGCTGTTCGAGCACATCGGCCGGGTCGCGCCCCGCTGCCAGCTGTTCCCTGGAACGCGCAAGCAGGCTGTCGCGGGTCGCTTCGCTGCGCTGGCGCAGTGACTTGAGCGTGTCCTGCTGGGTACTTGCGCGCCACCATGCCATGAATTGGTCGACCTGGATGTCGATCAACGTTTCCGCCTCGCCAGCAGCCTGCTGCCGCGAGCGGCGATTCTCGCCGATCACCTGTTCGAGATCGTCTACCGTATACAGGTACACGTCGTCGAGGGTCGCGGTCTCCGGTTCGATATCGCGCGGAACCGCAAGATCGAGCAGGAACATCGGAGCACGCCGGCGCGACTTGACCGCACGTTCGATGGCGTTGCGCGTGATCACAGGGTCACGGCTCGCGGTTGCGCAGATCACGATGTCCGCTTCGGCCAGGTGCCGATCCAGGTCTTCGAGCGGTAGGGCAACGCCGCCGAAACGATGCGCAAGCTGTTGGGCGTGTTCGAGCGTCCGGTTGGCGACCAGGATGCGCTTGGCTTTCGCGTCGAGCAGATGGCGCGCGGCGAGTTCGATGGTTTCTCCGGCTCCGACCAGCAGAACTGTCGCCTGGTCCAGGCGCGCGAACACCTGTTGAGCGAGGCGAACGGCTGCAAAAGCCACAGAAACCGGATGCGCGCCGATTCGGGTGTCGGTGCGCACCCGCTTGGCGACCGCGAAGCAATGCTGGAACAGGCGGTCGAGGCCAGTCTTGAGCGCATGCGCGCCGCGCGCGGTCTGCCACGCCTGTTTGACCTGGCCCAGGATTTGCGGCTCGCCGAGCACAAGCGAGTCGAGCCCGGTCGCAACCCTGAACAGGTGGCGCACCGCCGCCTCGTTGGAATACCGGTATAGATATGCATCCAGCGCGGTCACACCGAGGGAGTGGTGTTCCGCCAGCCATCGCGCGATGGCCGGCGCGGCTTGCGGATCGATCCGCGCGTAGAGTTCGGTGCGGTTGCAGGTCGACAGGAGCGCGGCCTCGTACACGCCGGATACCGCGCATAGCGAACGCAGCGCATCGGGTAGCGCTTCGTTCGCGAATGCGACCTTCTCGCGCAGCGCGATCGGGGCGGTCTGATGGTTCAGGCCAAGGGCCAGCAGTTCCATGATGCGCAGGACGATGCGATAAGCTTGCGGAATGGGCGAATTTGTTGCCGCCAATTGTAGCCGTTACGGGTTCGCCGGGTCGCGCCGGGGCCAAACGCGTTCCCCCGCCATGGTCATTTCCGGCCTTGGGCCACGATGAGACTGCCTCCGGCAATCGTGTGGGGAGCGGGAATCTGTGCGTTCGCGTTTCTGTCAGCTTCGCGCGTGCACGCCGCGACCGAGGATGCGCTGGCTCCGGCGATGCAGGGCGAGTTTGCGCTGCAGGCTGGTGACGGCACGCTGGCTGCGCAGAAATACCTCGCAGCAGCCCAGAAAGCGGAGGATCCCGCGCTGGCTCGGCGCGCGACTGATATTGCCTTGCTTGCCCACGCTGACGTGCTCGCCGCGGTGGCCATTTCACGCTGGCGACAACTCGATCCCGGCTCGGACGATCTCGCCTCGGACGAGGCGTTGCTCGCCCTTCGCACGGGTGATCGGACGGGCGCGCGAAGCCGCCTCCTGGCAATCCTTGGCAGCAACCGCGAAGGTTGGAAGCGTGCGATCCGCGTGCTGGCCTCGGCGACCGACAACGCGACCTCGGCCCCCGTCGCGAGCGACCTGCTCGAAAAAGGCCATTGGCCGCCAGACATTGACGCCTGGCTGACGTTCGGGCAACTCGCGCGACGGCTTGGAGATCCTGCACTGACCAAGGCTGTTGACGTTGAGGTCCTGCGCCGTTTCCCCAACGAACCGCGTGCGTGGCTGCTCGAGTCGGCGCGTTTGCGCGAGGCGGGTGATCCGGCCGCCGCCCACCTCACGATCGATCATGCATTATCGGTCGGAGTCGTCGATGCCACCGTGCGCAAGTCTGCCGCCGCTTCGCTTGCCGCGCAGGGCGACGCAAAGGGTGCCGCGGAGGTGTTGGCGAAAGGACCCCAGGACGACGCCAGCTTTGTGGCGCGCGCTGCCTACCTTGCGCAGGCCGACGACAGTGCCGGGCTCGCTGCACTGTATGCCGAGGTTCGCACCTCCCATCAGTTGGTGCCGGTGTCAATCCCGGATTCTGGGCGCCGGCTGTTGCTTGGCCAGTTGGCTGAATATCTCAAGCACAACCAGGAAGCGTTGGTGTGGTATCGGGGGGTACCGCGCGGCGTCGCTTACGGCGAGTCGCAAAACCGGATCGCGATCGTGCTCGAATCGGGCGGCGACCTTGCCGGCGCACTCGCGATTTTACGCGCACAGCAGCACGATGACCGGGCTGATCAGGACGCGCAGCGGGACAGTTTCCAGATCGAGGCCGAATTGCTGACCAAGCACGATCACAAGGATGAGGCGCTGGCTGTCTATGGCCGCGGACTTGCGTTTTTTGACGACGATGCGACCCTCTTGTACGGGCGCGCGCTGTTGCTCGAGGGCATGGATCGGGTCTCCGTGGCCGAGTCGGACCTGCGCAGTATCGTCGCTGCGGACCCCGAAAATGCCGAGGCGCTCAACGCACTCGGTTACACGCTTGCGGACCGCACGGATCACTATGCGGAAGCGCAGGTGCTGATTGAAAAAGCATTGCGGCTGCAGCCTGATTCACCCGCATTCCTCGACAGCCTGGGATGGGTGCAACATCGACTCGGCCGGGATGCCGAGGCATTGCGCAACCTGCGCCGCGCATTCGCGCTTCAGAAGGACCCCGAGATCGCCGCGCACCTGGGTGAGGTGTTATGGCTGCACGGCGACAAGGACGCAGCTCGGGCCGTCTGGAAAGAAGGCATTGCCCTGGACCGGGACAACCGCGCGCTGCGTCGCGTGGTGCAGACCTATCATCCATGACCCCGGCGCGCTGGCTCCTGTTGGTCGTGATTTTCGCACTTGCTGCGTGCGTGCCACCGCCTGTTCGGCGCGCCCCCGACGCTGGGCTGCTGCGGGCCCAGACCGCGCGCGAAGCGGCACTTGCAGCGCATCCAGACTGGGGGCTGTCCGGCCGCATCGCGATCAGCGACGGGAAGGACGGCGGAAGCGGACGCATCGATTGGAAGCAACACGGAAGCGACTTCGACATCCGGTTGAGCGCACCGGTAACGCGCCAAAGCTGGCGGCTGGTGCGTGACGGCGATCGCGTGCGTCTGGAAGGACTCGAGGGCGGCACAATGGAAGGAACCGACGCGCAAGCTTTGCTTTACCAGGCGCTTGGATGGCTGGTGCCGGTCGATGCGCTGGCAGCATGGGTTCGCGGCGCGCGCGCCAGCACTGACTTAGCCCAGTTGCAGTTCGGCGCCGACGGGCTGCCCTCGCTGATGACCGAGGACGACTGGTCGGTCGAATATCGGAGCTGGGACGCCGGTAGCGAGCCGCCCCGGCCCATCAAGGTGTTTGCGAACCAGGGCAAGGCGAGGGTGCGCCTGGTCGTGGATCGATGGGACATCCAGTAGACCCATGGGCGCCGCCCTTGCCGACGCTGGCTGGACCGCGTGGCCAGCTCCGGCCAAGTTGAACCTTTTCCTGCGCATCCTGGGTCAACGGGCCGACGGCTATCACGAACTGCAGACTGGGTTCCAACTGCTGGCTTGGGGGGACAGCATTCATTTGCGATTGCGTAGCGACGGCATGATTCGCCTGATTGGAGCAGATCACGGCATTTTCGATGGCAATGACATCGAGTTCGGTGAAAATTGGGTCAATTATGGCGTTCAGCCTCGGGGCAGGGCGGACTACTCAGTGGGGGTGGGCGAAGACCTGGCTTTGCGTGCTGCCAAGCTGCTTCAGGGCGAATCCCGCTGTGTCCTGGGTTGCGATATTGCGGTCGTCAAGCGGATCCCGCTCGGCGGCGGGTTTGGTGGGGGCTCGTCTGACGCGGCTACGGTGCTGGTTGCGCTCGATGCTCTATGGAATACGGGGCTGGACACGGAACGTCTGGCAAGTTTGGGACTTCGACTCGGCTCGGATGTCCCGGTCTTCGTCCGTGGCCACAACGCCTGGGCCGAAGGCATCGGTGAGCGCCTGACACCCCTCCGGCTACCGCCTCGCTGGTACCTGATCGTGGATCCGGGTGTGCATGTGCCGACTGCCGACTTGTTCGGGGCTCGCGATTTGACCCGGGATGCGGCCCCGGCGACAATGGCCGGCTTCTCGTCCACGATGTTGCTAGGCAACGCATTCGAGCCGGTGCTGCGTCGGCGCGAACCAATGGTTGCGGCCGCGCTCGACGCGCTGGAGCAGTTCGGACACGCTTGTGTGACGGGTAGTGGTGGCGGCTGTTACGTGGCTTTTCAAACGGTGGAACAAGCCGAGGCTGCGCATACCGCGCTGTCGAAGCGCTGGAATGCCTGGGTCGCAACGGGTGCGTCGCGTTCCGCTCTTCTGGATCGGCTGGCGCAGAATCTTGATTGAAAGTGTTGATGCGCAACAGCGCCGGGGTGGCAGTGTCAACGGTGCTGGACGGTTCTTGAATGTTGGGGCGTCGCCAAGCGGTAAGGCACCGGGTTTTGATCCCGGCATGCGCAGGTTCGAATCCTGCCGCCCCAGCCACTCCAGCACGGGTCCGTTGCAGTCGGATTTTGCAGCTTCACGCTTCACTTGTGTCTTCACGGTTTCATTTTTGGTCAGGCACACCACGCGCAGGCGCAGGCAGATCGCGATGAGCAACGAAAACCTGATGCTGTTTACGGGCAACGCGAACCGGCCGCTCGCCCAGGCGGTCTGCCGCGAGCTTGGAATCCGCCTGGGCAAGGCACTGGTCGGCACGTTTTCCGACGGCGAGGTGCAGGTCGAGATTGAAGAGAACGTCCGTCGGCAGGAAGTATTCGTCATCCAGTCGACATCGGCGCCCAGCGCAGAGAACCTGGTCGAACTGCTGGTGCTGATCGACGCCCTCAAGCGCGCCTCCGCCGCAAGCGTGACCGCCGTGGTGCCGTATTTCGGTTATGCGCGGCAGGATCGGCGCCCGCGATCTGCGCGCGTTCCAATCACGGCTAAGGTTGCGGCAAAGATGTTCGGGGCGATCGGTGCGGACCGGGTTCTGACGGTCGATCTGCACGCCGACCAGATCCAGGGTTTCTTCGATATGCCGGTGGACAACGTCTATGCGTCGCCGCTCCTGCTCGCGGACATCTGGCGCACCCAGGGCACGGACAACCTGGTGGTGGTCAGTCCGGATGTCGGCGGCGTGGTGCGCGCGCGTGCCGTAGCAAAGCGCCTGGATGACGCGGACCTCGCGATCATCGACAAACGCCGCCCGCGTGCAAACGTGGCGACCGTGATGAATATCATTGGCGATGTCGCGGATCGGACCTGCGTGCTCGTCGATGACATCGTCGACACCGCGGGAACGCTGTGCGCGGCTTCGGCCGCGTTGAAGGAGCAGGGCGCGCGCAAGGTCATCGCGTACTGCACACATCCGGTGCTTTCAGGTGCGGCGATCGATAACATCAGCGGTTCGCAGCTGGACGAGCTGGTGGTAACGGACACAATTCCGCTTAGCGAAGCGGCGCGCCATTGCGCAAAGATCCGCCAGCTCAGCGTGGCCGAGCTGCTTGCCGAAACGATCCGCCGCATTGCGTTCGGAGAGTCGGTGAGTTCGTTGTATGTGGACTAGGCCGTACGTTGACTGGAACAGGGAGACGGAAATTGGGAATCGGAAGCGACTGTGTCGCGTCGTTTCGATTCCCGATTCCCGATTCCCGGGAACCATCGCTCTCCTGGTCGCGGGAGAGCACCTTCCACCGCAAGGTGGGTCATGCAGCAATGAAGAGTGAGTAACAACATGGCAAACAACCACAACATCCAGGCCACGAGCCGCGCGACACAGGGGAGCAAAGGTGCGAGCCGCCGCCTGCGTCACGAAGGCTTCATCCCGGCCATCGTCTATGGCGGCCACGCCGAACCCAAGTCCGTCCAGTTCGCGCACAACCCGATCTGGCTGGTCTCGCAACACGAATGGTTCTACTCGAGCATCCTGTCGCTGGACATCGATGGCACCGTCGAGAAGGTGCTGCTGCGTGACATGCAGCGCCATCCGTACAAGGCGCTGATCATGCACATGGATTTCCTGCGCGTGAGCGAGAACGAGGCGATCCGCATCAGCGTGCCGCTGCACTTCCTCAACCAGGAGAAGTCGTCGGCGGGCAAGACGGCGGGTGTGATCGTGACCCACGAGCTGACCGAGATCGAGATCAGCTGCCTGCCGCGCGACCTTCCGGAATTCATCGAGGTGGATCTGACCGAACTGGCACTTGGCGACATCGTCCATCTGTCGGAAATCAAGTTGCCGAACGGCGTGGAAATCCCCGAGCTCAAGCTGGGCAAGGAACACGACGTCGCCGTGGTCATCGCCAAGCACGCCCGCGAAGAAGTCGAAGAGGTTGCCGATCCGTCGGCCGAGGTGCCAGCCTCGCAGCAGGTCGCTCCGGACGCCGCGAAGGATGCGGGCAAGGACAAGGGCAAGGACAAGGACAAGAAGTAAGCCTGCCCGCTTCAGTGAAACAGCGCTGTTGCGTAACGCGCAACGATCACCCCCCTCTCCCCTCGGGAGAGGGTAAGGGGTGAGGGAGAGGGGATAGGAATATCTGTAGGCAGCGGACTTCGTTCGCACCTCACGCCAACCCCTCCCCGGAAGGGAGAGGGGCTTTGTTCTATCGAGATCGTCGTCATGCCAGCATTGCGCCTGATCGTCGGCCTGGGCAATCCCGGAGCGGACTACGCCCGTACCCGGCACAACGTCGGGTTCTGGTGGCTCGATTCATTGGCGTTGCAGACCGGCGCGCGCTTCGGCATCGACAGCAAACTGCAGGCAGAAAGCGCGAAGATGTCGATCGCTGGCGAGCAGGTCATGCTGCTACGCCCGATGACTTTCATGAACCACAGCGGGCGCGCGGTTACGGCTGCACTGCGCTACTGGAAGATCGAACCCGAACAAATGCTGGTCGCGCACGACGAGCTGGATCTGCCTCCCGGAACGGCTCGCCTCAAATTCGCCGGTGGCCACGGCGGCCAGAATGGATTGCGTGACATCGTGGCGTTGCTCGGTCATGGCCGCTTTCATCGGCTGCGCTTGGGCATCGGCCATCCCGGGCATAAGGACAAGGTCACGCCGTGGGTACTGGGTCGCCCCGGGCGCGACGACGAGGCCGCATTGCTGCGGGCGATCGACGATGCGCTGGGCGTGCTGCCGCTCGCCGTTGCGGGCGATTTCAACGACGCGATGAAGCAGTTGCATACGAAGGCGGCGGATCGCGAATCGTGATTCGCGGAAGCGGGTTCGCTGCTCTTTCGATTCCCACTTCCAATCTTCGGTTCGCGAACTTGCACAAGCAATCGTGGAACCCACTTTGCTGCAAACGATTCACGATTTCCCATTCACTCTTCATGGCTCTCAAAAATGGCAATTAGATGCGGCATCGTCGGTCTGCCGAACGTCGGCAAGTCGACATTGTTCAACGCGCTGACCAAGGCAGGCATCGCTGCGGCCAATTTTCCGTTCTGCACGATCGACCCGAACGTCGGCGTGGTGCCGGTACCGGATCCGCGCCTTGGCGAACTGGCAGCGATCGTCAAGCCGCAGAAGGTGATTCCGACTGCGATGGAATTCGTCGATATTGCCGGACTCGTGGCGGGCGCGAGCAAGGGCGAAGGGCTTGGCAACAAGTTCCTCGCGCACATTCGCGAAGTCGACGCGATTGCGCACGTGGTGCGCTGTTTCGAAAACGGCGACATCGTGCACGTGGCCGGCAAGATCGACCCCATCTCCGACATCGAAACCATCGACACCGAGCTTGCGCTGGCCGATCTGGATTCAGTCGAGAAGGCACTGAACAAGGCTGAGCGATCAGCGAAGACGGGCGACAAGGAGGCGATCGCGAAGAAGGAGGTGCTGACTCGCCTGCGCGATGCGCTCGACCAGGCCAAGCCCGCGCGCGCGCTGGGTTTGAGCGCGGACGACGTCGCGCTGGTTCGCGACCTGTTCCTGCTCACCCTCAAGCCGGTCATGTACGTCGCCAACGTGACCGAGGACGGTTTCACCGACAATGCGTTCCTAGAGCGGGTGCGCGAACGCGCGGCGAGCGAAGGCGCGCAGGTGGTGCCGGTGTGCGCGGCGATCGAGGAAGAGCTGGCGCAAATGGACGATGCCGACAAGGGCGAATTCCTCACCCATATGGGCCTCGACGAGCCGGGCTTGAACAGGGTGATCCGCGCGGCGTACACGCTGCTCGGCCTGCAGACCTATTTCACCGCCGGGGTGAAGGAAGTCCGTGCGTGGACCGTCCTCGCGGGCTCGACCGCGCCACAGGCCGCCGCGGTGATCCACACCGATTTCGAGCGGGGCTTCATTCGCGCAGAAACCATCGCATACGACGATTTCATCAAGTACAAGGGCGAGTCCGGTGCTCGCGATGCTGGTCGGCTGCGGCTGGAAGGCAAGGAATACCGCGTCCGCGAGGGCGATGTGCTGCATTTCAGGTTTAACGTCTAGGTTCGCAGGCGTTCACGCTGCCTTGCGCTGTCGTCGCGTGAAATCCTTCCAAAATCAACCCAGGGGTGATACCGAAAGTCACCCGGGCCGGAGAAAAACATGCTGTTTGTGATCGCTCGCATAGTTGCCCAGCCCAACCGCTACGCGGACGTCATGGTCGCCATGTTGGAACTGGCACAGGATTCGCGGCAAGAGTCGGGCTGCATGCGTTACGACCTACTGGCCGACGAGGCACGGCAACTGTTCGTCACCCGCGAAGAATGGAGCACCGCAGCCGATGAGCAGGCGCACATGAACGGCGCAGCGGTGGCCAGAGCGTTTGCTGCCGTTGGCGGCGCACTGGCTGCAGCGCCTGAAATCACCCGTCTGGGCGCCCTATCGCTCGGCCAAGCCTGAAGGCCGTCATGCCCGCCAACCGTCGCGAAGTGACGCTGCGCTTTCTCGCTGAACCGACAGACGTCAATTTCGGCGGCAAGATGTTTGGCGGCGCGGTCATGAAGTGGATCGATTTTGCCGGTTTCGCGTGCGCTAGCGGCTGGAGTGGCAGTTACTGCGTGACCGCCTACGTCGGCGGGATCGGATTCGAGCGGCCAATCATGATCGGCAGCTTGGTGGAAGCGCGTGCCAAGGTCGTGCTGACCGGCAGCAGCAGCATGCACATCGCCGTGGACGTCTATAGCCGGGGCCTGCGCG
Source organism: Lysobacterales bacterium (assembly GCA_038234715.1). Taxonomy (GTDB): domain Bacteria; phylum Pseudomonadota; class Gammaproteobacteria; order Xanthomonadales; family Xanthomonadaceae; genus SZAS-103. The sequence continues at coordinate 1,017 of JBBQTD010000055.1, read as the reverse complement.
AGACCGACTGGGCGCGCACGACCCATTGCCTGATCGTGTTCGTGGCGGTCGATGAGACCGGAAAGCCGCATCCGGTGCCGGCCTGGGTGCCAGAGACCGACGAGGATCTCCTTCTGGCCGACTACGCCGAGGACATGAAAGCGCAAGCGAAGCAGATGGAAGCCAATCGCGCCTGCTGGCTCGCCCCGGCGCTCGCAGGTAGCGACCTGCCGTCCCGTTGACTTGGCGGCCTGCAAGGCCCACAATTCACGGCTCTTTGCCGGAGGAACGCCCCGGCTTGATTGGTTCGACAAATTCGTCTGGACGAATTTGAGCAGCCGAAGCTGGCCCGAAGGGCGAGTCGCAGGACGGGGCGAGTACCAGATTCGATGGCGCGAACTTGAACGTGACGCGAAAGTGGTGCGACCCGCTTGGCGAAGGGCAGGATGCCCGCAGTCATCCACCTCCATGTTGATGTGCGATTGCAGTTTGTGGTTTTGAAGAATTTGGAGGGATACCCAAGCGGCCAACGGGGGCAGACTGTAAATCTGCTGGCTCACGCCTTCGGTGGTTCGAATCCACCTCCCTCCACCAGAGGAAACGTTCAGGAAGCACCAATCAGCAACATAGAGACGCAAGCAACACCGAAGCAGCAAGTTCATCAGTGCGGGTGTAGTTCAATGGTAGAACCTCAGTTTTCCAAACTGATTACGCGAGTTCGATTCTCGCCATCCGCTCCATTGAACTCTGCTGCCTAACACCACATTTCCAATCTCAATGCTCATGTAGCTCAGTCGGTAGAGCACTTCCTTGGTAAGGAAGAGGTCACAGGTTCGATTCCTGTCATGAGCACCATTGCAATACCCGTACTCTCAACTCAGACATCGGAACGCTGACTCATGGCCAAGAGCAAATTCGAGCGCAAGAAGCCGCACGTGAACGTGGGGACGATAGGTCATGTTGACCACGGGAAGACGACGCTGACAGCGGCGCTGACGAAGGTGGGTGCGGAGCTGTTTGGCGGCGAGTTCAAGGCGT
>JBBQTD010000054.1:0-22931 GCA_038234715.1 Lysobacterales bacterium | reverse complement strand
CACCGTGCAGCGTGCGGTGCGCACGTCGTCAGCGCCGGAACAACGCGAACCAAGCAAGCTGACCTTGCGCTATCGCGACCAGGTGATTGACCTGTTGACCGAATCCGACCCGTTCACGCTTGGCCGCGAATCCAACAACGGGTTGATGGTCGCGGCCGATTGGGTCAGCCGCACGCACGCGACGATCGAGTACAAGCGCGGCCATTTTGTGCTGTCCGATCGGTCCACCAATGGCACCTGGGTGCGCCTGGGGGACGACGACGAACTGCGCCTGAGCCGCGACGAGATTCATTTGCGCAAATCCGGCACGATCAGCCTTGGCAAGGGCATCGCGCAGAATTCCGACCAGATCGTGTATTTCGAATGCCAAGCTTGCGACGACTGACTACGTCTGCGTAGCGCGGGACCGGGAAACGACGCGCTCAGCGTTCGAGGCCGCCCAGCAGCGGCACTCCTTCGCAAGGCGATCCGGCGCAGGTCCAGCCGTCGGACGGTCTCTCCACGCACAGGACCGCCAGCGCCTGCATATTGACGCAACTGAGGACTGTGCCCAGCGCATGCCCGCCGGCCTGGATTTCGGCACCGACCTGCATTCCGACACCCGTAAGGCGCACCAGCTCGCGTTTCGCCTGACCCAGGTAGTGCGTGCGTGCGACGATCTCCTGGCCTGGATAGCAGCCCTTCTTGAGGCTGTAGGCATTGAGGCGGTCGAGCGAAAGCATCTGCGGTGTCCATGCCTCGCTCTGATCGATGCCCAGGTGGGGCAGGCCATGCGCGAGGTCGAAGGAGAGCCAGCGTGTCGCCTGTTCGTCGCAACGCATGGCCACGACGCCTTCGGCTTCCATGGTGGTGATGCGCAACGCACGGGGGCGCGCATTGGAGCCGACGTCGAGCTCGACGCCGTCACCAAAGCCTGCGAGCCGGCGATCGATCTTCGAGCCACTTGCCTGTTGCGGACCCGCGAAGTTGCCGTATGCGATCAACTCGCCGCGCTCGCGCAGCGATACCGTGCTGCGGAACACATAGCGCCGCAACCGACTCGCGAGGTCGAACGCCGGAAAGTCGGGAGCGACCAGCCAATAGCGGTCCGACGCGAGTGCAACCAACGCACACAACGCGATGATCCTGCCCTTCGGGTTCAGCCATCCATTCCATTGCCAATGCTCCGATCGGAGTGCGCCCACATCGTTCATCAGCTGTGCCTGCAGGAACGCACGGGCATCGACCCCAGTGGCTTCGACGACCTGCCATCCGGGCAGCGGGAATTCGTTGGAAGGCGCGTCTTGCTTGTGCGTCATGGGTCCGGGTCTTAAACTCTGCAGGCAGATGCCAACTCTTCGAATGATAGGCGAAACAACCCATGCAGCCGATGCCGGCGAGGTTTCGTCGCCGCAACTGCCTTCCGTGGAACAGGACACTGTCGGCGGCATGGGCGGCACGGACGTCGCGCGCGCGGTTGTTCCGCGCGAAATCGGCGGGCGCGACGGCCCCGAGCCGACGCGCTATGGGGACTGGGAGAAGAATGGCCGCTGCATCGATTTCTGATCCATTATTCCAGCTCTCCTCTTGTTGAGCGTGCTGCGTCCCCGCGGCGCATCAGCTCTACGTGCCCATCGATGGAAACGCCCCATGGCAACGCCCGAACGACCGACCTCGCCATTCACTGACGTATATCGCTGGCAGATCACGATGACGCTGTCGTTTCTGCACCGCATCACTGGCGTGGTACTAGCGGTCGGCGCGTTCGGCGTAGCGTGGTGGTTGCTCGCGGTGTCGGCCAGCGATCAGCGCTACACGCAGTTTGCGGAACTGGCCGGATCGCTGCCGGGGAGCCTCGTGCTGTGCGGTTTCAGCTATTGCCTGGTGTACCACTTGCTAAACGGGTTGCGCCATCTACTCTGGGATAGCGGGCGCGGCTTCGAGATCAAGCAGTTCTATGTGACCGGCTGGGCCGTTGTCGTGCTGTCCTTCGTTTTGACCGGCTGCATCTGGCTGCTTGCGCTGACGCATGGAGTTGTCGCATGAGCGCGAGCGACATGGACAAGTCGATGCGAACGCCGCTCGCGAAGGCGCGTGGCCTCGGTTCGGCAAAGGATGGTGTGCAGCACTGGTGGACGCAGCGGCTGACTGCGGTAGCGCTCGCGCTGCTTTCACCGTGGTTCATCTGGCTGTTGATGTCGTTGATTGGCGCCAGCCATGCGCATGCGCACGCGACGCTCGCGAATCCGCGCCACGCGTTGCCATTGCTTGCGTTCGTGATCGCGCTGTTCTGGCACGCCAAGCTCGGATTGCAGGTTGTGATCGAGGACTACGTGCAAGCGCGCTGGATGGAGATTGCCTTGCATGTTGCGATGACGTTCGCCTGTGCGCTTGGCGCGCTGGTATCCGTGTTCGCGATCATGCGTATCGTGTTTGCGCCCTGACGGCAGAAGACTTGAGAAGCAACGCCCGATTGTCGATGACGAGTACTCAATGACGAATGCATACAAGATCACCGAGCACCAGTTCGACATGGTAGTGGTAGGCGCCGGCGGCGCTGGCTTGCGTGCGACGTTCGGGCTTGCCGCGAAGGGCCTCAACACCGCGTGCATCAGCAAGGTGTTTCCGACCCGTTCGCATACGGTCGCTGCGCAGGGCGGCATCTCCGCCGCCCTAGGCAACATGGGAGAGGACGACTGGCGCTGGCACTTCTACGACACCATCAAGGGCGGCGACTGGCTCGGCGACCAGGACGCGGTCGAATACATGTGCCGAAATGCAATGGCTGCGGTGGTTGAACTCGAACATCAGGGCGTACCGTTCTCGCGCACCGAGGAAGGCAAGATCTACCAACGCCCATTCGGCGGCATGACCACGCACTATGGCGAAGGCGTCGCCCAGCGCACGTGCGCGGCTGCCGACCGTACCGGCCACGCGATGCTGCACACGCTGTACCAGCAATCGCTCAAGCACGACGCACAATTTTTCATCGAATACTTCGCGCTCGACCTGGTCATGGACGCCGATGGCGCATGCAGGGGCGTGCTCGCGCTGGACATGTCCACGGGCGAACTGCATCTGTTCCGCGCGCATGGCACGGTGCTCGCGACCGGCGGCTATGGCCGGGCGTTCTTTTCCTGCACGTCGGCGCATACCTGTACCGGCGATGGCGGTGGCATGGCGCTGCGGGCTGGATTGCCGCTGCAGGACATGGAGTTCGTGCAGTTCCACCCGACCGGCGTCTATGGCGCGGGCATGCTGATCACCGAAGGCGTGCGTGGCGAGGGCGGCATCCTGCGCAATTCCGCTGGCGAGCGTTTCATGGAGCGCTACGCACCGCATGCCAAGGATCTGGCCTCGCGCGACGTTGTTTCGCGAGCGATGACAGTCGAGATTCGCGAAGGCCGCGGTGTGGGCGAGAAAAAGGACCACATCTTCCTGCACCTGGATCATCTTGATCCAAAGGTGATCCACGAAAAGCTGCCAGGCATCGCCGAAACCGCGAAGATCTTCGCAAACGTGGATGTGACCAAACAACCAATTCCCGTGCTGCCAACCGTGCACTACAACATGGGCGGCATCCCGACGAATTACCATGGCGAAGTCGTCACTTTGAAGGACGGAAATCCGGATTCGGTGGTGCACGGCCTGTATGCGGTCGGCGAAGCAGCCTGCGTGTCGGTGCATGGCGCGAACCGTCTCGGATCGAACTCGCTGCTCGACCTGGTGGTGTTCGGGCGCGCGGTCGCCAATCGTTGTGCGGAAACGATCAAGCCTGCACGGCCGCACGCGACGATACCGACGTCGGCTTGCGACAGCGCGCTGGCCAATCTCGATCTGTTGCGCAACGCGAACGGCTCCACGACCACGGCGCAAATCCGCGACGCGATGCAACGCGACATGCAGAATCACGCTGCCGTGTTCCGTACCGGCGACACCCTGGCCGAGGGCGTCGCGAAGATCACCGAAGTCGTGCGCTCATTCGCTGATGTACGCGTGTCCGATCGTTCGCTGGTGTGGAACTCGGACCTGATCGAAACATTGGAGCTGCAGAACCTGCTCGGGCAGGCGCAGGCGACGATGGCATCTGCTGTGAATCGCACCGAATCGCGTGGTGCACATGCGCGTGAGGACTTCAAGGGTCGTGACGACGTGAACTGGATGAAGCACTCGTTGTGCTGGGTGGACGCGAAAAACCAGACGCGCATCGACTACCGTCCAGTGCACCTCAATACGATGACCAGCGATGTCGCTTCGGTGCCGCCGAAGCCGAGGGTGTATTGAGCCATGGCGGAATTCACACTCCCGAAGAATTCCCGCATCGGCAAAGGCAAGCGCTGGCCTGCGCCGGCCGGTGCCAAGCAAATGCGCACTTTCAAGATCTATCGCTGGAATCCGGACGACGGCCAGAACCCGCGCACCGATACCTATGAAGTCGATCTCGCGAAGTGCGGGCCGATGGTTCTCGATGCGCTGATCAAGATCAAGAACGAGATCGATCCAACGCTGACTTTCCGCCGCTCCTGCCGCGAAGGCATCTGTGGGTCTTGCGCGATGAACATCGACGGCACCAACACGCTGGCCTGCACACGCGCGATTGAGGACTGCAGGAAGTCCGAGGTGCCCATCTATCCGCTGCCGCACATGCCAGTCGTGAAGGACCTGGTTCCTGATCTCACCCACTTCTACGCGCAGTACGCGTCGATCAAGCCATGGATCCGTACCCAGAGTGCGCCGCCGCCGGATCGCGAGCGCTTGCAGTCGCCAAACGAGCGCAAGCGCCTCGACGGCTTGTACGAATGCATCCTGTGCGCGTGCTGCTCCACCGCATGCCCGAGCTATTGGTGGAACGGCGACCGCTATCTTGGTCCGGCGATCCTGCTGCAGGCCTATCGCTGGATCGTGGACTCACGCGACGAGGAAACCGGCGCGCGCCTAGACGATCTTGAAGATCCATTCAATCTGTATCGATGCCACACCATCATGAACTGCACGCGCACCTGCCCCAAGGGACTGAACCCGGCGAAGGCGATCGCGGAGATCAAGAAGTTGATGTTGCTGCGACGTGGTGGTTGAAGGATGTCATGCCTCGATCTGGTTGCGCCCCTGCAGTCCGCACCGCGTGCTTCATGGAGCCTGCGCATCCGGGCAGCGTTTGCCATGGCGATCTACGCCGCTGCAGTGGCGAGGATTGCGTGGAGCAATGAAGAAAGACGCGAACGATCACGTGAACCGTGACAGATGATGTTGAACTCGCACGCATCCGTTGGCGTTGCCGCCGAGGCATGCGTGAGCTTGATCTGTTGCTTTCGCGATGGCTCGATCAGGGATGGTCGGGCGCCGACTCGCAGCAACGATCGGCGTTCGTGATGCTCCTGGCCTGCGAAGATGACCAACTTTGGCGCTGGTTCATCGGACGCGAATCTCCGGACAACCAGGAACTCGATGAGCTCGTCGGACGCGTTCTCGCCCTGTCGCCTTAAATGGCGCCGCTCACGCTGGCAGCCGGTGGCGCTGTGCGCGCTTGCGCTCGCCGCGATCGCAGGGTTGTGGCTTGCTGACATGCCGCAGATAGCCTGCACCGTCTGTAGCGTGCTCGTGTTCGCATATGTCACCTGGCTCCTCTATCGCGAATCGCGCAGGCCCGAAAGCACCTTGAGCTGGTCCGGTCGCGACGCGCTCTGGCAAGTCGAGTGTGATGGGCGCATGGAATCGCTGCGTCATGTTGGCGCAAGCTTTCGCGGACGACTTGTCGTGCTGACCTTGGCCAACGATAGCGGACACATGCGCCGCTACACCTGGTGGCCCGACACGATCGACGCACATGGCCGTCGTGCGTTGCGGCTCGCGTTGCGCGCGAAGGCAACCGTCACTCCTACGCAACCGACGCTGGCACAATAGCCCATGTTCAAACCGCTCTCGCTCTCCATCGGTCTTCGCTACACGCGAGCCAAGCGTCGCACTGGATTCATTTCCTTCATTTCAGCCGTCTCGATCCTGGGGATCACGATCGGCATGATCGCACTTATCACCACGATTGCGGTGATGACTGGGTTCCAGGAGGAATACCGTACGCGGCTGCTCAGCATGGTCGCGCACGCGACCATCAGTGGTGTCGGTGAATCGTTGTCGGACTGGCAGGGTGCGGTGCGCATGGCGCATGAGGACAAGCGCGTGGTTGGTGCGGCTCCGTACGTTGAGCGCGAGGCGATGTTGCAGGGAAACAGCGAACAGGGTGTCCTGCTTCGCGGCGTGCTCCCCGAGCGGGAGGGTGAAGTCTCGGTGCTCGCGAAGAAGATGATCGCCGGCAGGTTGACCGATCTGCAGCCCGGCAAGTTCGATCTCATTTTGGGCAAGGAACTCGCGCTCGAACTCGGCGTCGGGGTCGGGGACAAGGTCACCGTACTGGTTGCCGAGGGCAACGTCACGCCAATCGGCTTCATTCCTCGTGCAAAGGCATTCACCGTCGTGGGCATTTTTGAAGCCGGCATGCAGGAATACGACCTCGGCCTTGCGGTCACCAACATGCAGGATGCGCAACGTCTGTTGCGCATGGACGGCGGCGTCACCGGCGTGCGCCTGAAGCTCACCGACATGTGGCAGGCCTATAGCGTCGCCAACGACCTGGCCAACCGGATGGGCGGGCTGTATCGCGTTCGCGACTGGACGCGTGACAACGCCAACATGTTCAGCGCGCTGAAAATGGAAAAAACCATGATGTTCGTGCTGCTGATCCTGATCGTGGGCGTTGCCGCATTCAACCTGCTGTCGTCGCTGGTGATGGTCGTGACCGACAAGCAGGCTGACATCGCGATCCTGCGCACGCTCGGCATGCGGCCGGGCGCGATCATGCGCGTGTTCATGGTGCAGGGATGCGTGATCGGCACCCTGGGGGTAGCCTTGGGTGTCGCCGGCGGCGTCGCGCTGACCAAGAATCTCGACCGCATCGTGAAGCTGATAGAACACATCACCGGTGTCGAAGTCATGCCCGCGGATGTCTATTACATCAGCGGCCTGCCGACACGCCTGGAATGGCACGACGTGAGCATGATTGCCGCGGTCGGGCTCGTTCTGTGCTTCCTTGCGACCCTATATCCGGCATGGCGCGCTGCGCGCATCGATCCCGCGAATGCGTTGCGCTACGAATGAGCGCGTATCCGGGCATGACGACGTCGATCACTGCGGACGAAGCGGTCATCCGCTGTGCCGGCCTTGGAAAGACCTACGTCGAAGGCAAGTTGCGCACTCCAGTATTCGAGAAGCTCGACTTGTGCGTCCGTGCGGGGGAGCGCGTTGCGATTGTCGGCGTGTCCGGCGTCGGAAAAAGCACGCTGTTGCACCTGCTCGGTGGCCTCGACAGTCCGACTTCCGGAGAGGTCTATGTTGCCGGCCAGGCGATGTCGCGACTCGGCGAAAAGGCGCGCGGCGACCTGCGCAATCGCGCATTGGGATTCATCTACCAGTTCCATCATCTATTGCCGGAATTCACCGCGCTTGAAAATGTAATGATGCCGTTGCTGATCGGCCACGCCGAAGTCCGCGAAGCGTCTGCGAATGCACGGCAGCTGCTCGTACAGGTCGGGCTCGAGCATCGGTTGCATCACAAGCCGGGCGAACTGTCGGGCGGTGAACGCCAGCGCGCAGCTGTCGCACGCGCCCTTGTCAATCGACCGGCATGCATTCTTGGCGACGAACCGACCGGGAATCTCGATGAAAAGACTGCATCGGGCGTCTTCGAGATGATGCTGCAACTGAACCATGCGGTCGGAACTGCGCTGGTTCTTGTTACTCACGACCGTCGCCTGGCGCGACGCATGGATCGCGTACTCGAGCTGACCGGTGGCGCATTGCGCGAACTGGCGGCCCACGAAGTCTGATCGTGCGCGACGTGGACGCGGCTTCGCCCGAGGGCGCGTCAGGCCTTCCACCACTCGGAGTGACCTGTGCTGTCGCGCTCACGTGCGGCGTGGTCGTCGCCATGCAGTTGGCGAGGTTGCCACCTTGGTGGCTCAGCATGTTGGTTTGCGTCGTCGGTTCCATTGCGTGGATCGCGATGCGGCGCTGGCGCTGGATCGGTGCATTGCTGGTGGGCGCAGCGTGGGCCTGCATCCAGGGCGGCTACGCGTTGTCGGAGCGCTTGCCTGCCGAACTGGTCGGGCAGGACATCGCGGTGGTCGGCCATGTGGACGGATTGCCGCAGCATGCGAACGGGTTTTCGCGATTCGACTTCATCACCGACCGCGATGGCAATGCGGCCGGTGTCGCAAACCGCCATTTGCGCCTGGGCTGGTACAGGACGCACGTGGAAGTTGCGCCGGGCGAGCGCTGGAAACTGCTGGTCAAGATGAGGCGTCCGCGGGGCGTACTCGACCCGGGCGGCTTCGATTTCGAGAAGCTCGCCCTGGAACGACGGATCGCCGCGACCGGCTACGTGCGGCAGCCCGAGACGGCCCGCATGCTCGGCACGACAGCGAGCATCGATGCCTTGCGCGCGCGCTGGTCCGAACGAATCGCCGATGCCGTGCGATCCCCCAGTTCACGCTTCATCCGCGCCCTTGCGCTGGGCGACACACGCTATCTCACCGAATCGGACTGGGACACCCTGCGCGCCACCGGCCTGAATCACCAGGTTGCGATCTCCGGTTTCCATGTCGGCGTCGTTGCAAGTTTCGGCGCGTTGATCGCGTGGCTGGTCTATTGGATATTCCCGCGCCTTGGCCTGCTATGGCCGCGGCCCCAGGCGCAGCCGGTGATGGCGCTGCTGTTCGGGTTCGGGTATGCCGCGATGACCGGTTTCGAGCTACCGACGGTCCGCACGCTCATGATGATTGTCGCGGCGTTGCTCGCGCGAATGTGGCGGCGCCCATGGTCGGTACCGGATGCGCTTGCACTGGCACTTCTGGCAATGCTCGTTGTCGACCCATTGTCGGTGCTCGCGGCCGGATTCTGGCTTTCGTTCGCGGGCGTGGCGTGGCTGGTCTGGTGTCTTCCCCACGATGTGCCACGTCGAGGGATTGGTCAGTTCGTTGGTGGACAGGGCATCGTGTCGCTCGGCTTGCTGCCTCTGACCGTGTGGTTCTTCGGACAGGCCTCGCTGATTTCACCGCTCACGAACCTGATCGGCATTCCTGGCTTCGCCCTGATCGTGACGCCACTGTCGCTGATCGGGCTCGGCGTAGATCTGGTCGTGCCCGGCGTCGGCGCATGGATCCTGCGCCTGGCCGCACATGCGATGGATGCATTGTGGTGGGTGCTCGAACATGTGTCTCAATGGCAGGGTGCACTGGTCTGGCTGCCCGAGCCAAGCGCGCTGGCTGTCGCGATGGCATTGATAGGCGCGTTCTGGATGCTGCTGCCTCGCGGAATCCCGGGCAAGCCGCTCGCGATTTTGCTGTGGCTGCCGTTGCTCTGGCCTCGCATTGCGCCGATACCCCCGGGAACTGCCGATCTGGCAATGATCGATGTGGGGCAGGGACTGTCGCTGCTGGTACGCACGCAACATCACGCCCTGCTGTTCGACACCGGCCCAGCCTTCGATGGCGGACTCGATCTTGGTGAGGCTGCAGTGGTACCGACGCTGCACGCATTCGGCGTGCCCCGGCTTGATGCTCTTGTCATCAGCCATGGCGACAACGATCACTCCGGCGGCGCCGATGCGGTACGGCGGGCGTATCCAGTCGCGCTGCGCTATGCGCCGGCAGGCTGGCCGCGCGGTAAGGACTATCAACCTTGCCTGAAGGATTCCGCGTGGGATTGGGATGGCGTGACATTCCGCTTCCTGCATCCGCCACTGGATTTTCCATATCTGGGCAACGACAGCGGCTGCATCTTGCGGATCACTGGTCCTGGATGGGCGGCACTGCTGCCCGCCGACAACGAAGCCATCATCGAAGATCGGCTCATCCGGGAGCAGCCTGGAATGCTGCGCGCCGATCTTCTGATTGCGCCGCATCACGGTAGCTCAACTTCCTCGACAGTCGGCTTCCTGCAGGCCGTGCGGCCGCGTCTGGCGCTGATTTCGATCGGGCAGGACAACCGCTACAGCCTACCGAAGCCCACGGTTGTGCGACGCTACGTCGAACAGGGCATTGCGCTTGAGGACAGCGCAAGCGCTGGGCTGGTGCGGGTACGCCTGGATGCGACGGGGCCCCACGTGGTTGAGCGTACCCGCGAGCGTTTGCTGCGCTTCTGGCACGAGCCCGCCGCTCCATCGGCTAAACTGGGTATTGTTGGCAGGTCCGTGGAGCAACCAAGATCGAGGTGAGTTCGTGCTGGAATTCCTGGAAGCCGGTGGCTGGATCATGCTGCCAATCGTGTTGTTGTCGATGGTCGCGATGGCCATCATCATCGAACGTTTCTGGACCCTGCGTCGCAAGGCGGTACTGCCGCCAGGTCTTGGTTTGGAAGTGCGCGAGTGGGCGGCAACCCGTGAGCTAAACCCCGCGCATATCGAAGTACTGCGCAATAATTCTCCGCTCGGTGAACTGCTTGCCGCCGCGTTGGACGTGCGCAATCGCCCGCGTGACCAGATCAAGGAACGCGTCGAGGACGTCGGCCGCCATGTCGTGCACCACATGGACCGCTTCATGAACACGCTCGGCAGCATCGCTTCGGTGGGTCCGCTGCTCGGCCTGCTGGGTACAGTCTTCGGGATGATCCGGATGTTCCTGGAGATCCTGCAGAAGGGCATCGGCGATGCCAACCAGCTGGCGGGCGGCATCGGGCAGGCGCTGATCAGCACTGCCGGCGGCCTATGCCTGGCCATTCCAGCGCTGATGTTCCATCGCTACTTGCGCGGGCGCATCGCCGACTATGTGGTCGAGATGGAGCAGCAGGCGATGCACCTGCTTGATACGCTGGACGAGCAACCCATGGATGCCCCCTTGACGGAGCCGGCTGCGGACCTCGAAGTTGAACCCGAGCCGCGGCCCGTGGTGAAAACCGCCGCACCGCGCGGCCACAGGAGCGGCGGATGAGATTCGGCGGCGGACGCTCGTCGATCGACGAGCCAGAAATCAACCTGATCTCTTTGGTGGACGTGGTGTTCTGCCTGATCATCTTCCTGGTCGTCACCACCAGCTTCAACCACCATAGCGGGCTGAAGTTGCAACTACCCCAGGCCGGGGCGCCGGTGACTGCGGAACGGGTCTCGCCCGTAGCCATCACGATCGATGCCGAAGGACACTACTACGTCGGCAAGGATGAGGTGCCGGAACGCGATGTCAAGTCGTTGCGCGCGGCAATCATGCGCGTCGCCGGCGACCGACGCGATCTGCCGGTCATACTCAGTGCCGATGCGCGCACGCAGCAGCAGGCTGTGGTTACGGCCATGGAAGCGCTGGGCGATTTGGGATTCCAAAAGCTGTCGATCGCAACGACTCCGGAGATCAAGCGGTGATCACGGTCAAGACGGACGATGCACGGGGATTCGGTCAGGGATCAATGCTGACCGCAACCATCGCGGAAGTCTGGCGATGACGGAAGGCGCAGCACCTGCGCCGTCTCCATGGCAGACTTACAGGCGCCTGCTCGGCTATGCGAGACCGTACTGGCCATTGCTCGCGATGGCGGGCCTTGGCATGGTGATCGAGGCCACTGCAGCGGGCGCGTTCACCGCGATGATGAAACCCATCGTCAACGAAACCTTTATCAACAAGAACCAGCAACTCAGCGCGCTGCTGCCGCTCGCGATCATCGCGATCTTCCTGCTGCGCGGAATGGCGACCCTGTCCACCGACTACGGCATGGCCCGCGCTGGTCGAGGCATCGTGCGCGACTTGCGCCAGACGATGCTCTCGAAGTACCTGCGCCTGCCGAGCGCGGCATTCGACATTGCTCCAGTGCCGCATCTGGTGTCGCGATTGAACTACGACACCGAGCAGGTTGCGCAAGCGAGCACCGAGGCAATCAAGGTGATGATAACCGACAGCCTGCTGATCATGGCGATGCTTTCGGTCATGATCTGGAACAGCCCCAAGGTGACCCTCGGCGTTCTCATCATGGCGCCATTGATTGCAGCCATCATGCGCACTGTCAGCGCGCGTTATCGCCGGCTCAATCGTGGTATCCAGGACGGCGTTGCAGAAATGGCGCAGTCGGCGGAACAGACCTTGTCCGGGCACCAGGAAGTGCGTATCTACGGCGCGCGCGAAGCCGAACTGGCTCGCTACAACAAACTTGCCAATCGCAACCTGCGGCTCAACGTCAAGATCGAATTTACGCGCGGCATCTCGTCGTCGCTGGTGCAGACGGTGGGTGCGATTGCGCTTGCGCTGATCCTTTTCCTGGCAGGGCATGAGGCGATCGCCGGACGCATGGATGCCGGTCAGTTTGTTTCGTTGATGCTGGCGATGATGGCGCTAATCCCATCCTTGCGCAGGGTCACCAACGTGCAGAGCGCAGTGCAACGCGGCGTGGCCGCATGCCAGCACATCTTCGCGCTGCTCGATTCCCCGGAGGAGCGCGACGAGGGCAGGCATCCGCTACAACGCGCGCGCGGCGAGATCGTCTTCGAACAGGTCGGGTTGCGCTATCACGGCCAGTCCGGCGCCGCGCTGGTCGATGTTGGCTTCGTCGCCAGCCCAGGAACCGTGACGGCCATCGTCGGCCGCTCCGGCAGCGGCAAGACAAGCCTGGTGCGGCTGATTCCACGCTTCTACGAACCCGACGCCGGACGCATCCTGCTCGATGGCATCCCGCTCGACGACTATCCGCTGGCCGACCTACGACGGCAGATCGCGCTGGTTGGCCAGCGCGTGATGTTGTTCGACGATACCCTGGCTGCGAATATCGCCTATGGAGAGCAGGCGGGCGCGCGCGACGAGGCGATTCGCCACGCGGCGATGGCGGCGAACGCAACGGAGTTCATCGAGCGCATGCCGCAGGGACTGCAAAGCCGTATCGGTGAGAACGGCACGTTGCTCTCGGGAGGCCAGCGGCAACGGCTCGCGATTGCGCGAGCGATCCTCAAGGACGCGCCAATCCTGATTCTCGATGAGGCAACTGCGGCGTTGGACAACGAATCCGAGCGCCTGGTGCAGGACGCGCTCAACCACCTCATACCAGACCGCACGACCCTGGTCATCGCCCACCGCTTGTCGACGATCGAACACGCCGACCAGGTGCTCGTGCTAGACGCGGGAAGGCTGGTCGAATGCGGTCGCCACGCTGAACTGCTTGCGCGCGGAGGCCTGTACGCTCACCTGCACAATATGCAGTTCCGGGAAACGCAGACGCCGTGAGGCGGCTGGATGAGCGCCTGCAGGACATCTGGTACGGCGGGCGCAAACCCGGGCTTGTCCTGCGCATGTTGTCTGCAATCTACGCAAGCGTAGTGCGCGTGCGTCGTGCAGCGTATCGGCGCGGCTTGTTGGCCGTGAGGCATGTCGGCGTCCCGGTGATCGTGGTTGGCAATGTCACGGTTGGCGGCTCCGGCAAGACTCCATTGGTGATCGCGCTCGTCGAATACTTGCGCGGACAGGGATGGTCGCCCGGTGTGGTCAGCCGTGGCTTCGGGCGCCGTTCGCGCGGCCAGCGGGAGGTGCATCCGGACACCTCCCCGGACGAGGGTGGCGATGAGCCCGTGCTGATCGCGCGGCGCTGTCGCGTGCATGTCGTAGTCGATGCCGACCGCGTTGCCGCCGCCGAGCGTGCGCAGGCACTCGGCTGCGACATTGTCGTGACAGACGACGGCCTGCAACACTATCGCCTGTATCGCGACCTCGAGATCATCGTAGTCGATGCCGATCGGAGCTACGGAAATGGGAAAGTGCTACCCGCTGGGCCGCTGCGCGAGCCATCACCGCGCCATCCGGGCGGCATGTCCAGTAGTGCTATTGCCTGCATGCAAATCACCAACGGCATCGATGGGCAAACCGGCTCGCTGGATGGCGGCATCGAATGGCACTTCGTGCTGGTGGGCGATACGCTGGCTGGCGTCGATGGGCAGACGCGGCCGTTGCAGGCAATGCGCGGCCAGCGCGTGCATGCGATCGCCGGCATTGGCAATCCGCGGCGGTTTTTTGACCACTTGCGACTAGCGGGCCTGCAGCCGGTCGAGCATGCATTCGCCGACCACTATCGCTATGCAATCGAAGATTTGCTCTTTCCGGAGAAGTTACCCATCGTGATGACCGAAAAGGACTGGGTGAAGTGCTCCGCGTTCGCGCCACCGGATAGCTGGTGTCTGCCAGTGCGTGCCGATTGCAGCGAAGAATTTTTCGAGAGCGTGACAAGGGTTCTCGTAACTGTCCCGGTGGGCCATGGCTGATTTGATTTTCATCGTTGCAATCCCTGCGCGCATGGGCGCTACGCGCCTTCCCGGCAAGCCGCTGCGATTGCTCGGTGGCGAACCGCTGGTCCTCCACGTCGCGCGGCGGGCGCTCTCAGCTGGCGCCGAAGACGTGGTGGTAGCAACCGACGATACGCGCGTCGCCGATGCGCTCGCCAACCACGGTGTCACAGTTTGCATGACCCACTCAGGGCACGCGTCCGGAACCGATCGCCTCGCCGAGTGCGCCGCACAACTGGGTTGGGACGACACACGCATCATCGTCAACCTGCAGGGCGACGAGCCGTTTGCGCCAGTTGAAGGGATACGTGCTGTTGCAGCGTGCCTCGACGTGTCTGGCGCGCAGATGGCGACCCTGGCTGCGCCGATCGAGGATACCCGGGTATTGTTCGATCCCAATGCGGTGAAAGTGGTCCGCCAGGCCAACGGCGACGCGCTGTATTTCAGCCGCGCCCCCCTGCCATGGGACCGCGATCGTTTCGCGCACGAGCGACTCGGCGAACTGGGCCACGGCTGGCTTCGGCACATCGGCATCTACGCCTATCGCGCCGGATTCCTGAGACGTTTCGCAGCGATGCCGACGGGTCGCCTTGAAGCCGTCGAAGCCCTCGAACAGTTGCGTGCGCTCGAAGCGGGTGCGCGGATCGCAGTCGCCGTGACGCCGGTTCCATTTCCGCCGGGGGTGGATACCGAGGCTGATCTTGTGCGTGCCCGCGCGTTGCTTGCGACAAATCCGGCGTGGGCGGAGCCGTGGAGATACTGATCGTTTGCATGTGCAACATTTGGCGCTCGCTGACGGCCAGCATGCTGCGGCAAAGCTGGCCTTTGTACTGCCGGTGCGGATCGGGCTCGGCGCGAGGAGGCCTACGCCGGGCCGATTGCGGATTTCCGGCGGGTCTACAGACTGCTCGACAGAGCAACCGACACGATACTCACAAGGCTGCAACTGCCGGCATAATGGGTCAACCGGCCTGCCGGCCCTGGAAACCATCATGCTCAATGCGCCCGCACCGGAATTGACCCAGGCACTGGAGTGGATCAACTGCGCTCCGACCACGGTAGGCGCATTGCGCGGCTATGTCACCGTCATCGCGTTCTGGAGTTCGGGCTCTGCCTACAGCCAGAACCTCCTGGAAGACCTGCGCCAGCTTCAGCTGAAGTATTCAGGGGCCTTGCAGGTCATTGCCGTGCACGTCCCGAAGTTCGACGCCGAGCGGGATCCACAACACCTGCGCAAGGCGTGCAGTCGTCTCGGAATCGGCGTGCGTGTCGCGCACGATCCGGGGTTTGTCGCATGGCAGCACTATGGAATCACGGCATGGCCCACGACTGCAGTCATTGATCCAGCCGGCGTGCTGCGCGAGTTTGTCGTCGGCGACCGGCAACGGGAAGCACTGGAAAAACTCGTTGCAAACCTGATTGCGGGCGACGGAATCCAGGTGTTCGAGGGACAGGCCCCACCGCTGCGAGGCGCGGAGCCTGACAAGCCTCTCCTGTTTCCATCGGGCATCTGCATCAGCGAACGCGTGCTGTTCATCGCCGACACCGGTCACCACTCGGTGATCGAATGCACGCACGAGGGCAGGATGATGCGTCGATTCGGCGCCAACACACCGGATTTCATGGATGGCATGGGTACCGGTGCCGCGTTCCGTCGCCCACGCGGACTCGCGCTTGGCCGCGATGCGGTGTATGTCTGCGACACCGGAAATCACGCGCTGCGTCGCATCCGGATTGCGGACGGCGATGTGCAGACGCTCGCAGGAAACGGCCGTCCAGGTCAACCCGTGGACGGAGCGACCAGTGCTGGTCGTAGTGTTGCTCTTAACCAGCCATGGTCGGTCGCGGTCGCGGAGGATCGGGTCTACGTCGCATTGGCGGGCTGCAACCAGATATGGGCATACGACCACGCACAAAAGCGATTGCTCCACATCGCCGGCTCGGGAGCGCTTGCGCTCGTGGATGGCGACGGGCGCGAAAATGCCTTCGCCCAGCCGGCCGGCCTCACGCTGGTGCACGCGCTGCTCTATGTCACCGATTCCGGTGCGTCGGCGGTACGCTCGTTGCAGACGGCCAGCGGAAAGGCACAAACCTTGCTCGGGCAGGGGCTGTTCGAATTCGGCGATTCGGTGGGTACGCGCGCCGAGGCCCGCTTGCAATATCCACTGGCGATCGCCAAGGATCCGGACACTGCCCATTTGTGGATACTCGATAGCTACAACAACGCGGTCCGCAAGCTCAAGCTTGGCGGAGGCGAAGTCACGCGGTTCGATGTGGCGCACCCGCTACAATTTCCGACAGCGATGGCTGTCAGTGGGGGCTCGTTGTGGATCGCCAACACCGATGCGCATGAAATTCTGCGCGTGGACACCAACAGTGGGTCGGTGCGCCGGTTGCCGATTGGCGAGTAATCCTGGAAGGTGCCGGCGACCACGCAGGAGTCGTCGTAAACCGTCCATTGGTCGAAGCAAGAGGGTCGCTCAATGCGCTTCACGTTGAATGATGTGCGCAGTCAGGTACGGTTTCCGGGATGACCGATGCGCAGCATGCGTCGCCCTTCGACGGCAGGGCTTTCGCGCGTCGCCTGACCACGGCACCCGGCGTCTATCGCATGTTTGCCGCCGACGACAGCGTGCTCTACGTCGGCAAGGCGGCATCGTTGCGGAGCCGTGTTGCAAGTTATTTCACGCGCAGTGCGCAATCGCCGCGTATCGCATCGATGGCAGCGCAAGTAGGTCGCATCGAGGTCATCGCGACCCGAACCGCGGGCGAGGCGCTCATCCTCGAGAATCAGCTGATCAAGGCGCTCAAGCCGCGCTACAACGTGCAGCTTCGAGATGACAAGAGCTATCCCTACATGGTGCTGACCCAGGAATCGTGGCCTCGCATCGCATTTCATCGCGGCCCGAGGCGACTTGCCGGTCGCTACTTCGGTCCTTATCCCAGTGCGGGTGCCGTGCGCGAAACGATGAACGTGATGCAGAAGCTGTTCCTGCTGCGCACCTGCGAGGACAGCGTATTCCGCAATCGCAGTCGGCCTTGCCTGCAGCACCAGATCGGTCGCTGTAGCGCGCCGTGCGTCGGCCTGGTCGAGCCTGGTCGCTACGGCGAGAGTGTCCATCAGGCGGGCCTGTTCCTCGATGGCCGCAGTGACTTGCTCGCCCTGGAGCTGACTGCCGCCATGGAACAGGCCAGCGCCGCACTCGCCTTTGAGGAAGCCGCCCGGGTTCGCGACCTGCTGGGGGCGGTCCGCAAGGTGCAGGCGCGCCAATATGTCGACGGTGAGGCGGTGGAGATGGACGTGCTGGCCTGCGAGTTATCGCAGGGTTGTGCCTGCGTGTTGTTGCTCGCGTTTCGCAACGGGATGAATCACGGAACGCGCGCGTTTTATCCGAAGCTCAATGGCGCCACTGGAGAGGACGAGGTCCTGAGCGCATTCATCACCCAGTACTATCCCGAGCAACGCCCACCACGCGAGATCGTGCTGAGTCATGCGCTCACCGATCGCGGGCTGCTAGAGGCGGCGCTTTCGGAGCAGGGCGGTCGGAAAGTGGAAATCAAGTCCGGGGTTCGCGGCGATCGCGCGCGTTACCTCGACCTCGCCAGGCGAAACGCGGCGCTCGCACTCGCGCAACAAATCGGCAGCAGCGCCAGCCAGCGCGCACGCGTTGAGTCGCTTCAGGAGTTGCTCGGGCTCAATGCGCCGCCCAAACGGATGGAATGCTTCGACATCAGCCACACAATGGGCGAGGCTACTGTCGCCTCGTGCGTGGTGTTCGACGCGGAGGGACCCGTGCGCGGGCAATACCGGCGCTACAATATCGCCGACATCACCCCGGGCGACGACTACGCAGCGATGCGCCAGGCACTATCGCGACGGTTCCGAGCCGGGCGGCAAAGCGAAAGTGACAACCTATCGACGCCAA
This sequence comes from Lysobacterales bacterium, assembly GCA_038234715.1. Taxonomy (GTDB): domain Bacteria; phylum Pseudomonadota; class Gammaproteobacteria; order Xanthomonadales; family Xanthomonadaceae; genus SZAS-103. The sequence continues at coordinate 4,736 of JBBQTD010000054.1, read as the reverse complement.
CGGTGGCCCGCGATGCTCGCTCCGAAGCGAGCGCCAATGCGACGCGCGAAAACATTGGCGCGATCCTGCCGGACGTGCTGCTCATCGACGGCGGGCAAGGGCAACTGAAACAGGCGATGGATGTGTTGGGCGAACTCGGAGTCCATGGCGTCGAACTCCTCGGCGTTTCCAAGGGGGAGGAACGCCGAGCAGGCGATGAAACCCTGATTCGCGTGGACGGGACGACATTGCGCCCTGGGGCTGAATCGCCGGCCCTCCAGCTGATCCAGCAGCTGCGCGACGAGTCGCATCGCTTCGCAATCACTGGACACCGCGGCCGTCGCCAGAAGGCACGCGACATGAGCAGCCTCGAGGACATTCCGGGCATCGGTCCGCGACGACGCGCCGGCCTGTTGCGGCACTTCGGAGGACTGAACGGCGTCAAGAACGCGGCTGTCGAAGACATCGCACGCGTCGCCGGCATCGATGCAGCGCTTGCCGCTCGCATCTACGCCGCGTTGCATGGCTCCAGCGAGAGTGGTCGTGCATCGCCGCAGGAACATGTGCGATGAAACTCACGATTCCCACCATCCTCACCTTGTTCCGGATGCTGCTGATCCCGGTCCTCGTGCTCGTGTTTTACCTGCCGCAGTCATGGACGCATCCATGGACGAACTTTGCGGCAACGTTCGTGTTTGTGCTTGGCGCGTTGACGGATTGGGCCGACGGCTGGATCGCACGGCGCTGGAACCAGACATCGGCATTTGGCGCATTCCTGGACCCGGTCGCCGACAAGCTTGCGGTGACGGTGGCGCTATTGCTGATTGTCGAGATCCAGCCGACGCAGTTGATGACATCTCTTGCCGCCATCATCATCGGGCGCGAGATCGCAATTTCCGCGCTACGCGAATGGATGGCCGAGGTCGGCCACGGGCGCAAGGTCAAGGTCGCGTGGCTGGGGAAACTCAAGACCATCGTGCAAATGGTCGCGATCAGCATGTTGTTGTACCAGCAGGACATCGCCCACCTGCCGACCTTTCGTATAGGTGAAGTATTGCTTGGCGTGGCCGCCGCCCTGACCCTGATCTCGGGTTATGGCTACGTGCGAGCCGCATGGCCGTCGCTGCGCGGGGATTAAAAGCCTTTGTTCCGGCGGTTGTCCTGCACGCGATGTCGGCGAGCGGGCGTTTCTTGACAGAAATCGGTCAATCCGTAAAATGGTGGGTTCACGCGGGAATAGCTCAGTTGGTAGAGCACGACCTTGCCAAGGTCGGGGTCGCGAGTTCGAGTCTCGTTTCCCGCTCCAGTTCGACGACCAAACCTCGGTCCGCCGAGGTTTTGTCTTTTCAGAAGACGCACAGCACTGTCGGGCGGACCCGACCTTGGCAAGGTCGTGCTCTACCAGCTACAACACCCGGCCGGGTGGCAGAGTGGTCATGCAGCGGCCTGCAAAGCCGCGTACGCCGGTTCGATTCCGACCTCGGCCTCCAAATAGTAGTCCAGAACAGTCCTAGGAAGTCCTGAAACCCGCATAACAGCGGGTTTTTTTACGTCCGCAGTGTCCAGTGCCGTCCGGGGGCATCTACTGGCATCCGACCCGAATCGGGGGCACAATCCGGGGGCACCGACAAAAGGCATGGGGGCACAAATGGCCGCTACGTCGAAAACGCTGACCACCGTCGCCGCGAACAAGGCGCAGCCTCGCGATAAGCCGTTCCGGCTCGCCGCTGGCGGCGGGTTGTATCTGGAAGTGACGCCGACCGGCGCGAAGTATTGGCGCTGGAAGTACCGGCACGCGGGCAAGGAAAAGCGGGTCGCGCTGGGGGTGTTCCCCGGAGTTTCGCTCGCCGATGCACGCCAGCGGCGCGACGATGAACGCGCCAAGCTCCGCGATGGCACCGACCCGCTGGCCCATCGGAAAAAGCAGAAGATCCTAGCCCAGCTTGCCGACGCAAACAGCTTCGAAGCCGTCGGCCGCGAATGGCTAGCGACAAAGCAAGGCGAATGGGTGCCGATCCACACCGCAAAGGTGCTGGCGTGGCTGGAACAGCATGTGTTCCCGACCATCGGCGCGTTACCAATCGCCGAGCTTGAGGCGCCCGACGTGCTGGCGATGCTGCGCCGCCTTGTCCAGCGCGGCACATTGAACACCGCTGGCCGGGTCCGCGAAGTCGTTAGCGCGATCTTCCGCTACGGCATCGCGACGGGGCGCTGCAAACGCAACCCGGCCGCCGATCTTCGAGACGCGCTGCCGAAGGTTTCGGCCAAGAACTTCGCCGCCATCACGGAACCGTCGGCCGTCGCCGAACTGCTGCGCGCGATTGACGGCTATCAGGGGCATCCGGTCACGCTGGCCGCCTTGCGTCTTTCGCCGCTACTGTTCCAGCGTCCCGGCGAGTTGCGCGGAATGGCATGGAGCGAAGTCGATCTGGATGCGGGCGAGTGGAGCATTCCCGCAACCCGTCGCAAGCTGCGCAAGGCCGCAAAAGAGAACCCGCGTACCGCACCGCATGTCGTGCCTCTATGCGCTCAAGCTGTGGCGATCCTTCGGGACCTGCACAGCCTGACGGGGAAGGGGACGCTGGTGTTTCCTGGAGTGCGCGACGTGCGTCGACCGATGAGCGAAAACACCGTGAATGCCGGACTGCGCCGACTGGGCTACACCACGGAACAGATGACCGGGCACGGATTCCGGCACATGGCTTCCACGCGGTTGAATGAGCTTGGCTGGAATCCCGACGCCATCGAGCGCCAGCTCTCGCACCGCGACAAGGACGCAATTCGCGGAACGTACAACCTTGCGCAATACATGGCCGAGCGCCGCATGATGATGCAGGCGTGGGCCGACTATCTCGACGCGCTGAAAACCGGCAGCAATGTGACGCCGATCAAGCGCAAGGCAGGATGACAACCGAATCCGGCACTAGCCGGTAAGCGGCGCGACCGGGTGTATGAGGCACCCGGCCACGCCTTCCACACCGTCAACACGAGGATGACGACATGGCAAGTGAAAGTGTACCGCCCGACGGAATGACGGGCGCAGAGCTGGAAGCGGCGGCAACATTCGGCCCCGCCTTCGACGATGAAACAATGGCGAAACTGGAAACGGTCGCGCAGGGGGTGGGAGTGTCGCGGCGGCTAGCATTGATTGCCATGGCGCGCGGCGCCGATTCGCTGGGGAAGATGCACGTCGAACAACCCGACGCATTCCGGGAAATGCGCGAGCGCATCGAAGACTTCCGCGCCCACGCGCAGGGATTGCACGAGCTTGCTGAAGCTGCCGCGCTCCGCATGGTGATTGCCGAGTGCTTCGAAGAATCGGAAGAGGCCCCTGCTATCGTCTGACCGTACAACCGCGCCTAGGCTGATCCCCGAACATCCGGCCACCCCGCCGGACTGGCGCGGTTCCTTTGTAGGGGCGTGGGGTGCGCGATGGCCAGTGATTTTGTTGATTTAGCGACGAGGGCCAGAGAGTTAGGAATCACGGATGGATTACTGCGGGCGCGAATCCTTTCGGAGAAGCTAGACTGTTTTGTCTATATCGCGCGACTCGATGCCTATGGCAATGAAGAATCATTTTTGCCCCCTTACGACCGCGCCTTGTTCGAGCATGTAGCGTGGCGCGACTACGGCTCATCCATAGATTACGAGGTGATGGGACACGGTCATTCTGACATCTTGAAAAGACGCCCTCGCTATCGCATCGATGGCTGGGTAATCATGTATGAAGGCGAGGTCGATCGGGTTTTGACCATCGGGGAAGCTGAACTTCACGGTTCTACTATTTACGTTGTTACCAATGACCGATCCGATGGTTATGGATTGTTGGTAGACGCACCTTGCAAGAAAGAATGGGTGACAATTGTGGGAAGCGAGGATGGGGGCTTCTACAGAGAAGTTCCTCAGATGATTAGACGCGAAGACTTGTTCATGCGTTCGGAATCAAACTCAGAAAACAAGCGATTTAGCCCACGCGAAGAGGCGAGCTTGTTCCGCATTGTTGCAGCAATGCTCGCCCTGCTGCAGGCGAATGATGGCGGAGGGTTCCCGAGTCAAGCGAAAGTCATTGACTTGCTGACTGATCGTTTTGGCGCTGCCGAAGGCATCAGTAAACGCAATTTGGAGAAGGTCTTTGCAGAGGCAGCGCGTGTTGCCGGCCAAGACCTGAAGCACCAAGCTTAGGCGCCGCAACTTGCAAAGATGCACCGCAACTGCGGTGACGGACACTACCGCAACTGCGAGTCTTCAATCGCTGCAACCCGCAGCGGCCTATGCCAACCGGCGCAGGCCCAAGCAATCGGGAACGCGACGATGACCGCAACAGCATTGCCCGCAACGGGCCCACTGATCCTTGAACGTTTGCCGCGCGTGAAGTCACGCACCGGCCTGAGCCGCTCCGAAATCTACAGGCGCTGCGCTGCGAACCCGCCGACGTTCCCGCGACCCGTGAAGCTCGGGGAGCATGCGTCCGCATGGGCCGAGCATGAAATTTCGCAATGGATCTCCGACCGCATCGCGGCGCGGGATGCGAAAGGAAGGGCAGCGTGAACCCCACAAAAGCAAAACCCGACGCGGTGAGGCGTCGGGCTTCGCAGGGCGCTAATGCTTGGACGGCAGCTAGGGAAGGTCTGAATAAGTCACCGGGAAAGATTTGACCGGCGAATTTTCGTGTTCTCGACGCGCGTGATTCATTCCAGACCCGCTGAGTTGCTGGAATCGCGTTCAAAGCATCATTTAGCGTCGCTTTCTGCGGCTTT
>JBBQTD010000053.1:0-23250 GCA_038234715.1 Lysobacterales bacterium | reverse complement strand
TGTCAAAGATCCGCCGCTCACAACTCCCGTCGCGAACCGCTTCATCCACAACGCCTTCCGGCATCGCAGCGACTGGGGCCTTTCGCTCCAGCGAGCCGCACATCATACAGCCCACATGGCGTACGTCAACACCTTGGGGGCCAATTTTCTCGATTCGAGAACGCAAGATGACGGAAGGAGCCTGTAGGCAGCCCCACGGACTTGACAGCCGGCATGCACTAACCGAACGTCACGACAGGGCCTTCCGCTGAGGATAAGCATGTTGCGACCGACCCGCCTGCTCGTCCCTCTCCTTTGGCTGCTGTCATTGTTGGTGCCGCTGGCGTGGGCGCAGGAAGAGCCTGGCGCCTACGCGATCACGCCCATGGCAACATCGTGGATCGAACTCCGGGGGCACCGCTACACCGTCGAGATCGCCCACACCGATGCACAACGTGCGCGCGGGCTGATGTTTCGCGACCACATGGCGGACGACCGCGGGATGTTGTTCATCCACGGCGTCGAAGAGCCCCTCGCGTACTGGATGAAAAACACCTTGATCGCACTCGATATTTTCTATTTCGATGCCAACCGCAAGCTCGTCTCTGTCTCCAGGCGCACGCCGCCTTGCAGCCTAGGTGATGGGTGCCCGCCCTATCGCAGCGATGGCCCAGCCCGGTATGTGCTCGAACTCAATTCCGGGGCAGCAGATCGCCTGCACGCGCAGAAGGGTGACCGCCTGACCTTCGGTCCGAACACTCCAACCACTCCGCAACCTTGATCGAGCCACCACGCGGACCCAACTCGCCACTATGCACATGCAACGCAACGCCACCACCGATATGCCCTCGTGGGACGCGCTCGCGCGCATGGATGACGATGCGCTGCCGCTGCTCGGCACCGCCTTGCTGATTGCCCGCGACGAATATCCGGAGCTGCAGCATGCGCACTACGATGCGCTCGTTCAGGGCTACGTGGATGCGGTTCGCACCGAAGTGCAGGCACAGGATGCGGCGCCGGCGCGGATGGCGGTAATCAACCGCTTCCTGTTCGACGAGATTGGCTTCGGTGGCAACAACGACGCCTACAGCGATCCGCGCAATAGCTACCTGAACGATGTGTTCGACCGCAAGCTCGGGATTCCGATTTCGCTCGCTGTCGTGCAGATGGAGATCGCCCGACGACTTGACGTGCCGCTTGATGGCATCTCGTTCCCAGGCCACTTCCTGGTGCGATTGCCGGTCGATGACGGAATCCTGGTGATGGATCCGTTCAACAAGGGCCGCTCGTTGAGCGCCGACGAGCTGCGCGACCGCGTCAGCGTGCATTTCGGAGGCCAATCGCCAGACGACGACGAGTTGCTGCACATCCTGGCTCCCGCGACCCACCGCACGATCCTCTTGCGAATGCTGCGCAACCTCAAGGCGCTGTACGTGGACCAGGACGACTGGGAGCGCGTGGCGCGGTCGGCCGATCGCCTGCTCAAGCTTGCTCCCGGCCTGGGCGAGGAAGTGCGCGATCGAGGACTTGCCTACCTCAAGCTTGGCCATGTCGCTGGCGCCCGCGAGGACCTCGCGCGCTACCTGCTCGTGCAACCCGAAGCGCCGGACGTCGAAGCGATCCGGTCGTTGCTGATCGAGGCAACGGGAAAGGCAAAGAGGCTGAATTAACCTGATCGCCCAGTCGGGAGGGTCTGGAGGCCGCGCTACGCGACACTTCCTGCGCTGCATCGGGCCACCGACAGCGATTATCCCAAGGGCATCATTTCGAAGTCGTCCTTGGTGACGCCGCAGTCCGGGCAGACCCAGGTGTTTGGCACGTCTTCCCAGCGCGTACCGGCAGGTATGCCTTCTGCCGGCATTCCCAGTGCTTCCTCATACATGAAACCGCAGACGACGCACATCCACGTGCGATAGGCGGCAGTTGGAGCGGACAGAGTCATTGCAGTGGCTTCGCAGGCGACACAAACTCTGATTTTCGCACTTCGCGCAACCGGGGGGAAGCGAACATGCGCCGCAAATGGCCGATCCGTGGCCTGTACGCAATCACTCCCGAAGAGCCCGATACGCGCCGACTGTTGAAGCTTGCCCAAGCCGTGCTCGACCAGGGGGTTGCACTGATGCAGTACCGCAACAAGGGTTCGGATGCGGCCCTGCGGCTCGAACAGGCGCTGGCGTTGAAGCTGACTTGTTTGTCGCATGGAGTGCCATTGATCGTCAACGACGACGTGGCACTTGCGCGGACGATGCAGGCCGATGGCGTGCACCTGGGTGAAGACGACAGCGACCCGTCCGCTGCTCGCGACGAACTCGGCAACGACGCCCTGGTCGGAGTGTCGTGTTACGCCAGCATCGAGCGCGCCAAGGCGGCAAAATCCCGGGGCGCGGACTACCTGGCGTTTGGGGCATTTTTTTCGAGCTCCACCAAGCCCTACGCGGACCCCTCCGAAATCACCACGCCAGCCACGACGAGACGGTCTGGTTTCTCCACGCCCGCCGACCTGTCCGTGCTACGCGAAGCAACAAGGCTTGGCCTCCCACTGGTCGCTATTGGCGGCATTGGGCCCGACAATGTGGCAACACTGCGCGACGCTGGCGCTGACCTGATCGCGGTGATCTCCGGTTTGTGGAGCGCACGCGATCCAGGCGAAGCCGCGCGCGCCTATATCGCCGCATTCGGCGACCCCACCTGATACCAGGGAACTCATGCATCCGAATAATCACGATCTGTTCCAGCGCGCATTGCAATTGATGCCAGGCGGCGTGAATTCGCCCGTCCGTGCATTCAAATCGGTCGGTGGAGACCCGTTCTTCGCGCAGCGTGCGCAGGGCGCGTATCTCTGGGACGTCGAGGGCAAGCGCTACATCGACTATGTCGGTTCGTGGGGCCCGATGATAGCCGGCCACGCGCATCCGCAAGTACTCGACGCGGTAGCGCGCACGCTGCGCGATGGGCTTTCGTTCGGCGTGCCGAACCCGCTTGAAGTGACCATGGCCGAGACCATCACGCGACTGGTCCCGTCGGTCGAGATGGTGCGCATGGTGAACTCCGGCACCGAGGCAACATTGTCGGCGATACGACTCGCGCGCGGCGCGACCGGGCGCGCCCGCATCGTGAAGTTCGAGGGCTGCTATCACGGCCACGGCGACAGCTTCCTGGTGAAGGCGGGCTCCGGTGCTTTGACGCTCGGCGTACCCGACTCGCCCGGCGTCCCAAAGGCGCTCGCCGACCTCACGCTCACCCTTCCCTACAACGACGCCGACGCCGCGACGGCGTTGTTCAACGCATACGGCGACAGCATCGCGGCGCTGATCATCGAACCAATCGCCGGCAACATGAATTGCATCCTGCCGCGCGAAGGCTACCTGCAGCACCTGCGCGCACTATGCACCAGGCACGGCACGGTGCTGGTTTTCGACGAAGTGATGACCGGCTTCCGCGTCGCGCTCGGTGGAGCGCAGTCGCTTTACGGCGTCACCCCCGACCTGACTACTTTCGGCAAGATCATCGGCGGTGGCATGCCGGTAGGCGCGTATGGCGGACGCCGCGACCTGATGCAGCAGATCGCTCCCAGCGGTCCCATCTACCAGGCCGGCACCCTCAGCGGCAATCCCGTGGCGATGGCGGCGGGGCTGGCGACACTGGAACTGATCCAGCAGCCCAACTTTCACGAGGAACTCAATCGTCGCACGCGCCTGCTCACCGACTCGCTGCAAGCCGTCGCGATCGAGGCGGACGTGCCGTTCAGCACCAATCGTGTCTGCGGCATGTTCGGCCTGTTCCTCACCAAGGCGAAGGTCGAGACCTACGCGCAGGCGACCGCCTGCGACGCAGCGATGTTCCGCAAGTTCTTCCACGGCATGCTCAAGCGCGGCGTGTACCTCGCGCCGTCGGCCTTCGAAGCGGGCTTCCTGTCGTCGGCGCATACCGAAGAGGACATCGCCGCGACCTTCACCGCCGCGCGCGAGACGTTTGCGGAGATCGATCGTGGCTGAGCCCGGCAATCCACCCGTGCCTTTCAGGCTCCAGACCCTTGCAGTCCATGCGGGCGCCGAAGCCGATGCGCAAACGGGCGCGGTCGCGCCGCCGCTGCATTTCGCGACGACGTTCCGTCACGGCCCGGCCGGAGAGCGCATTGCCGGCTATGAATACCAGCGCGAAGGCAACCCGACCCAGGATCGACTCGAAACTGCACTGAGCGCGCTCGAAGGCGGTCAGGCGGCGCTTGCGTTCGCCTCCGGCATGGCCGCAATGACCGCCGCGCTCGAATCGCTGCCGAACGGCTCACGTGTGCTGATACCCGACGACTGCTACTCCGGCCTGCGCTTGCTGGCCCACGAATTCCTGCCCGAACGCGGGATCGTGGCCACGATGCTCGACATGGCAGACCTCGACGGCGTGCGTGCCGCCTGCGCCGATGGCATTGCCATGATCTGGGCGGAAACGCCGTCCAACCCGCGCATGAACATCTGCGATATCGCCGCGCTCGCCGCCATCGCCCACGATTCCGGCGCGCTGATGGCCTGCGACAACACCTTCGCCACGCCGATCCTGCAGCAGCCAATCGCGCTCGGCGCGGACCTGGTGATGCATTCGACGACTAAGTACTTCGGCGGCCATAGCGATGTCCTTGGCGGCGCACTGGTGTTCGCGCGCCGCGACGGTTATTTCGAGCGCGTCGCACATCGCCGCCACATCACCGGAGCGGTCCTCGCGCCGTTCAGCGCCTGGCTCACCCTGCGCGGCTGCCGCTCGCTGCCGGCGCGGATGGCGATGCACTGCGCGAACGCGCGCCGCGTTGCCCATTTCCTGTCGACGCATCCGGCAGTTGAACGGATGAACTATCCGGGCCTGCAATCGCACGCCGGCCATGTGCTCGCCGCGAAGCAGATGAGCGATTTCGGCGGCATGCTCAGCGTCGAAGTGCGCGGCGGCCGCGCTGCGGCGCTCGCGGCGGCCGGCAAGCTTCGCGTGTTCACCAATGCGACCTCTCTGGGTGGTTGCGAGTCGCTGGTCGAGCACCGCGCATCCGTCGAAGGCCCGAAGCCTTTTTCGCCACAAAGCCTGTTGAGGCTTTCGGTCGGTCTCGAACACGCCGACGATCTGATTGCCGACCTGGATCAAGCACTGCGCTGACCGCACATGGACACATCGAGCGATCCGCCTCATCGAATCCGAAACTTCCTGAAGGCACCTCGGATGGCTTCAGCAAGAAGCCTGCGCACTTCGTGGTCATCGCGATGGTCTTGCTGTTCGTAGGCCTGATCTGAGCGATTGGCGCCGTCGCCTTCTACAGCAGGAACTTGCGGGAGGATTCGGCGACCCGACCCGGATGTATCTCGCGTATTCCGCGTTGTTTGAAGGCGCTGCATGGTTGTGCGGTTTGGCTTGGTTGCCTTGCCTGATCTCCGCGATCGTCATGTGTTGAGAAAATCCGCGTCCGCCAGCGAACACATCGTCGCGGGAATGATCGAGCCAACCCTGCGGAAAAATCAGGTCGCAAGAGCAATGCTGCGCTGACCCGCGCCCGCCGGCCATGCGCCTGCGGCACACAGACAATCCGACCGGCCGCTCAGTCCGTGCCGCGCACCGAGTGGATCCGGATCGGTCGTGCGAAGCCTTTGAACTGCGACGTCCCGAGATCCTCAAAGCGGATCGCCTTTCCGATGCACAGCTCGGCGACCGCATTCGATACCAGAGTCTGGCCGGGCTGCGCATGCGCGCACAGGCGCGCCGCGAGCTGGACCGTCGAACCGAACAGGTCCTGTCCCTGCTCCACGGCCTCGCCCGCTGCAGCGCCAATGCGGACCAGGATGGGATGCGGCTCGTTGCGCTGCCGACGAACTGCCAGTTCGTTCTGGATCCGGTTTGCACACTGGATCGCCGCAACGGCCGAAAAAAAACAGGCCATGATGCCGTCGCCGGTATGCTTGATTTCGCGCCCGCCGACAGCGGCGAGCGCAGCGCGCACGATTGTGTCGTGGATGCGCAGCATCTCCATCGCCGCCTCATCGCCCATGGACTGGGTCAGCTCGGTTGAACCGACGATGTCAGTGAACATCACGCTGCGCATGCCGGTATCGCGCTGCACGTTCACCGTGCCCGGCACCAGCGCGGCACCCCTCGAATTCGCGCCGGCGTTGCCCAGGAAGCCCTCGAGCATGTCCGGATCGACTTCGATGATCTTTTCCGCGACCAGCCCGTGCGAATGCTGGTGCACGGACCTGGCCGCCTCCGCCGTGGGCGCGTGCACGAGGCAGAACACCTTGCCGCAACTTTCGTTTACCCAATACTTGACGTATTCGACGCCGAACTGCCCCTGGACCGCCACATCGGCCGCATGCGCCTTCGCGAGATCGTCGGCGCTCACGCCCTGCAGGGTGTGGATGTCCATGTAGGTTGGCATTGCGCTCCCCGGGGTGGCTCGACGGATGCCTTGCCGAGACGCATTGTGCTCGCATCGTGAATCGACAGACAACCAAGGTGCACGGTCGCCGGACGGAGTCCTCAGGGTACTGAAAGTGCTGATCCAGGCATCGCAAGAGCAGGCTCCAAGCACTTCGATCCGCCGCAGCCAGGGCTTGCACGGACTACAGCCCCGTGATCACCACGCTCCGATATTGGGCATGGATGTCCACGGCTCCGTCGGAGGCAATGGATCGCCCTTCTGCAGCAGCTCGATCGAGATCAGATCGGGCGAGCGCACGAAAGCCATGTGGCCGTCGCGCGGCGGGCGGTTGATCGTCACGCCCATGGCCTGCAGGTGCGCGCAGGTCGCGTGGATGTCGTCGACGCGGAACGCGAGGTGGCCGAAGTTGCGCGCGCTGCCGTAGTCCTCTTCCCGCGCGTCAGTTGAAGTGGGCCAGTTGTGGGTCAGTTCGATCTCGGCTTCCGGGCTGTCCGGCGCGGACAGGAAGATCAGCGAGAACTTGCCTTTCGGATTGTCCGTGCGCCGCACCTCGCGCAGGCCGATGCCTTCGCAATAGAAGCGCAACGACGCATCGAGGTCGCGTACGCGGACCATGCTGTGCAGGTATTTCATCGGCTGCGCTTCCTAAGTTTGTCTTGACGTCATTCTAGTATCGCGACGCACTTGGCTTCCAAGCGGTCGGGTTCAGCGCCTTTGATCGTCATTCCAGCGAAGGCGGGAATCGCTCCGCTCGTCGCAACTCGAAACGACGCAAAGAGCTTAAAGAGCGATTCCCGCCTTCGCGGGAATGACGAACTCTAGCGCGCGCCCGATCTGGCCCCGAGAGCCTACAAGGAAGCATCATCAGTCCAGAAACAAGTCGGTGAGCAAAGCTGTGCCAGGCTCAATTGCATAGCGCGCGAAATCTGCGACCCCGCGCTCGCGCAGGATCTGCTCATCGATCACGAAGCGCCCGCACAACTCGCGCGCTGGTGTGGTCAGGATCGCATGCGCGGCATCGGCGACTATGTCGGGCTTTCGGCATTGCGCGAGCGCGACTCCGGGAATCATGTTGATCGCATCGGTCGCGATCACGGTGCGCGGCCACAGCGCGTTGACTGCGACGCCCTGCGGTCCGAATTCGGCGGCAAGGCCGATCGTCACCAAGCTCATGCCCATCTTCGCGAGCGTGTAGCCGGTATGCGGCGCCCACCATTTCGGATCGAGGTTCGGCGGCGGCGCGAGCGTGAGGATGTGCGGATTGGCAGACTTCAACAGCTCCGGCAGGCACGCCTGCGAACAGACAAACGTACCGCGTGCATTGACCTGCTGCATCAGGTCGAAGCGTTTCATCGGGGTATCGAGCGTACCCCGCAACCAAATCGCACTGGCGTTGTTGACCAGGATGTCGATGCCACCGAACACATCGACCGCAACGGCGACCGCGACGCGTACCTGCTCCTCTTCGCGGATGTCGCATTGCAGGGGCAATGCACGGCCGCCAGCCTGTTCGACCGCACGTGCCGCGGTATGGATGGTGCCCGGCAGTTTCGGATTGGCGACCGCCGACTTCGCCGCTATCACGACGTTCGCTCCATCGCGCGCGGCGCGCAGCGCGATCGCAAGCCCAATGCCGCGCGAGGCGCCGGTGATGAACAAGGTCTTGCCGCTCAGGTCGTCCATCATGCCTTCCTTGCAGATCGGATCGCGAGTGTAGCCTCGCTGGCGCTATGTATGGGGCTACTCCGGCTGGAGCGCCGCCACCAGACCAAGCAGTTCCTGCAAGCGCATTTCGGGATCGTCTTCCTGCAGCAGCATCTGCCGACCCTCAGGGGTGATCGGCAGCAATTCAGCGAGCCTCCAGCCGACCCAGGAAGCATCCTCGTACGCAATCGACTCCACATGCGCATGCGCGCCGCCGATGCGTTCGATCATTCGCTGCAACAACGTCGCAAGCAATGCGTATTCGACTGCAATACGTACTGGCTCGGGTTCTTCGAGCCACGCTACGTCGGCGACGACCAGGCCATTATCGCTTACGCGCGTACGCTCGACCCGAAACCTCCTGCCGCCCTTTGCGGTGATGCCGAGCAGCCCATCGGGTAGTGTCGTGAAGTCCACGATTCGCGCTTCAGTGCCAATTGCCGCCGGCAACGCGGGCTCGCCTGCTTCGCGACCTTCAAGAATCAGGCACACGCCGAATCCGCTGTTGTCGCGCGCACACGAACGCACCAGGTCGAGATAGCGCGGCTCGAAGATGCGCAATTGCAGCCGCGCACCGGGAACCAGCACGGACTGCAGCGGGAATAGTGGTAGCACGTGGGTCGGCATGGTGACCAGCCTGGTCGGTGTTCAGAACAAGTTCGCCTTCAACGACGGATGCGGACGAGGGCGATGAAAGTTACGCGCAGCAATTCCTTGTCCGCCACGCGCCTGCTTGCTTCGCTGACAAATCTTTCTCGCACCTGCTCGATCGAACGCATGGCACGTCGTCAAGCCCTCAACGCAGCAAGGAACCGCCTCGGTGCGCCCTCGAAGCCGCCGTTGGACATGAACACCACATGGTCGCCATCGCGCGCTGTCGTTGCCAGTCGCGCGACCAGGGCATCAACGTCGGCGACTGCCTCGCCGTCGCCCCTCAGTGCGGAAATCACCGCGCCTGCATCCCACACCAACTCCCCGCGCTGCAGGAACACCACGGCATCGGCGCCGTCGAGCGAAGGAGCCAGCTCGGCGGCGTGCGCGCCCAGGCGCATCGAATTGCTACGCGGTTCCATCGCGACCACGATCCGCGCAGAGCCCACGCGCGCGCGCAAACCGGCGAGTGTGGTACTGATCGCCGTCGGATGGTGCGCGAAATCGTCGTACACGGTGATGCCGCGCGCGTTGCCGAGCACCTCCATTCGTCGCTTCACGCTGCGAAACGCCCGCAATGTCGGAATGGCCTTCACGGGATCAACGCCTGCCGCGTGGGCAGCCGCGAGCGCGGCCAGCGCGTTCATCACGTTGTGTTCGCCGAGCAGGTCCCAATGCACCACGCCGACTTCGACTCCACGATGCAGCACCGCGAATTCCGAGCCGTCTCCGGCCATCAACCGCGGCGTCCACTCGGCATCGCCTCGCATTGCAAAGCGCTCGACCGGAGTCCAGCAACCCATCGCAAGCACTTCGGCGATCCGCGCGTCTTCCGCGTTGACGATCAGCCGGCCGTTGTGCGGGACGGTTCGCACCAGCTGGTGGAACTGGCGCACGATTGCGGCGATATCCGGGAAGATGTCCGCGTGGTCGTACTCAAGGTTGTTGAGGATCGCGATGCGCGGCCGGTAGTGCACGAACTTCGACCGCTTGTCGAAGAATGCAGTGTCGTATTCGTCCGCTTCGACGACGAACTCCGCTCCGCCACCAAGGCGCGCGGAGATACTGAAGTTTTCCGGGACCCCACCGACCAGGAACCCCGGATCGCGTCCTGCGGCTTCCAGTATCCACGCAAGAATCGCGGTCGTCGTGGTCTTGCCGTGCGTTCCGGCGACAGCGAGCGTGGTGCGTCCTGGCAACACGTTTTCGCGCAACCATTCGGCGCCCGAGGTGTATTTAATCTGCGCATCGAGGACATACTCGACCGCAGGGTTGCCACGTGACAGTGCATTGCCGACCACGACGCATTCGGTGGCCCGCGCGATGTGTTCCGGCGCGTAGCCCTGCTTGAGCGCTATGCCCAGCGCTTCGAGCTGGGTACTCATCGGCGGATAGATGTTCTGATCGCTGCCAGCGACGTCGTGTCCGAGTTCGCGCGCGAGTGCGGCGACGCCGCCCATGAAGGTGCCGGCGATGCCGAGAATATGCAGTTTCAAGCGTGGGTCCCGATCGGAATGGCAAACGATGGGCGAATTAGAACATGCGCCGAACGCTGCGACAGCTTCGGTGCAGCCGATCGTTGCAGGCTATCCCCGATGACCGGCTGGCGCGCTCACGCAAACCGGCTATCGAGCGCTTCGACGATGCGCGCGAACACGTCTTCCATCGACCCCACGCCATCGACGGAAGTGAGTTTCTGCTGGTGGCGATAGAAATCGATCACCGGTGCAGTCTGCTCTTCGTAAACCTGCAGGCGCTTGCGCACCGATTCGGGATTGTCGTCGGCGCGGCGCTCGGCCTTGGCGCGGCCGGCCAGGCGTGCGACCAGCAGTTCGTTGTCGACATCAAGCTGGATTGCGCGCTCCATCGGCTGGGCGAGCAGCGCAAGCAACCCGTCCAGCGCATTGGCCTGGGGCAGGTTGCGAGGATAGCCGTCGAGGATGTACCCGCCGTCGGTGTCGCCCTGCGAGAGGCGTTCCTCAAGCATTGCCAAGACGATCTCGTCGGATACCAGGCCACCGGACTCCATGACCGCCTTGGCCTGCAGGCCGAGCTTCGTTTCCGCCTTGACCGCCGCGCGCAGCAGGTCGCCGGTTGAAATGTGCGGGACACGGTAATGGTCGCGCAGGCGGGTCGCCTGCGTGCCCTTGCCGGAACCCGGCGCGCCCAGAATTACCAATCGCATGCTTGTGTTCCCGAAATGGCGCATCGCCGTGCGTGGGGTGGGCGCGCATCGGGATTGCTACACTCGATGCAGGCTACGGCCACGCCGCCGTGCGGACGGTTCACGCTAACCGGTGCCGGCAGGGCAAGTCAAATCAAGCCTTGGAGGGCTTTGGCCATGAGTAAAGGGTGCTTGCTGTACGCGCAATCCGGCGGGGTCACCGCAGTGATCAACGCCACCGCCTCGTCGGTGATCCAGACCGCACGCAAGCATGGCATCAAGGTGCTCGCGGCACGCAACGGAATTCTCGGGGCGTTGCGCGAGGAACTCATCGACACCTCGAAGGAGACCATCGCCGCGATCCGCGCGCTCGCGCACACGCCCGGCGGCGCATTCGGCTCATGCCGCTACAAGCTCAAGTCGCCCGACCCGACGCAATCAGGTTCGAACCGCGCGCAATACGAGCGGCTGATCGACGTGCTGCGGGCACACGACGTCCGCTGGTTCCTCTACAACGGCGGCAACGACTCCGCAGATACCGCCTGGAAACTGTCGCAGATCGCGACCGAATTCGGCTATCCGCTAGCCTGCATCGGCGTACCCAAGACAGTGGACAACGACCTGGCCGTCACCGACTGCTGCCCTGGCTTCGCCTCCGCCGCGAAATACACGGCAGTGTCGGTGCGCGAAGCCGCCCTGGACGTCGCCGCGATGGCGGATACATCCACCAAGGTGTTTGTCTACGAAGCCATGGGGCGCCATGCCGGATGGCTTGCGGCGGCATCTGGCATGGCCGGTAGCGGGCCTGACGACGCACCGCAGCTGATCCTGTTTCCAGAGAGACCCTTCGACGAGGCCGAATTCCTGGCCCGGGTAAAAGCCACAGTGGCCCGGGTGGGCTGGTGCGTAGTCGTAGCGTCCGAAGGCGTTCGCAGCGCCGACGGGCACTTCCTCGCCGAAGCCGGCAGCACCGACGCTTTTGGGCATGCCCAGTTGGGCGGCGTCGCTCCATTCCTAGCCGGCCTGGTGAAACGCGCGCTGGGAATGAAGGTGCACTGGACCGTGCCCGACTATCTGCAGCGATCGGCGCGGCACCTCGCTTCGGCGACCGACCTCGCGCATGCGCAGGCAGTCGGCAAGGCTGCCGTGGAATACGCCGTGGCCGGGAAGAATGCGGTCATGCCGGTGATCGTCCGCACATCCGATGCGCCGTATCGCTGGAAGATCGAAGCCGCACCACTGGCGACCCTTGCCAACCGCGAGAAAAAGCTGCCGAAGAACTTCGTGCGCCGTGACGGCTACGGCATCACCGCCACTGCACGCCGCTATCTGGCTCCGCTGATGCGCGGCGAAGCGCCACTGCCGTACCGAACCGACGGGCTGCCGGACTATGTCGCATTGAAGAATGTGCTGGCGCGCAGAGTGTTGCCGCATTGGGAGGGGTGACACCGGGACGCGGCGCATTGATAATATGGCCAGTCGCACCAGGGGAAATCGACATTGAAGATCCGATTGGCGGCGCTGATTGCGTGCGCCGGAATTGCCTGCGCACATGCGCAAACGCAGGCCACAATTGAAGCGACCCATGCAGCCAATCACGCGTCGGCGCCGATTTCTCCGGCAACGACTCCACCCGTAGCAGAGCTGTCGCAGGTTGCTAGTCCCGCGACCACCCAACAACCCCCATGCTGCCGCATCGTTGCGGATACGGCGGTGATTCTGGAAATCGCTGAGCCGCTCAGCTCCTCGAGACAGCACCGCGGAGACTTTTTCGCGTTGCGACTTGCGGAGCCTGTCAGCCTGGATGGCGACGTCGTCATTCCCGCTGGAACAACAGGCGTGGGACAGATCGTGGACGCCGGCGCCGCCCGTTCCGGGGGCGCCCCCGGCAAATTGGTTCTTGCCGCGCGCCATCTGGACTTTGCGGGCCAGCAACTGGGCCTGCATGCGCTCAAGCTCGGCGCCAGCGGGGTCGACCACAGTGCCGCCGCGCTGGGGGTCTCGTTCGCCGCTGGTCCATTTGCCATGTTCATCCACGGCGGTGAGATCGAGATTCCTACAGGCACCCGGGCCAACGCCAAACTTGCTGCGAATGTCGTGTCACCACCTGCAGCTGATGCTCCCCCTCCACCTACCGCAAGTCCTCAACAGGAGCCATGAAGCCCATGCATTCCCTGCTTCGCCACACCGTTCTTTGCCTCGCCCTGGCGCTGCCAGCCGTTGCCCTCGCCCAGAGCAGCACACCCGCCGCTGCGCCAGCAGCCCCCGCTGCGCCGGCGACCCCTGCAACACAACCCGCGGCGCAACCGGTCGCTGCGCCGGCAGCTCAGTCCGCGATTCAGCCCACCGCAGCGACACCGGCCACGTCCCCGGCACCCGCTGCAGGCCACGGCACGATTGGAGCACCGCAAAGGTCAGATCGTCTTCTTTCGCGACAAGAAGTTCGTCGGCAGCCTGATCAGCTACATGGTGCGCGAAGGCACGACTGAACTGGGCAAGCTCAGTAACGGCACCTATTTCGTGCTGGCAGTCGATCCGGGCACACACGTCTATACCGTGCATTCCGAGGCCAAGGACAACTTGACGCTGGAAGTCGAGGCGGGCGAAACCTATTACGTCAGCAGCGGCATCACCATGGGATTCATGGCCGGCCGACCGAACCTTGCGCCTTCCGACGAAGCCACGTTTGACCCGCTGCAGCCCAAGCTCACCCTGAACAAGTAAGGCGCCCTGCGTCGGATCAACAAGAAGGCCGCGCAAGCGGCCTTCATTTCTAGCTGCAGGACTTGGCGGCGACCGCCATGGTCGCAGTGAACATGGGTACTGCGACTGCCTGCCGGGGCTTGTCCAGATAGACCCGCGAACGCCCTTGCGCGTCGAGCTTGGGCGGCGCGATGGAGCCGGGGCGACGCCAGACTTCGACCACCGCGACGCATCCCGGCGCGCCGGCGCGGGGAACCGCAATCGCGTCGTTGAGGATCCAGCCGGATGCTACCGTCGGCCGCTGTTTGAGGCTGGTCACGTCGACATAGACCGCGCGCTGCACGCAGGGGTCTCGCTTGGCCGCCTGGAAATGGTAAGGCGCCGCGGCATCCCCGCTGAACTGTCCCTCCAGACGCACGCAGGCCTCGGGAATAGTGCGAAGGGTATGCAACTGCCCAACCGGCTGCGCGGTGCTGCTGCCCGGCGCCCGCTGGATCTCTGGCTGGGGGTCGGTGGCGAACGCTGATTCCGACGCCGTGGCGGCGAGCGCCAGGAGGGTGGCTATTGCAAGCAGCGGGGACACTTTGCGCATGTGAATTCCCTATCGGCGAACCGCGAGGCTGGCACGCCGGCGCTGAACGTTTCCCGACGCGGGTTGGCTCAGACCGTGACCTTTGCCATACTCTCGGGGTTCAGTCACCCCTGCGGTGGCCGGAATCGACCCGGGACATCGGCTTCACCCGATGCCCGATCGATAGCTTTTTCCATCAGAAACATCCAATCAAATCATCATTTTTGACTGACCTTCAGTCGGGGGAACGTTCATGCTTGAACACAATGGGTTGATGCTGGCGCTGGGTTGCGCGGTGCTGGCGGTCGTTTACGGCATCGTGTCGGCACGCTGGATCGTTTCCCAGCCGGCGGGCAACGAGCGCATGCAGCAGATTGCTGCAGCCATCCAGGAAGGCGCGCGCGCCTACCTCAACCGCCAGTACGGCACCATCGCCATCGCGGGCGTCGTGTTGTTCGGGCTCATCGGTTACTTCCTCAACTGGCCAACCGCAATCGGTTTCCTGATCGGCGCGGTGCTGTCCGGTGCTGCCGGTTACATCGGCATGAACGTGTCGGTACGCGCCAACGTGCGCACCGCGGAAGCCGCGCGCCGCGGCATCGGCCCTGCGATGGACGTGGCATTCCGTGGTGGCGCGATCACCGGCATGCTCGTTGTTGGCCTCGGCATGCTCGGCGTTGCCGGCTACTGGCTCGCCCTGGGCAAGATGAACATCACTGGCGAACCTGCGTTGCATGCGTTGGTCGGCCTCGCCTTTGGTTCCTCGTTGATCTCGATCTTCGCGCGTCTTGGCGGCGGCATCTTCACCAAGGGTGCGGACGTCGGCGCCGACCTGGTTGGCAAGGTCGAAGCAGGAATCCCGGAAGATGATCCCCGCAACCCGGCGGTCATCGCGGACAACGTCGGCGACAACGTCGGCGACTGCGCCGGCATGGCAGCGGATCTGTTCGAAACGTACGCAGTGACCATCATCGCAACGATGCTGCTCGCCGGCCTGACCTTCGCCAACAACGCCGACGCCGTGCTGTATCCGCTCGTGCTTGGCGGCGTGTCGATCATCGCCTCGATCATCGCGACCTTTTTCGTCAAGGTGAAACAGGGCGGCTCGATCATGGGCGCGCTGTACAAGGGCGTGATCGTGTCGGCGCTGCTTTCTGCGGTCGCATTCGCCTGGGTCACCCACGATCTGCTTCCGAACGGCCTGACCACTGCCGACGGCCTCGTCATCTCGCAAATGGACCTGCTCTACTGCTCGTTCGTCGGCCTCGTGCTGACCGGCCTGATCGTGTGGATCACCGAGTTCTACACCGGCACGCAGTACAGCCCGGTGCAGCACATCGCCGCCGCATCGACGACCGGCCATGGCACCAACATCATCGCGGGCCTCGGCATTTCGATGAAATCGACCGCGCTGCCGGTGATGGTGATCTGCGCCGCGATCTGGGGCGCGTTCCACATGGGCGGCCTGTACGGCATCGCGATCGCCGCCACCGCCATGCTGTCGATGGCCGGCATGATCGTCGCGCTCGACGCCTACGGCCCGATAACCGACAACGCCGGTGGCATCGCCGAGATGTCCGACCTGCCGCCTGAAGTTCGAGGCGTCACCGACCCGCTCGATGCGGTCGGCAACACCACCAAGGCAGTAACCAAGGGTTATGCGATCGGTTCGGCCGCGCTGGCCGCACTGGTCCTGTTCGCCGACTACACGCACAACCTCGACACGCACTTCGGCCATGCAACCTCGTTCGACCTGTCCAACGTCTACGTGATCATCGGCCTGCTGATCGGCGGCCTGATCCCGTACCTGTTCGGCGCGATGGCGATGGAAGCCGTCGGCCGCGCAGCGGGCGCGGTCGTGGAGGAAGTGCGTCGTCAGTTCCGCACCATCCCCGGCATCATGGAAGGCACCGGCAAGCCGGACTACTCGCGCGCTGTCGACATGCTGACCAAGTCGGCGATCAAGGAAATGATCGTGCCATCGCTGCTGCCGGTGCTGGTTCCGGTTGTGGTCGCATTCGGCTTCAAGTGGCTCGCCGGCAACTCCGAAGCCGGCGCGCAGGCGCTCGGCGGCGTGCTGATCGGCACCATCGTGACTGGCCTGTTTGTCGCCATTTCGATGACGACCGGCGGCGGCGCGTGGGACAACGCCAAGAAGTACATCGAAGACGGCCACCACGGCGGCAAGGGTTCCGAGGCGCACAAGGCAGCGGTCACCGGCGACACCGTCGGCGATCCGTACAAGGACACTGCTGGCCCGGCCGTGAATCCCTTGATCAAGATCATCAACATCGTCGCACTGTTGCTGGTCCCGCTCCTGTAAAACAACGCGGTCGCGCGCAAGCACATCGATCATTCCCCCTCTTCCGGCCCGCCGGAAAGGGTATGGGATGAGGGGCGAATCTCGCCCGCCATCATTTAAGGCCCCGCTCAACGCGGGGCTTTTTTTGTCATCGCCCACTTTCGGCCAGCCGCGTGAACCTCGTCAATCAATGCATCCGCCTGCATGCTTCGATGACTGCAACAGCCACCGTCTCGCGACACTACATTGGTGAGACGCCCGGGACCGAAGTGCACGAACGATCCGAACCATCCATGGAAAACAAAATGATTGCCGCACTGCTTGCATCCTTGTTGTTCGCCTCCACGCAGGCAACCGCAACTTCCGTCGCTGCCGACGAAACACCCATCGCCTGCGGCAATTGCGCGACCTGGAACCAGCCGCAAGCGCCGTTCCGCATTTTCGGGAACACCTATTACGTCGGCGTGCGCGGACTGTCGTCGGTGCTGATCGTGACCGACAACGGGTTGATCGTCCTCGATGGCGACCTGCCGCAGTCCGCGCGGCTGATCGCCGCGCACATCAAGATACTGGGCTTCGACGTCCGGGATGTGCGCTGGATCCTCAATTCGCACGCGCACCAGGACCACGCGGGAGGCATCGCGGCATTGCAGCGAATGAGCGGCGCGCAAGTTGGTGCGAGCAAGCTGGGCGCGCTGGCGCTGCGCAGCGGCGACGTACCGGCCGACGACCCACAGGCGGGGTTTCGCGCGGCGTTGCGTTTCCCACCCGTGTCGCACGTGCATGCGTTCGGCGATGGCGAGGCGATCGTGCTCGGCGGGGTGACCGTCATGGCTCACGCAACGCCGGGCCATACGCCCGGCGGAACGAGCTGGACGTGGCGCAGTTGCGAAGGGGTCCACTGCGCCGACATCGTGTATGCCGACAGCCTCAATTCCGTAGCGTCGCCGGGCTTTCGCTACAGCGACGCATCACGCCAACCGACCACCGCGCAGGTCCTGCGTCGCAGCATTGCGGTGGTGCGCGCATTGCCCTGCGACGTGATGATCAGCGTGCATCCGGATGCGAGTGGGGTCCTCGACAAAGCTGCTGCAAATGCGCGCGATCCGTCGAAGAACACATTCCTCGATCCCGATTCGTGTCGTGCCTACGCCGACGACGCCGCGAAGAAGCTCGATGCGCGTTTGCTTGAAGAAGCTTCCCATTGAGCTAGTGCTGAAGGGAAAACGTTGCATTGCTTCTTCCAGACCGCGTGCGGAAAAACGCAGGCCTACTTCGCAATCCTTCATTGACCGACTGGGCGCAACTCCTTGACCAGGTGTACGGCAGTCTCGATGCCCTGGTAGTAACGATCGGTCGCATTGACCTGCTCGTAGCCAAGCCTCACGTAGAACGCCTGCGCCGCGCGGTTCGATTCGCGTACCTCGACCTGCACACTGGCGATGCCGGCGACTCGCAACGTCTGCTCTAGCCACGCCAGCAACGCGGTTGCAACGCCCTTGCGGCGATGGGAAGGCACGACCCCGAGCAGCAACAGGTGCGCGTGGTCGAAACGGTACTTCATCAGCGCGAAACCAAGCAAAGCGGTTCCATCGCGCGCTACGAGGACATTGGTCTCGCGGTCGGCGATGGCGCGATGCACGCGCGACGGCGTCCATGCCCAGCGCAGCCCCTGTTCGATCTCGTCGCGCGAGATCAGCGCGATCGCCTGCGCATCGGCGCGCGTTGCAAGGCCGATGTCGGGCGTTTCAATCACCTGCGATGCACCTCATCACCTTGTCATGTCCTCAAGCGGCCTTGTGCAGGCGCGATGACTTGCCTGAAAAACTGCGCCCGCCGAAATCCGGGGGGCCGGCTGGATGTTCGATCGCTCGCCGGCAGGTGTCAATCGCAGCACGCGCTTTGTGGACGCGCGCCACGAGTGCGCAGGCGAACGGCGTGCCGAGCACTTTTCGGGGTCAGTGTGATGGCTCTTGCACTGTCCTTTGACCGCGGGCGACCCGGCCCTGCAAGATGGGACTCTCTTTCTACAGCGTCCCTGGCCCTCGCGGGACAAGGCGTTCGCGGAGAACAGCATGGACGAATTCACCCACGTCCTGAGTGAGCATCCTTCGGCATCGAGCGGACTGCCGCCCGGCGCGCGCGTCGGCGCGTGGCGCGTTCTGCACACGATCGGACGCGGCGGCATGGGCGAGGTGTATCTGGCCGAGCGGGCGGACGCAAGTTTCGACAAGCGCGTCGCACTGAAACTCGTGCAGGGAATGATGACGCCGGCGGCGCATGCGCGCTTCGATGCGGAGAAGCAGGCGCTCGCCCGGCTCGAGCATCCCCACATCGCGCGACTGATCGACGCGGGCGAGACGCAGGCCGGCTGGCCATACCTGGTGATGGAATACGTGGACGGTGTACCGATCGACCACTACCTCGCCGACCAGGATGTCGATCGCGTGCTCGCAGTCTTGCTGCAGGTTTGCGACGCGGCCGCTTACGCGCATCGGCAGCTCGTGCTGCATCGGGACATCAAGCCTGGCAACATCCTCGTCGACGCCGACGGCAATGCGAAGCTGCTCGACTTCGGCATAGCAAAGCTGCTGCAGTCCGCCGAGGGCAGCGAGGAATCGCGCACCATCGAGCGCGCGTACACGCCCGAGTACGCGAGCCCTGAACAGGTGTTCGGACGTCCAATCGGCGTGGCGAGCGACATCTACTCTCTCGGCGTACTGTTGTACCGGCTGCTGACGGGACTGCCGCCATACCGGGTCGATCCACACGACACCGCGGCACTCGTGCAAACGCTTGGCGAAGACACGGTCGTCGCACCCAGCCGCGCCTTGCTTGGCGACACATCCCACGTCGGCGGTGCGCGTCGCCGCCGCGCACGCCGGATCGCCGGCGACCTGGACACGATCGCGCGCACGGCGCTGAGGAAACAGCCCGAGCAGCGCTACGCGAGCGTCGACGCGTTCGCCGAGGACATCCGGCGGCACCTCGCCAACGAGCCGATCTGCGCGCGTCCCGATTCGTTGGGCTATCGCGGACGCAAGTTCCTGCGTCGCCATGCGATCGGTGTCGCCGCGACGGTCGCGGTAGCGGTGGCGCTGGTCGGCGGCCTCGTCGCGAGCTTGTGGCAGGCTCGCATCGCCGAACGCGAGCGCGCGCGTGCCGAACAGCGCTTCGAGGACGTGCGCGGCCTCGCCCATACGATGCTATTCGACCTGCACGACGAACTGGTGAAAGTGCCCGGCACCACCAAGGCGCGCGCGATGCTCGTGCAGAGCGCGCTGACCTATCTGCGCAAGCTCAGCGCCGAGAGCGACACGTCGGTTCCGTTGCGCAGCGAAATCGCCTCGGCGTGGCTGCGCGTGGCCGACGTGCAGGGAGGAGGCGGAACCAACCTCGGCGATGTCAAGGGATCGCTCGGGAGTTACCAGCAGGCGCGCCATCAGATCGAGGCCGTGCTCAAGGCCACGCCGAACGACATCCACGCGCAGCGCCTGCATGCGCAAATCCTGCTCCATCAGGGAGAGGTGATGTATCAGGCCAGCGCCTTGTCGGATGCCGAACGCGTGTACCGGCAGGCGCTTGTCGAATGCACGGCGATCGCTTCCTCCGGCGACCCCAAGGACATCGCCGCGGTCGCCCAGGCGCAGGATGGTCTGGGCGATGTCATGTACTGGACCAATAACGTCCAGGCGGCATTGCGCTGGTACGCGCTGGCGCAGGCCACCGAAGAAGGCATTGCCTCCCGCACCGATCCGCGCGACTACGTGCTGTCCAGCGCGCAGATCCAGATGCAACGCGGCAATGCGGAAAATTGGGAAGGCCATCCCGATCGGGCACGCGCCCTGTTGCAGCAGAGCAGCGACCGGCTGCAGAACTGGGTGGCCACGCATCCGGACGATCAATCGGCGATCCACGTGCTTTCTTCCTCGTGGATGGAACTGGGCGAGGCGATGGAGGATCTGCACGACAAAGCGCCGATGCTAGCGGTCTACGGCAAGGCGCGCGATCTGCTGGCGAAGATGGCAGCGCGCGATCCGGCCGACGTCGGCGTGCGCGCCCACCTCGCCACCGCCGACCAGCGGGTCGGTGATGCGTATTACGCACTGAAGCGCTACGACGATGCTCTCGCAAGCTACGCAACCGCGCGCGACGCCGAGTTGGAAATGGTCGCGCACGACGCGAGCAATGCGACCGTTCGCGCCGATCTGGCGAACACCTGGTACGACATCGGCTTCGCGCACAAGGATCGCGGCGACCAGGCGGCTGCGGTCGCTTCGTTTCGCGAATCGCTCGCACTAAGACAGGCTTTGATGAACCAGAATCCGCAGGCGCCGATGGTACGCCGCGACGTGGCGAACGTGGAGGGCGACCTTGGCGACGTACTCACCGACCCCACCGAGCAATGCCGCTACCACCGCGCCAGCGATGCGTTGTGGCAACAACTCGTACACGAAGGCAGCGCAGCGCCTCCGGACAATGACGCGATCGCGCTGGTGCACAAGCAGGCTGCAGCCTGCCGGTGAAGGGCAGGTCGCGGTCGCGGAAACGCAAGCACGTCTGGCATTCGTAGCAGGGCGTCGAAGATTGTTCCGCATGCGGGATGCGCAGGAGGACCGGACGCGTCGTGCATTGATTGGCACGGTTGCTTCTTGCGATGCATTGCGTCCGTGCGCATCGATTTTCATCCCCCGACGAACGACCATAAAAAGGCCCGGCTGAATCGCTCCGGCCGGGCCAGTCAAGGCAACGTGCGCGGAATCAGGCGGCTTTCTTCAGTTCACTCTTGCGTGTGCGCATCGTGTCGTGGCAGCTGATCACTTCCGGCATGAACCGCGTGATCACTGTTCGCGCATGCGGCGAGGTGTCCTCGTCGTTCATCGCCTTGTCGAATGCCTTCAACAGGCTGTCCTCGGAGTCTTCAAGCCGGGCCACGTAGGCGTAATTCTTGTCGCCGAGAAGAGCGCGAACGTCGCCATACATCTTGCTGAAATCGCCGCTCCACGTGCCGGACTCGGCAGGCTTTTCGCCAGCCGCGCGGATTTCGCTCGAAAGTCCCTGGACGATCTCTCCCTTCACTTTTGCGAGCCGCAGGAACAGCGTCTTGAGTTGCGGACTGTCGACCTTGCCCGCGGCATGCTCGTAAAAGCTCTTGCCGTCGCGGGTGGCCAACGCCAGGTCGTTGAGGAGGTGATTGCTATGGTTCATATGCACTCCTTGTTGCATGAATTACCAGTCGATGTCCTGTCGATGCATAGATCAAACAGTCGGGCGCATTGCGCGCCCGGCGCGACTGGAACATGGCGGCAAAAATGGCGACGCCTCTTGGGCAAATGCCATCGCGTTGTTGCTTCACCGCTGGGTATGACGATACGCGAGTTGCAATGAAAATTTTGTTATGAAACCTGAAATCATCCGGCTCCGATTCGGCTTTGTGAAAAGCAGCGTCGCAACGCGCAGGCAGTTGTTCAGGCGCTTTGCAGCAGTGCACGCGCTTGTGCGCGCAAGAGCTGGTGACATGTCCGCAATTCGGGCAGGAAGCGACTGACGGCGTCGCGCGCAACCGGTGAAGTACCCGGATCCAGCAGCACCGTGTCGAGGGCTTTGAGCAGGCGCTGTTCGGACTCCTCGAGCAGGACCATGCATGCGCGAGTGTCGTCGCCCAGAAGGACGCGAATGTCGGCAAACATGTTGTTGAGATCGCCGCTCCAGGTGCCGTTGTCGGCCAGCTTTTCAGCTGCGCGAAATCCGTCCGGAACCGCGCGCGCGATTGCGCCCTTGACCTCGGCGAAGCGCATGAACAACGCCTTGATTCCCGGGCTCGGCGCTGGTCGCTGCGCGTTCGTGGAATGTCGCGCCGTGGCCGGTTGCCGAGACCAGGTTCCTGAGGGGGTGATTGCTGTCGGTCATGTCGATTGCTTGTGGCAAGTCTTCGCACACGTCTTCGAGTCGGGCAAGGCGTCAAATCCTGCCGAGTACCAGCAGGATGACGATGATCAACACGATCAGGCCCAGGCCACCGCTCGGCCCGTAACCCCACGAGCGGCTGTGCGGCCAACGTGGAACCGCGCCCACCAGCAGCACGATGACGACGATCAACAGAATCAGGCCGAGCGACATGAGCGTACTCCACGTGGTTTGAAGGGATTGCTGCTTCAGGCTTCCAGCTGATTGAGGGTGGCGTGCGCAACGACGCAGCAAAAGAAGCGGCGGAGGAGACAGCCGCCGTGCCACCAGCACGACATGCCATGTCTCCTGCGCCAACCCGGGCCACTTCCTGACCCTTGTTCCCGGCTGCCGATCCGCCCGCACGTCCGTGTGCAGTCGCCAGGCGCGGGTATTCCCTGGTTGCTTTGCTAGTCCTGCTATCGTGCGGCCAACCCGACTTGCGGACCAGGAGCCCGCCATCGGTTGCGATGCGAGCGCAGATCATCCAGTGCGACCTGGTATGCGGCCTGGGCGTCGATGGGCGCAGGCGTGGACGGCGCAATGGAGCCCTCGCCATAGACTGCGTAGTCGTCGCGGATGGCGCACATGACCTGCGCGCCGCTTTCCTGCAATGGAATCATGCCGTTCCCCCGAACGTTTCGCCCATGGGGCCGAGCATAGCCATGCCACAATACCCGTGATGTACGTTGGCGCACATAGCAGCCTTTTTCTTCAGTACCCGACTTGCATCGCCTTCGCGTCACCAGCGATCGTTTGGATCATCCCACCGCGGCGACACCGTCCATCACGCGTCGGCGGGCACCTCGGCGCGCAGTGGG
>JBBQTD010000052.1:0-23707 GCA_038234715.1 Lysobacterales bacterium | reverse complement strand
AAGCCGCAGAAAGCGACGCTAAATGATGCTTTGAACGCGATTCCAGCAACTCAGCGGGTCTGGAATGAATCACGCGCGTCGAGAACACGAAAATTCGCCGGTCAAATCTTTCCCGGTGACTTATTCAGACCTTCCCTAACGCAATGAACTGGCTGCAGGGCATGCGGTTTGCTTGTCTTGCCCGTTGCATCGCCGTTTCGGCAATTGCGAGCCATCTCTTCGAGGTTGCTTTCATGGCGGGTCTAGCTGCGCTGAAAGTTCGTCCTCGAACGAGATCAGGTCGCGGAATCGCGTTCCAGGCCTTCGAAGCGCTGGTTGCGCGGCTTTGGACAACCCCACTGCTGCCGTGTTGCCAAAGATCGACAGGCCGCGCGGAAAGCCCGGCAGGAAGACCAGAGGCGCATTCGGAGCTTCATCTACCGTGGCGCTTGCGCAGCACTCCGGTTGTTTAGCGCCATGCAGCGCAGGTAGCGCTGGTTGACGCGGTTTGCGTACCAGTCCGTGGTGAGCTTGTGGGTGATCTTCGGGCTGACCAGTGCGATGCGAGGGATAACCGCACGCGGTAGTGGGCGGCGCTCGATCCGTTCCGCGAGTGCGAATACGCTCTGGTAAAGCGGTGTTTTCTCGAAGTCGATGGAGTCGCCTTTCTTCAGTGCGCGATGGATTTGCGAATCGCTCAATTGCAGCGAGCGGCCCAGCGTGCGCGCCGCGACTTCGGTGGTTCCATCGTGGCCGCCGTCGTAACGCCAAAGGTCTCCATCGAGCGGAATCGGGATTCCCGAGGCGAGGCCCGTGGCTTGCTGGAAAGCGGCATTGCGGCTGGCATAGACCCCTGCGTTGTAGTCCGCAAAGCGGTACAGCGGCTGGGGGTACGACGCTGGATAGCCGAGCAGATGAGCGATGCCGAAATAGATGCCGCCGCGCCGGCTGAAGAGCTCGTTCCGGATCGATCCGCCGATGGGATAGGGGTAGGGATGCGCATGCGCCTGTTGCTCGGCGAAGGCCACGCTCACCTGCATTGGCCCAGCGGTGTGCACGGGGTTGTCGCCCTCAAACAGCCGCTTGCCCAGCGGTACCGAGCCGATGAAATCCTCGTAGATGCGGCTCATGTCCTGCTCGGTGCGAACGCCCGAGAGCCGCTCGTCGTAACTCTTGCCGTTGGGCGACTTGAACAGCAATGCGGCGTGCACGAGGAACAGCGGGATGTGGTGCAGCGAGGCGCGGTGATCGATCTCCTCCCTCGCGATCCTGGCCAGACCCGGAACAATGGGATCGACGTGGAAGCCGGATTCCTGCTCGGTCACCGCGATTGCAGCGCACAGGTTCGGAGTTGTCGGATCGACGTGCAAGGCGGCGAACGCCGCATAGATGTCGATGGCCCAGCCAGCGCGGTCGGACACCAGCGCCGGCATAAGCCGCACTATCTGGGCACGCACGTCTTCCGGGCGTCGGGGTGCCTGCATCTTCTGCGGTGCGGAGCACGCGGTGATCGCCGCAATTGCAGCGATGACGTGCGCCCGGAACAGTGTCGCCAGCAGGGACCAACAACGCATGAGGTGTCTCGGGCGGCAAAAGATAAAGTCCGGAGCATCATTGAGTGTGGAGCATGAATCCTTACTGCATGGGGCACCGGGGTCGGCTTCGCGCGTCCGCAAGTCATGCGTCTGCACAGCCCGGTCTCACGCTGACTTGCGGATCGCCCTCCTCGGCTTCTTCTTAACAGCTTGGTGCAGCGTCGCGACCTTCGTGGTTCCGAGCCTGATCCACGTCGGCGCATGGTCGCTGGCTTTCGGCAGATCGCGTACCCAGCGATCGACTCCCGCGCTAACCAGGCGATCCTTGAGCTGGGCATTGAGCAGCAGATGATCGATACGCAGACCGGCATCGCGCTGCCAGTGTTGACGGAAGTAATCCCAGAATGTGTAGATCCGCTGGTCTGGATGCATTTCGCGCAGTGCATCCGTCCAGCCCTGTTGCAGGAGGCGCTGGTAGCAGGCGCGGCTTTCGGGTTGGAGCAGGGCGTCTTTCTGCCACGACTTCGGGTTGTAAACGTCGAAATCCGTGGGGACGACATTGAAGTCTCCGGCGAGAATAACCGGTTGACCACTGTCGAACAGGGACTGCGCGTGCCTGATCAGCCGTTCGAACCATGCAAGCTTGTAGTCGAACTTCGGTCCCGGTTGCGGGTTTCCGTTGGGAAGGTACAGGCAACCGACGATGACGCCGTGCGCGGCTGCTTCAAGATAGCGGCTCTGGTCGTCCGCATGGTTGCCGGGAAGGACGCGCCTGCTTTCGAGCGGATCGGCTCCCTTGGCCAGGATCGCGACGCCGTTCCATGAACTCTGCCCTTTCCAGAGGGCGCCGTAGCCGGCCGCATGGATTTGTGCAATCGGAAAACCGGCATCAAGCGTCTTCAATTCCTGCAGGCAGGCGATGTCCGGAGATTCCTTCTCAAGCCATGCAAGCAGATGCGGCAGGCGCGATCGGATTCCATTGACGTTGTAGGTTGCAATCGAGAGCGTCTTGGGTGCCATCGATTATTCCTCTGTTGGCGCTTCCCGAAGACTTGGGTGAATGCTTCCCGGGCAGGACAATGAAAAGCCGGACCCGTGCGGGCCCGGCTCATCACGATGCGAAGCGGTGACCGGTTCACGAACCTGTGCAACCATCGGGCGTGACCGATCGGCCCGACGCACCGCTCAACACCCCGTGAGGATCAATCGTCGTCGTAAGTGAAGTCGCCGCGGCACCCTCCGGAGACCCAGACGCCGCGATCATCGAAGCCCCATGAGGTGCCTTCGACGCATGCAGGGTTCGGGTTACCACTCATCACGTAATGCGTATGGTGCGCACCGCAGTAGGTGCGACCGTCTGCAGTGGCCACGCAATGCACAACGCGACCTGGCACGGTGCGGGTGGTCACTGTCGTGGTGGTCCTGCGGGTGGTGGTGGTATCCGCAGCTGTATCGAAGTCCGCAACGCAGCCTCCGGTGACCCATACGCCCCGATCATCGACGCCCCAAGTGCGGCCTTCGGCGCAAACCGTGTTCGGATTGCGAATCACATAGCGTATATGCGGCTTTCCGCAGTAGGTGCGACCGCTCTCGGTGGCGACGCAATGCACCACCTTGCCGTCATCATTCACATAGGTTGCGGAACCGGTTACTTCGTCTGCACGTGCAATTGAGTGCGCGGAAAGACCCAGTGCCAACGCTCCGACGACAAAAGCAATCCTTTGCATATGGGTGTTCATGCCAAACTCCTTTTTGGAATGGGAAGCGCGTTTTCACGCTTCGGTGTGCTCCCTGCTGGTGCCCTTGCAACTATAAGATCGCCGCCTGAATGTTCATTCAATGGCTTGAAAAACCTTCGACCACGGAAGCGACCGGTTCAGATTTCCGGTCTGCAGGTGCAGGTTGATTCGACGCGCCAGGATGCCCCGTCATTTGAGGTGCTGCGTCATCCAGCCGACCCACCTGCGGTACACATCGGTGGTGCGCACGATGTCGCGCGGGAAATGCGTGTCCACCGGATACGCGAAGAACGCCACCTCGACGCCTGCGTCGCGCAGCGCGTGGTACCACTCGTAGCTGTTGACCAGCGGAACGTTCGGGTCGCCCACGTCGCCCATGATCAGCGTCGGTGCGGTCACCTGTTGCGCGTACGTTATTGGCGACTGTTCACGCCAGATGTCGCGGTACTTCGCCGACCACGGCGAGCCTCCGAAGAAATACGTGTCGCCGGTCTGGTAGTAGGACACTGTGTAGTCCATCACCCAGTCGGTGAGCGCCGCGCCCGAAACGGCCGCTTTCCAGACCGGATAGTGACCGGTGAGCCAGGTCGTCATGTAGCCGCCGTACGACCAGCCGGAGACTGCAATGCGGTTTTCGTCAACGATCCCCAGCTTCTTGACCGCTTCCACGCCGGCCATCACGTCGTTGCCGGGGCCAACCCCGGTGTCGCGAAAGATCGCATGCTGGTACGCATCGCCGAGGTTGATGCTGCCGCGATAGTTCGGCTGGAAGACGATGAAGCCTGCTGCCGAAAGCA
This sequence comes from Lysobacterales bacterium, assembly GCA_038234715.1. GTDB lineage: Bacteria > Pseudomonadota > Gammaproteobacteria > Xanthomonadales > Xanthomonadaceae > SZAS-103. The sequence goes on along the minus strand of JBBQTD010000052.1, from coordinate 19,657 downwards.
ATTGCGGCAACGGACTGAACTTGACTGTGGATGCCGCCTCAGGGCCGCCATGGATGACCAGCACGAGCGGATATTTCCGGCTTGCCTGGTAGTTGGTCGGGTAGGTGAGGACACCGTCTTCCTTGAAGCCGTTCGGGCCATCCCACGCGATCGCTTCGGTGCGCCCAAGCGCGAGTGCATCCACGAATGCATTGAGGTTGGTGAGCCGACGTGGCTTCGCCCCAACCGAATCCATCACGTACAACTCGACAGGGTGGGTCGGGGTGCTTCCGATGAAAGCGATCGCACCGTTCTTCGCGACACTCAATTCCGTGCTCGCATCGACGTCGCCCAGGTCGAGCTTGCGCGCATTGCCTTGCAGGGGCTGTTCCCAAAGAGATACGTGGACGCCATCTTCTCCTTCGAGCAACAGCGACCTGGCACCGGGAAGCCAGAAGTAGTCGTTGAAATTTCGCGCCTGCGCCGCGGTGACGTCGCGGGCGGCGCCATTGGCCATCACGTACACCGCGTTGCCGTTGTTCTGGTCGCCAGCGCGCGCGCGCCCGAATGCCAAGGCAACGCCATCGGCTGCATAGGCTGCGTTGCCCGAACCTTCGTCGTTGACCAGGGTGCGCGGCTCGCCACCGGCAACGTCCACGGCGGCGATCGTCGCATGGAAGGACGGGCCCCAGTAGGAAGTCGGGAAGCGCGTGAATGCAATGCTGCGGCCGTCGTGGCTCCAGGCCGGGACCGGAGTCGCGTCCTGCTGGTCGGTCTGCAGGCTATAGCTGCCTTGGGTGAGGCGCCTGGGCGTGCCACCGGCACTCGGTACCACCCACAAGTGCCACGGCGTAAGCGCAGCGCGCAACAGGAAATTGTTGTCGGTGACCTGGAACGCGTCATCGTGTTCCTTGATTGCTTTCTTGTTGGGCGCTTCATCCTCGGTGATGAACGCGAATTGGGTGCCATCGGGACTCCATGCGAACTCGTCCACGCCGCGCTTGACGCTGGTGGCGCGGATCGGGTCGCCGCCGTTCATCGGCATCACGAAGATCTGCGCCTGCTTGTCGTCGCCACCCTTGTCGCCGGAATCCTTGTCGTCGTCGCTCGCATCGGCGTCGTCCGGCGGCCCGGAGTCTTCCGCAAGAAATGCCAGCGTCGTTCCATCCGGCGACCATTTCGGCGAGCCGATGCCGTTGCGCTTCCAGGTCAAGGCACGCCGGGTGCCGCTGGCCACGTCGACCAGGTCGAGTTCCTGCTTGGGCTTGTCGGTCTTCCAGTCGGGCGTCGAGACGATCACTGCGATCTGCCTGCCGTCGGGTGAAATCTGCGCATCGCCGAGGCTGACGATCTTGCGCAGGTCGGTAAGCTGCAACGGCGCTACGGAATTTGCAGCAACACCCGGTAGTGGCCACGCCAGCGCGCAGCAGATCGCCACTGAATGACAACACATTGACTTCATGATCAATCCCCAATCCCAGGATGCAGGTTGCCAGGAACTACTGCCAGGTCGTTCCGCCAGCAGCGTGAAGGGTTGCAGCTTCGCAAGCTCACCCAACCCATTGCGCGGCACGCACACTTGCCACAGTGCACGCTAGCAGATTCGTGAGCCGCGATGGAGACGCCATGGCAGGCCTTTGAAGCAGTTCCGGGCGGCGACTTAGTTCCCCCTTGCTTGCGCCGTCGTTGACGCTGTTCCGTCCTGCGTGATTCACTGGCCCGAGCGCAACCGGGGCAGGCGATGGCCAAGCAGCAGACCGCCGAAAGGATCCGTCGCGAGCCGATGTCGCGCGTGGATACCGCGTGGCTGCGGATGGAGCGTCCGACCAACCTGATGATGATCACTGGCGTGTTGATGTTCGACACGCCCATGGCGATCGATCGCCTGCGCATGGTCATCAGGCAGCGTTTCCTTTCGTACCCGCGCTTCCGCCAGAAAGCTGTGGATGGCAACACCGGCGCGATCTGGGAAGGCGATGCGGACTTCGACCTCGACTGGCATGTACGCCTGTCGGCGCTGCCGGGTCGTGCAGGCAAGCGTGAACTCGAGCGCTTCGTGAGCAGTCTTGCGTCGACGCCGCTGGACAAGACCAAACCACTATGGCAATTCCACCTTGTCGAAAGCTACCTCGGCGGCAGCGCGCTGGTCTCGCGCATTCACCATTGCTACGCGGACGGCATCGCGCTGGTGCAGGTGTTGTTGTCGTTGACCGACACCACGGCCGAGGCAGCCAAGGGCAGCGATCTCGAAAGCGCATGGCTCAACGACGAGGCGCGCGCACGCAAGGGTAACGGGAGCTTCGCGCGCTATCGCAAGATTGGCAGTCAGGTGCTTGCCAAGGGCATGGAGCTGTACCAGAACCCGTCGCTTGCCGCCGTGCTTGCGAACGAAGGGCGCGAGATCGCGCGCGAACTCGCAAGTGCGGTCACCTTGCCCGACGATCCTCCGACCCTGCTCAAGGGACGACTTGGCGTGAGCAAGCGCGTGGCCTGGGCGGACCCGCTCGAACTCAGCGACGTGAAGGCCGTGAGTCGTGCGTACAGCTGTACCGTCAACGACGTGCTGATGGCTTGTGCGGCCGGCGCATTGCGCGGTTACCTGCTCGATCGCGGCGAAAACGTCGATGGCGTGACCTTGCGTGCGACCGTCCCGGTCAACCTGCGTCCACTCAAGCACGCAAAGAAACTGGGCAATCATTTCGGCCTGGTGTTCCTGGATCTTCCGGTGGGCGAAGACAATCCGGTGCGTCGGCTTGAACGCGTCGCCGCGCATATGCACGAGTTGAAGACCTCGCGCCAGGCGATCGTGTCGTTCGGGTTGCTCGCCGCACTGGGCATGGCTCCGGTTGCGGTGCAGCGACTCGCGCTCGATCTGTTCAGCCGCAAGGCGACTGCGGTCGCGACCAATGTTCCGGGGCCGAAAATGCCGTTGTACATGGCCGGGCAGCGGCTGCGCGAAATGATGTTCTGGGTGCCGCAGACGGGGAATATCGGCGTTGGCATCAGCATCCTGAGCTACCAGGACCATGTGCATTTCGGATTGATCGGCGACGGCCGGTTGATGCCCGATCCGGATGCGGTGATCAAGCGCTTCGGGCCGGAGTTCGAGAAGCTGCTGTACCTAGCGATGCTTGGCGACTGGGACGACCAGCTGCGCGCCTACGATGCCGAACTGTTGCATGCGAATCTTCTGGAGCCGCACGCCAGCTCCACGTAGAATTGCGGCATGGATTTCGTATCCTCGCTGGACCCGGTGCTGCTCGCGCGTCTGCAATTCGCGTTCACCATCAGCTTTCACATCATCTTCCCGGGTTTCACGATCGGGCTTTCGGCATTCGTCGCCACGCTCGAGATCCTGCACTGGCGGACCGGGCGTGAACACTATCTGCGGTTGTCGAAGTTCTGGCTGAAGGTGTTCGCGGTCTCGTTCGCGATGGGCGTCGTGTCGGGGCTCATGCTGTCTTACGAGTTCGGCACCAACTGGAGCCGCTTCGGCATCGTGATCGGAAACGTCATCGGGCCGCTGATCGGCTACGAAGTGCTGACCGCGTTCTTCCTCGAATCGACGTTCCTGGGCATCTTGCTGTTCGGACGCAGCCGCGTACCGAAATGGGCGCACGTGCTGTCCGCATGCATGGTCGCGATCGGCACCGCGATCTCGGCATTCTGGATCCTGTCCGCCAACAGCTGGATGCATACGCCGACCGGGTACACGATGCACGACGGTATCGCGTTTCCGGTCGACTGGTGGGCGATCATCTTCAATCCGAGCTTTCCGTACCGCTTTACGCACATGCTGACGGCAGCGTACCTGAGTACATCGGTGGTGGTGCTTGCAGTGGGTGCGCGCTATCGCGTCGCAGGCCATTTCGATGCCGAAGCGCGCACGATGATCCGGATGGGCATGGGCATGGTGCTCGCACTTGCGCCGCTGCAGTTGTTCCTTGGCGACGCGCACGGATTGAATACCGAGCAGTACCAGCCGACCAAGGTCGCCGCGATGGAAGCGCACTGGAACTCAAAGGGGCCAGTCGACCTGGTGCTGTTCGCGGTTCCGGACGCCAAGGCCGAACGCAACGATCTAGAGGTCGCTTTGCCGCACGTCGGCAGCCTGATCCTGACCCACTCATGGGATGGACATATCGGCGGACTCACGGATGTGCCCGCAAGCGAACGTCCGCCATTGCTGACGGTGTTCTACGGATTCCGGATCATGGTCGGTATTGGAATGCTGCTGATCGCGATCGGATTCACGGGAGCTTTCCTCTGGGTGCGCGGAAAGCTCTTCGATGCGCGCTGGTTCCTGCGACCGGTAGGCTACGCATGGCCGCTGGGATTCATCGCGATCCTGGCCGGATGGATGGTCACCGAAACGGGCCGCCAGCCATGGATCGCGACGGGCATCCTGCGCACGGCCGATGCCGTCTCGCCGTTGCCCGCCGCGACCGTGCTCGCATCGTTCGTGATGATCGTGCTGGTCTACGTCGTCGTGTTCGGGATCGGTATCTTCTACATCCGCAAGCTGTTGCGACATGGACCGCAGGGCGCCGCGGTGGCCGCTTCATCCAACCAGGCACCGAACAGCCCCTTGGGTGCGGCCGGAAGCGCCGCGCGCGAAGCTGCCCACGGAGAGCAGGTTATATGAGCGCCGCACCTTGAACGGACAGATTCCATGAGTGACCCGCTTTCCATGAACGCATGGATGCTCGAGAATGCCGTGCTGCTGCCGTGGATCTGGGCTGCGATCCTCGCTGTCGCGGTAGCGATGTACGTGCTGCTGGACGGTTTCGACCTCGGCGTGGGCATGCTGTTTACCGCGTTCCCAGCCGAAGGCGACCGCGACAGGATCATGAATTCGGTCGCACCTTTCTGGGATGGCAACGGCACATGGCTTGTGCTCGGCGGCGGCGGACTGATGGTCGCGTTTCCACGCGCGTACGCGATCATCATGCCGGCGCTCTACCTGCCGATCATCAGCATGCTGCTCGCGCTGATCCTGCGCGGCGTGTCATTCGAATTCCGCTGGATCGGCAAACCCAACCATCGCGTCTGGGACATTGCCTTCAGCGGAGGCTCGACACTTGCAGCGTTCTGCCAGGGCCTGGTGCTTGGCGGGTTGCTGCAAGGCATCCACGTCGGGAACGAAAGTTTCGCCGGCGGTGCCTTCGACTGGTGCACGCCATTCGCGGTGTTCTGCGGTCTGTGCGTCGTGGTCGGATACGCATTGCTCGGTGCATGCTGGCTGGTGCTGAAAACCGAACACGACCTGCAGGCGCGCGCGCGCAAGCTCGCCAAGCCGATCCTGTTGGCAATGCTCGCCTGCATCGGCATCGTCAGCATATGGACCCCGCTGATGCTGCCACGCATCGCCACCCGCTGGTTTACCCTTCCGGAATTTTACTGGCTTTCGCCGGTACCCTTCGCGACCCTGATCGTCGCGTGGCTGTGCTGGCGCGGTTTACACAAGGGGTATGCGTTGCAGCCGTTCCTGGCCGCGATCGGCTTGTTCCTGCTCGCATACATCGGCCTGCTGATCTCGAACGTGCCATATCTCGTGCCGCAGACGATGACCATCCAGGGCGCCGCTTCGGCACCTGCATCGCAGCAGTTCCTGTTGATGGGGACGGTGTTCCTGCTACCGGTCATCATCGGGTACACAGTGTTCGTCTACTGGGTATTTCGCGGCAAGGTGGGCGAGGGATACCACTAGCCCTGGCCGCACGCGCTCTGCATCGTCACTGGCGTGAATGCATTGCCTGCACGGGCTCCATCGTCGGCCAGTCGCGAGGGGAACGCACCACCAACGCTCCCAGTGTGCGAGGGGCATGCCCAAGCAACTCCGGCAATCGATTGATTTCCGGAACGTTGTCGCGGCGGAGCAACTCCCAGTGTCCAAACGAATACGGCGAGACATGGAACAGGTCGCAGAGGTGGGCGCCCATCCGCGCAAGCAGTGTGGGTACCCGAATGCTGCGGGCGGGCCGATCGCCCTGCGAACGTCGCAGCATCGAAAGATATTCGTGCAGCGTGTACCGGTCCGGGCCGCCGAGTTCAAAGATGCGTTCGCGTTCTCCTGCGTTGGGGTCCGGTGGCATCAGCGCAATCCGTGCGAGCGCCGTGCCAAGGTCGGCGACATGCATTGCGGCGATGCTTCCGGACGCATCGGCGGGCAGCGCATGCCAGGGCCATCGTGCAACGCGACGTAGCCATTTCGCTCCGTAGCCTCCTTCGCCATCGAGCAGCGACGGCCGGACGATGGCCCAGTCGGCGCCGCTCGCGCGCAGTGCATCCTCGCCGTCGCGTTTGGAGCGCAGGAAACGGCTACGAGCGCCGTAATGCAGACCCAGAGCTGAAACATGGACCAGCCGGCGTTTCCCGAGTCGGCAGGCCTCGGCGAGCGCGGCCACCGCGAGATGGTGCACGCGACGGTACGTCTCGCGACCGCGCTGGCGCAGGATGCCAACGCAGTTCAAAACGATGTCGATGTCTTCGAGCAGGTCCAGCCAGCTAGCCGGCGTGGTCAGTCGTTCGAGCCGGGCCTGCCGGTGTCCGCACAGGTCGGCAAGGTTGGGGACACGACGTGCGATGCGCGGCGGATGCCTGCTGCCGATGGCGACGCTGCAGCGCGATTCGAGCAACGCGGCGACCGCATGCCGCCCGATGAATCCGCTGCCGCCCAGCACCAGCACACGAACGGGTGGAACACGATCGCGACTGACGCACATGGTTCGACTCCCGGTGCTTGCATCTGTACTTTCTGTATTGACAGAAATATACGACCAAACTAGCATGCTGGCAACGATCATTGCGATCGGCGAGGTCTGCAGCATGCATCCCCAAGCCACCGATGGCCCCGCGGCCAGCCAGGACGATCAGTTACCGGCGATCAGCCGCCGTTTCGTGATGCACTGGGGCGAGATGGGCTCGCGCTGGGGCGTCAATCGGACCGTGGCGCAAATCCATGCGTTGCTTTACCTGTCTGGCCGTCCGCTGCATGCAGAGGAGATCGCGGAGATCCTGCTCGTTGCCCGTTCCAATGTCAGCACCAGCTTGCGCGAGCTGCAGGGATTCAATCTCGTTCGCGTGACGCATCTGGTCGGCGATCGCCGCGATCACTTCGAGACATCGAAAGACGTGTGGGAGTTGTTCCGCACGGTCGTGCGCGAGCGCAAGTCGCGCGAGTTCGATCCGACGGTCGCGTTGTTGCGGGAGTGCGTCGCCGACCCCGCATTCGCGCGCGAAGGCAACGATGCCAGGACGCGCATTCGCGAAACGCTGGCATTGATGACCGCGCTATCCTCGTGGGGTGAGGAAATGCTGCGGCTCGAGCCGGCCACGCTGATGAAGGTCATGAAGCTCGGGAGCAAGATCCAGAAGCTGCTGCGCGAGGGCAAGGCAAAATGAGCGTGGCATGCGTTGACTACGCCGAAATCCTGACGATCTATTACGACGCGTCCTGTCCCCTGTGCGCAACGGAAATGCGTGCGCTGCAAGGCCACGCTGGGAAATCCCGGTTGCTGTTGGTTGATTGCTCGGCTGCCGATTTCCATGGCCCTGTCATCACGCTGGCCGGATTCAGCCGCCTCGAGTTGATGGGTTGCATCCATGCACGCGATGGCGACGGAGTATGGCTGCGCGGAGTCGACGTGTTCGAGCGTGCCTATCGCATCGCGGGATTGGAAACTATTGCTCGTGCGTGCCGCAACCGGTGGTTGCGTCCGTTGCTGGATCGCGCCTATCCATGGATCGCGCGGCATCGCATGGTGCTGTCCCGCTTCCATCTGGATGCGGCATTTGCATGGTTGATAAGGTTGCTGGCAAGACGCGCCCGGCGACGTTCGCAAGCTTGCCAGGTCGACGTCTGCAACGTGCCTGCGAGACGTTTTTGACAATGGAAATGCGTGGGACGAGTCCGGTTGCGAGACGACAGGATCTCCAACAGCCGCGACCTGCGGTATTTCCTGCGTTTCGTTGCCGACCGCGGGTCGGGATGCGGCACGCGCATGCGATGATTGTGCATGACCGACTTTTCCTCCTTGCCCCTGCAGCCCGCGTTGCTTCAAGCCGTTGATACGCTCGGCTACGCACAAATGACGCCCATCCAGTCGGCAAGCTTGCCCGCCATGCTGGAAGGTCGCGACGTGATCGCGCAGGCGATGACCGGCAGCGGAAAGACCGCGGCGTTCGGGCTGGCCCTGCTGTCGAAGCTCGATGCTGCGACGATTTCCACGCAGGCAGTGGTGCTTTGCCCGACGCGCGAACTGGCCGACCAGGTCAGCAAGGAAATCCGGCGCCTGGCCAGCTGCATTCCGAACATCAAGTTGCTCACCTTGTGCGGCGGCATCAAGTTGGGACCGCAACTGGCCTCGCTGCAGCACCTGCCACACATCGTGGTTGGCACCCCGGGCCGCATCCAGGAGTTGCTCTCGAAGGGAGCCTTCGGGTTGCGCGCACTCAAGGTGCTGGTCCTGGACGAAGCAGACCGCATGCTCGACATGGGATTCGAGGACGAGATCAATGCGATCGTCAAGCAGGCACCGAAACAACGGCAGACCTTGTTGTTTTCGGCGACATGGCCCGAATCGATCCGCGCAATCAGCGGTCGGCTGCAGCGCGAGCCAGTTGCCGTCACCATCGAAACGACGCATTCCGACGCTGTGATCGAGCAGCACTTCTTTGAGGTCGAACCGCAGCGCAAGGTCGACGCGCTCGCCTTGTTGCTGGCGACGCACAGGCCGGAATCCGCGTTGGTCTTCTGCAACACGCGGCGCGATGTCGACGACGTGGCTGACCAGCTCCTGCAGCGCGGACATGTCGCCCTGGCGCTGCACGGCGACATGGAGCAGCGCGATCGCGACGAGGTGCTGCTGCGTTTTGCAAACCGCAGTTGCAGCGTGCTCGTCGCGACCGATGTCGCCGCACGCGGCCTGGACATCAAGGAGCTGCCAGCGGTGATCAGCTACGAGTTGCCGACCGATGCGGATGCGCATGTGCACCGGATCGGACGCACCGGGCGCGCTGGAAATACTGGTCTCGCACTCAGCCTGGTTGCTGCGCGTGAAATCAATCGTGTCGCATTGATAGAGTCGGCGCTGGGAATGCAGGCGCGTTGGGGCAGGGTGGACTTGTCCCAGCGCGTGCCAAAACCAGGGCCACCAGCCATGGTCACCCTGGCGATTGACGGCGGCCGCCAGGACAAACTCCGACCGGGCGACATTGTCGGTGCATTGACAGGCGGGGCGGGCCTGGTTGCGGAGGCGATCGGCAAGATCGACACCTTCGCGACCCGCAGCTATGTCGCCGTGCGCCGCGACCAGGTATCGCATGCAATCGAACGCCTGCGTGCGGGTCGCATCAAGGGCCGCAGTTTCAGGGTGCGAAGGCTTGATTGACGCGGTTTTTTCCTGAGCGCCAGCAGCCGTGAGCCATCATCGGGTGGCGTCGCGTATGCGTTACTGCGTGCATGAATAACTCCAGCCACAGTCTCGATGCAGGCCCATTTGTCGCCAGTCGCGGGCGCAACGATACACTGGGCACATGACAAGCAACCCCAAGTCCACCCGTACCGTGGTGTCCCGCATCGGCAATACCGAAGTCGTCAAGCTCGGTACGCAGCGGCTCGGTATTCGCGATGCCTACTATCTGATCCATGCCCTGTCGTGGCGCGCCTTCTTTGGCGCGGTGCTGACGATCTACCTGACCACCAACCTGCTGTTCGCCTCGCTGTATTTCATCGGTGACCACGCGATTGCCAATGCGCGCCCGGGATCGTTCGCAGACAGTTTCTTCTTCAGCGTCGAGACCCTGGCGACGGTCGGCTATGGCGAGATGAGTCCGGGCACTCTGTATGGCCACATCGTCGCGACGACCGAGATCGTGACCGGCATGCTGTCGCTTGCGGTTATCACCGGGCTGATGTTCGCGCGATTCTCCAAGCCGACCGCACGCGCGTTGTTCAGCCGCGTCGCGGTAGTCGGCCCGTTCAACGGCGTGCCGATGCTGATGCTGCGCGTTGCCAACGAGCGCCACAATTCCATCGTCGAGGCGAGCGCAAACCTGGTCCTGAGCAGGATCGAAATCACCCTCGAAGGCACGTCGTTCAGGCGCTTCTACGACCTCAAGCTCGAGCGGGGTCGGTCCAATCTGTTCGCATTGAGCTGGACGCTGATGCATCGCATCGACGAGGCCAGCCCGTTGTACGGCGTGGATGCCGCCACGCTGGCAGCGCAGCAGGCGCGGCTCCAGGTCAGCGTCATCGGGATCGAGGAATCGCTGGCCGCGACCGTGCACGCCAGGTTCGAGTATGCGCACGACGCGATCATGATCGGGAAACGGTTCGTCGATATCGTTTGCACGGGCCCGGATGGCCGCGTGTACGTCGATCTCGCGCGATTCCACGACGTGGAGCCGCTGGGTGAGCCGATTCCGCTACAGTGATGCGTCACGGCGGAGCACCATCCGACGCCCCGAACGAACAACGCCATGCGCCTGAACAAGTACATCAGCGATACCGGAATGTGTTCGCGCCGGGAGGCCGACCGCATGATTGCCGACGGCCGAGTCACCCGCAATGGACGGCGTGCCCTGATGGGCGAAGCGTGGCAGGAGAGCGACGAAATACAAGTCGATGGCGAACCGCTGCGCGCGCGCACGACCGCGGCGGGTAGACGCAGTTTCACCTACATCGCGCTGAACAAGCCGGTTGGCGTGACGTGCACGACCGAACGCAACGTAGCCGGAAACATCGTCGATTTCGTCGACCATGCCGAGCGCATCTTTCCGATTGGAAGACTGGACAAGGATTCCGAGGGCCTGATCCTGCTGACCAGCAATGGCGACATCGTCAACACGATCCTGCGCGCCGAGAACCACCACGAGAAGGAATACCTGGTTGGGGTGAATCGCCCGGTGACACCGGAGTTTCTTGTCGGAATGGCGCGCGGCGTGCGCGTGCACGGGCAGCTGACCAAGCCCTGCAAGACGACGAAACTCGCGAAGTTCGGCTTCCGTATCGTGCTAACGCAAGGCCTGAACCGGCAGATCCGGCTGATGGCCGAGGCATTCGATTACAAGGTGACCCAGTTGCGTCGCGTGCGCATCATGAATGTCAAACTGGGTGCTTTGAAGGTAGGGCAGTGGCGTAATCTCACTGACCTGGAGCTTGGCGGCCTGCTGCCGGAGCGCACCGAGTGGTGACGTGCGAGGTGCCCCTTGCAACGCGCGGCAACCGGGTGGCGTGCAATGCATCGTCCAACGCCAAGGTGGCCGCATGGACTACGTGATCGTCGACAACGCATCGCTGCGGCGGTTCGAGACTGTCGTGGACGGTCAGTTGTGCGTGCTCGACTATCGCCAGCGCGGCGATACGCTCCTGCTGGACCACGCCGGTGTTCCCGGTGCGGTCGGCGGCCGTGGAATAGCGGCGGCGCTGACCCAGCATGCGCTGGACAGTGCGCGTCATCGTGGAATGGACGTCGTGCCAAACTGCAGCTACGTCGCTGCGTGGATCCGGCGCCATCCGGCGTATGCCAACCTGGTGAATGTCGACACCTGATCGTATGGCGCGTGAGCGTCAGCCGGCGGGCGTATCGCCTGGATTCGCAGGCGCCACACCGTCGCCCGCCTCGGGTTCCTTGGTCTGCTTGCGTTGACGCTTCTCGTCCTGTTTCTTCTTCTTGGCGAGGTCGCGCTGGCGCTTGTCGAATTGGTAGTTGGGCTTGGCCAAGACGTCTTTCTCCGGGAAATCCGATTGAATGGAAGGGTTCCAGCGGTTCGAGCCGATGCGGACCGGTGGCTCGACATTGAACCGTCCCCCAGAGATTAGCACCGGGAGACGCTGCGCGTGAGACGATTGCGATCCGGTGACGATCGCGATGGAGACGCAAGCATGAACCTCAAGTCGGTGATGACCGCGAATCCCGCATGTTGCATCCCGCAGACCGCGCTGCGCGTGGTCGCGCACCTGATGAAGGAGCGCGATTGCGGGCTGATTCCGGTCGTGGACGCGCTCGACACGCTCAAACCCGTGGGTACGATCACCGATCGTGATATCGCGGTGCGCATCGTTGCGGCAGGCAGGAATCCTGGCGAATCCACCGCAGCCGATTGCATGAGCACGCCCTGCATCACGATCGATAGCGATGTCGGTCTGCACGAATGCTGCGCGCTGATGGAAGCCCACATGCTGCGGCGGATGCTCATTGTCGACGATGATGGCAAATTGTGCGGAATCGTCGCGCTGGCCGACATCGCGCACAGTGGCCACGATGCGACGACGGTGGACATGCTCAAGGTCGTTTCGCAGCCCGGATGAGGGTTTCCACGCCTCCAACCGTCAATTTCAAGCCGATTCGCAAAGGACGAGGTTTTCGCCTTCGAGCAGTGCCCGACTCGCCACTGACGGCTCCGAAAAATCGCGCGTCTTCGCTATCTCCACCACTCGAAAGCCATGGCTGGCCAGGAAGTCCGGGACCGACGATGGTTCGATCGCCCACTTGAACGGTTCTCCACGCGACGCCAGCCAGCGATGGATGAGCCTGCTCTGCGGGCGGAAGCCCACGCTGCCGTCCGGCCATCGGGTGATGTAGCTGAAGAGGATACACAGGCGTTCGACCGGCAATCCGCGCAGGGCATCGAACAGGCGATCGATCTCCGCACGCGGCAGGTACATCAGCAGTCCCTCGGCGATCACGAACGTGGACCTGCGATCGGTGCGTACGGCTTCGGGTAGGGGCGCGCCATCGAGATCGAGCGCGACGAGTTCCAGATTGGGCGGCAGCGACGTCGCGCCATGGGCGAGCGCCCTGCGCTTGGCGGCTTGCGTGGCGGGATGATCGATCTCGACCACGGCGAGTTGCGCGAACTCCTTGCAGAGCCGCATACCGAGGGTATCGAAGCCGGCGCCGAGCACGATCACGCGCTGGTATCCGCCGGCGATGGCGCTGCGGCAGCGCTGTTCGATCCAGCGTTTGCGATGCCAGAAGTGCGCGACGATGCCGGGCAGGGTGAGCCGATCCACCCAACGCCACATCGCCCGCGTCAGCGAATTGCCCGCGCTCGCCGCAAACAGGCGGTCCGCGCGTGTGCCGGACAGCAATTGCCGGGACAGTTCTGCCGCCCCGGGCGCAACAAGCCCGCGCGTGCGCGGATCGCTGGCCAGCAGGATCGTGCTGGCGGCAATGACCTTGGCCGTCGTGCTGGCTTCGGACTTTTTCATCCAGTCCCGCCCGGATGGAATGCAAATGCATCCCGGTAGTGTTCATACCATGTGCTGGTAAAAAGTTCTGCCGGATCGTGTGTCCACCTGTGCGCGCAACGTATCTGCTGTCCGCTGCAGGCCCGCTGCGGTGGGTGCGGTTCCTGCATTGAAGACGTCGTTCAGGATCTGTGTCATGCCTCTTCCATCATCACATCGCTTGACCAGCCGCGTATCCCGATGCCCAGGCCCACTGGAAATTGTAGCCGCCGAGCCAGCCGGTGACGTCGACGACCTCACCGATGAAATACAGGCCGGGTACGCGCTTGGATTCCATCGTGGTCGATGACAGTCCATCGGTATCCACGCCGCCAAGCGTGACCTCGGCTGTGCGATAGCCCTCGGTGCCGCTGGCGATGACCGGCCATGCATGCGGCGTCTGCGCGATCTTCGCGAGCAAGGGTGGCTGCAACTGGCGCAGCAGGTGTTGTCCGAGGTCGTATTCGCATAAGCGCTGTGCGATGCGTTTCGGCATCAGCTCGGCCAGCGCATTGCGCAACTCAACCGCAGGCTGCGTGCGCTGGCGTTCGCGCAGCCACGCGGCGGCATCGCGGCCCGGCAGCAGGTCGATGCGCAGCGCGTCGCCGGGTTGCCAGTACGAAGAAATCTGCAGGATCGCCGGTCCGCTCAGGCCGCGGTGGGTGAACAGCATGCCGCCACGAAAACCCTGCCCGTTCGCATGCGCTTCGACATCCAGCGCGATGCCGCTCAAGCCTTCATTGTGTTCGAGCGGACGCCCGCTCAAGGTCAATGGCACGAGCGCGGCGCGCGTCGGCAACACCGCGTGGCCGAAACGGCGCGCGAGTTCATAGCCATAGCCGCTCGCGCCCATCGACGGAATCGAGAGGCCGCCGCTCGCGATCACCAGTGATGCGCTGCGAACATCGCCCGTGCTGGTCTTGAGGTCGAAGCCAGGCGCGCGATGGGCGATGTCCTCGACGCTGCAGCCGGTACGGATCGCGACGCCGGCATCGCGGCATGCGTCCACGAGCATCTGCACGATCAGCTTCGACGAAACGTCGCAAAACAACTGACCGAGTTCCTTCTGGTGGTAAGCGATGCCGTGGCGCTCGACCATCGCGATGAACTCGGCCGGCGGGTAGCGCGCGAGAGCCGACTTGCAGAAATGCGAATTCGCAGACAGGAAGTTGGCCGGTGTCGTCCCCAGATTCGTGAAATTGCAGCGACCACCACCGGACATCAGGATCTTCTTGCCGACCCGGTTGGCGTGCTCGACGACGAGTACGCGCCGACCACGCTGGCCGGCTGTCAATGCGCACATCAGTCCGGCGGCACCACCACCGATGACAATCACGTCGAACACGCCGGACGCGGCGTTCACCGGATCACGCACGGTGACCCCGGTAGCGCAGCGCAGACGTCATGCACGCCCCCGGGCGGCGAACCGGAGCCTCAACCACGTTGCGCAAGCGCTTGCCCCCGACCAATACGCGATCGTGCCCACTCCAGGGTTCGTTTCTGATCGGATGCGGAGCCCCGTGCCGTTCGAGGCGACGGGGCGAATCTGCATTCCTGCGGCAATCGGCTTACTTCGCCGCCTTCTTGGCGGTCTTCTCGGCCTTCTTTTCCTTCATCGTCTTGGCCGGCTTTTTCTTGGTTTCCTTCTTCTGCTCCAGACCCTTGGCCACAGTGCTCTCCTTCGGCTGTTGATGGACGGTTGTGGCAACGCGCGCTGCGCCTTTGCCGGTCGTGGCGGGCAGCACGGGTCGCGATGAACAGCGAGCCCGGGCGTCCCGAACCACGGCTCCTTCATACACCAAAACCAGGTTCGCCTTCACTACCGGTTGCGATGGAATCGCGCAAAATCGCTCCGGCCCATCGCCTGTCGATCGCAGCGGCGCGGCCACTGCGTATCCCCCGTTCAGGCAACTGCTGGCTTTTCGGTCCATTCGAGCGTATGGTGCGACGCACTGTGTTTGCTTGGGTCACTGTGAACCGTGGCCCGATGCGGTAGATCAAGAAGTTTTTTGGGGTTTGTCTTTCGGGACTGGCTCCGTTGCGATCCGCTACATCGTCCCTCGCTTACTCCCTGCAACTCAGTCTCGGCCCCGGGGTGTTCCCGATGCCGCGAATCCATACCAAATGTTTCAAGGAGTTAGACAATGTCGGACCGTAAGAATGGCACCGTGAAGTGGTTCAATGACGCGAAGGGCTTCGGCTTCATCACCCCGGAAAGCGGCGAAGACCTCTTCGTCCATTTCCGCGCCATCCAGGGCAGCGGCTTCAAGTCGTTGCAGGAAGGCCAGAAGGTGAGCTTCGAAGTCGTCAAGGGCCCGAAGGGCCTGCAGGCTGACGCGGTGCAGATCCTGTAAATCAGGACTGCATGCTCGCCAAATCAAGCCCCGGAGAAATCCGGGGGCTTTTTTTTGTGCCAGCTTTCGGTCACGACGGCCGAGAGGTTGCGTGATGGGCGCGGCGCAGGTCTTGCCGTCCCCCACCGCGAGAGCGGCGGGCATCATTGGAAGGCGTCACGAGTGGACCTTGAAGGCGAGGCGCAGTGTCTGGTGTTTTGTGTTCGCCGAGCGCTTGAAGCGCCAATGGGAAATGGCTTCGACAGCGGCTGCGTTCCACTGGCCGCGAAGTTCTGACTGTGCTACGTGAACATCGCTTACCGACCCGTTTGGATGGACTGTGAACGAGACGACTGCGAATCCTTCCGTCAGCTCGGTTATTCGTGGCGCCTCAACTTGGGGGCAATACACCAGATTGCGATCGAGGCGAGCACAGCCGGATCTGTTCCCTGCGTGAGCGGCTGAATTGGCCAAGACAAACAGCAACAAGACGAACGAGACACGCATGGCGGTCAGCTGCCTAACGGGCCGCGAGGGCCGTAGCGCATGATTGCACCGGAAACTTCATCCCGCACGCCTTTACGTCCGCGCTTCCGCTCGATGGAACTGTTAGCGGACATCTGCGACCGCGACGAGCTCGATGCGATTGCCGAATGGATCGGCAGTAAAAGCTCTTCGAGTGCCCGGAACCGTGGTGTCTTCTTTTACTTCGCAATTGGCGGTGCGCAGGCTTGAAAGCAGAACATCGAGTTCGGTAACCAGCAAAGCAGGGTGCGCCTTCCTGGCCGGCCGGAACTCTGCCTCCACGCCCAGATGAAGCTGGAGCATCCCGCACTCGAAGCAGACTCCGCCACGGGCCGCAAGTTCTGGGGGTTTTGCAAGCTCGACTAGGCCCAGAAGACCTACATAAAAAGCTCTTGCATCAGGTTCCCGCCCTTCAGGCATGGCGAGTTGCACATGATCGAACCCCACGACTTTCATTGAGAACCTCTGTTCTAACCACCATCCGTGGGCTCTGACGCCCGAGCAAGCGGCCATGCTAGCCGCAGCGCTTGATTGCACCGGAAACTTCCTCCCGCACTGTCTGGGTGAGCGAATAGCTAGGCCGTCGCGTGCGACTAGCTACCACAGATCCCTTGCACATGAGAAACGATTGTGTGCCCGCCAGCAATGACTTGAATCTCTCCAGTCTCGTGCCACGCCTCGCAGGATTCATTGGCGCGACAGATCTGAGAAATTCTCGAACGGATAATTACGCGAATGCCTTGGGCAGAAAATGCCAAGACATGCTTGGCGCCCAACGAAAGCTTGTCTTCGGCGCTGGGGGACTTTGACGGCTTCACATACGCAAGCTTCACATCAGAAGATCCGATATTGATCCAGCCTTCGCTCATCAGGTCCCAATGGAGGACCTCGCGACTGGCATGCTTGGACGAACCAAGCCAAAACGAACAACTAGCACCCTCGAGATGATTCTGGTTAAGCAGTGGGCGAAATTGAAGTCTCTGAGTTGCCGAAGTGGGCAACGCCAGAAGACTTACAAAGATCACCGCGAATTCTAGGATTCTCATTGGTGAGGCCTTACGTCAAAGCCAAGCGGCCGTGCTGGCCGCAGCGCATGATTGCACCGGAAACTTCCTCCCACGCGGTCGCCTGAGCGCATTGGTAGTCGGCAATCGCCGATTCATTGGTCGGCGCATTCGCTGGTAGCCACCCCAAAGCAGTGAGAGTAACCGTCGTCATCTATAACGACGAACTCTGTCTGCCCGTAGTCCCGGTCCTCGATCTTCGAGACCGGGTAGCCAAGCCGCAAGAGACGTTCCCTGAGCGCGTGAATGTCATTCGGCGCCCAGTACAGCCTGAGACCTTCGTAGTTGTCAGGTTTGACAACGGAGCCGGCTCGCTGATTGAGCCAGAAACTCAGTCTCTCGTTGTGAACCAGGCATCCAACGAGATGGCCATCCCGCCTGATAGCGCGATCCATAGACAGTCCCAAGCCCTCTACCCAAAACCGAAGACTCCTTTCCAGGTCGGCGCTCGGAATGACGGGAATGCATGATGCAACAAGCATTGAGGCTCTCCGTGCTGCCTAACAATTGACATGACCGGCAGCCGCAATTGGGTGAAGCCAACTTGCGGATGTCCGCTCGATGGAAGGGGCAGGCGGCAGCATCGGGCTCTACGCCATGTGCTCCATGTCATGCGGCATCACAACCCACGCATGCATGCGTTCCTCGTAGACCGAAATCGTTGGTGCAGGGAAGCCGGGCTCTGCAAACGCGCCCACCGGGATTGCAATGCTGCCCTCGAGCCCCTCGATCTTGTAATGCACCGTCGCGCCGCAGCTGGGACAGAAACTGAAAGTCGCCTTGCCCCCTTCGTCGCCGACCCGGATGTACTGCCTGGCCTCACCCTCGACTTGGACAGCTTCACTTCGGAATCTTGCTTGAGCACCAAAGACACTTCCCGTGCGACGCTGACAAGCCAGACAGTGGCAGACAGATACGCGAACCGGATCTGCCGTGACGGTTGCGGTCAGCTGTCCGCAGCTGCAGGTGGCGGTGCGAGTGCTCATGTGGACTCCAGTGTTCGCCGCATTGTGAGCGCAGCCAGCTTTGTTCTCCATGCCCTATTGAGAGAGTTTTTTCATCTCGGTAATAACGGGCTCAATATGCTTGCAAGTATCCGTATTCATGCCGCAGACCAATCCATTTGAATTCACGATTGAAGAATTATTCAATTTCCACTCAACCGTCAGGTTATACATTCCTCCGTCTGGAGGAGGCAAGTCCTTGTTCTGGGTTTTCATGACCAATACATTGTTCTTTTCTATTGCATCCCAAATGACCTTGAAATCACTTTGCCGAAGCTTGATTGATTTTTCCCTGCGACTTGAGTGTTCTGTATAATACTTGAACAGGTATTTCAATGCGTAGGAACCATGCGATTTTGAAACAATGATGTCTTCCGCAGGATCTCCTGGCCCGGCATGTGTATTGAAAGTGATGGTTGCCTCGCTCAAATCCGATTCATTGATATAGGGATCCGACTTGGCTGTTTTGTCTCCTTGATTTGTTGACGCGCTGCCTGGCTTATTGTCGGTATCGATAGCATGAGTTTCGGAACCGCAACCAGCCATCACCATCAGGATCAGCGCCGTCGTCTTCATATCCATACCTTTGTTGGCAATATTCGCATTTATGCACGCATTTTTACTTGATAACGCGGATGTTGATTGCTTGCGCCCAACGCCCAACGCCCAACGCCCAACGCCTAACGCCTAACGTCTCGATGGTTTCGTGGTCCGCGCTGCTGCGTCTTGCCCCTGCCGTCGCGCCTTGTCGCGTCACGCGTAGGTTGCTCAACCAGGGCTCAACTGCAGGCTACAGCGGTTCTTTTGGAAATGAGGTTGCACACTCTGGAATGACGACACCAGCCAGCTTGCTGGACGTCCAGATGTGTACCGCAGCGGACAGGTCTACCGGCTCGTCAAGACTGCCGCCTTTGACGTTCACCGCGTCAGGGTAACCGCTGCTCTGATGCCAAAGACGAGTGCCGCAGATTGGGCAGAAGGCGCAATCCAGTTTGTGGCCAGAAGCCGTCTGGCGCGACCAGAACAGGGGCTGACCCAGCAGTACCTCGAATTGCGCTCTTGGAACTGTGAAGGAAATTCCAAACGCGGACGACGATTGCTTTTGGCACTCCGTACAGTGGCAGACGTAGAGTGCAATCGGCTTTTGCGGGCCAGCATATCGAACCTGCCCGCACTGGCAGCCACCGTAGCGCTTCTCTTGGTCCACGGGAAAACCCTCTGACATGAGACCTGTCGCTTGATCCAGGCGGGCGATGCCGCGAAGAGCTGGAGTCTACCGCAGGCACTCGAAGCGGTCCGCTTGAGCGAATAGCCCGGCATCTGTCGCATGGGCAGTGTAGATGTCCTTTACCGAGACAAGCGCCTGAAAAGAAAAAAGGTCGTGTAGCCCACGTGGTGGAAATTTGAAGGTGGCGTAGTCTCCAGTTTGGAACCAACCAAACAACGGCGTCAGCAAACGCCGCGGAGACTACGCCATGAACAAAGATAGCACTGCTGTGGGTTCGTCCAACGGGCTGG
>JBBQTD010000051.1:0-23955 GCA_038234715.1 Lysobacterales bacterium | reverse complement strand
GCCGTCCTGCCGGCCATACCGCAGGCGACCCAACGCGGCGGTCACCTCCAGCTCCAACAGTTCCCGCAGGTAGCCGTGCACACCCTCACGAATCGCCTGTTCCAACGGATCGATCCAGTCGTCCAGCCCGTTGGACGAACCTACAGCAGTGCTATCTTTGTTCATGGCGTAGTCTCCGCGGCGTTTGCTGACGCCGTTGTTTGGTTGGTTCCAAACTGGAGACTACGCCACCTTCAAATTTCCACCACGTGGGCTACACGACCGGCGCTATGTCTCGGCTGGAGTGATTGGGTCCGCCGACCTTGATGACAACGGCGACTGGCGAGCGACACCAAGTTACGGTCAGGTGTGGTATCCAACGCATGTCGCGTCGAACTGGGCCCCTTATCGCGATGGTCGATGGGAATGGGTCGAGCCGTATGGCTGGACGTGGGTCGATAACGCGCAATGGGGTTTTGCGCCCTATCACTACGGCCGCTGGGTGCACGTCCAGGATCGCTGGGGCTGGATACCGGGTCAACGCGAGCAACGCGCTGCGTACGCGCCGGCATTGGTTGCATTTGTCGGAGGCTCGGGCCTAGGTGTCGCGCTCCACGTCGGCAACGACCAGCCAGTGGGCTGGTTTCCGCTCGGACCCAACGACGTGTACCGGCCGCCCTATCAGGTTTCGCGCAACTACTTCAACAACGTCAATGTGACCAACATCCGTGTGGTCAACAACACAACCATCAACAATACGACAATCAACAACTACTACACGAACTACAATGCGCCAGCTTCCGCGCAGGGCATCAACTATGCGTACCAAGCCACGCCGCAGGCGGTGACGGTGGTGCCGCGCAGTGTGTTTGCAGGTGCGCGGCCGGTCGCTTCGGCGATGCTGGCGGTCAAGCCTGGCGGACTTGGCAAGGCTTCGATCCGGTCGATTCCGCATGTGGCGCCGAGTGTCGCCAGTCTCGGTGCGAATTCCCATGCCCAACCGGCCGCGAATTCCACCAAGGCATTCGAGCGTCCAGTCGTCGCCCGAAATGCGCCACCACCACCACCGGTGCCGTTCGCAGCGCGTGAAAGGCTGATAGCCAATCAGGGCGGCGCCCCGTTGCCGTTGTCCCAGCTGCGTCAGTTGCAGCAGAACCGTACGAACACCCAGCCGCCTCCCGCACGCGTGCGACTGGCTTCTCCGGGCGCAGCCACATCCGCCGGTGTCGCCGGTCCTTCGCAACCCATTGCGGCACGTCCAATGCCAGGTGCGCCGGTGCGCTCGCCGAATACCGCCGTGACACAGCCGCCGTTGGCGGCCCGCGCGACCGCCGCCGGTCGCGGCGAATTGCCGTCGGCCCGCTTCGCGCACCCGGGTGCGGCTGCGGCGTTCCCTGCAACGCCTGCAATCGGCAGTGCTGCAAAGGCGGGGCCCAGCGGAAACGCGAATTTGGGGCCCGCGCCGCATCCCGTGCGCCTGCTTGGGCCTCCCATCCACAAGCCGGCAACTCCCGCTGGCAATCCCACCGCGCCGCAGCCTCGCCCGGCAGTGATCCCGCCCGCAGGGGCGCGCCCAGAGCGGTCCATTCATGCGCGACAAGGTCCTGCGCAGAACGCCAACGCACCGGCGAACGGTAAGGTCGCGCAAGAGCAATTGTTGCGGGACCGAGCAGCAGCGCAGCAGCGCCTAACCGAGCAGCGGGCGGCACAGGCAGCTCGTCAGCGGGCGGCGCAGTCAGGTTCCCTGGTGGCGCGTCCGGCTCAGAACCACGATGCTCAAGCTGCGGCCGCAAAGCAGCCACAGCACCCACCCACCCAGACGCCAGCGCCGCAAAAGCCGGTGCAGCATGCGCCAGTCAAACCTGGCCAGCTGCAAAAAAAGCAGCCGCCAGCGCCGCAGCCACTCGAGCCGAACGCAAAGAAGACCAAGGCCACAACGACTCCAGAGTCCAAGAGCAAGGATTCCGGCCCGAATACTCCCGAGCAACATTAGTGGCTCGACTTCCATCAAGTTTGCCTTGATGGAAGACACGTTGCGGCGTGCTTCTCTGCGCAGTCCTTGACCGTTGAACTCAGGAGTCACCGGGATGGTCGAGAGCCATGCGGGGTCCGGACGTGATCCATATCTGGGCGCAACGACGCGCGGCCTGTAGGGAAAAGTCTCTTACCCCATGACGGCGCTTCGAACTTGCCCACAAAAAGGCCGCGGATATCCGCGGCCTTTTTTGTGTCTTCGTGAGCGCGCAAGCAACGCGCTGCCTCGTCAGTCGCAGACCTCTCAACCGTGGAAATTGCTGCCCGGTCGACTGTTCGGCTGACGCCCGCTGCGGCCAGCGTCGCGTGCGCCGTGTCCACCCTTCGGGCCGGCATGCGCGTGGCGCGGTGCTGCGGCATGCGGGCGACGATCGTGCGAGCGCGGCGGCTGGCGACCGGCGGGACGTCCGGCGCTTGGGCCGTCGTTGCCCATGCGGAACGGACGGCTCGGTGCGAACCCTTCGATATTCACCATTTCCAGGTCCTGCTTGAGCAGGCGCTGGATCTGGCGCAACAGGCCAGCTTCAGCCGGAGCGACGAGCGACAGTGCGAGGCCTTCCGATCCTGCGCGGCCGGTGCGGCCGATGCGGTGGATGTAGTCCTCGGCGACCATCGGCAGGTCGAAGTTGATCACGCACGGCAACGAGTCGATGTCGAGGCCGCGCGACGCTACGTCCGTGCCAACCAGGATGGTCGTGCGGCCGGTCTTGAAATCGCGCAATGCTTTCATGCGTGCGCCCTGGGTCTTGTTGCCGTGGATCGCCGCTGCGGTGAAACCCGCGGCTTCGATCTGGTCGGCGAGACGGTCGGCGCCATGCTTGGTGCGCGAGAACACCAGCGTCTGCCGGCGGCTGTCCTGCGAGAGGATATGCAGCAGCAGGTCGCGCTTGCGGTCGCCATCCACCGGATGCACGCGATGGGTGACGGTCGAGGCAACCGAGTTGCGCGCGGCGCACTGCACTTCGGCCGGGTTGTACATGAACTGGTTGGCGAGCTGCTTGATCTGGTCCTCAAACGTCGCCGAGAACAGCAGAGTCTGGCGCTGCTTCGGCAGCGCGGCAAGGATGGTCTTGATCGCGGGCAGGAAGCCCATGTCGAGCATGCGGTCGGCTTCGTCGAGCACGAGAATCTCGACGGTCGACAGGTCGACGCTGCGACGCTGCATGTGGTCCATCAAACGGCCCGGCGTTGCGACCAGGATGTCGATGCCGCGACGCAGTTCGTCGAACTGGGTGCGCATGCTCGAACCGCCGTACATCGGCGACACCTGCAGGCGCAGATGCTTGGCGTAGCCGCGGATGCTGTCGTTGACCTGCACCGCGAGTTCGCGGGTCGGGGTGAGGATCAGCGCGCGGATCGTCTTGCGATTGCGTGCGTTCGAATCCTGGTTTGCGAACAGGCGCTGCAACATCGGCAAGGCGAATGCGGCGGTCTTGCCGGTGCCGGTCTGCGCGCTGCCGAGCAGGTCGCGTCCAGCCAGTGCGAGCGGAATGGCTTCGGCCTGGACCGGAGTAGGAGTGGTGTAGTGAAGATCGGTTAGCGCGCGCACGATCGCGGGCGAAAGCCCGAGGGTTTCAAACGTCATTGGAAAAACTCCGATATATATTTGTCGATCAGCGCCGCTCGAAACCGCCACGCATCTGCATGCGCGCGAACAAGCGGCAACGATCTCAAATTCTCGAAGCGTTCCCTGAAACCGCGCTGCGAGCGAACAACGATTTGCGAAGCCGCCGACGGCGGTCTCCGGGTTTGCGCATCGAAACAGGCGGTGATGGCCGGACGTTGCTGCCGGAACCATGCGGTGAATCGCAGGCGGTGCGGGCGTGGCAGGCGTCGGTAGACCGGGCGGGAATGCAAGCCGCGGCGCGCTAACCGGCGGAGTGTACGCGAATGTTTGCTGCAGCGCAAAACAACTGCCATTCAGCGGCGCTACGCTGAGCTTCAGGCCGATGGGATGCGGCGGTGACTGGTTTGGGCGCTAACGGCAGGCGTGATTGTCCCCCAGCCCAACCCTTGCGGTGAGAAGAGGATCTTTCACTGAATCTTTTCCGGGAAGCGCCGAGGCGGAGTAGGCTTGCGCGTTGCTTCGATGGACGCCGCGATGCCACTTCGTACAACGCCCCTCATTCTTGCAGGATGCCTGATGGCTGCCACGGCGAGCGCCGCCCCCACCGACCGGTGGAACCTGCCGATCGCGTCGAAGACGCTTGGCAACGGATTGGTCGTGATCGTGTCGGAGGACCACAGTTCGCCCACCGTTGGCATCAGCGTGGTCTATCGCGTAGGGATCCGCACCGAGCCGCGCAACCGCACCGGATTCGCGCATCTGTTCGAGCACCTGATGTTCGAGGGCACGCCGAAGGCGCCGCAGGGAGTGTTCGACCGCGTCGTCACCGACGGCGGCGGCGACAACAACGCATCGACACATCCGGACTTCACGGCCTACATCGAACAGGCGCCGGTGTCGGCGCTCGAGCCGCTGCTGTGGCTGGAAGCGGACAGGATGAAGACGCTGGCATTCACCCTCAAGAGCCTGGACAACCAGCGCGACGTGGTGAAGGAAGAAATCCGCGACAACGTCATCAACAAGCCCTACGGCGGACTGGTGTGGACCGACCTGCCGCGGCTTGCGTTCCAGAAATGGGAGAACGGCCACGATGGTTACGGCAGCTTCGAGGATCTGGACAAGGCTGGCGTCGAAGACGTGCGCACGTTCCATCGCAACTTCTACGGGCCGAACAATGCGGTGCTGGGTATTGCAGGAGACGTAACGCCAGAGCAGGGTTTTGCGCTCGCGCAGAAGTATTTCGGGACTTTGCCCGCGCGCGAGACGCCGCCACGTCCCGACGTGGACGAACCATTGAACGTGGCTGAGAAGCGCAGCGTCCAGGGCGACGCACTCGCGAGGCTGCCTGCGCTCGCGATTGGCTGGAAAATGCCTGCGCGCGGCAGTCACGACCAGGCCGCAATGGCGGTGCTGGGCGAACTGCTTGCTGGTGATGATGCGTCGCGGCTGTACCAGGCACTGGTCAAGGGCCGAGGACTTGCGGTGCAGATCCAGGCCGAAACAGGCAGCGGTTCGCCGTTCGAATATGCTGGCCCGACGCTGTATTCGCTGATGATCACCTACAACGTCGACGGCAAGGCCGAAGCCGTGCTTGCAGCGATCGATTCGGAGATCGCGCGCATCGCACACGACGGCGTGGACGCACCCACCCTGCAACGGCTCAAGACGCGCATGCTCGCCGACTGGTACGACGACATGGAACCGTTTGTCGATCGCGCCGAGAGCCTCGCGATCCTGCAGGCGGTGTGGGGCGACGCGAAAATCGTGAACCAGGTGCCAGACTGGATCGACGCTGTGACCTCCGCCGATCTTCAGCGCGTCGCCAGTACGTACCTGACCCAGGCCAATCGCAGCGTGATCGACTGCCGACCCGACGCGTTGCTCGATCCGAACGACCCCGCGCGTTCGGACCAGCGCAACAAGGCGAAACCAGCGCCTGGCAAGGCAGGTTCCACCAAGCCCGTGCCCGCCAAACCCGCGACTGCCAAGCCCGCGCTTGCCAAGCCCGCTCCTGCCAAACCCCTTCCGGCCAAGGACTCGCCCGACGCACCGCAGCCCACCAAGACGGCCCCGGCGAAACCCGCCGGTGGCGGTGCGAGGTAAACATGCCGATGCCTTCGCTGCTTGCGCTGTTTTTCATCATGACGTTGACGGATCCAGTGCCG
This sequence comes from Lysobacterales bacterium, assembly GCA_038234715.1. Taxonomy (GTDB): domain Bacteria; phylum Pseudomonadota; class Gammaproteobacteria; order Xanthomonadales; family Xanthomonadaceae; genus SZAS-103. Next base: position 18,210 of record JBBQTD010000051.1, on the reverse strand, counting down.
CCCTCGATTCCGCCAGGCCCTCCGGTCGTCGACGCTCCGACCGTCACGAGTCAGACACCAGCTCAGCCGATAGCCGTCGCACCCGCGGCAGAGACGCCGTCCTCGACATCCACCGCGTCCACAACACCCGCGCAATCCCATCAATCGACGGCATCGGATCAACCCGGCACATCCGATCAACCTGCGAAGAAGAAGCCGGTGCAGACACAGGCACCCGGCACCGCAGTACCGGCCGTGACGAAGGCGCCGCCGTCGACGCCTTCCGTGCCGCCCGTGCACGCAGTGACCTCTCCATCGGAACATGCGTCAGGAACCATTGCTCCAATTGCCAAACCGCCATCCGCGCTGCCTGCCGCATCCACGTCGGAAACGATCGCGCCGAAGCCCATCACTGCGGCCGCGGTCACCGCGCCTGTTCCTCCTGCGAGCGACAAGGCATCGCAACCGGCGACGGTCGTGCCACAAGCGCAAACCTCTTCGTCGCCCGCACCGCCAGCCTCCAACGTTGCTTCAGCTCCGCCGCTACCAGTGTCGGCGCAGAATGCCTCCGCATCCACGACGGTACAGGCGACGCCCAAATCGCCTGCTGCCATGACTTCCACTGCAGCTGTCCCGCCACCGGGTGACAAGCCATCGCGACCTGTGCCTGTCGCCATGCCGCCAACGCCAGCATCCGCGGCGACGCCCCTTCCACCCGCAACGATCACGCCTGCATCGCCAGTGCAGGGGAAGCCTTCGCAGCCAGCGCCTGGGTCACCGAACGCCAGTGCGCCGGCGCCTGCGGCGGTACGGCCGCCAGTCATTGTTGCGCCAGCTGTTCCGGTCGCGACATCGACCCTTAAGGCATCGGCACCCGCATCGACACCGGCGACATCTCAACCGCCCGCAGTAGCTGCGTCGGTGTCCGCGACGCATGACCACGCATCGCAACAGTCGCCCGTCGGACCTCCCGCCAGCGCAGCGATTCCTGGACCGCCCGCAATCGCGCCCGGCAGCGGTAACGAACCCGCTGCCGGGCACATACCGGCGCCGTCGGCGCCAACCACGACATCGAAATCGCCCATGCCCAAGCCTCCGGCCACGACCACTGCACCCCCGACGGCCTCCAGCAGCCCGCAAGCGCAGGCATCGGCGACAGGAACTTCCGCGACCAAGGCGGCAGTCGAACCTGTCGCGCACCAGCCCGAACCACTACCGAAAGACCTTCCGCCCTATGGCGCGGAACGCTCTCTACCACCGATCCGGATCGAGCAGCGCAAGCTCGAGAATGGGCTGACCGTATGGGTACTGCCGCGCGCGGATGGCCCACCAAAGATCCACTTCGTACTGACGGTGCGTGGTGGATTCGCCGACGATTCGCCGTTGCAACCGGGGTTCTCTTCCGTGCTCGCCGCGATGCTCAAGGAAGGCACGGTCGATCGCGACGCATTGCAGGTCGCGCAGGACCTGCAGTCGTGCGGGGGTGATCTGCAAAGCGAAGCCGGCGTCGACGGCATCACCCTGTCGGCGTCGGGGCTCGCATCGAGCGCCACGAAACTAATCACCTTGCTGTCGGAAGTTGCCTTGCAGCCGGCGTTCCGGCAGCACGAGGTGGACCTGGCCAAACTCCACGCACTGGCCGCGCTGACGGCCGCGCAGGCCGATGCGGATTACCAGGCGCAACGCGCGATGCGCAAGCTGTTGTTTGCGGGCCATCCGTACATCCGTGCGCTGCCGAACCAGGCGTCCATCGCTTCGGTCACGCCGGAGAGCTTGTTCGTCGAGCACGGTCGGCGCTTCCGCCCGGACCAGGCATTGCTGGTGATCACCGGACGCGTCTCTCCGGATGCCGCGTTCACGCTCGCAGAGAGCGTCTTTGGCGATTGGCGTGTTGAGGGCAAGCCGCTCCAGCCAACCCAGCCGGTGCCGACCGATGGCGCTCCCGGGAATGTGTTCGTGCATCGCGAAGGCAGCGTGCAGTCTGCGATCCGGATCGGCAGGCCGGCGATCGCAGCCGATTCACCGGACTATTTCCCCCTGCAATTGACCAATGCCGTGCTCGGCGGCGGATTCAGGAGTCGCCTCAATCTCAACCTGCGCGAGGACAAGGGTTACACGTACGGCGCAGGCAGTGCGCTGGATGCCGAGCGCGCGGGCGGATCGCTGGTCGCGGCTGCGAATGTCCGCAACGCCGTCACCGGGGCCGCGATCGCGCAGTTCATGCGTGAATACGCGCGGCTTGGCAGCACTCTGGTCCCGGAAGACGAGCTTGCGCAGACCAAGCATTACCTCGCGGGCGGCTACCTGTTGCTGAACCAGCAACAATTGCACGTGGCGCACGCGTTGGCCGACTACTGGCTGGTCGGACTGCCGCCGCAGACGCTGTCAGACTATGTGCCGAAACTGCAGGCAGTCAGCGCGCTGCAGATCCAGGCGATGGCAAGGAAATATTTCTCTCCGAAGCAGCAGTCAATCGTCGTGGTCGGCGATGCGACGGTACAGGCGCAGCTGGCGCCATTTGGAGGCTTCGATTCGCAATAGCGCATGCAGCCGGAAACGACCTCAGCGCAGCACCCGTCGCGCGCCAACGTAATGCTCTCGCCAGTAGTAGCCATTGAGCTCGTCCAGGCGTACCGTGCCGCCGCTGTTGGGCGCGTGCACGAAGCGGCCCTGGCCGACATAGATTCCGACGTGGTTGACGTGCCGGCCTTCGCCGAAGAACAGCAGGTCCGCTGGCGCGAGGTGGGCATTGCGGATCGCCGGGATCGGCAGCGCTGCGATGTCGCGCGCGCTGCGCGGCAGGCTCAGGTTGCCCATGTCGCGAAACACGAAGTTCACCAGGCCACTGCAGTCGAAGCCGCTTTGCAGCGTATTGCCGCCCCAGTGGTACGGCGTTCCGACCAGGCCGATCGCGCGGATCAGCACGTTGTTGGAGCGCTGCGGATCGTCCGCCGCGACATCCACGATGGCGATTGGCGGCATCCGGTGTCCGGCCTCGGATGGCGTCCGCGTGCGATGCGGCGTGCAGGCCACAAGCCCGCCGACCACCAGCGCAAGCAGCAGCGTGCGCCACGCTGGCATGCGCGTCGCTGCGCCGCGATAATGCAATCCCGGATCGATGCCAGTTCCAACCAAGCCAGTCCCAACCAAGCCAGTCCCGTCCATGCGGTGTAGCTTGCCGCGCCGAGTGGACCAAGTCACTCCTTTCCCCAATCTGCGAGCCCGCATGAAGATCGAGAACAACGCCGTCGTCCGTTTCCATTACACCGTGACCGTAGCCGGCGAGGACGAAGTGGAAAACTCGCGCGTTGGCGATCCCGTCGCGATCCTGGTGGGCCACAAGAACATCGTCCCGGGCATCGAAGCGGCCCTGCTCGGCCATGAAGCCGGCGACCGTTTTGATGTCACCGTAGCGCCCGAGGAGGGCTATGGCGAGCGTCGCGACGGCATGACCCAGCGGCTGTCGAAGAAGGTGTTCCCGAAAGGCGTTGCGCTGGTTCCGGGCGCGCACATCATGCTCAAGACCCAGCAAGGCCCGCGCATGGTGACGGTGCAGAAGGTGGGCATGACGGTCGTGGACGTGGACCTGAATCATCCGCTGGCCGGCAAGACGCTGCAGTTCGACATCGAGGTGATCGACGTGCGCGAAGGCAGCGCCGAGGAAATCGCGCATCGCCACGCGCACGGCGAGGGCGGCCAGGCGCACTGATGCCGCGCGGTTGCACCATGCAAGCCGACGCGCTGCCGCACGTGCGGGCAGGCAGGTGATCGCACGACCGGATGACGTCGCGGCGCGCGCGCCCGGCGCATCGGCGGATGTGTTGATCATTGGCGGCGGCGTGATCGCACTTGCGTGCGCGTACGAACTGCAACGCGCGGGGAGGCGCGTGCGCATACTCGAGCAGGGACGCATCGGCTCGGGCAGTTCGCATGGAAATTGCGGCACGCTCACTCCAAGCCATGCCATGCCGCTCGCCGCGCCCGGCACGATCGCGAGGTCCTTGCGCTGGATGCTCAAGCCCGACGCGCCGCTGTACATCGCGCCGCGCTTCGATCCCGCGCTGTGGCACTGGTTGTGGCGTTTCGCCGGGCGCTGCAATGCGCGCGCATTCCGCGAGGCGACGTTCGCGAAATCCGCACTGCTGGAAACGTCGCGCGTCCTGATCGAACAGCTGGTGCGCGAGCACGCGCTGGATTGCGAATTCGCAGCCGACGGCGTGCTGTATGCATTCGCCGACCCGCGTGAGCGCGATGCGACGCTCGCCACGCTGCCGCTGCTGCACGAAGTCGGCATCGCCACCGAGACATGGGATGCGGCGACGCTTGCGGCGAATGAACCCTCGCTGCGCGAAGGCCTCGCCGGCGGTTTGCTGTTTCCGGGCGATGCAAGCCTGCGACCGGATCGCTATGTTGCCGAACTGGCGCGGCTCGTGCGCGCGGCCGGCTGCGAAGTCATCGAGGACTGCGCCGCGCAGGGGTTCGTGCGCGAGCGCGGACGCGTGGTCGGCGTGCAGACCAGCACGGGCATGCAGCGCGGAGTCGACGTGATCATCGCCACGGGTGCGTGGTCGCCAGGGCTGGTGCGGCAGCTTGGATTCGCGTTGCCGATCCAGCCTGGCAAGGGCTATTCGATCACCTGGGATGCGCAGCGCGTGCCGCCGCGCCGCCCGTTGCTGCTCAAAGAGCGGTCGGTGTGCGTGACCGCGTGGGGCAGCGGTTTCCGGCTCGGCAGCACGATGGAGTTCTCCGGTTACGACAGCACGCTCAATCGCACCCGGCTCGACGCACTCGAACACGCAGCCGCCGAATACATGCGCGAACCACCGGCCGGCGCGCGCCGTGAGGAATGGTTCGGCTGGCGACCGATGACCTGGGACGACCAGCCGATCCTCGGCCGCGCGCCGGGCAGCGACAACCTGTGGCTTGCAACCGGTCACGGCATGCTGGGCGTGAGCATGTCGGCGGTGAGCGGACGCCTGATCGCCGACCTGATGACCGGGCGCGAACCGGTCATCGATCCCGCGCCATACTCCGTGATGCGGTTCCAGTAGCAGTCCCCTCTCCCTCCTGGAGAAGGGTTTTCAGATCCGGCGCAGGATGCATGCGCGACGCAGAGCGAGCACAACATGTCCGACTTCGACCTGATCGTGCTTGGCGGTGGTTCCGGCGGACTCGCTGCCGCTTTCCGTGCGGCGAACCTTGGTGCGCGCGTCGCGCTGCTCGAACCGCACCTGCTCGGCGGCACCTGCGTCAATGTCGGCTGCGTGCCAAAGAAGGCGATGTGGATTGCGGCGGACATCGCGGGCAAGCTCGCGCTTGCCGAGACGCTGGGCTTCGGTCCGCAGGCGAAGTCACTCGACTGGCCCGCATTCATCGCGCATCGGCAGCGCTACATCGAGAACATCCACGTCAGCTACCGGCATCGACTCGACGCTGCGGGTATCGCGACCCTTCCGATGCGCGCGCACATGGTCGATGCGCAGACGGTGGAGTGCGCGGACGGGGTGCGCCTGCGCGCGCCGAAGATCCTGATCGCAACCGGCGGTAGGCCGCAGCGTCCGCAGATACCGGGTGCGGAGCTTGGCGGGGTGTCCGACGACTTTTTCCATCTGTGCGCAGCTCCCAAACGTGTTGCTCTGATCGGCAGCGGCTATATCGCGGTCGAACTCGCCGGAGTGTTGCAGGCGCTCGGCAGCGCGGTGGAGATCTTTGCGCGCGGGACGCGACTGCTCAACAGTTTCGATGCAGAGCTGTCGGAGTTGCTCGCAGAGGACTACCGGCAGTCGGGCGTGCGCATCCATTTCAAGCATCGCCTGGCCGCCCTGCAACGGCATGGCGAAACGCAGGTGCAACTGTGCGATGCGGGCGGCGGCATGAGCGATGCGTTTGACACGGTGCTGTTCGCGACCGGGCGTGAGCCGAATACCGATGGATTGCGACTCGACGAGGTCGGCATTGCGAAAGACCTGCGCGGATACGTGCAGGTCGACGCATTCCAGGCGACAAACGTGGGCGGGGTGTATGCGGTCGGCGATGTCACCGGCCAGCTCACGCTGACTCCCGTCGCGATCGCGGCGGCACGTCGCCTGATGGACCGCCTGTTCGGAGGCCAGCCCGATGCGAAGCTCGACTACCGCAATGTGGCCACCGTGGTGTTCGCGCATCCACCGCTCGCCACGGTCGGCCTGACAGAAGCGGAAGCACGCGCGCAGTACGGCGATGCAGTGCAGGTGTTCCGCACCAGCTTCAGGCCCATGCTTTACGCACTCGGCGACATTCCGCAACGCAGCCTGTTCAAGCTGGTCTGCGTCGGCGACGAGCGCCGCGTCGTGGGCATCCACCTGCTGGGCGAAGGCGCCGACGAGATCATGCAGGGCTTCGCGGTCGCGATGAAACGCGGCATCACCATGGACGACCTGCACGACACCGTGGCGATCCATCCGACATCGGCGGAGGAAGTGGTGCTGATGCGGTGACAGGCCGCACACCCGTCATCCTCACTGCACACTGTTGTCATCCCGACTACCCTCTTGTCATCCAGAGCGCAGCGAAGGATCTCACGCATTTTCTGAAGTCGTGCAACACAGATCCTTCGCTGCGCTCTGGATGAAAAAAAATGCGCTCTGGATGACAAAAAATTTGCGCTCTGAATGACAAGACCAATGCGCTCAGCATGACAAGACGATGCATTCAGAAAGACAGGACGATACCCGCAGGATGACAAGACCGTGCGCGCAGCATCACACGACGCTGCGCCCAGGATGACAAGACTAGCGCCCAGGATGACAAGACCATGGACATCTTCGAACTCCATCGCGGAACCGCACCACTGCTGGTGAGCCTGCCGCACGACGGCACGCACGTTCCGCAGGACATCGCCGAACGGCTAACCGACTCCGCGCGGCGCGTGCCCGATACCGACTGGCACGTCGCGCGTCTGTACGCATTCGCGCGCGCACTCGGCGCGAGCGTCCTGGTGCCGAAGCATTCGCGCTACGTCATCGACCTCAACCGCTCCGAGCACGATGTCTCCTTGTACCCGGGCCAGAACACCACCGGCCTGTGCCCGATCGTGCAGTTCTCCGGCGAGCCGGTGTATGTCGAAGGCGCGATGCCAACGCCCGCTGAAATCGCCGCGCGCATCGAGCGTTACTGGCGCCCTTACCACGACGCACTCGCGAGCGAACTCGCGCGCATCCGCGCCAACCACCCGCGCGTGCTGCTGTGGGAAGGCCATTCGATCCGCAGCGTGGTGCCATTCCTGTTCGATGGCCGGTTGCCGGACATCAATGTCGGCACTGCAAGCGGCGCGAGTTGCGCACCGGAACTGCAACGCCGGCTCGTCGATGCACTCGAAGCGCAGAGCGATTATTCGTACATCGTCAACGGTCGCTTCAAGGGCGGCCACATCACCCGCCACTATGGCAACCCGCGCGCCGGCATCGATGCGGTGCAGCTCGAACTCGCACAGTGCAACTACATGGACGAGGGCACGTTCGCCTACGACGACCCGAAGGCTGCGCGTTTGCAAGGGACAATCCAGCGGCTGCTTGCGGCCGCGATGGGGTAGGGAAACTTCGCGACTTCTCCGACCCTGAGGTATCCCCACAAAATAATTCCAGCAGATCCGACGGTTCCTGCAGCGCCTGTCAGGAGATGGGCGTAGCGCCGCGACACGCGACAGGCTCCCGGCACTCCCCAAACCTTGTCATCCCGAGCGGAGCGAGGGCTCTCGAAGTTGCTCTGCTCTCCGCCGGTTCAAGATCCCACTTCGTTCGGGACGCCCCAACCCTTGTCATCCCGAGCAAAGCAGGGATCTCGAAGTTGCTCTGCTCTCCGCCGGTTCGAGATCCTTCACTTCCTTCGGGATGCCATTTCTGCCGAGACGACGATTGGTTCGCGCCACAACCAATTGCGTTGCCTGGGAACCTTGTGGGGATACCTCAGTCTCTGATCCCCTCCAAACGCAGTCTTTCCCCAGCGCATGAAAAAGCCGGGGCGTTTCCGCCCCGGCCCGTGCTTCCATGCCGCGTTTCACGATTTCACTTTTGCCTTGTTACCGTTCCCGACTTACACCGCGTACGCCATCACCGCATCGCTCCAGTCACTGCTGCCGCGATTCCCGCACGCGCGCACCTGCACCAGGTACTGCGTGCCCGACACCAGGCCGTCGAGCGTCACCCGCCCCCTGGACTGGATGTCGGTGACGGTGAACGCCGTCGGCGCCGCCGCCGTGGCATAGCGCCACTGGTAGAGCGCCGCACCAGCGGTCCGGTCGCAGAAGCCGACGAGCTGGCCACTGGACGGACCCTGCCGCACCCGCACATTGCCCGGCGTCGGCGGTGCGATCTGCACCGCCACGCCGCGCCGCTGCTGCGCGGGATAGCCCGAGCCGAGCAGGGTGACGAGGTCGCCCCCGCAGTGCTGGGCCACGAACATCGACAGTTCCCGCAACGCCGTTTCGTACGGTGCGCGGGCCTTGTTGCGTGCGGCAATCGCCAGCTTCCCCCGATCGTTGCCGTTGACCGCCGCGATGAACCCGTCGCGGGCGGCGGACAGCACCGCCAGCGCAGGCACCGGGGCCGGATAGTTCGCATTCGCGGTCATCGCCGCAAGGATGCGTCCGCCGCTCACGATCAGGCCCTGGTCGCTGGCCTGTGCGATGAACGAAATCGCCGGCTTCGCCAGCGGGATGCGGATCACGGTTGCCGGCGGGTTGCCGACGGGAACGGACGACACACTCGTCGCATTGCTGTTTTCCACTTTGCTCTGGTTGTTTTCCACGTTGCTCATGACAAATCTCCTTGTTTGGCGGGTCCTCTTGGATCCCGCCGATGGTGTTTCGAATTGGTTTTTTGCCCGGCCACCGGGCGCCCGCGCGGGTCCGAAAGGAACCCCGCGGTGTGCGACTCGTGACAACCCCTGCCGATCAAGTCAGCCGTCGGCAGAGCATCGTCAGTACACCGTGTCGCGATAGCCATCCGCATGCTTGGCGGCACACCCGCGCGATCGCGACGAGCGCGCCTGCACCCGCAGTGCCTGGTGGCAGGGCGGCCTCTTGAGACCTCGCCCGCAAGCGCGCGAGGTCAGCGAAAAACGGCGACTTTTCCCTGCAAGGCGAGGTGGTTCCCGCCTCGCGGATGCCCTTTCGCAACCGTCCCCTTCGACGTTGAAGCTGCGGGAGGGCCGTCCCGGCGCGAACGCTCCCGCTCCAGTCGATGGCGCGACCCTGCCAAAGCAAGCGGCTTCCCGAAACAGCTTCGCGGTGGGACGCCCCTCCCACAGGGGCTTGCGATCAGGAAGGTGCATGGCACAACCCCAGCGCACCTTCGACCACCACCGTGTCGACAACCTCCAGGTCGTCTCCGAAACTGCTCAGCCACCGGTCCAGCCGCAGCGATTCGGGATACGTCGCCGTGAACACGAACGCATCGCCCTCGTCGACGCACACCTGGTCGGCCGACAACGGCGACTCCGTCACGTGCAACCCCGCCTTGTTGCGGATGCGGAACGTCACCTTCACGATCCGCCCCGTCGCGAACGAAATCCCACCCGCATCGTCAAACTGCTTCAGGTCGAAATCCGCGGGCCGCTCGAACGGCGTCTTCCGCGCCTTCACCTGTTGCATCCGGTGCAGCGCAAACGGATACGGCAATCCCTTGCCCGCGAGCGCGCAGACCAGGTACATCCGCCCGCCCTGCTGCACCAGCCCGAGCGGCTTGGCCTTGTTGCGCGACACGGTGCCGTCCCCGTGGCGGTAATCGATGATCAGCGGCAGGTTCTGGTACAGCGCGTGGCTGACCGTCTCCATCACGTCCTCGCCGACCGTCGGCGGAATCAGGACCGGCAAGTCGCTCGACACATGCACCTTCGACAGCCACTGTTTGGCCAGCGTGTCGTCGCCGTACGGATCGAACTTCCGCCGCGCCTGCTCGAAGAAACCATCGAGCGCGTGCACCAGAGACGGCGGCAGCAGCGACGCCAGCACCTTGTGCGCGAGCATCAGCAGCAGCGATTCCTGCTCGGTCATCTGCGCAACGTCGAACCCGCGTCCCTTCGCGGCGCGGCGATAGCCGATCGGACGCCCACCGTCCCCCTCGACCTCGCCCAGGCTCGCGAGCACATCAAGCTGCATCCGGATCGCACGCTGCGTGCGCACGATGCCGATCGCATCGAGCTGCTTCTTGAGCTGGGTCGCCGTCGCCTTTTTCGACAGCGGCACGCGGCGCAGCAGTTCGAGCGAGAACTTCAGCGTGTCCCGATTGGCAGTCCCGCTCATCGCACATCTCCAGGTGGTCCGGCGGACGATCCGCCGATGGGAGACAGTGTTGCACACTACCCGGAAGAGTGAGTTCCAATCCAAACGTGATCGTGAAAGCCGCGCTGGGCTTGGGTTTGAGGCCTGTCGCAAACGTGAGGGCCGCGCTGGGCGGTGTGTTGGGAGGTGCTGCCATCCGCAAACCCGCGCTGTGGCTGGCTCCCATGGGCATCGCTCTGCTGCAGGCCGCGCCGCGCCTCTGTTCCAGCGCGGCGTCTGCGCGCAAACCGCGTGGCAGCAAGGCAAAAGGGTCTATCGGGGACGCGCCGCCGCGTGAGCAGCCGGATCGCGCAGCGAATCCAAGACCTCTTTCGCTGCGGGCCTGGGTTGTTCCGCAGCGTTACTGGCCCGGTCCGCTGCCGGGCAGGTGCATCCCGCACGCGGGGAAGCCTTGTTCGCTGCCGGCCTGAGTACGATCGTGTCAACCTGGCCACTTCTCTGGCGGGATGGCCTTGTTCGCATGCGGTCGTGGGCAGGCCGCATGCGTCCGCGGGCAACTCCGCGGCGGAAGTGGTGCAGGTCGGGCGCGGCCAGGGCAACAACGCGGGCGTCTGGTCCAGCACCGGGGCAGCCAGGTCTGGATCGATCGGTACCCTGACCGCGGCGACAGCGAAACAGGCGGCGGTACCGGCAGGGAAACCCAGGGTGGCGGCGAAAGAAGGCCAGCCCACGGCGGACGAAGGTTGGGTCGGCGCGGGGAACGGCAAGGACGTGGCGGAAGAGGCCAGGATCGCGGCGAAACAGGCGACGTCAGCCGCGGACTTGGCTTGGCGCAGGGCGGCGTGGGGTGCGATGGCTGCAGGAAGGATCAGGGCACCTGCGGGCACGGGCGGGGACGCGGCGGAACAGGGAAGGAACGCGCAAGTGCTGGAACAGATCGCACGCGTTCAAGTCGCATCCGGTTGTTGCCCAGGTCGTCGGCTTTCTTGTCAGGCATTTGCCTGCTCTGGCATGTGTTGGCTGGCGTGCCGGCAATCGCCGACCGGAGAGCTGGAGGTGACCGGGTCGCTGACTGAGGCCGACCCAGAGCGGTAATTTGCGAATGGCAGCTTTGGTGCGGGGAAACACGTCACTGCCTTGAACGTGATTGCTCGCTACGCTCCGAAGCGCTCAAGCTCCCTTTGCCGCCTCGAGACGTTTTACCTCCGCTTCAAGGGATCGGACGCGATCATCCAGACGCCCGTACGGTCCGTCCTCCATGGCTTCAAGAATCTCCCAGAGGCGGCGAAAAATCCTTCTGATCTTTCCAGAAGGAGAACCTGCGTTGGCTTCCATGGACATTGTCTTCTCCGTTCAAACGTGCGAATCGTCTTGCGATCGTTCCGGCCCATGCTGGCTTCGAGGTGACAGCTCGGACACGTAGCGCGAGGGGCCCAGTACCCACTGTGCGAAGCGCCCATCCACTGAAGTGGTAGCGGCGCGTGGCCCTTCAGAGTTGAGACCAACCCCCGTCGACCGGCAGTTCGGCGCCGTTCGTGAAGGTTGCGTCGAACCCGAGGAAGAGGACGGCCTTGGCGATTTCCTCCGGGGTCCCGAAGCGCTTCATCGGAATAATGCCGGTGACGTGCCCCCTGACCTGGGCAGCCGCTTCCTTGTTGGGGTACGCCTTTTCGAGGATCCCCGTGTCGATCGGGCCGGGCGACACCGCGTTGACACGAATCCCTTCAGGAAGAAGCTCAGCCGCGAGGGTCCGGGCCAAGGATCGCAGCGCAGCCTTGGCGGCTCCGTACGCGACTTGGCCAGGCATTCCCTTGGCGTTGGCGATCGAGGTCGTCAGGACGACAGCGCCTCCCCAGTTGATGAACGGCGCGAGCTTCTGGACCGCGAAAAACGGTCCCTTTGAATTGAGGTTGAACATCTCGTCGTAGATGGCCTCGGTCACGTTCGCGAGAGGCGTCGGAGTGCTGAACCCGGCGTTGACGAACAGCAGGTCGAACGTGTCGAACTCGGTCTTCACCCGGGCGGCGAGGGCATCGATGTCCGTCAACAATCGCGCGTCGCTCGAGACCACGACGGCACCGCTGCCAAGCTCTTTTTCCGCCGATTCCAGACCGGCTTTCGAGCGGCCTGTCACCAGAACCCGCGCTCCTCCGTCAAGGAGCATCTTCGCCGTCGCGAGACCCATGCCGCTGGTGCCGCCGATGATCACCACCCGTCTCCCGTCGTACTGTTTCATGCTTTTTCCCTCGCGACGTTGAATCGCATCGTTAAATATGAACTGTTTGGTACTTTAATGAGGCACGCAGGCACAGTCAAGAACTTTATGAACTGTTTATTTCGAAATACGGCAGGGCCCGGCGGACGACGACATCGCTCCGCAACCGCCTGCTGATGCGAATCGCCGCGACCCTTTCGCCGTGATCGGCGCTCCTTCAGGGCACCCGGCTCAGGGACGCTCGGCGTAAGGCAGGTTGACGCCGGAAACCTTGACGACGGCCTGCCACGCGGCTTCCTGGTTGGCGCGATCGTGGAAGTGCGGGTGACGCATCGCCTCGATGGGGCCGGTGAGTTTCTTCGGCGCCGAGGCGAAGAATTGCCCGGAGACGTCGGTACCGAATTCCGCTGCCTGGAGGTAGCGACGTGCCGCGATCTCCGGCGTCTGGGTCATGCCGGGGATGAGTTTCACGAGTGGGATGAACACGTATTTCAGGATCGCGGGAGCGTTTCGCGAGGCCCTGGTGTCTGGCGCGCTGCCGGGTGCGACCGCGTACACGGCCATGCCGGCGGGCAGCCGGCGGCCCAGCGCCGCCGCCCACCAGGCCACAATGAGCTTCGCGTCGGCATACGCCCGGTTGGCTGCGTACTTCACGTTTGGGCCGCCGCGCAGCAGGGCTTCAACTGCGGCGGTTCGGTCACCCTTGAATTTTTTGTCCGCCAAGGCCGCCACATCGGTGTAGCTGAACATGGGTACGTCCCCTCGGGCAGGTTCCGCGCCGGCGATCACGATCCGTGCGTTGGGGCTCACGAGGTTGGCGCGGAGCAGCCCGACAGTCAGTTGATGATGGCCGATGAGCGGGGCATCAGCCGCTTCGACGCCGGCCGCAGTGATTACCTGCTTCGCGCCCGGGACGATTCCTGCATTGAGCAGCAGGAAATCGATCGGTCGACCTCTCTTGACGAGCTCTGCGAGGGCGGATTGAACGCTGGACGGCTTGTCCAGATCCAGCTCCAGCGGCGTGAAGACCTGTCTTTTGGTACCAGACGTGAGCTGGGCGGCCGTTTCCCTGACTGCAGCCAGGCTGCGCCCGGTGACGATGATCTCGCCCCAGCCCTCTGCGGCAAGAAGGCGGGCTGCCGCGTGCCCGAGGCCGGAGGTGGTGCCGGTGACGAGAGCGATTGAATGTTCCATGATGGGTTCCGAGTGAGGGGGAAGGTGGAGTAGTGAGGCACGCGAGGCAAGCGCCAACTTGCCAATTACGAACTTGTTAGTACAATAATGTACTGGATGGACAAGATGCAATGGTTGTGAACCAGATGATTCAAAATGCGGGCAGGCCGCGGGGACGACCGCGCAGCTTCGACGAGACGAGCGCGCTGGAAAAGGCGACCCAGGTGTTCTGGTCGAAAGGCTACGACGGAGTGACGATCGACGATCTCGTCGCCGGGATGGGCGTGGGTCGGCCGAGCCTGTATGCCGTATTCGGGGACAAGCGGGCGATCTTCCTGCGCGTCCTCAGGGCGTATGCCGAACGCAAGGGCGCATCAGCCACAAAGGCACTCTTCTCGCCACAGAGTCTTCGCGACTCGATCGCGGCGTTTCTGAGGTTCGACGTGGAAAGTGCGACCAGGAAAGGGTCTGCCTGGGGCTGCCTGATGATCTGCGTCGCGCCGCTTGTGGACGACGCCGAGGTTCAGCGGTTCCTGAAGACTGCGGTCGCCGGCGGCGCGGCGCTGTTGGAGCGCCGTTTCCGGGACGGGATCACCGCCGGAGACATCCCGCCTGACTTTCCGGTAGCCGTGCGCGCGATGCAAGTCACGGATTTCGCTCGTGGCCTGACCATGCGTGCGCTGATAGGCACGCCGCGCAGGACGCTCCTCAAGGATGCCGAGGAAGCGGCCGACCTGGTGCTGCTGTCGCGGGATGGAAGTGCGGCACCAGAACGTTGATGCCAGAAGCGTGCATGTTGGAGCAAGCAACGTACCGCCGTTTCGTGCACACACTGGAAGGCCATCGTTTCGGCTGGCGTCGCGCTGGGCAGCAGCGCGAAGACAAGCTGAGCAGGCGACGGCAAGCAAGCGACGAAGCTGCCCGCTGCGAGTGATCCCACCATCAGACTGACAAGCGCGTTGACGCTGTTGCGCATCGCCGCCCTTTCGGTGCGGCATCAGTGATCAATGCACGGAGGGTCGGCATGGCGATTCCGGTTGCAGTGCCGTTGGACGGCTCGCGCGAGCATCAGCGCCATGCAATGTTCGTTTGCGGCGCATCGACGTTCGACGCGCCTGTATTATTGGAACCATCAGACCGGGAGACTACGGTGGGGAAAATGAGGATCGGAGCGGTGATCGCTCTGGCGTTGATCTTGTGGCCCGACATGACGCAAGCACAGCCAGCCCAGTCAGTGTCGCCACCGGCTGCCCCATCCATGTCCTCGGGGCATGTCGGTACTCCCATGGCTTTGGGAGATGCCGAAAATGCGGCGCGACCCATCGCGTTCAAGTCGATGACGGAGCCGACCTACCCGCAGCTTGAAGAGCGCCAGGGCATCACAGGCACTGTCGTGTTGCTCATCACAATTGACTCGAATGGAGTTCCTGTTGCTATCGAGATTGCACGATCAAGTCACAACCGCCATCTTGATGGCGCAGTGATCGACACGGCAAGGACGTGGAAATTCGAACCGATCTCGAGTACCGGAAAAGGAACCCGAAACCTTGTCCGCGTGTCCGTGGATTTTCAACTGAGGAAAGATAGACGCCCGATGTTTGATGATTCAGACATAGCCGTCCCCGTCGGCCAGCATTGACTCCGGACGCATTCAAGTCGCATCCGGTGGGTGCCAGTTCGCTGAAGTTGTCAGGCTTTATCTCGGAGTCTCAATGCAATTGTCCAAAGAGCAAGTCGAGGCAGCATTTGATGCGCTGTCCGCACCTGCACGCGAAAAGCGCGAGAGGCTAGCCGCAGTTCGCGATCTCAAGCGGCGCAGGACCATGCCACTGCGCTGGAGGCTGAATGCTGTTCTTGCGGGGATCAGCGTTGGCGCTGTGTATTTCTGGACCATGGAGACCTGGTTCATTGCGGGGCCAGGGTCACTCTGGGCTGTCACTGTGTGCATGGCCATTTCCGTGAATATCGCGCAGGCGCGTTGGAACAAGCGGGTGAAAACCTGACATTGGTTCGGACGCGCCACCGAGAATGAGGTTCCCGGTGCGATCATGCGTCACGGCCAGCACGGCCGCTTCAAGGCGTCAGGTGCCATGGGAGATCAAAGCGAATTCAACGAGCTGCTCGCCTATCTGCGGCGGGTGCCGTCTCTCGCAGAACCGATTGGTTCGGGCACATTCGACAACGGCAACTGGTGGGTCAAGTTCTCACTCGACATAGCGCATCCTCTCGCATGGCGCGTCGTGCAGGAATTTGGCTTCGTGTTCAACGGCCTCTCGGTCGATGAGCGCCTTCCCACAGTGTTCATGCCGGTTTCTCCGCCCCCGTATCTCAATGGCGGCCCCGCGGAATTTCTCTCCTGGGTCATCGAGTCCAAAGACCCTTCGTTCGAGCCAGGCAAGGCAGCCGAGTGGCTTGAAGCGCGTCTACCTTGCCCGGTGGATCGGTTGGACCAATGGAGTTCCGCAGGTGCGAGCTGACTTCGGACTGAGTTCGGAATCCGGTCTCGCAATCACAGATCACCGAACTCCTCACCAAACCAGATCGTCCGGCACCTCGAACCGCGCGTAATGCGCGTCCTCGTCAGCGACGCTGCCGTCCACTGCGATGTGCGTCGCCTGGCCATGGTCGACGACGATCATCTCGGCATCGCGCTGTCGCACCTGTTCGCCGGCGGCGCGCGGCAACAGTTCGTAACGGTCGTGCAGCACTGCAATCACCAGCGTGCCCGATGCCAGCTTCCGGGCCTGGTCGTCGTCGATGAGCAGGGTGCGGATCGCGCCGCGCGCGGTGAATCGGTATTCACGCTCGCCCTTCCGCGGCAGCTTGCGGTCGTTGACGATCTGCCACGCCTGCGCGCGGAGTTCGTGCGCGTGTGCCTGCGCGTTGCGTTCGGCGGCGAGCGCGCGGTCGCGCTGCGTCTTCTCTTCGCGCGCTCGCTCCGCATCGCGCTGGGCCTCGCTCGGGCCGGATGGCGCCTTGGCTTGCTCGCGGGCGACGGCCGCTGCCTTGGATTTCTTCGCAAGGCCGGCCTTGAGCAATTGTTCCTGCAGGGCATTCAACTTCGCCATGGGCTGCGGTCATTCAGGGATACTGGATGCATTCTAACGGCCGCCCACGCTCTGCCAGCAAACCCCGCCAGCCAGCACAGCCCGCCGATGCAGACCCTGAAATACCTCGCCGGATACCCCGAGCTTCTGCAGGCGCAGGTGCGCGCACTCATTGACGGCGATCGCCTCGGCCCCATGCTCGCGACCAGGTACCCCGGCACCCACGCCATTCGAAACGACGGCCAGTTGTACGACTACGTGCAGGACATGAAGTCAAGGCACCTGCGCAAATCCGTGCCACTCGGCAAGGTGCTCTACGACGGCAAATTGCAGGTGGTCAAGCACGCACTTGGCACGCACACAGCGCTCTCCCGCGCACACGGCGGCCAGCTGAAGGCCAGCCGCGAAATCCGCATCGCCAGCGTCTTCCGCGACGCCCCCGCGCCATTCCTGCAGATGATCGTCGTGCACGAACTCGCCCACCTGCGACAGCTCGAGCACGACAAGGCGTTCTACCAGCTGTGCACGAACATGGTGCCGGAGTACCACCAGCTTGAGCTTGATGTGCGGCTGTGGCTGACCCATCGAGGGATGGGTGGGGAATGACTGAAGTTCATGACGCGCTGAGCTTGGCGGAACAGTTCGACGCGCGCCTAAACGCCGCCAATGTCATTCCTAACGGAACAGATCCGGTGCCCGTTCGATTTGCTCTCGGCAGCACGTACGTATGGATCGCCCGAGCGCATGCCCGAGGATTTCGACAGCTGCTTACGCAGAGCAACTATCCCGCGGCTCTAGCTCTGATTCGTCCACAGTTCGAGGCGGTGCTTCGTGGATGGTGGCTCGCGTTTGGTGCCCCCGATAATTTCGTCAGCGACCTGGAGCAAGCTGCGAACAACGCCAGTGGGAAAGAGCCAAATTTTCCCAAGATGTACAACATGATTGATGCGCTTGAAGCTGCACCGCGTTTGCACGGAACATTCACCGGTGCCAAGACCGCCGAGGCACTTCGGTCGCTGAAGGAGAAGGCAATGCCTTATCTGCATTCCTACGCCCATGGCGGAGTCCACTCTTTGTTATCCAAGTTACAAGACCCCGATCCGCCCTTGATGGTGTGGTACATCAAGACCTCAAACAGCCTTGTGTACTCCGCATTTCTGCTTTATTCGTGCATGACCAATGATTCGTCGAGCACGATGGCACTGTACAAAGTTCGGCAGGAACTTGACCACGCGATGCACCAAGTGTGATGGCACGATGTTTTCAGGCTTGGGTCGCGAAGGCGGCGCGTTAAAGTGGCCAGAGCGAATATTCACTTGAAACGGAAGTTTGCTCTGCCGCTGCGCCGGACTCTCGCAGCACCAACAGCAACGACCGTCATGTCGACGCTCCAAATGTGGCTCTTCGTGGAAACGTGTGGGTGATTCCAGCTCTCTGGTTCGGCTGTAGGTCGCACCAGCTATTGCGCTGAGGCCAGTCAAAGGCGGCTCGGATTCTGGGACGCTTTGGCGATGGCCAGATCACCTCGATGCAAACGG
>JBBQTD010000050.1:0-24463 GCA_038234715.1 Lysobacterales bacterium | reverse complement strand
GCAGATCAAGGCGCAGATCGAGGAGACCTCGTCGGACTACGACAAGGAGAAGCTGCAGGAGCGCGTGGCCAAGCTGGCCGGCGGCGTTGCGGTGATCAAGGTCGGCGCGAGCACCGAGATCGAGATGAAGGAAAAGAAGGCGCGCGTCGAAGATGCCCTGCACGCAACCCGTGCGGCCGTTGAAGAAGGCGTGGTCCCGGGCGGCGGCGTTGCGCTGATCCGTGCGTTGAATGCGCTGGGCGACCTCAAGGGAGCCAACGAAGACCAGAACCACGGCATCCTGATCGCCAAGCGCTCGATGGAATCCCCGCTGCGCGAGATCGTCACCAACTCCGGCGACGAGCCGAGCGTGGTGCTGAACCAGATCGCCGCCGGCAAGGGCAGCTACGGCTACAACGCGCAGACCGGCGAGTTCGGCGACATGCTCGAGATGGGCATCCTGGATCCGACCAAGGTCACCCGTTCGGCGCTGCAGAACGCAGCTTCGATCGCCGGCCTGATGATCACCACCGAGGCAATGGTGGGCGAGGCTCCGAAGAAGGAAGAGTCGCACGCGCATGGTGGTGGCGGCGGCGGCGGTGGAATGGGCGGCATGGGCGGCATGGATTATTGATCCAGCCTTCCGTCTCGGTTTGTACGAGAGGAACGGTCAGGTCAGTCCTCGCCTCGAAAACAAGAGCCCCGCTTCGGCGGGGCTTTTTTTTCCGCACGAACCATCAGGAATGCTTCCAGCCTGGCGCCATCACAAGTTTGAGCCAGCTGCGCCTGACTCGGCGTCGGCTGGGCTTTGCGTTCGCAGACCGCAGTTGCCGCGCATTGCCGAGGGCGCAAGCGAGCCCGCTCCGCCGGCATCCTTCGGTTGTGCCCGAACTCCCCGCGTTGCAGGCAGGTCTGCCGGATGCCAGTGACAGTCAGGTACCTGATCGCTGCCGGAATGGTTCAGGAAAATGGCTGGATTGCTAATCATCCGTTCATCGCACACGGCTCAGCATGACCTTGCAACATCCACAGCATGGATGCGTGGTCCGCCCTGCACATCTAACTGAGAGGAAATTCCATGAACACCAAGCTGGGTATGCTCAAACTCGCCGCGGTTGCCGTGTGCTGCGCTGCCGGCGTAGGCGCGACGCAGTTCGCGCATGCCGACAGTTTCGGCATTGGTTACCACAGTGGTTGGCACGGCCACTCGCACACGAGCGTGTCGATCGGATTCGGTGGTGGTTACTACGGAGGCTATGGAGGGTATGGAGGCTATTACGGGGGTTACTATCGTCCCCGCTACTACGCGCCGAGACCCTACTACTACGGTTATACGCCGACCTACTACAGTGACGACTACCAGTACGATCCGTACTACGCGTATCCGAGCTACTACAACAACGGCTACTACGGGTCCGGCGTGTCTTACGGCATCAACTATTACGGTGGGGGCTACGGCCGCGGCTGGGATGGCGACGAGGGACGCTGGCGCGATCGCGATGGTGGCCGCGACCACGATGGCGACGGACGACGTCCTGGCGGGTGGGACCGCGACCATTTCCACAACCGCGATAGCCAGATGCGCGACCCATACCCCGGTCATCGGTAGACGAATCGGCGGCGTTGGTACCACGGAGAACGCCTGCATCCGCAGGCGTTTTCTTTTTGGCCGGGAGTCAACCCAGGGCACGCCTTCGCAGCGCCGTTGGGACCCAACGCAGCCCGCTGTATCTCTACGCGGCTCCGATGGATCCGTACGCGCCTGGAGGTATCCCTGCACGGCTTCGATGTGTCCGTAGGCACCTTGGCTGTAGACCTGCGCGGCTCCGATGTATCCACACGCAGCTGCGCTGCATCCCTCCGCGGCTCTGATGTATCCATACGCAGATTCGCTGTTTCCCTACGCAGGTCCGATAAATCCCTACCCACCTCCGCGGTACCTCTACGCAGCCCTGATGTATCCCTGCGCAGCGCCGCCAAGGCCTGGAGCCGATGACCCCAGGCACCGTTCCGATGCGTCCTGCACGGGAGTCAGCAACGCTCGAAAACGTCACTGATCGCAACCCCTAGGGATGCTTGCGAAACAACGACTTGCGTCGTTGTTCGCGGCGGTGCATCCATGCAGAAGGAGCGCTTCTCAACAGCGAAGCTGGTCCAACTCTGAACTTGTTCAGAAGTTCCTTGGCGTCCGAGAGCAGCCGCGTCGATCGGCGCCTTAGACGCGAATCCATTGAGATGCGACCGGGCGACGCTGGGCAAGAGTCCGCTGGCGGCCGCTCCTGCACATCGCCGGCTGCGCTATCGTGTGGCCTTCAGGGCGCCAGCGCGAAGATGTCCATGACGACCGAACACGACCTGCGCGAGCTCGACAGCACCAGTGCCGCCGCGCGGCTGCGCCACGACAGCGACGCGCAAATCGCCACGGCGTTGCACCAGTTGCCCGCCGGCCAGGCGCACAAGGTGCTCGAGCGGTTCGACCCGGCGCGTCGCGTGGCCATCGAGCGTGCCGACGTGGCGCACGACCTGCTGCTGGGTTACGACTATCCCGAGCGCACCGTAGGGCGGCTCATGGAGTCAGCGCCCGCGGTGTTTGGGCCCGACGCGACGATTGGCGAGGTGATCGAGGCGTTGCGCGAGGTGGTGCGGCAGCGAATGGTCATTTATGTGTTTGTCGCGGATGAGGAAGGCATCCTCCGCGGCGTGGTCGCATTCCGTGAACTCGTGTTCGGCGCACATGGCCAGGCCATGGCGGAAGTGATGGTGCGCGAGCCTTTTTTCCTCACCCCGACCACCTCGCTGGTCGACGCGATGCACGAGGTGGTGACGCGGCACTATCCGATTTATCCGGTCTGCGAAGCCGATGGTCGCCTGCTCGGCCTGGTCAAGGGGGCTGCATTGTTCGAGCAGCAGGCGTTCGAGATTTCCGCGCAGGCCGGCTCGATGGTCGGCGTGGAAAAGGAAGAACGCCTGGCGACGCCGTGGCCGCGCAGCTTCAGGTTCCGGCACCCCTGGTTGCTGGTGAACCTGCTCACCGTTGCGGTTTCCGCTTCGGTGGTCGGGATGTTCCAGGACGCAATCAACAAGATCGTCGTGCTCGCGATTTTCCTGCCCGTCATGTCGGGACAATGCGGAAACCTGGGAACGCAATCGCTTGCGGTGGTGCTGCGCGGGGTGACGCTGGGAGAGCTGCACAGCGATGGCGTGGTGGCGATGGTGGTCAAGGAAGGCTGGCTGGGTTTCCTCAATGGCTTGGTCACCGGAGCGCTGGCTGGGGCTGCGATGTACTGGATTGCTCTCGGCCGGCACGAGCCCGCCGCGAGCCTGGCCGGGGCGATCGTGGTGGCGATGACGGTGAGTTGCACCTTCGCAGGCATGGCCGGTGCGTCGATCCCCCTGTTGCTGCGCAAGTTTGGCGCCGACCCGGCCACGGCTTCGGGAATCTTTCTGAGCACCGTCACCGACGTGCTGAGCATGGGGTGTTTCCTCGGCCTGGCCTCGTTGCTGATCCGATGACCCCCGGACTCCTGCTGCAATGCAGCGCGCTTTGCGGCCGCCACTCTGTCTATGATGCGCGCGGGTTCGGACGCGTCGGCAAAATGGCGCGCCGGAAGTAGTGGTCGGGGGAGAGGAACCAGACCCGCAGCGGTGCACGCCGCTGCGGGTTTGTTTGCCGGGGCGTGCCACGCGCAGGCGGCAGGCCGCGCAGCGCTGTTCCAGCGCGACATCGCGCCCAAGTGCTCCGAAGCGGCCAGTTGCCCCATCGAACCGTGAAAGAATGCGCGCATGAACGATGCGTTGCCAGCACCGCTGTCCCGCCTGCTGGCACTGCGCCTCGCCGAACTTGCACCGCAACTCGAACGCGCATCGGCGCTCCGGCGCGAAGCGCTCAATCGGATGCTGCTTGCGAGCGACTTTGCGTTCGGCGTCTTGCGCGATCAGTCCGGGGCGGTCATCGCGCTGGCGGGCGCGGAGCCAACCGCGCCGGTGCTCGATCCGTCCACCCCCACGGCATGGCCGACCCAACTGCGACGCTGGCGCGCAATCGGATCGCTGCGCCTGGTGTGGCGCGATGTCGCCGGGCTCGACACGGTGGAGGACACATTGGCAGGCACGAGCGCCCTCGCCGACAGTGTCACGGGCGTTGCCCTTGCTGCCATCGAAGCGCAGGTCGCGGCAAACCACGGCGTGATCCGCAATGCGGATGGCAGCGTGCAGCGGATGGTGGTGTTCGGCCTGGGCAAACTCGGCGGCGGTGAACTCAACTTTTCCTCGGATGTCGACCTGGTGTTCGCTTATGCCGCCTCAGGCGCGAGCGATGGCGTCCGTCCGCTCGATGCCGACGCCTACTACGCGCGGATCGGCCAGCGCCTGATCCAGTTGCTCGGCGAGGTGACGCCCGATGGTTTCTGCTATCGCGTGGACATGCGGTTGCGACCGTTCGGCAGCACCGGCCGGCTCGCACTGTCGTTCGCCGCGATGGAACAGTACTACCAGAGCGAAGGCCGCGACTGGGAGCGCTACGCGTGGATCAAGGCACGCCCCGTCGCGGGCGACATTGCTGGCGGCGCGCGCCTGCTGGACACGCTGCGTCCGTTCGTTTATCGACGCTACCTGGACTACACCGCACTCGACGGCCTGCGCGAAATGAAAGCGCTGATTGCTGCCGACGAGCGTCACGGGCGTAGCGATGGAGGCATGGCCGAGCACCTCAAGCTTGGTCCCGGCGGTATTCGCGAAATCGAATTCCTGGTCCAGGCGCTGCAACTGATCCGGGGTGGGCGCGAGCCCCTGCTGCGCACTGCCTCGTTGCTCGCGGCCCTGCAGGCGTTGGCCTCGGCGGGTCATCTGACCGAGGAAACCGCGGCGCAGCTGGCGCATGCCTACCGGTTCCTGCGCCGCCTGGAGAATCGGGTGCAGATGGTTGCCGACCAGCAGGTGCATGCGTTGCCGGACGACGCGCTGATGCGGCAACGCATCGCGCTGGGCCTGGGCTATGCCGATGTCGCCGCGTTGCGGATTGATCTGGATGCGCAACGCGCGCTGGTGTCGCAGGAGTTCGAACGCCTGCTTGCACCGCGGCGGCATGGCGGGGCGGCGCCGACCTTGCTCGCCGACTACTGGCTTGCGCTGCCCGATGGCGGCGATGTTCAGGCGCTGCTTGCGGCTGGGTACGTCAGGGCCGATGCACAGGACACCGCGCTGCGCGATTTTGCCTTGTCGCCAGCGGTGCGCGCGCTGTCGGAGCGTGCGCGTGGAAGGCTAGACCGCGTGTTGCCGCGCCTGCTGCGCGCCGCGGCCGACAGCGGCGCGGCCGACCTCGCATTGCCGCGACTGATCGCGCTGCTGCAGGCAATCGCACGGCGTGGCAGCTACCTCGCGCTGCTCGACGAACAGCCGGTCGCGCTGCAACGCCTGGTGGATGTGGCAGCACGCAGCGCCTTGTTGGCCGAGCGCGTCGTGGCGCATCCGCTGCTTCTTGATGAACTGCTCGACGCGCGTGCCGCAGGCACCTCGCCGACGCGGGAAAGCCTCGGCGCCGAATGCGCCCGGATGCTCGACGCCGCAGGGCCGGACGACGTCGAGGCCGCGTTGCACGCGCTTGCCGAATTTCGCCAGGGCGCGAGCTTCCGGATCGGCCTTGCGTTGTTGAACGGCCGCGTTTGCGCGCTGGATGCGGCACGCCAGCTGGCGTGGTTGGCCGAGACCATCCTCCACATTGCGCTTGTGCTGGCGCGACAGGCGGCCGGTCGCAGTGATGCCGAGGATGGATTCGCGGTGATCGGCTACGGCAGCATCGGCGGCGAGGAACTGGGCTTCATGTCCGATCTCGACCTGGTGTTCCTGCATGCCTGCCCAAGTGACCACGAGGATGCACGCGGGCACGTGCGCCTCGCGCAAAAGCTGGTCAGCCTGCTCGGCACCACGACGCCCGCCGGGCGGCTGTACGACGTGGATGTGCGCTTGCGTCCGGATGGAGCGAAAGGGCTGCTCGTGGCTAGCGTGGACGGCTTTGCCGATTACCAGCGCGACCGTGCGTGGACCTGGGAACGGCAGGCGCTTGCGCGTGCGCGTGGCGTTGCCGGGTGTGCCACAACGCTCGCGCGCTTCGAACAGGTGCGCGCCGAGGTGCTCGTGCAGCATCGCGAGGGTGCCGCATTGCAGGCGGACGTGGTGGCGATGCGCGCGCGCATGCGCGGCGAACTCGACCGCACGCGCGGCGACCACTTCGATCTCAAGCAGGGCGCAGGCGGCCTGGTCGATCTCGAGTTCCTGCTGCAATACCTCGTGCTTGCGAACGCGCATGCAACGCCAGAACTCGTCGCTCCGCGCACGAGCCCGGGGTTGCTAGCGATGCTGGCAGGGTGCCGGGTCATATCCGACCCGCAGCGCGAAGCACTCGTGCGCGCATATGACGTGTTGTTGCAGCGTTCACTCGACTGCACCCTGGACCGCCGTCCGCGCGTTGTGACCCTGGATGCCCTGGTCGATTCCGCCCGTGCAGCGATCCGCGAAGCGTGCTATGCGCATGGGCTGGAATTTGGCGTTGCGACCAGTGCGACTGCGTGAATCACCGAGCCTGGCTGGTCGTGGGCATCACAGGCGGATGAGTTTGCTGACCGCAGCCACGACGCCCGGCAATTCGATGAGAGCCCGCGCCGGGCCCGCCGGCACGGGATCGGAATCCAGCGCCCGGACGCGGCCGCCGTCGATCAGCGCTTGCAGGAATCGTCCGTGCCGCCCCCGACCGAGATCCGGCGAGGCAATACTGACCTGGGCCGAAGTTGCGACCGCTTCTGAAATCATGTTGACCGAATCGGGCGACACGACAATGCGTTCGGCCCACCCGAGCATGCCGGCATAGGGATTTGGTCCATCGCCCGCCGAGAACCAGCGTGCTCCCGGAAGATTGGACAGATCGTCACGCGCCGCCGCGACCAGCCATGCCGGCGTGCGCGGCGACGCGCAGATCGACAAGCTGCCGCCATCGCGTTGGTGGTTGCTGCGCAGGATGTCGACAGTGCGCCGCCACCATGCGGTGTCGAGTGGTACGCCTCCGATTGGGCCTCCGAGCAGCAGCAACGTGCGCGGAGACGACAAAGCGGCGAACTGGGGGAATCGGGTGCGCGCATCCGCCAGCCACTGTGCGTTCACGTCGTGCAGGCTGCCGGCCGCGGTGATGACGTTGGGTCCACGCAGGCGATCGTGCTCCGGAACGACCACCGCATCCCAGTGGCTTGGGTCGATGCGCGGATCGAGGATCTGCACACTGCGTGCGCCAGCGTCTCGCAGCAGGCGCGTCGCGAGCGCGGCCTGCCTGCCGCAGCCGATCGCGAGCTGGGGCGGTTCGCGCAGGGTCATCTCGAACAGGCGGCCGAATGCGCGCTTGCTTCCGGGCATATAGCGCGGCGCTGTCCAACTCCAGGGTGTCTGCGCTTCGAGTTTCCAGATGCGGGGGGTTGCGGCTGAAAGGGCGCGTGCGAGTGCCAATGCCTGGCGTTCGTTGCCGGCGCGGCCATCGGTCAGCACCCAGGTCGTCGGGGAAGGAGTCATGCAGGGGTCGTTCCAGTCGCGAGAAGGATTGTTGTGAAGCAGGGGATGTTATCCCGAAAATAGGACACTACACTTGCTGTCATCCCCATAGTCCACCATCTGGAATTCCATGACGCAAATTCTTTCCGACGCGGCGCTCGACCAGCTCTTCCGGACGGCCCGCACCCAGAACGCGTGGCAGGACAAGCCAGTCAGCGGGGCGCAATTGCGTGCGTTGTACGACCTCATGAAGTGGGGACCGACCAGCGCCAACTGCTCGCCAGCGCGCATCGTGTTCGTGAGTTCGGACGATGCCAGGCGCAAGCTCGAACCGGCATTGAGCGAGGGCAATCGCGCCAAGACCATGCGCGCGCCAGTCACGGCGATCATCGGGACCGATTTCGCGTTCTACGAAAAATTGCCGTATCTGTTTCCGCACACCGACGCCAAAGCATGGTTCGAAGGCAACGCGGCGTTGATCGAAACTACCGGCTTCCGCAACGCGACCCTGCAGGGCGGCTACCTCATTCTCGCCGCCCGCTCGATCGGGCTGGACTGCGGTCCGATGTCCGGCTTCGACAATGCGAAGGTGGATGCGGCATTCTTCGCGGGTACGTCGGTAAGATCCAACTTCCTGGTCGCGCTCGGTCATGGCGATCCGGATCCGCACGTGCTGTTTCCACGTTCACCGCGCCTGTCATTCGACGAGGCATGCCGCATCGAATGACCGCGGGCATCCCCAACTTTCGTTTCAGGCCGATATCAATCCCATCCGGAGTCAAGCCATGAACACGTTGCACGCGTCGATCCTTCGCAACTGCGCGCTTGCCGCCGCATTCGCCCTTGTCTCGGGGTCCGCCCTCGCGGCTGGCCCTTATGTGATCGACCCGAACCACACCCAGGTCGAATTCACCTACAGCCACTTCGGCTTCTCGCACATCACTGGGCGCTTCGACAAGGTAGAGGGCGATTTCCTGTTCGATGCCAAGGATCCGACCAAGTCCAGCATCCAGGTGAATATCCCGATCGCAAGCATCAGCACCGGGGTCAAGGACCTCGACGACGACCTGCGCACGAATGCGTTTTTCGACGCGGACCAGTTTCCCACGGCGACGTTCCAGAGCAGCACGGTGACGAGCTCGGGCAAGGACAAGCTGGCGGTTTCCGGCGACCTGACCATCCACGGCGTGACCAAGCCGGTCACCCTGGACGTGACGATCAACCGGACCGGCATGCACCCGATGGCAGGTCGCGCAGCGGCCGGCTTCGATGCAACGGCCACGATCAAGCGCAGCGACTTCGGCATCGCCAAGTACACGCCGAACGTCAGTGATGAAGTGCAGTTGCACATCACCATGGAAGCGATGGTGCCCAAGCAGCAGAAGTGAACGATCCCAACCAACACGCAAGCCCACCGATGATCCTGTTGCGGCGCTCAAGTGACCGCGGCCACGCGAACCATGGATGGCTCGACAGCCATCACACGTTCTCGTTCGCCGACTACCATGACCCGGAATGGATGGGTTTCGGACCATTGCGCGTGGTCAACGAGGATCGCGTCGCCGCGGGCGGTGGTTTCGCGCCGCATTCGCACGCAAACATGGAAATCATCTCGTATGTGATCGGGGGTGCGCTGCAGCATCGCGACAGCATCGGAACAGGCTCGGTCATCAGGCCCGGCGATGTGCAGTGCATGAGCGCGGGCAGCGGCATCGAGCACAGCGAGTTCAATGCCTCGCAAGCCGATCCGGTGCATTTCCTGCAGGTCTGGATCCAGCCCAACCAGCTCAACGCGAAGCCAAGGTACGGACAGTCGCACTATCCGGTAGAGTCCCGGCGCGGCGTGCTGCGGCTGGTGGCATCGCCCGATGGCGCGGACGATTCATTGCCGATCCGCCAGGATGCACGCGTTTATGCGAGCGTGCTTGCTCCGGCCGAAGCGGTCGCGCTGGCGATCGGCGGCGGTCGCAAGGCGTGGGTGCAGGTCGTGCGCGGCACGGTGGTGCTCGGTGATGGGACCATGCTTGCTGCAGGCGATGCAGCCGGGATGAGCGCGCAATCCGCCGTAGATGTGCGTGCTCAATCCGATAGCGAATTCCTGGTCTTCGATTTGCCATAGGCCACCGGACCTCACAGCGGGCCGGTGCGCTGCGCAGCGGCCAGGCGATCAACGCTTTCGGCATGTGCCCTGGCCAGCATCCGTTGGATCGACCACGGAATATCAATCTCGTGGTCGATGCAAATCTAGCTCACTTCGTCGGCTTGCAGGCGATCCCATCGCACTCGAGCAACTGGATTTTGCCGCCGTCGCAGGTTGCCTGGTAGACCTCGGCGGTGTTCGCTGCGCTGACGAACTTGAAGTCACGATCGCAATGCATTTTGGCGAATTCGGACTTGGCCATCGAACCGTAGCTGCTCATCCGGGCCGCACGGTCTGCCGGTGCATCGTCGGCGTCCACACTTGCTGTGGGCTGCGGCGGAGGCATTGGCATGTTGGACGGGGTCAGCTTGACGACCAGCGGGTTGGGGATCAGATCCAGGGCTGCACCGGTAGCAGCATCCACGCCGATGCCGATCAGCCCGCCGAAGATCACATTGCCAGCCATGCCTGCCGCTCCGGCGCCTTTGACACCACTGACGATCTGGGTCACGACCTGGTGGTAACCCGCCAGGTCAATGGTTGCCTGGAAAGGCTCCTTGCGTATTTTCTGCAGCGAGCATGGCGACGTACATTGTTCGCCGCTCGACAGTTTGACTGTGGCGCCGGCTGGATCGGTCTGCACCGACCAGACTTCGGTCCTTCCCCTGGTAATCGTCGCGCAACCGCTGCACAAGACGATACACGCGATCATCGTCGCAAGAATGCGCATTATTCGTAGTCCCCTGGGTTATTGAGCAAGATGGTGACGCGATGGGCTCGGCGACCGCCCCGGCGGCGCACGATTGCCACAATTGCTGCGGCAATTACCAACGATACAGGGCCCGCACCGGCCTGCCAAGCACATCGGCCTGGCAATCCCGGCAAAGAGGTACGAGCCCCAACGTGTGAGTTGCCACGACAGTTGCAGCCGATGATCCAGGCTCGCCTGAATTAATCGCAGATCCCGGCTACCGCTATGGGGCTGCACGCGTTCAACCGCCGCGGTCCACCGGGGTGCCGGATCGCCGGGTCCGCACGGTTACAATGAGTCAGCCCCGTGGATCCAGACTATGACCGCTCCCGCCTCCAGCCAAGCCAATGCCGAGAACCGTTACGAAGTGACCCGCTCGGACTTGCCGTTGTCGTGCCCGATGCCCGCGATGGCTCTGTGGAATTCGCATCCGCGCGTGTACCTGCCGATCGAGGAGGAGGGGCCCTGCAAGTGCCCTTACTGCGGCGCGCTGTTCGTGTTGATCGACTGAAGCGCGCCGGGCCATGGCGCGCCCGCTGACGGTCGTGCAACTGTTGCCCGCGCTCGATGCGGGGGGCGTCGAACGATCGACCCTGGAGGTTGCCGCGGCATTGCTCGATGCCGGGCATCGCGCGATCGTGGTATCGGCCGGCGGGCGCTTGCTGCCGGCGTTGCAGGCGATCGGTGCGGAGCACGTCGCACTGCCGATTGGCCACAAGTCGCTGCTGACCCTGCGCCACATCCCCAGCTTGCGCAGGTTGTTCCGCAATACCGACGCGGACATCGTACATGCCCGCTCGAGGCTGCCAGCATGGCTGGCAGTCGCCGCGTTGCGAGGCATGCAGGCGCCGCCACGCCTGGTCACGACGATGCATGGACTCAATTCGCCGGGACGCTACAGCGCGGTGATGCTGCGTGGCGAACGCGTGATCTGCGTGTCCGGTACGGTTCGCGACTATGCGTTGCAACACTATCCGGGCGTCGATCCGGCGCGCCTTGCGGTGATTCCGCGCGGTGTGGATCCGCTCGCGTTTCCGCGCGATGTCACGCCCGATACCCAATGGCGTGCGCAGTTCCTGGCGAGCCATCCCGAACTCGCCGGTGGACGCCTGTTACTGCTTCCGGCCCGTGGAACGCGCTTGAAGGGACACATGCACGCGCTGGATTTGCTGGGTCGCCTGCGCGCCGACGGCGTCGATGCACGACTGTTGCTTGCTGGGGTCGACCAGCCAGGGCGCGAACGCTATCTGGGCGAACTGCGGGCCCATGGCGACGCGCTCGGCCTGCGCGATGTCGTCGCGTACGCCCGACCGCTCGCAGAGATGCGCGAACTGTACGCGCTGTCTGATCTCGTGCTGCAACTATCCGATAAGCCCGAGGCCTTCGGACGCACAGTGATCGAGGCGCTGTGCAGCGGTCGTGCCGTGCTCGGCTGGGATCTGGGCGGAGTCGGAGAGTTGCTGCGCGAGCTGTTTCCGGAAGGCGCCGTCGTGCCGGGTGCGGCGGTCGAGCTTGCAGCGCGCGCGAAAGTCCTGCTCTGCGCATCGCGACCGGAAATCCGGTTGCCCGATCGTTATACCCTTGCGCGCATGCAAGCCGCTACGCTCGAACTATATGCAGACGTTGTCGCCAGCTCCCGTTGATGCTTTTCAGGCTGAGGCGACGCCGCGCGCGCGTTGGGCGCCGTGGTGGATCCTGCTGTGTGTCGCGGTATGGCCCTGGTCAGCTGTCGGCGAGGTAGCGCTGGCACTCGGCGCAATCCTGACCGTTGCCTGGCTTGGCATGCGTCGTTTCCGCGGCGGCGACGCCTTGCTGAGCCGCGAGGCATGGGCGCTGACGACCGCGTTGTTCTTCAGTTATTGGCTGCCGGAGCTGTTGTCCTGCATCGATGCGATCGACCCGTCGAATGCCTTGTGGGAAGTCGTCAAGGGGCTGCGCTTCCTGCCGTTCCTGTGGTTGGCGGCGATCGCGGTGCATCGCGATAGGGACCGACGCATCGTCTTCGTCGGGATCGCGATCATCGCAATCGTTTGGGCGCTCGACGGCCTGGTGCAGGCGACGACGGGTTACAGCATTGGCGGCCCCGCAAGTGCAGACCGGATCAGCGGCGTGTTTGGCGCGCATCATCCCCACCTGGGCCAGGTGCTCGGGACACTTGCCGCTTTTCCACTTGGCATCGCGGCAAAGCGCCTCGGTGCACTTGGCTGGTTCGTCGCTGCGCTGCTCATCGGCACCGTGGTCATGCTTGCGGGATCGCGCGCGGCATGGATCACTTTCGGGCTGGTGCTGCTGTTCAGTGGCTGGCGTCTGCTCGGGTGGAAACGCATGCTCGGCGTGTTTGCGGTCGGCGCGTTGGGCCTGGTCGTGCTTGCCGCGATTTCCCCCCGGGATCTTCGCGAGCGCATTGAACTCACCGAACATCTGTTCTCCGGCAACCAGGCGGATCTGGACAAGGCACTGACCGGACGGTTACGGATTTGGGAAGCGGCGGCATGCATGATTCGCGAACATCCGATCAACGGTGTCGGTGCACGCGGCTATCGCGACGCTTACGACAGTTGCGCCCCGAAGCAGCTCGGCGCACCGGCGTGGGGCAGTGGTGGCGCGATGCATGCACATCAGATCGTGCTGGAAATCCTCAGCGAAACTGGCGTCATCGGTTTGTTGTTGTGGCTCATCGGTGCAGCGCTCGCCATCCGGGCATGGCGATGGGCTACGCCAGCGGCGCGCGCACGCGCGGCGATACCTGCCATCGCGCTTGCGGTAACGGTATTTCCACTGAACACGCATCTCGCGTTCTATTCGAGCTTCTGGGGTGGGCTGACCCTGTTGCTAGTCGGTTTGTACTCGGGCGCGTTGTTCGGGATTGATGACGCGTCGCACATCGTTGCGGGATCGACTGCGCAATCCGATCCGATCCAGCCCGATGCGGTGCGCGCGGTGGAGTCGCAATGAATCGTACGGCGCCGACCGCAGCCAGGACCGCGCGTGCACCGCTCAGCGCGGTGGTCACCACCTTCGACAACGCTTCGACGCTCGACGAGTGCCTAGCGTCGCTTGCCTTTTGCGATGAGATCGTCGTGCTCGATTCGGGTTCGACCGATGCGACGGTTGCAATCGCCGAACGCCATGGAGCACGCCTGCATGCGCAGCCCTTCGCTGGATACGCGTTGCAGAAGCAGGCAGCCATCGACCTAGCGCAACACGACTGGACCCTGTTGCTGGATGCCGATGAGTTTTTCACCGATGCGGGTCGCGCCGCGATCGAGCGCGAACTGTGTTCGCCGCGCGCAGATGGATACCGTTTGCCCCGGCAGGAATGGCTGTTCTGGCGCTGGGTGCATGCGCGCACGTCCCCCAACTGGCAGTTGCGGCTGTTCCGACGTTCGCGCGGACGCATGAACAAGGTCCCGGTGCATGCCGAACCGGCGGTGCAGGGTCGGGTGATCGATCTGCGCGCTCCGTTCCGCCATCGCGGCGAAGTCAGCATTGCGGCGCGCGTCGACAAGATCAACCGCTATACGACAGGAATGGTCGAACACAAGCGCGAGCAAGCTAAGGCATTTCCGAGCCTGCACATGGTGTTCTACCCGTGGATCGCGTTTGCGCGTTTCTACTTCATCAAGCGCTATTTTCTCAACGGCTGGGCCGGGTTCATCGCTGCGCGCGTGCACGCGTTCTATGCGTTCCTCAAGTACGCCAAACTGCATGAGGCCTCGCGCGAACTGCCGGCCGCGATCGAACCACACGTGATCGTAGCGAAGACTGATCGCAGGGAAGACTGACCGTACCGAAGCTGATCGTCCGCAAGACTGATATTGCGAGACTGACCGTACGCAAGGCCGGTCGCGCGGAGCGGGCGCCCCGTCAGCTCCGATCGCCGGAAGAAATGGTCGCGGAGTGCAGGCGCGGCTTGCTCAATAGTCCACCGGAAGGGCGCCCGGCGGCCGGCGCTTGAACCGGCGGTGGATCCACAGGTATTGCGCTGGCGCTTCCCTCACCATCGCCTCGATTGCGGCATTGACCCGTGCCGTGTCGGCGGCGAGATCGTGCGATGGGAAGTCCTGCAGCGGCGGATCGATGCGCAACACGTAGCGGTCGCGCTCGCGATGATGGAAGAACGGCAGTACCGCGCATCCAGACAGACGCGCGAGTTGATGCGTCGCGGTGATCGTGGCCGCGGGAATCCCGAAGAAAGGTGCGAATACGGTTTCCTTGCCAAGCATGTCCTGGTCGGGCGCATACCAAAGCACGCCGCCCTTCTTGAGATGGCGCAGTGAGGGACGCAATTCCTGTTGACGAAACATCGCGGCCGCGTAGCGCAGGCGTCCACGCAGCACCGCCCATTCCATCACCGCACCGCGATGACGACGGTACATGCCCGCCAGCGGAACGTGATCGCACAGCAGACGGCCACAGATTTCCAGGTTCATGAAGTGACCCGAGATCAACAACACGCCACGGCCATCCGCGACCGCCGCGTGCAGATGATCAAGTCCGTCGATCCGCACGGTGCGGCGCAGTGGTGCGATCGAGCCCCACCATGCACGCGCGAACTCAAACACGCCGACGCCAAGCGCGCTGAAGTGCTCGTCCAGGATCCTGGCGCGCGCGCAGTCGTCCAGTTCCGGATAACACAGCGCCAGGTTGACTCGGGCCGCGCGCCGGCGCGCCCGAAGGACCATGCCAAGCAATGCGCCAATGGACCGGCCGATCGTGCGCTGCAACGTCCATGGCAGGCGTGCCGCGCACCATCCGATGCCGAATCCAATCCAGCCGAGCCAATGGCGGGGCGCAAGCGATGGGGGCGTGTGCGGCGACATGCGGCGATTCTAGGGCCTTCGTCACCGTCCGCGCGCGGCCTCCGGTATCCTTCGCGGATGCCCCTGTCGCTCTGGCAACGCCTGCTGCGCGGAGCGTACGCCTGCGTGATGTATGCATTGGTGCCGGTGATGCTTTATCACCTGGTCTGGCGCGGGCTGCGCGATCGCAACTATTTCCGCCGCTGGAGCGAACGCTTCGGCTGGTATGGTGCTGCGCCGTTGCGTGAGTCGCTGTGGGTGCACGCAGTGTCGGTTGGTGAGGTCAACGCCGCCGCGCCGCTCGTGGATGCGCTGCGCGCGCGCTATCCGGAAATGCTCATGGTCGTCACCACGACGACGCCGACCGGAGCCGCGCAAGTGCTGGCCTTGTGGGACGGGGTAGTCCAGCACCTCTACTTTCCATACGACCTGCCCGGTGCGGTGCGGCGCTTTCTCTCCCATGTACGGCCCCGGTTCGTGGCGATCATGGAAACCGAGCTCTGGCCGAATCTGTATGTAGCCATCGGCGAGAGCAAGTTGCCGCTGATGCTCGTCAACGCGCGGTTGTCGCAACGTTCCTGGCGAGGTTACCAACCGGTCCTTCCATTGATTCGCATGACCCTCGCGCAGGTAACCCTGGTTGCTGCGCAGTCCGAGGCGGATGCACGCCGCTTGCGCGAGGTGGGCGCTCCGATAGAACGCGTACGCGTCGTCGGAAACCTCAAGTACGACCTGCGCGTGCCGGAAGGACTTGACTCACTTGCCAAGCAGCGCCGCGCCGGCTGGGGCAGTGCACGCCCAGTCTGGATCGCCGCCAGCACGCATGAGGAAGAAGAAGCGACCGTGCTCGACGTGCATGAGAGGCTTCGCGAGCAATTTCCCGAATTGCTGCTGCTGTGGGCTCCCAGGCATCCTGCGCGTTTCGGGGCAGTCGCCAGCGCCTGCATCCAGCGCGGCTTTCGCACGCAGGTGCGCAGCGTGGATGATTCGGCGGGAGTCGACAGCGATTGCTTCGTGCTCGACAGCATCGGCGAGCTGATGGGCTTCTACGCCGCGGCAGATGTCGCCTTCGTCGGAGGCAGCCTGCAGGCGATCGGCGGCCACAATGTGCTTGAGCCCGCAGCGCTCGCGGTGCCGTCGGTTGTCGGCCCGTACACGTTCAATTTTGTCGACGCAACCGCATTGCTGCGCGACGAGGGGGCATTGCTGCAGGTCGCCGATGCCGATGGC
The DNA here is from genome assembly GCA_038234715.1 of Lysobacterales bacterium. GTDB lineage: Bacteria > Pseudomonadota > Gammaproteobacteria > Xanthomonadales > Xanthomonadaceae > SZAS-103. The sequence goes on along the minus strand of JBBQTD010000050.1, from coordinate 8,031 downwards.
CTGGCAACCGCACTGGCCGAATTGCTTGCCGATCCGCCGCGCCGGCAGGCAATGGGCGCAGCGGGAAGGCTTACCGTCGAACGCGAACGCGGCGCCCTGGCGCGTACCCTGGACCTGATCGCGGTACGTCTGGCTGCAGCGACCTAGTTGTTCGGCGGGGTGGGGGCCGGGGTGTCGTCGATCGGATGTTTTCTTGTTTTCTTGTGCTTGTGCCTGACCGGCACATCGGTGCCAGCGGCCGCGCTGTTGTCCGCCTTGGCCGCCGCGCTGGCCTGGCCCGAATCCGTGGGCAACCCGGGCATCGCGGTATCGCTGGTGTCGGAGGGTTGTTCGAGTGCGGCCTCGGCGTCGCTGACCAACAATGCGTTCACGGCGGCCACGTCCGATTTCTGGATGTTGCCGGCGGCTTGCTTGAGCAGTAGTCCATTGACCACGAAATTATTGCGGGCATGCGTGTAATCGCGCTGCGCCAAAAACAGGGTCTGCTCGTTGATCAGCACGTCGACGATGGTGCGGGTGCCGACTTCGAGGCCGGTCTGGGTCGCTTCGAGCGCGGTCTGCGCCGACAGCAGCGCCTGCTTGCGTGCCTCGATCTCGGTCAGGCCCGCCAACGTGGCGTGATAGGAGTTGCGCGCCTGGCGAATGATCAACCGACGCGTCTGCTCGAGCGTATCGGCAGCCGCATCGCGCAGGTCCAGCGCCTGGCGCACGCGCGAGGACACTGCGAATCCGGAGAAGATCGGCACCTGCAAGGTCACCGCATAAGTCGGTCCCTTGCTCGTTTGATTCGCCGGCACACCGAAGTTGTTGAAAACGCTGGATCCCCACTGGGTGAAGTCGTCGTAGCCCACGGTTGCACTGATGGTGGGCAAATGGCCCGCGCGCGCTGTGTCGACGTCGTGATTGGCAGCGTCCAGCGCCAGCTGCTGTGCGCGGATCTGCGGATTCTGGTCAACCGCCATCTTGACCCATGCATCCACATCCACTGGGGAAGGCGCAGTTGGTGCGAAGTCCGGCGCGAGGCCCTTGAAGTGCTCGATCGGCTGGCCGGTGATTTCGGTCAGCGCTTCGCGCGCATCGGCCAAGGCTGTTTCGAAGCCGATCGTGGTCGCGCGCGAGATGTCGTATTGGGCCTTGGCTTCCTGCGCGTCGGTGATCGGCGCAAGCCCAACCTGCAGGCGCACGTTCGCCTGATCGAGCTGGCGTTTGAGCGCCCGGTTCTGGGCGCGTGACGAGGCGAGGTCCTGGATCGCGCTGAGCACGTTGAAATACGCCTGCGCGACGCGCGTCATCAGCGAGTCGGCCGCATTGTCGTACAGCGCGTCGAATTGCAAGGCGCGGCTGTGGCTGGCCTTGAGCCGGGTATAGATGGAGTGGTCGTAGATGCTTTGCTGCAGGTTGACCGCGTAATTGCGTTGCGTGGTGTCACTCGTCCCGACGGAGGGACCGAAGCTCACCTTGCCGCCCGCGCCGGGCGTCTCGGTGACCGAGGATAGATTCAAGTTGCTCTTGGTGAGGGTTGCCGTTCCATTGATCTGTGGCAGCAAGAGCGCTCGCGCCTGCGGCACGCCTTCTGCCTCGGCGCGCTTGTTGGCTTCCGACCCGGCCAGTTGCGGGTCGCTCTGCCGCGCCAGGTCGTATGCCTGCAGCAGATCCCCGGCCTGCGCTGAAGCGCAACCCAGTGCGAGCAGCAGGGCGAGATGGAGTGGGCGAAGACGATGGCTCATGCGGGTTCCTGGTTGAGTCTGGCAACAATTCACGTCGTCGAACCAACGCGCAATCGAAAAGATCGGGACATTCACAGCGCGAAGCGCGCAATCGGGGCGGTGCCGCGCAAATAAGGGATGTCTGTTTCAAACAGGCTTTCGTTGTGCCACCCACTGCCGCGGCAGGTCATGCGCAGGGCTTCCTGCGCCGGCGCGCGGCCACGGATCACGAACAGCCGACCATCGGGTTTGACCCAGTCGAGTACACATGCCGGAACTTCGGCAACCGCACCACCAACGCAGACCGCGTCAAACTGGCGCTCCGCATTCCATCCCAGCGCATCGGCGACTTCGAGGCGTACATTGAGCGCGCCTGCCGCCGTCAACCGCTGGCGCGCGCCTTCAATGAAGTCGGGATGGATGTCAATGCTGGTGACCGAACGCGCGAGTCGCGCAATGCAGGCGGTGAGGAATCCACTGCCGGTGCCAATCTCCAGCACGTCGTCGGATGCCTCCAGGTCCAACGCCTGCAGGGCGCGGCCTTCGACGACCGGCTTGAGCATGTACTCATCGTGATCGAGCGGCAGCGCGATGTCCGCGAACGCAAGCCGCCGGTACATGGCGGGCACGAAGTCCTCGCGGCGCACCTGCGACAGCGCATCCAGGACGCGTGGATCAAGCACCTCCCACGGTCGGATCTGCTGTTCGATCATGGTGGCGCGGGCGATGTCGAAATCCATGGATACGTTCTGCCTGTTTCGAGGTGTTGGATCTTTGCTGCGTCGTCACCTCGATTGCGAGGCGGCCGCGGAGCAGTTTAAGCGCAGGTCGAAGTTCGCGGAAGCCAAGGATCGGGTTCAAGGCCATCGCCGGCGAAGTGCCGGAAGTCATCGGGACAATCGGATTGACGATCGCTGACACACGTGCGCGAAACATTGTCCGGACTGTTTTTTGCGGACGTCCGGCGAACAGCCTCCACCACTACGCGCAGTTCGGACCAGTAGCGCTGCATGTTCAATCGCCCGCCGCAGGCGCATACGCGCGCAGGAACAGATCGACCGTGGCCTGGATGTGCGCTGCGACTTCGCGTTCGCCAAAGTCGCCAGGACAGCCGCAGACCAGGCGCGCGTGCAACTCGCCCTTGAGCAGGCAGAAGAATTGCGACGATGCGCGATCCACGTCCGCGATCTCCAGTTGTCCCACCGCGATCCTCGAGCGCAGGAACTCGGCAAAGCCATCGTGCACGCGCTGCGGACCGGCTTCCCAGAACATCTGCGGCAAGCGGCTGTCGGTATCCATCAGCGTGCTCATCACGCGTTGCATGCCGATCGCCTCAGGGCTGGTGATCAACGCAAAGAAAGCACGCGCGATGCTGGCGAGCTGACGGCGGATCGGGCCTTTCGACGCTGCCTGGAACAATGTCGGCGGCAGCATCTCTTCACATTTGGCGCTGATGGTTGCGCTGAACAACGCGTCCTTGTCTCCGTAGTGGCTGTACACGGTGAGCTTGGAGACGCCGGCTTCTGCCGCGATCGTCTCCATGCTCACGCCATCGAATCCGAACTGGGGAAACAGGCGCTTTGCGGCGTCCAGGATGGCCTGGCGCTTTTCAGGATCCTTTGGCCGCCCGGGTCCGGGCGCCTGGCGTACAGGTTGTGGGCGGGCAGTTGGCTGGTGGCTGGGCATAGGACTTTCTGGCGCCATTGCGAAGAAATACTGGACTGATGAGTTCTGTATCATTAATATACCCAGCAGTATAGCAATTCGCCTCGATCGATGTCGCGCTATCCAGCGACTGGTGTCCCGGCGGCCTTTTGGGAATAACCGCCTTTCCAGGCATTCCCGGCAAGCCATTGGACCAAGGAATCGCACATGAACCCCTCCATCCGGACCTCACTGATCATGCTGGCCGGGTCGCTGACCCTGCTGCTGGCCGCCTGTGGGCACGGCGAAATCGCGGCCGACCCGCCGCGAGCGGCGCTGGTCGTGCACCCCGGCCCGGTTGACCTGGGCGCGCAAGCGTTCGCTGGCGATGTGCGCGCGCGCCAGGAGTCGGTGCTCTCGTTCCAGATCGGTGGACACCTCGTGCGCCGGCGCGTCGACACGGGCGTACGCGTCACGAAGGGGCAGGTACTGGCCGAACTCGATCCAGGCGATGTCACCCTGCAGGTCGATGCCGCGCGCGCGCAACTCACGACTGCCCAAGCCGATCTGCAACTCGCGCAGGCCGAACGCGATCGTTATCGTTCACTCGCCGCGAAGCAGGTTGTCAGCCGCTCGCAGCTCGACACCACCGAGAACACATGGAAGGCCGCCGCCGCGCGCGTGCAGCAGGCGGATGCGCAATTCGATGTCGCCCGCAACCAGGCCGGCTACGCGAACCTGCGTGCACCAGCGGACGGTGTGATTGCGCAGCGCCAAGCCGAATCCGGCCAGGTCGTGACCCCCGGGCAGGCGATCTACACGTTGGCAGCCGATGGCGATCGCGACGTGCAGATCAGCATTCCCGAGCAGCGCATCGCCGCATTCAAGATTGGCCAACAGGTGCAGGTCGAGCTGTGGACGCAACCGGGAAAGGTCATTCCGGGCCGCATCCGTGAGCTTTCGCCGGCTGCCGACGCACAGGCGCGCACGTTTGCAGCGCGTGTCGAATTGCCTGCTGGCACATCCGTCGCACTCGGCCAAAGCGCCCGCGTGTTCGCGATCGATGGCAACAGCACCGGGCTGACCGTACCGCTTGCGGCGGTGTACGCGAAGGACGGCGCACCTGCCTTGTGGATCCTGGTTCCCGATGCGCACGCGACGGCGGCCGACGGCGCGTCCATCGGCACCCTGCACCTGCAGCAGGTGCAGCTTGGCCCGTATGGCGAAGAACGCGTGCCGGTGCTATCGGGTATCAAGCGCACCGACTGGATACTCGTGGCTGGCGTGCACCTGGTGCGCGATGGACAGAGGGTCGAGCCCGTCGATCGCGACAATCGACAGATTTCAATGCATGCATCCGCGCCTGCGCCAGTGGCCGCGTCCGTATCGCCGGAATTCAGGTCTGCGGGGCGCTAGAGCATGCCTAGCCGCTTCAATCTCTCCGCGTGGGCGCTGCGTAACGGCACGCTGGTGCTGTACGCGATGATCGTGCTCGCAGTGGTCGGGGTGATGTCGTATCGGCAACTCGGCCAGTCCGAAGACCCGCCATTCACCTTCAAGGCGATGGTGGTGCGCACCGAGTGGCCGGGCGCAACCGCCGACGAAGTCGCCAGGCAAGTCACAGATCGCATCGAAAAGGCACTGATGCAGACCGGCGACTACGAGAAGATCAGCAGCTACTCGCGTCCGGGCGAATCGCAGGTGATCTACGAGGCGCGCGATGCGATGCCGTCGAAGGATGTGCCGGCGCTGTGGTACCGCATCCGCAAGAAGGTCGGCGACATGAAGACCGACCTTCCCGAAGGCACCCAGGGTCCGTTCTTCAACGACGAATTCGGCGACACCTACGGCAATATCTATGCGCTCACCGGCGACGGCTTCGACTACGCCACGCTGAAGAAATACGCCGACCGCATCGAGCTCCAACTGCAACGCGTCCCCGACGTCGGCAAGATCGACCTGCTCGGCGCGCAGGACGAAAAGATCTGGATCGACCTGTCGAACACCAAGCTCGCCAGCCTTGGCGTTCCGTTGCAGGCAGTGCAGCAGGCGCTCGACGAGCAGAACGCGGTGGCGGACGCGGGCTTCTTCGAAACCCCGAGCGATCGCGTGCGCCTGCGGGTATCGGGTCGCTTCAATTCGGTCGATGCGATCCGGCAATTCCCGGTCCGCGTGGGTGACCGTGATTTCCGTATGGGCGACGTGGCGAAGGTGTATCGCGGTTTCAGCGATCCATCCGCCCCACGCATGCGTTTCATGGGCAAGGACGCGCTGGGCATCGAGGTCGCGATGAAACCGGGTGGCGACATCCTCAAGCTCGGCCACAACCTCGAGGCGACCTTCGCGCGCGTGCAGGGCGAACTGCCCGTCGGCATGACGTTGAGCAAGGTCTCGGACCAACCGCAGGCAGTGACCGCATCGGTCGCGGAATTCGTCGACGTTCTGGGTGCGGCAGTCCTGATCGTGCTGCTGGTGAGCTTCTTCTCACTCGGCCTGCGCGCCGGCACCGTGGTCGCATTGGTGATCCCGCTGGTGCTCGCGATGACGTTCGCGGCGATGAACTATTTCGGCATCGGGCTGCACAAGATTTCGCTCGGCGCACTGGTGCTCGCACTCGGGCTGCTCGTCGACGACGCAATCATCGCAGTCGAGATGATGGCGGTGAAAATGGAGCAGCGATTCGATCGTATGAAGGCGGCTGCGTTCGCTTGGGACAGCACTGCCTTTCCTATGCTGACCGGAACTTTGGTGACTGCGGCGGGCTTCCTGCCGATCGCGACCGCGGCGTCGGCCACCGGTGAATACACCCGCTCGATCTTCGAGGTCGTCGCCATCGCGCTGTTGCTGTCGTGGATCGCCGCCGTCGTGTTCATTCCCTACATGGGCAGCCTGCTGCTCTCGGATCTCTCGCAGCGCCCGGCCGCGGATGTCGCAATTGAGCATGGCGCAGGCGGGCACGATCCCTACCAGGGCCGCTTCTACCAGCGTTTCCGCGCACTGGTCGGCTGGTGCGTGCGCTTTCGCAAGACTGTCATCGCGATCACCGTGGCGGTGTTCGTGTTGTCGTTGTTCGCGTTCCAGTATGTGCCGCAGCAATTCTTTCCGGATTCGACGCGGCTGGAACTGATGGTCGACATCAAGCTCGCCGAAGGCGCATCGCTGACCGCGACCACGGCGCAGGTCGCCAAGCTCGAAGCGATGCTCAAGGGCCATCGGGGCATCAGGAACTACGTCGCCTATGTCGGCACGGGATCGCCGCGGTTCTATCTTCCGCTAGACCAGCAACTGCCCGCCACGAGCTTCGCGCAGTTCGTGCTGCTCGCTGACGACATCACGTCGCGTGAGCAAGTGCGGCGCTGGCTGATCGACACCTTTGCGACGAAATTCACGGACGTCACGGCGCGGGTGACGCGACTGGAGAACGGTCCACCTGTCGGTTATCCCGTGCAGTTCCGGGTTTCCGGCGAACACGTCGACAAGGTGCGCGCACTCGCGCTGGAGGTCGCCGACAAGGTACGGACGAATCCGAACGTCACCAACGTCAACCTCGACTGGCAGGAGCCGAGCAAGGTCGTGCGCATGGTCGTCGACCAGGACCGTGCGCGTTCGCTCGGCGTGAGTTCCGCGCAGCTTGCCGGTTTCTTGCGCAACGCGTTGTCGGGCGGACACGTCTCGTATTATCGCGAGGACAAGGAACTCATCGAAGTGCTGTTGCGCGGACCGCAGGATGAGCGCTCCCAACTCACCCTGCTCGGAAGCCTGACTGTGCCGGGATCGAATGGAAACGTGCCGCTGTCGCAGATCGCGACGCTGGAGTACGGCTTCGAGGAAGGCATCATCTGGCATCGCGATCGCCTGCCGACGGTCACCGTGCGCGCGGATATCTACGGCGCCGCAACGCCGCCGTCGGTGACAGCGCAGATCGAACCGACCCTGCAATCCATTCGCGCGAAATTGCCCGCCGGTTACCTGATGGAAACCGGCGGCACGGTGGAGGATGCTGCGCGCGGGCAAAACTCCGTGAATGCCGGCATTCCGTTGTTCGTGTTCGTGGTGACGACTTTGCTGATGATCCAGTTGCGCAGTTTCTCGCGGGTCGCCATCGTCTGGCTCACAGCGCCGCTGGGCCTGATTGGCGTGAGCGCGTTCCTGGTCGCGCTGCGCGTGCCGTTCGGGTTTGTCGCGATGCTCGGCACCATCGCCTTGTTCGGCATGATCATGCGCAACTCGGTCATCCTGGTCGACCAGATCGAACAGGACATCGCGTCCGGTCACGCACGGTGGGATGCGATCATCGACGCGACCGTGCGTCGCTTCCGCCCGATCGTGCTGACTGCGCTGGCCGCCGTGCTTGCCATGATCCCGTTGTCGCGCAGTGTGTTCTTCGGCCCGATGGCGGTCGCGATCATGGGTGGGCTGGTAGTGGGGACCGCGCTGACTTTGCTGTTTCTGCCCGCGTTGTATGCGGCGTGGTTCCGAGTGAAACCCGTGCAATAAATGGTTGAGTGAGCCGCTGTGACCAGCCATTCTGTTCTTTTACTGGCTCTTCGTGGAAACGTGTGGGTGATTCCAGCTCTCTGGTTCGGCTGTAGGTCGCACCAGCTATTGCGCTGAGGCCAGTCAAAGGCGGCTCGGATTCTGGGACGCTTTGGCGATGGCCAGATCACCTCGATGCAAACGG
>JBBQTD010000049.1:0-24637 GCA_038234715.1 Lysobacterales bacterium | reverse complement strand
CATTCAGGGCTGGACGCTGATCGCACCCTCGGCGCTGGTTGCGCCTGCGACGCGCACGACGGCCTGTGGCCGTCGTTTTTCGAACCGTCGTGCTCAGCGGTCGGGCACGATAGAGCTGGATTGTGTTTTCCGTATTAATGTTATACTGGTGACACATCAACAGTAGGGTGTGATGCCATGAACCGTCTGCATACCGCCGCTTCGGCCGTCGCCGTGCCCGTCAAGCTGGCCGAAGTGCGACAGCTGGTGGATGCCGGTGCGCTGTCCGACGCCAACACCGAGGTGATCGGTGTCAAGGGTGGCTACAAGGTGTTTTTCCTGTTGCGCAAGAACTATGTTCGCGTGCTGGCCACCAAGGGAGGCGAGATGCGCGTGTTCAGCACCGCCGACAGCGCGTTGCGCCAGTTGCGGGCCGTCGACGTGTCGCTGGGCAACGTGGTCGTGAAGAGTTCTACCTATCAACCGGCCGCTTTGCGCCCGGCGCGAGAGGATCGACGCCAGGCGATGCAGCAGGCGAACGACTACGGTCGCTGGCTGAAAGCAGAAACCGATGCCACCCTCGCTCGCGTAGCCAGCGGTGCTGCAACTATCTACACCCAGGCCGAGTTCGACAAGCGCAGTGCTGAACGCCGCGCCGCGATCGTGCGCCGTCGCAATGAGGCTGGTGCGTGAGTCGGCCAAAGACGTATCCGGTTGCATACACCGATGACTTTGATGCCGACATTGCCGCGATCGAGAATTATTTTCTTGCAGAAGGCGAGTGGGATCTGGCATTGAACCATCCAGATCGCATCAAGAGTTGTGCGGGAACAATCGGCGAGATGCCATTGGCGTGGGCGGTCGGTGCGAGCGGTCAACACGAACGCGTCATGACCGATCTGCCATACCGCTTGGTCTTCAGCTTCGACGGAAAGCGTGTGTTGATGCTCAGGGTGAAGCACACCCATCGCCAACATCCGTAAGCGATCTTCTCCTAGAGACATCTGGCGTTGAACCAATGCGCGGTACACCAGCGGTACACCGCGCAGTTTTCGTGTGTTGCGATCAGCTAACGCAAGCTATTGATGGCAAAGTAAAACAGGCTAACGTCCGCTAACAGGTGATAGCCTTACGCATCATTAGGTTATTGATTTAAAAGGGAACTTTTAATCCGCTGGTCCCGGGTTCGAATCCCGGACGGCCCACCATATGTATCAATGGGTTAAGTTAGAACTGCGGGTGTGCTGTCGCGGAGGAGGCCAAAAAATCCGTACGCAGTCCCTGGGCGGCCGGATCTGGACCAGTCTGGACGGTTCGACGATGCGATCGAGGGGGTGCTTTCTGGGGATCTGCTCGCACTATGGCAATGTCGCTTGGTGGCTGTGATCACAGGCTTCGCAGACGCCGGCTGTGGCTCGGTCCGAACGAGCTGCCACAGCGGCCTAAATTCACTTTCGGTGACGTGGTTTAGCCCGTTTTTGATAAGCTATTGATTATATGTAACATTTAATTTATAGCGGATTGACATTTCAATAAAAACAAAGTTCTTTTTCTATATTTCGTGAGTCTCAAATTGGTCAATAATTAACCATCGAATTTTCTGGCAAAAATTGATCACTGAATTTGCGTGTCAAGTTCAGTAATTTCCAGAAGCGCCGAGAATTGATACAGCCCAAGTCGGCGGCCGACGCCGGGGCGGATAGTTCGAATCACGCCTTCATCGCGCATCAATGCCAGAATTCGAGTGGCTGATGGCTTCGGAATTCCGCTGCCAGAGATGAACGTCGGGCCAAAGGAAATTGGCCGCGAAAAGATGAAATCCACCGCATGACTCGCATGCTGCGAATGCGTGCATTTGATCACCCGCTCCTTAATTTGAGCGTATAGCGCGAGAATCTCAGTAGCCTTCGCTTCGTTCCCTTGGGCTTGGAACCGAAGCGCCTCTAAGAAGAACAGCACCCATCTGACCTTGCCCCCGGAAAACGTATCCCTTGCCGTGTGATTCAATCCACGCAAGGAGAACAAGATGACGAAGACAACACGGGCACGCTACACGCTGGAATTCAAGCAGGAAGCCGTTCGACTGGTCGAGAGCGGCCGGAGCCAGTCATCGGTGGCGAAGACCCTTGGACTGGTTGAGCAGACATTGTTCAATTGGGTCAAGTCGAGCCGTGAGGGTCGTCTCAAGGGCGCCGATGGCAAGTCGGTGAATGCCGAGCAGATGGAGATCGCCAGGCTTCGGGCTGAGTTGGCTCGGGTGAAGATGGAGCGCGACATCCTGGGAAAAGCGACGGCGTACTTCGCGAAGGTAGCGAAGTGAAGTACGCCTTTATCCAGCGTCATCGTCAGGTCTGGCCCATCACGGTGCAGTGTCGGGTGTTGCACGTGAGCGTCAGCGGTTACCACGCGCACCAGGCACGCCAGGCCAGCCCGGCTCCTCGCCGTCACCTGAGCGACCAGGCACTGCTGGTGCACATCAAGGCGATCCATGTCCGGACCCGTCGCAGCTACGGCCGTGCACGGATCTGTCGGGATCTGCGCGACCAGGGTGTGCGCGCGGGCAAGAATCGTGTGCAGAAGCTGATGCAAAGGCATGGCATCCGGGCCAAGGGCAAGCGGCGCTTCAAGGTCACCATCGACAGCAACCACGATCTGCCGATCGCGGCCAACCTGCTCGATCGGCAGTTCACGGTGGATGCACCGAACAAGGTTTGGGTCGGCGACATCACCTACATCGCCACGGACGAAGGCTGGCTGTTCCTGGCGGTGGTGATCGATCTGTTCAGTCGTCAGGTGGTGGGTTGGTCCATGCGCAAGCAGATGACGCGCGACATCGTCATCGACGCACTGCGCATGGCGTGGTTCAAACGCCATCCGGGGAAGCAGTCAGGGCTGATCTTCCACAGCGATCGTGGCAGCCAGTACACCAGTGAGGACTTCCGGGAGGCGCTCAAGGACTACGGCATGACCGCGTCAATGAGCCGTCGTGGCAATTGCTGGGACAACGCCTGCAGCGAATCGTTGTTCGGCTCGTTGAAGGTGGAACGATTGCACGGCGAACACTTCATCACCCGACGCCACGCCAAGGACGAAACCCTCGACTGGCTTCTCAGGTACAACCAAGCCCGACTACACTCCACTCTGGACTATGTCAGTCCGATGCAGTTCGAGCAGCATTGGCTGGCCGATAACGTCAAGCAAGCTAAACCATGATCCCGGTTATGGGATGCGGAATTCGGGGGCAAGGTCAAGCTCGGGCGGAAACTCTCCGATGTGATATTGGACAGGAGCAACCACGGGCCATCCCTCAGATTTCAACGTGAAGACTACCAGTCCACGCACGGAGGGGCTTCACTCGGCGCCCGTGTCCGGACTGCAGCGACTCTCTCCCCCGGGGCCGCCGACGTGCAACGGCATCCGCAGATGCTGTGCATGACTTGCTTGCGCGACCAGCCTGGTGCGCGACGTTTGAGATTGCCATCGCCGTCTATACACTGCCGCATATGGCCGAGATTACCGAGCTGCTCGACCGCGCCAGCAGAGGCGACAGCGCCGCGGCGAACCAGTTGGTGCCGATGATTTACGATCGGCTGCGCGCCATGGCACATCGCCAACTGGCGCAGGAGCCACGCGGGCAGACACTGGCGACCACTGGCCTCGTGCACGAAGCCTATATCGCCCTGTTCGGCGGCGCTGAACTGGCCTGGCCCGATCGCGGACGATTCTTCGCATATACGGCAAAGGCGATGCGCAGCATCCTGATCGACACTGCACGCCGGCGGCTTGCTGACAAACGCGGCGGCATGGCTGAGCGCGTGGATATTGCCGATATCGAGATCGGTGTGGACGACAACAGCCTAGACCTGCTCGCGCTCGATCAGGCGCTCACGCAAATGGCCAGCGATCACCCACGCCTGGTGAACGTGGTGGAGTTGCGGTTCTTCGCCGGTCTCTCGGTGGAAGATACTGCTGCAGTGCTGGACATCGATCCACGCAGCGTCAAGCGCGATTGGCAAAAAGCGCATGCCTACATCAATCGGGCGCTGGGGAGAGTGACTTGAGCGGCATTGAACCGTGCCCATGACGAACAACGGGACCTCGCGCGTTGCGCGCCTCGATCAATTGCTGGAATCAGCCTTGGAACTGGAAGGCGAGGCGCGCGCGCAGTTTCTTGCCAGTGACGCGGTGGCGGAGGGCCTGCGCAAGGAATTGGCCGATCTGCTCAGCGCTGCCGGCAATCCCAACCCACTCGATCGCCCGCATGATGGTCTGCTCCTTGCAGCGGTCGAACTGTTTGGGCACGACGCCATTCCCAGCGCGATCGCCGTGGGACAGCGCATCGGTCGCTATCGGTTGTTGCGGTTGCTCGGCGAAGGCGGGATGGCCACCGTATGGCTGGCAGGGCGCGATGACCAAAGCTTCAGCCATCAGGTCGCAGTGAAATGCTTGAAGACCGGTCTGGCTACAGCCGAGCAGCGCGCACGGTTCCTCCGCGAGCAGCAGATTCTCGCCCAGCTGCAACACCCGCAGATCGCACGGCTCTACGACGCCGGGATCAGCACGGAAGGCGTGCCGTTCATCGTGATGGAGTGGGTCGATGGGCTCTCGCTGACGCGCTATTGCGATCAAAACCGGCTGGGCATCTTGCCGCGCCTGCGGCTTTTCCAGAAGGTCTGCACCGCCGTTGCGTACGCGCATCAGAACCTGATCGTGCATCGCGATCTGAAGCCCGGCAATATCCTGGTCGGCGCGGACGGTGAACCCAAGCTGCTCGACTTCGGCATTGCCAAGTTGCTCGACGACAGCTCCGAGCCGATGACGCGCACTGGCGCTCATATGTTCACGCCCGACTATGCCGCACCGGAACAACTCCGTGGGGCATTGATCACCACCGCGACCGATGTCTACGCGTTAGGGATCATCCTGTACGAGTTGCTGTGTGGATTGCGGCCAAGCCAGGTGGCCCATCCCGCACTTCCATCGGGTTCTGCGTCGGCGACTGCACCGTCCGAGGCGTTGCGCCGATTGTCCGGTGCATCGTCTTCGGGCGGAGCGGACTCGACAAACGAATCGACCCACATCGCGCATGCGCGCACGAGCACGCCCGATCGCCTGTGCGATGGGTTGCGCGGCGATCTGGATACCATCGTCCTCAAAGCCTCGCAGGAGGTACCCGACCGCCGCTATCTGACCGTAGTGGCGCTCAGCGAGGATATCGAACGCTACCTGCGGCAGAGGCCGATTCGCGCGCAGCCGGACTCATTGCGCTATCGCGCGAAGAAGTTTCTGCGACGAAACGTGCTCGTGGTCGCCGCATCGGCAGCGGTGACGCTGGCATTGATAGGCGGACTCGTCGTCAGCGTGTGGCAGGCCCGCATTGCCGAGCACGAACGGCACCGCGCGGAGATCGAGCGGCAGCACGCCGAGCAGCGTTTCGAGGACGTACGCGGTCTTGCCCACGCGATGATCTTCGATCTGCACGACGAACTCGTGAAGGTACCGGGCTCGACCGCCGCGCGGTCGTTGCTGGTGAAACAGGCGCTGATCTATCTGCAGCGTCTTGGCACGCAGAGCGACGCCTCGATCCCCCTGCGACGCGAACTCGCCGAAGCGTGGCTACGCGTCGGCGATGTGCAGGGCGCGCCAGGCACGCCGAACCTTGGCGATTCGCAGGGCGCGCTGGCCAGTTATGCGCAAGCCGCCGCGCGCGTCGATTCGGTGTTGCGGCAGATGCCCGGCGATCGACAGGCACGCATGTTGCAGGCGCAAATCCTGCTGCAGCGCGCCGACGTGCTGTTCCAGACCGATGCGCAGACCGATGCCGACACGAGTTTTCGCCGCGATATTGCGCTATGGACGCAGCTGCTGAACGACCGCGTGCCCGATGCCGGTCGTGGCCTTGCCAGTGCCCAGGCCGGTCTCGGCAATGTGCTGTTCTGGGCCAACAAGCGCGAGGAAGCGTTGCAGCTTTACATGCGCGCACAGGGCACGATGGAAACGGTCGGTCCTGGCGATGCGCCGACGGCGTACGCGTTGTTCCTCGGGCGGATTGAAGTCGATCGTGGCGACACTTTCAACTGGCTCGGCCGCCACGAAGAGGCGCACGCCATGCTGCAGCACGGGCTGGATCGGTTGCAGGCCTTGCAACGATCCCGCCCGGACGATGTGGCCGTTCTCAATGCCGTAGCCAACGCCTCGATGAGGCTTGGCAACAACATGAACTATCTGCCGGACAAGACGCCCATGCTCGCGGCTTACGAAACCGCGCATACGGCGCTCGCAAAGCTGGCCGCGGCCGATCCCGCCGACATGCGGGCCAAACGCGAACTCGCGCTCTGCGAACAAGAAGTCGGCGATGCCCTGGTCGCGCTCAAGCGTTACGACGAGGCAATGGAGAACTACCATTCCGCGTTGCGGGCGGAACAGGAAGTGACGGCGCGCGATGCGCATGATGAAACAACGCGCCAGGACATGGGGAACACCTGGTACGGCATCGCCGGCTTGCATCAGGCACGCCACCAGCGCGACGAGGCCGTGGCAGCTTACAAGCAGGCGCTGGAGCTGCGGCAGGCATTGCTCGCGCAGGATCCGAGCGCCGCAGCGCTCCACCGCGATGTCGCCCAGGTGTTTGGCGACCTGGCCAACGAGTTGTCCGACCGAAAGGAAGCCTGTCTCGACTGGATCGCGAGCGATGCGGCGTGGCAGGCGCTGGCGACCGAAGGCAACGTCGCGCCGACCGACCAATCGGACATAGCGACAGTCCACCAGCACGCGGCTGCTTGCCGCTGAAGTGCCCATGGGCGCGCGCGTAGGCTGGGCAGGCAACCCCTGCATCGTGGGATTCGCAGACTCTGGACTTGCCAGCTCAGCCTTCTACGAATTTGAGCTGGGGCTCGGCGGGCCCGGGCCGTTGCCCATTGCGCAATGTCCCTTGGGGCCATTCTTTTTCGCTTGGTGAAGCAGACCGCACGAAAGCCGGCAGATCGACTGCCGTCGGCGGTGCACTCACCAGGGAGAACGTCATGAAAGGCTTGCAGCATCCACGTACCGCGCAGCTGGCCCTGTGCATCATGTTCAGTATCACCTCAATGACCGGCAGTGTCGGCAGCGCCATCGCCGCCGGCATCACCGCCTGCAACGGCACGGGCACGTCAGCTACCGGAACAAATGCGGTGGCCTGCGGTTACTTCGACCACGCCGACGGCCTCAACAGCAGCGCATTTGGTTACGGCAACTATGCTTCGGGTACCGACAGCAGTGCGATCGGTTTCGCGAACAATGCCACAGCCAGCGCCGCGAGGAGCAATGCCCTGGGCGATCACAACAAAGTCGGCACGACCGGCGTCACAGCGGGTACATATTCCGGCGCCAACGCAGTCGGCAGCTACAACGCCGCGAGAGTCTCCTTTGCCAGCGCGTTCGGCGTAGGCAACGCCGCTGGAGGCATCAAGAGCAGCGCGTTCGGTGCAGACAACAGCGCCCCGGGCGTCGCCAGCAGCGCATTTGGTTACGGTAACGCCGCGTCCGGCACCGACAGCACAGCCGTTGGCTTCACCAGCATCGCGTCCGGCACCGCCAGCGTCGCGTTCGGTTACAAGAACTCGGCGTTCAGCACCGCCACGAGGAGCAACGCTCTGGGCAATGGCAACAAAGTCGGCGTGAGCAGTGGAGCGGGCACGTACACTAATGCCAACGCAGTCGGCAGCTACAACACCGCTAGCAACACAGGCTCCAGCGCATTCGGTTACAAAAACACCGCGTCGGGAAGCAGCAGCAGAGCCCTCGGCTACAAGAGTGTCGCGAGCGCTGCCGGCAGTACTGCGGCGGGCGACGTCGCCCACGCCGATGGCGCCGACAGCACAGCTGGCTTCAACAACACCGCATCCCTGATCGGCGCGAACGCATTCGGTTTCAAGAACACCGCTTCGGGTCAATACAGCAACGCGGTCGGCAGCTATAACACCGCGAGCAACACCAACGCCAGTGCTGTCGGTCAGCAGAACACGGCGTCAGGCAACAGCAGCAACGCGTTCGGTCGCGCCAACATCGCTGCGGCCACCGGCAGCAGCGCGTTCGGTTTTTCCAACACGGCCTCAGGCGCTCTAAGCAACACGATCGGCAACGTCAATACCTCGTACAACAGTGCGCAGGAGAGCAATGCGTTCGGCAACCACAACAAGGTGGGGACGAGCGGCGGCGTAACGGACGTATATTCCCACGCCAACGCGGTCGGCAGCTTCAACACCGCGAGCAAGTCGGGCACCACTGCGATCGGCAGCTACAACTTGGCGAGCAACACCGGCGCCAGCGCATTCGGCTACAAGAACATGGTGGCCGGAGCGAGCGGCTCGGCAGTCGGCGCCTTCAACACTGCGTCCGGCACTGGCAGCAGCGCGGTCGGTTACAAGAGCATTGCCAGCGAGACCAACAGCACCGCCGTGGGCAACTTGGCCCACGCTTATGGCGCCGACAGCACGGCGGTTGGGTTCACAACCACTGCGATCGGCGCTGGCAGCAGCGCGTTCGGTTTCGTCAACACGGACAACAGCAGTGCCCAGAAGAGCAACGCACTGGGAGATCACAACACGGTCGGCACGGGCGCCGGCACGCCGGGCGTCTATTCGCACGCCAACGCGGTCGGCAGCTACAATTTCGCGAACAATACAGCCGCCAGCGCGTTCGGCGAAGGCAACACGGCGTCGGCTGCCAGCAGCAGCGCGTTCGGCTACAAGAACATAGTGTCTGGCGCCAGCAGCGGCGCGTTTGGCATGAGCAACGCAGTGAGCGGAGCGAGCAGTACTGCGGTCGGCGACGCCAACACTGCGTCCGGCGCCACTAGCAGCGCGTTCGGATATCAGAGCAAGGCCGGCGGTGACTTCGTCAACGTCACCACCCACTACCACGCGGGCGGAGCCACCGCCGTTGGCGTGAGCAATCATGCCTATGGCACATTTAGCACAGCGGTCGGCGCCACCAACACTGCCGGCTCGGCCTACGTCACCGGCGGCATCGCGCATTTCACGTTTGCCGACACTGCAATCGGTTATCGCAATTCGGCTACTGGCGGCATCAGCAGCGCGATCGGTTACCACAACACCGCGTCCGGTGCCCTGAGCAATGCGTTCGGATCCACGAACACCGCGTCCGGAAATGACAGCAACGCATTCGGTTTGTCAAACATCGCTTCCGGCACCTTCAGCAGTGCAGTCGGTTACGCGAGTGTCGCGAAACAGAACGGTAGCACGGCGGTGGGCGATCACGCCCATGCCTACGGCGCCAACAGCAACGCGTTCGGATTCAGGAGCTACGCGACGGGCAGCAAGAGCGGTGCGGTCGGCTTCGGCGATTTCGCGTACGGCACGAACAGCAGCGCGATCGGCTACAACAGTAGGGCTGGCGGTGACTTCGTCAACGGCCCCACCCACTACCACGCCGGAGGAACCACCGCGGTTGGCGTGACCGATCACGCCTATGGCACCCATGCCTCAGCGGTCGGCTACGCCAATGTGGCGGGCAGGGAATATGTGTCGGGCACCGTGAAGTTCACTTCGAACGACAGCGCATTTGGCTATGGCAATTCAGCGAACGGCGGCAAGAGCAGTGCGTTCGGTTACAAGAGCGCCGCTGCGGGCGCCGGCAGCAGCGCGGTGGGTTACCTGAGTGCGGCGACCAGGGCCAACAGCACGGCGGTGGGCAACCACGCCCACGCCTATGGCGCCGACAGCAGCGCGTTCGGGTTCAAGACCTACGCGACCGGAGCCAGCAGTTCCGCGTTCGGCTACAAGAACAACGTCTCGGCAACCTTTGCCAGCGCGTTCGGCTTCGACAACAACGTGTCTGGCAACAACAGCGTCGGAATCGGTTTCACCAACACTGTGGCGGGCGCCGACAGCTTCGCGCTGGGTCTGTACAACACGGCATCGGCGGCGAACGCCGCGGCGATCGGTGGACACGATATTGCTTCTGGCGCGGCAGCCAGCGCTCTGGGTTTCTCGGACACCGCATCGGGAACCGCGAGCGGCGCATTCGGCTACAAGAGCTTCGCGACGGGCGGCAACAGCAGCGCATTCGGCTACAAGAACAATGCGGGCGGGGCATTCCCCTACAACTCCAAGACATATTCTGCCCGCGGCAGCACGGCGGTCGGCCAGATCAATCACGCCTACGGCACCAACAGCACGGCGGTCGGCATGAGCAATACCGCCGGACGTGCCTACGGCAGTGCCGGCGTGGCGAAGTTCTCGATCGACGACAGCGCCTTCGGCTACGGCAATTCGGCCACCGGCGGCAAGAGCAGCGCGGTTGGTTTCAAGAATACCGCCTCCGGCGTCAGGAGCAGCGTGTTCGGTTACAACAACATCGTGTCGGGAAGCGATTCCAGCGTCTTCGGCTCCCGCAACAACGTCTCGGGCAACATCGGTGTGGCCATTGGCTTCAGCAACACCGTGACGGGGATCGACGCCTTCGCTCTGGGTCTTTCCAACTCGGCATCAGGAGCGAACGCCACGGCGGTAGGCGGACACGATGTTGCTTCAGGCGTGCAAGCCAGCGCACTGGGTTTCTCTGACATCGCATCGGGCAACGGGAGCAACGCGTTCGGCTTCATCACTACCGCGGCCGGCACCGACGGCAGCGCGTTTGGTTACAGGGACAGTGGATACAGCAGTGCCCAGAAGAGCAACGCCTTTGGCGATCACAACAAGGTCGGCACGTCCGGCGGCGCCGCGGGCGCGTATTCCCACGTCAACGCGGTCGGCAGTTACAACACCGCGAGCAAGACCGGCGCCAGTGCTTTCGGCGAGGGCAATACCGCGTCGGGTGCCGCCAGCAGTACATTCGGATACAAGAACACTGTTTCCGGCATTGACAGCAGCGCCTTTGGCTTTTCCAACACCGCCACCAACACCGACGCGAGCGCGTTCGGATTCAAGGACACCGCAAGCGGCATCGGCAGCACGGCAGCGGGTGTGGGTGCGACCGCGAGCGGCTCGCGCAGCATCGCGATAGGCGGCTGGAATGACAAGAACGCCAATGGGGTGATCGATCCGGGCGAAGCAGCGATCGCAGCTGGCACGGATGCCGTTGCGATCGGCACCGCCGCATCTGCGGGATTCACCAACGACAGCGCGTTCGGCGAAGCGGCGACGACCGGCGGGGCGAACCAGACTGCCATTGGTGCGGGTTCGAGTGTCACCGCAGCGGCGACGAACTCGGTGGCCATCGGCTTTGGATCGATCGCCGGTGAGGCGAACACGGTGTCGGTGGGCAGTGTCGGAGCGGAACGGCGGATCACCAACGTAGCGCCCGGGTTGAACGGTACCGATGCGATGAACATCAACCAGGGCAAGGGAATCACGCCCCTGATCGCCACCGCGCAGGCCACCGCGAATGCTGCGTTGGGCCTTGCGACGACCGCACTGAGCACCGCGGATGGCGCACTGGCGGCGAGCAGTGCGCAGGTCACCGCACTGGCCGGTTCCAGTGGATCCGCGGCGATGACCTCGGGCGATGCGGCAGCGCTGGTCGCGGCCAACGCGCATTCGGATGCGGGCAATGCATCGACCCTCGCGGCGGCCAATGCGCACACCGATACCAGCAGCGCGGCGACGCTGCAGAGCGCGAACGCATTCACCACGACCCAGGTCGGTGCGCTCAGCGATTCCTTCGACACGTTCCAGACCAAGGTGGGCCATGAGTTTGACGTGCAGGACAAGCGCATCAGCAAGATCGGAGCAATGGGTACGGCGCTGTCGACCATGGCAATGGATGCGGCCGGTCTGGGCGGCGAGAATCGCGTTGCATTCGGTGGTGGCTTCCAGAGCGGCCAGTCGGCATTCGCGATCGGTTACCAGCACGCGTTCAATAACGGCCACGCGAATGTTTCACTGAGTGGCTCATTCGCGAGCGGTGAAAGCAGCGTGGGTGCGGGCGCGGGCTTCAGCTGGTAGCCGCTTCAGCAGACGTCGAGCGATCGACTGCTGCAGAAGCAGGCAGCGCGTCTCGGTTCGATCATGGATTGAGATCGGGGAGCGCGTCATGGCGCAGAGGTGTCACCGCTGCGCCATTCATGTCGGGACACTCGCTGTGAGGCTGGTGTCGCGAATTCTCCGCGCAGCCACCGGCGGGGACGGAAGCTACCTCGCCGGCAACCAGCTCTTGTCGAGCAACAGGTAATCGTCGCGGAAGCTTGCTGCGGTGCGCAGGCCGGCGGCATCGTGCAGGTCGAAACGGCCGTTGTCGAACGAGGCGAGCTTCTCGTCGCCCATGCGCTTGAGCATGCGGTAGGTGTGCATCTCCGACAGCCCCAGGATGTCCGCGAGCAGGGGCGCGGGAATCGGCACTTCGAAGTTTGCGGTCACCACGTCGTTGACGTGGTCGATGCGTTGTTTCATCTCGGTCACGAAATGGCAAAGCCGCGCGAAAGCGCTGCGCCGGCCCAGGTTCACCACGCGCTCGATCAGGAGAGCCTCGCGACGCATGCCGGCCAGGAACAGGATCCCGGCGAGCCGGGGATGCTCCTCGAACATCTCGGTCAGGTAGATTTTCGGGAACGCACACAGTACCGACTCGGACAACGTCTGCATCCCGCAGATCGATCGTTCGAAGCACACCTCGCGCATGCCGACGATGTCCCCACCGTGGCACACGTCCAGCACCTGCCGGTTGCCGTTGGGCTGGTCGTACTTGACGAAACACCATCCGGAGCTCAGTACGTAGAGGTGATCGGCAGGAACCCCCTGCGCTATCACGTCGACTCCCGGCGGATAGTGTTTGGGCTGCTCCTCGAAGCGCAGCAGGAATGCGGTGTCGCGCGCGCTGAGTTCGGCATAGCGCGAAAAATTGCGAACGAGGCAACTCACCGACATGGAAGTTCCTTCGGCATCGGGGCGCAAACATATGTGAGTGACAGTCGTTCCGCGACTGCCGATAGTGCTGGCACTCTGCACGGTAGCAAGTGCGAAAGCCAGCGCGGAATGCGATCGCCTGGCGAAGTGCCCGCCGCGGAGCCGAGCGCGGGGTGCAGCCCCGTGAGGCCGCATCGGAAGCGGCCATCAGGATGCTCAAGCAAGTCCATCCGTCGGGAGAGTTGTCATCACCGTGCATCTGGAACAGGCAGTGATCGACTGCATTGCCGCATGCCAGGAATGCATCGACGAAAACAATCTGTGCTACATGCGCATGGTTGGACACGGCAAGAACGACAACTTTCCGTCGAGTTGCCTCGAATGCGCGGCGATCTGCCGCTTGTGCATCAGCGCGCTCAAGCACGGCAGTCCATTCGCAATGCATATCTGCAAACTGTGCGCGGAGATCTGCCTGGACTGCGCGAAACAATGCAGCATGCACGATGGGTTGCATTGCAGGAGCTGCGAAGTCGCCTGCCGCCGCTGCGCCGATGCCTGCCGCGCCCTGGCGGCATGAACGCTGCGTATGGCCCGTTGCCGCGACTGAACTGCCCATGTTGCGTCATCCGGTCGTTCGGTGCCCGGATGTTCCCCTGCATGCGGGGCGTTGCTGGAACCGCTACTTTCCGGCACGCAAAGACGCGTCACTGGCATAGAGGTCGCAAGCCGCCATTGACTATGGCACTGCCTTCACCGCCGCGACGATGACCGGCTTGAGCCGATGGATGTTGGCGTCGTCGCTCTGGTCTGCCTCGATGTACAGGCTCATCAAAAAGGCCATCAGGTCGTGCCGGCGCGCGAGCCAGTGGCTGTCGTTGTACGCCTGCGCGGGGTCGCCGATCTTTGGCGGCAGTGCGTTGAACCACTTGGTCCATTCCAGTTCGGAATACAGCCCGCGCTGGGCAACATACAGCACCGGACGCGCGAGCCGACCGCTCTCGCCGAACACATACGCTGGCGCGGCGTCCGGCACGACCTGCACCGCGATTGCGGCGAGGATACGGTCGGTCTGTTCGCGTTCGAGCGCGGGATTGAGCGCCAGCTGCATCAGCCAGTCCGATCCGTGCGCAACGCCGTGGCGCCAGCCTTGCTTGTCGTCGAAGCCGCGATAATCGTGCACCGACTCGAGGAAGCTGGCGGCCTTCTCGACCATCGCCACGCGTTCCTCCGGCGTCATCCACGGTTTGATGCGATCGGTGCGCGCAACTTCCGACAGGACCAGTGCGGTGTACGGGCGACGGAAACCCGGCGCGTCGTCGCCGTCGAGTTGCGCGTAGAGCGCATCGCGCATCGCACGCAATGTGTCGGCCTCGAAATCGCCTGCGCGCATCCATGTCATCAGCGCGGTGTACGCGATGTCGTCGCGCGTGACCGGGTCGGGATCGCCGAGGCACACGATCAGTCCTTGCGCGAGCGTCTTGCGCGCATCGGCATCCGACATCTCGAATTTCAGCGCCTTGAGCGCCAGCAACGACTCGCTGGTCTGTCCGTCGGGCGGACATGCCGCTACTGCAGGTTGCATCAGCAACAGCGGTGCAACCAGTAGTGCCAGCTTCCATTGGTTGGACACGTGCATGGGCTTCTCCGCGACGGACCGCGACACCGTAGCTGGAGCGCCGGCGGGTGACAAGCGATGGCCGTGCCGCGCAGGCATCCATGCGCCAGGCGCCGATGCAGGCCGCGCTGCAGCAGTGCCATCGGTGCGGTGTCATTGACGCGCCGTTCCTTGACCGCTTGACCCGCATCAGGCTTACTCCCACGCGCAACGTGGCCAGGCGAGGCCGCGCCACATATACGCGTCGCATGACGCCAATTGATCCGCGACCCATCAGGGGAAATCGCAATGCAGCCCATGGTCATCGACACCGGCAACACCGCCTTCATGCTGCTGTGTTCCAGCCTGGTCATGCTGATGACGCCGGGACTGGCGTTCTTCTACGGTGGCCTGGTCGGTCGCAGGAACGTCCTTGCGATCATGATCCAGAGCTTCGTGTCGATGGGCTGGACGACGGTGCTGTGGTGGGCGTTCGGTTTCTCGCTGTGCTTCAGCGGCGACATGAAAACCCATACCGATTTCGCCGGCATCATAGGCAACTTCGACTGGGCCTTCCTCAATGGCATCACGTTGAACACACCCGCGCCAGCCAATCCCACCATTCCGTTGTTCGTGTTCTGCGCCTACCAGATGATGTTCGCGATCATCACCCCCGCACTGATCACCGGCGCATTCGCGAACCGCGTAACCTTCAAGGCCTACATGTTGTTCCTGACCGCGTGGCTGGTGCTGGTGTATTTCCCGTTCGTGCACATGATCTGGGGCGGCGGGATCCTCGCGAGCTACGGCGTGCTCGACTTCGCGGGCGGCATCGTGGTCCACAACATCGCCGGCATCGCGGCGCTGGCTTCGGTGCTGTACGTCGGCAAGCGCCGCGTCGCCGATCGCGGCCCGCATTCGATCCCGCTGGTCGCGCTGGGCACCGGCCTGCTGTGGTTTGGCTGGTACGGATTCAACGCGGGAAGCGAGCTGCGCGTGGACGCGGTCACCGCGGTTGCGTTCGTGAACACCGACTTCGCCGCTAGCTTCGCAGCGATCGCGTGGCTCGCGGTCGAATGGATGACCACCAGGAAACCAAAGTTCCTCGGCCTGCTGACCGGCGCAGTGGCCGGCCTCGCCACCATTACTCCAGCCGCAGGCTACGTATCGCCCGCGACGGCCTGCGTTATAGGCGTGATCTCGGGTCTCGTGTGTTTCTACGCAGTGGCGTTGAAAAACCGGCTTGGCTGGGATGACGCGCTCGACGTGTGGGGCGTGCACGGCGTCGGTGGCGCACTCGGCATCGTGTTGTGCGGCGTGTTCGCGACGACCGCGTTCAATCCCGCTGGCGCAGATGGCCTGCTGCACGGCAACCCGCACTTCTTCATCGTGCAGGTGTGCGCGGTGGCGCTTTCGTCGGTGTGGGCCTTCGTGTTCACCTACGGAATGCTGTGGCTGATCGATCGCATCACCCCGGTGAAAGTCGATGAGGCGGGCGAGACCGCTGGCCTGGACGAATCGATCCATGGCGAAGCAGCGTACCTCGAAGGCATCTGAGGCGGTTGATCAAGAGCCGGCCGCGGAACAGTTTCTGCGGCAACACGCCAATTTCACGAACAGCTGGGGCTACTGGCTCACTGCGCCGTTCGCCGCGACCGCGAAGCTCAGCACGCCCTTGGCGGACGTCTTGAGCGAGCCGCCTGGTATCACGCTGACCAGGTGGTTCCCTCCGCTGACCGTCACCGAAACAGAGTAGGCGCGGTTGGCAGGCAGTTCGGTGATCACATGGCGCGTTGCTACCGCAGGCACCGCGTACGCGATGTTTCCCGCAATGGTCGTGCCGGCGTTGCCGGTGTTGACGATCACCGCGCTGTTGCCGCCGCTGCGCGCTAGCAAGGTGCCGGTTGCAGCGCCGCTCGTGACATTGATCCTGCTCGCGGCAGCAACGCTTGCCGCCGACGTCGACAGGTCGAATACGGTCAGCCATTGCTGGCTCACATTGGCGTTCGGCGCGCGCACCTGCACCTGCCAGACCTTGAATGGATTGCTGCCAGGGTCGGTATCGTTCGGTGGATACATCCCGACCGTGGTCGTCGTCGCGCCCGCGGGCAGCACCGTCGTCATCGCGCCCATGTAGACGTTGCGATAGGTCACGTCAAGGCGCTTGCCGCCGCTGGGCGCGCTGCCCACGACCGGAAGAGCGGGGAAATGAAACGCAAGGAACTGGTCGTAGATCGGGCTGCCCTCGCGGGTGCGGTCGTAGACGACGAACTGGTTGGGCCGCAGGTAGACGATCTCGCGCGACCAGCCAAGCACCTGCGGATGTCCGTTCTTGTTCGGCCGGAACATGTTTTCGAGCTTTGTCGCCAGCGCGTAGACGTATTTCGCCCCGTCCTCGTAAGCTGCGATGTGCGTCTGCACGCCATCGTCCTCGGTCGTGTACGCGGCCTGGCCATAACGGTCCACGATGCGGCTGCCGTTGAACTGGCGCACGTAGAAGATGTTGTACAGCGTGCGGTTGCTGGAATAGATCGAGCCGTCGCTGTTGCCGTAGTTGTCTGTGTAGATGCGGTTCTCGTCGTTGTCCCCTTGCGGCTCGTGGACGATCCATCCGGTGCCGTTGACCAGCAACGGCGCGTTGCCGCGGACCAGCGCCAGGCTACCCTGATCGAACCCTTCCTCGCCCTGGCCGGGGTTGTTGACGTAGGGCCCAGCGCGGAACGACATCCAGGTTGCGGTGGAGGTCCAGTCCGAACGCGCGGCGATCGCGTTGAGCCCGGTTGCAAAGTACGACAGCGGCAACGTATTCAGCGACTGCGTGGTGCCGGTCGGATCCCAGAACAGGAACATCTCCCACGGCTCGTCGGCGCCGAAACCCGCAGTCAAGATGTTGATGCCGTTGGCGTAGGCCTGGAACACATCCGCATGCGGCGCGTTCCAATAGCGCAGCGTGCCGAGCACGTTGAAGAACATGTCGGAGTTCGCGGTGCCAACCGGTGGATTGGCGGTGCCGGTTGCATGGTTGGTGTCGCGGTCGTCGATATACCTGCGCGATGGCCAGGTGAAATGCATCAGGTAGTCGGCCGCATCGATGGGATACGCATACGGCGCAGCCGCGTGGATCAGGTCTATCCCGGTGGCGGTCTTCACTTCGGCGATCGGCAGGCTCATGTTGAGCGTGGCGAGTGGACCATAGTTGCCGAAGCCCTCCGGCCAGCCGCCGCCGGCCATGTGCTGTGCATAGTAGGGCTGCACTCCGATGTGGGGTGGATTGCTGGCAGCAGTGCCGAACTGGTTCGCAAGCCAGTCGGTCCACAGTGCCGGGGCGCTCGGATTCTCGTCGTAGGTCGCCAGGGCGACGGCCACGTCGGCATGGAAGTAACCGGCGAAGTAGTTGCTCTGCGGATGCACGTACTCGAATCCCGAGCATCCATTCGGGTTCGAGAACAATGCCAGCCATGCGTTGGCAGTGTTGTAGATCTGCTGGCGATCCGTTGCGCTCAGCACAGGGAATACCCAGTCATAACCGATGCCCATTCCGACGCCGAAGAAACGCGTTCCATATCCATCATCGGTGCATGGATTCTGTCCGTGGTTGCCGGCGACCGCGGCATATGGCGTCGACATCGCCATCAGCACCGCACGTGCCTTGGCCCCGTAGGGCGCCGCCGCGGATGGATTGCTCGCGAGCACGGTCTGGTAACACAGGCCCTCGGCAAGCACCGCGCTCCAGTAGCTGCTGCCCTGGTAACCCTGGCCGATGTTCGGCGGGTCCGGGTAGCCGTTGCCGTCGGGAAGGTTGACCGTGCCGCCGATGAAGGAATCGCAATACGTCTTTAGCTGCTGCCACTGCGGAGTGTTGGCCGCCATGCGGGCGTGCAGCGACGCCAGTGTGGGCGCATCCAGGACAAGCCGCGGATGCGGCGCAAGTGTCTGAGCCGATGCGATCGCGGACAAGCTCAATAGCAGGCTGAGACAAAATGCGCGGACAGCGATGGCCATGGGCAGGCTCCGAACGGCAGCAGGTTGGCGGGATCGCGCGATCAAGTCCGGCGCGACCCGGGTGGATCGGAGCATGGTACGCCAGCCCCTCGGATCGCCGTGCGAGCTTCGATCCACAGGACACGGGCCTGGATCAAGCGCCCGCGGTCCGTCCCAATGCTGCGACCCGCCAGACCCCAATGATGAACAGCAGCCTGCCGGGAGCCTACCCCCAACTGAATGCGAACATTAATTTCCGGATACGTTCCAATTTTTTCGACGGGAGGCGGCTATAAAGAAGGCGCTTTTCCGTCCTCAATGGAGTGAATACGTGAACACGATCAAATCGCCGAATCTTCGAAAAACACTACGTCCGCGCTTGCTCGCCGCGCTTGCCGCGCCGATGGCTGCGGCAATCATGATGGCCTTGCCGTCAACTTCCATCGCCGGAATCTCCCTGTCGGTCGATTTCGCGCCGCCGCCAATCCCCGTCTACGAGCAGCCGCCCCTTCCGGGCGAAGGCTACATCTGGACTCCCGGCTATTGGGCTTACGGCGACGACGATTAC
Organism: Lysobacterales bacterium; assembly: GCA_038234715.1. Taxonomy (GTDB): domain Bacteria; phylum Pseudomonadota; class Gammaproteobacteria; order Xanthomonadales; family Xanthomonadaceae; genus SZAS-103. Next base: position 5,670 of record JBBQTD010000049.1, on the reverse strand, counting down.
TACTGGGTGCCGGGCACGTGGGTGCGTCCACCGACCATCGGTTACCTGTGGACCCCGGGATACTGGGGCTGGGACGACGGTCGCTATGTGTTTTACGACGGTTACTGGGGCGAGCACGTGGGCTTCTACGGCGGCGTCAACTACGGCTACGGATATGGTGGCCGTGGCTACGAGGGTGGCTACTGGAATCGCGGTGCGTTCTACTACAACCGCAACGTCAACGCCTTCGGCGACTACAGGGTTCGCAACGTCTATGAGCGCCCGGTGGTGTACGTCAACGTCGAGCGCGTGAGCTTCAACGGTGGCGAAGGCGGCGTCGCCATCCGCGCCTCGGATGACGAACAGCGCTGGAGTCGTGAGCGTCACATCGAGGCGAATGTCGAACAGCAGCGCCAGCGCCAGTTGGCGGTCCAGAATCGCGAGCTGCGCGCGTCCGTGAACCATGGTGCGCCGCCGATCGCTGCGACGCAGAAAGCCGGCGCTTTCCAGGGTCCTGGTGTGGTTCGCGCGCATGAGGTCAGTGCCGAGCAAAGGGCTGCCATCGATGCGCGCGAGGCAAGAGTGAACCGTGCGGACGCGAAGACGAACGCCGCAGCCGCGCAAACCAATCGGCAGGACGCCAGGGTCAATGCCAATGAGGCAAGGACCGCGCGCGAACAGGCCGCTACCAATGCCGAGGCTGCGAAGACCAATGGCCAGGACGCACGTGCGAACGCCGAAGCTGCACGTACGGCACGTGAGGATGCACGGACCAAGGCCGAGGCTGCCCGGACCGAGCGTCAGGACGCGCGGATGAACGCTGACGCTGCCGCGAACAACCGGAACGATGCGCAGCGCAATCCGGATGCACCCCGTGCGGAAAGGCCGCGCGCGAATGCGGAGGCCAACGGAATGCAGGCCGATCGCAGCAACAATCCGCGTGCTGATCTGGCGCCGAGACCGCAGCGTGCGGATCGACCGGTCCAGGGCCAGGTTCCACGCCCGGTCGATCGTCCGATGCAGGGTCAGGGTCCACGCCCGCAACCGCAACCGCAGGCACGTCCTGCGCGTCCGGCAGAGCCCGCATCGAGCAAAGAGAACGACAAGAAAAAACCAGAAGACAACAAGCGGCAGTAACGCAGTACGCGACATTGCACCTGGCGGTCGCATGACCGCCAGGTCGCACTTTCGAGGTGCTATCCAGTCAAGACGAACCCGCCGCGAGGCGGGTTTTTGTTGTCCAGGGTCGCAGTCGGTTCAATGGACCTCGCGCTTGTGTTCGGTCCGTTTCGAGGCGACGCTGAAACGCGGTTCGACCAGTCCGTCGTGCAGCATGCGATCGGCGAGGTATTCGCCAACGGCAGGGCCATGCTTGAAACCGTGACCGGAGCCGCCGCCGGCGATCCACACGTTGTCGAATGCCGGGTGGCGGTCTATCACGAAATCGCCATTCGATGTGTTCTCGTATTGGCAGACCTCGGCGCCGAGCAATGGCGCTACGGCGAGTGCGGGAAATCGCATTGCCAGGAATTCGCGTGCGTGCGCAATGCGCACCGGGCTCGGCAAGCGCTCGGCAGTATCCGGATCGATGGCTTCGCCATGGATGTCATGCGCAAGTTTGAATCCGCGTCCTTCGATATCGGGAAAGCCGTAATAGTCGCGGCCGAAGTCGAGCCAGACCGGCATCGCGGGCGACATGAAGCGTCGATCGCCTGCTGCGACGCCGAAATAGAACACTTCCTGCCGGGTCGGAAAGATGCGTGGCCCAAGCACGTCGGGCAACAGCTGGCCCAGCCACGGACCGCAGGCGAATACGAAGCGTCCGGCATGGATCGCTTCACCCGATGCCGTGGTGACGTTTGCGAGGTGACCGCCGTCTGCTCCAATAGCCGGCGCAAGCACCGTATCGATGCGTAGCTGCGCGCCCGCGCGCAAGCAGTCCTCCACCACGGCTTGCACCGCACGACGCGCCATCAGGCCGCCGCTGTGCGGTTCGAAGATCGCCCAGCCACCATCGGGTACGACGATCTGCGGCCAGCGTTGCGCGAGAGCATCCGCGTCGAGCACCTCATGCGCGATACCGAATTGGCTCAGCGTGGCGACCGACTGCACTGCCGCGGCATCGCCGTCCATGGCCATCCACAGCACGCCGGTCTCGCGAAACAACTCGGGACGCGCGATGGTCGCGAAAAAATCCTTCCACAAGCCGAGCGCGCGTTGGGACATCAGTGTATAGATCGCATCCGGCCCATAGGCCATGCGGATCACCCGCGTCTGCCCGCCGGAACTCGCGCGCGCACTTGCCGCCCCGTACTTGTCGATCAGCACGACACGCTGGCCGGCACGTTGCAGGTGCCACGCGGTCCACGCGCCGAACACTCCGGCCCCGATCACCGCAACGTCGTAATGCTCGCCCATGCGCGCAGCTTAGTCGCCTGGTGGGCGGTGTCGAGTTTGAATCGCACCGGGATGGAGCAGTTCGCCGTTGCATTCGGCAATGCGTCGGCGATGGCGGTGCCTGCGGGCGCTGAAGGCGCGTTGGCCGAAAGGAACCGCGCGGAACTGCCGATACGCTCTACCATGGACCACGTTCCCGTCGCGATGGAGTCCCCCATGGTCGATTTTCGCACCGGCCAGGTGTTCGGCCTGCTCATGCGCACCTTGCCGTTCGTGCTGCTGCGGCTGGCGGTGTACGTCGGCATCACGATCGCCTACATCCTTGCGGTCGGTGTCGGCAGCGGGATGGGATTCCTTGCGGGCAAGGTTGGTGGCAACGCTGGCGCGGGCACTGGGTGGGGTGCATTCATCGGTTTCGCGATCGTCAGCGGGTTGCTGTTCTGGGCGCGCGAATACCTGCTGTACCTGGTCAAGGCCGGCCATATCGCGGTGCTGGTCGAATTGATGGACGGTCGCACGATTCCCGGAGGCAAGAGCCAGATCGACTACGGCAAGGGGATCGTCAAGCAGAACTTCGGTACGTCATCGATGCTGTTTGGCCTCAACCAGTTGCTGCGCGGCATCCTGAGCGCGTTCAACCGGGTCACGGTGAGTATTGCCTCGTGGCTGCCGATTCCCGGGCTCGACGTGGTGGTCAAGCTCGTCGACGCGGTGGTGAACACATCGCTGAGCCATCTCGACCAGGTGATTCTTGCGCAGATCCTGCGCGCGCGCGCCGCCAATGCTGCCGCGGCCAATGCAGTCCAGTCCAATGCATGGGCCGTCGCGCGCGACAGCGTCGTGCTGTACGCGCAGAACTACAAGGGCGTCATCAAGAATGCGGCGTTCCTGACCCTCATCATCTGGGTGCTGACCATCGTGATCTTTGCAATCGTGTTCGCCCCCATTGCGGCATTGATCGGCGTGTTCCATGTGCACGCGGGGATCTGGACGTTCGCGCTCGCGCTGATCGCCGCGTTGAGCCTCAAGGCCGCACTGATCGATCCCTTCGCGATGACCGCATTGATGCAGGTCTACGACAAGATCACCCAGGGCCAGGTCCCGAATCCGGAATGGATCGCGAAGCTCGAAGCGATGTCGTCGAAGTTCCGCGAACTCACCCAGAAGGCGAACGATGCGATGGGTGTGCGTACTCCATCGCTTGCTATTGGAAAGGTCGGCCCCTGAGCCGCCAGATTCCTATTTCGCCACCGGGTTGGGGAGCCCGGCGGCTGGAACCTGGTTCTGCTGCAGGACACGATTGTTGCCCCGAAGGGCAACATTGTTCCGTTGCACCTCACCCTGGACATACACAGGACAACGGATGTTGTTCCCGATGCATGGTGGTCCTTCCGCGCTGAACCTGGTTCCTGCGCGAGTCCACCAACCGATCGCGCGCAAGAATGTCTGGGCTCTTCCAACGCTCGAAACCATCCTGGCGACGTCCTGGCCATTGTTTGCGCCGAACAAACCTTTTTCTGCCGCGAACATACCCATGTCCGGCACGCACAATCCTTTGTCCACGGCGAACAAATCCTTGATCGCCACGCACAATCCCATGTTCAGGACGAAGATACCTTTTTTCGCCGCGTACAGTCCCTTGTTGGCGGCGGAAAAAGGTATTTTCGCCGCGCACAATCCTTTTTCACCGGCGAACATCTACATGGTCGCCGCGAACAAATCATTGTTCGCCGCGAAGAAATGTATTGTCGCCACGAACACTCCTTTGTCCGTCCCGAAAATATGTATTTTCGCCCCGAACAATCCCTTGTTCGCCGCGAACACTCCCTTGTGCGTCGCGAAACATCCTTCGCGCGGAACGGTGGTCGCCTGGTCGCACGCCGTCCACGACACGATCGCCACGGTGCGCGCCATTTTTCGGCAATGACGACCCGCGGCACCACGTGCGGCGCGCTTTCGTTGCAGCACCCTCTTCTCGAGAGGGCGCTTGCCGTTGGCCAAGATGAACCGCCTGATCCAACTGCTCTTGGTGGCCTCCGTGCGCAACCTGTCGTGTTCACCGCGCATATGGCGCCTAACCTCGTCCAACAGACGTGGAACAGGTGGACCCTCGGCCCCCTTGTGACACCGCGTTTTCGGATGGATATGACATAGCACCCCGGATCCGTCGATATGCACGCCAGCCTGAAGCTGCATGCAGCGCTTCCGCCATCGGGGAACTGCATGATCTGCTGCAGGATTTCCCTGATTGACATGACCTGCCACTCACCTGAACATCCAGTGCATATCCCCGCTTTTGGGGTCTACTAGGCGTTAGGTTAACCACCGATGGCATCTCGCCTTCTCTCTTTCACCTACGGGGCATTCGGGGCGGTCTTCGTTCTCGTTGCAGCCGCTATTGTCGTCCCGCAATTTTCCGACTACCGCTCACGCGCGCAAGCGGGCTACATGCTGGCGACAGCGGAGCCTCTTCAACGCGCAGTAGAAGCACTTGCAACCGCGAATCGCACGCTGCAAGGCTCAGGTACTGGCGTATCCATGGCTCCGACATTCTTCGAAGCTACCGTGCACCCTGACGGCGTCATCGTTCTTCACAACCGCAATGGTTCCGGTCAAGTTATTGTGCTTCAGCCCACACTCAAGAGCAGCAGCGTCACTTGGCAATGCATAGGCGGCTCCGCACGAGATGTTCCAGAGAACTGCAGATGAGCCTAACTAGGCGCTCAAGCGGACCTGCGCGGACGAACTTTCTCGCTCGATCCAACATCGCGGCCGCGCAGGCCGCTTAGCTTAGGCATTAGGTGCCACTCGAAACCTGTCGATCGTTGAGAAGAAAATACCAAATTTTCCGTAGCATAAGGAGTCGATTATATGCAGCGTCGAAACGGAAGAAATCCGCGTCGGTCGTACCTAGAGCCGAAAAAAGATGCGCCGGGGTGGGCTGTCGTGGTAATGCTGGTCGTATTCCTTGTGTGGGGATACATATATCTCGTTGATCTGCGGCCCCTACTTAATGCATGGCTGGCACAGTACATCAGCGGCTACCCGGCGATGCTTCACCTCTTCCCAATTCTTGCCGTTCCGATTTTGGTGCTACTGCTGCTGACTGCAATCTTCGGAAAGGTAGCGCCAACAAAGAGCGGATCGTCTTCTCCTAGGGAAGGTCTGAATAAGTCACCGGGAAAGATTTGACCGGCGAATTTTCGTGTTCTCGACGCGCGTGATTCATTCCAGACCCGCTGAGTTGCTGGAATCGCGTTCAAAGCATCATTTAGCGTCGCTTTCTGCGGCTTT
>JBBQTD010000048.1:0-24919 GCA_038234715.1 Lysobacterales bacterium | reverse complement strand
GACCGGACACGCGATCCGCGACCTCACCTCGGGCTTTCGCGCGGTGCGCGCCGACAAGTTCCGCGAATTTCTGCACCTGCTGCCGAACGGATTTTCCTATCCGACCACGATCACGATGGCGTTCTTCCGCAGCGCCTATCCCGTCGCCTACGTGCCGGTAGAGGTCAAGCAACGCATCGGCAAAAGCCACATCCGTCCGCTGCGCGATGGCGTGCGCTTCCTGCTGATCATCTTCAAGATCGCGACGCTGTATTCGCCATTGAAGCTGTTCGCGCCGATTGCACTGACGTTTCTCACAATGGGCCTGGGCTACTATGCATATACGTTTGCCGTGTTTCACCGCTTCACAAACATGAGCGTGCTGCTTTTCAGTGCATCGGTGATCGTGTTCCTCATCGGGTTGATTTCCGAACAGATCACGTCGTTGGTCTATATCAAAAGCCGTTCGTCGTAGGCGGAGTCTGCACAGCCTTTCCCAAGCGAGAGCATGGTGCGTGCAAAAAAGAAACGTCATGGATATGACTGTCCAAATATTCATCCCCACTTTCAACAGATCGGCAAAACTTGGTCGAGCCATACAAAGCGTACTTGCGCAGACTTTTGCGGAACTCGAAATCATCGTTCTGGACAACCATTCCGAAGATGACACTTCCGAAGTCGTTGCGGCTTTGATGGCTTCAGACCCGCGAATCACTTACATACGACGCGATCGGAATATCGGCATGGTCCCGAATTTCAATTCGATAGGCTCGCTGGTCTCGGCCGAGTATTTTTCTGTGCTTACCGATGACGACGAGTACGAAGCGCATTTCGTCGAGACAGCCATGGCTTGCTTCACCCAGCATCCGTGTCTGGGCTTCGTCGCTTGTAGCGCACCGACCAAGGTGCATGGCGTGATTGTCAAAAACCAGATGGATTCGTGGCGTGAAGGTTTTTACCGCGCCAACACGACGGTGCTGCGATGCCTCTCGGGACAATACCCATTAGTCACCAATTGTCTTTTCAAGGCGGAAACTGCGGCGGACTTCGTGTTCCATGAAGACCTCGGAAATGCCAGCGATGGGATGCTGCTGACTTGCGCATTTTCCAAGTACGACGCGTATGTCAGCAAGGTCGTCACCGGATATTGGAACAACGATCATGAGAATGCTTCCACACTGAACCGGGCCGATCCTGTCTTGCTCGTCGACAGGGCCATCCGTGAGGCGCGGCATTACACGGCGTTTTGCCGGAAGAATGGAATCTTCAGGCGGGGCATGCTGCTGTTGTGGCTGAAGAGGATCTTGACTGTCCTGGTGGCGGCAGATCAGTCCGGTTTTGCGCATGTACGCGAAGCGACTGAAATGAATGGAAGTTTTTCACCGCCGACGATTGCTTTATTGTGGATACTCGATCGGCTCAAGCTGATCCGGCTGTTCCTGAAGGGATTGCCGTTATTGCGCCGGCTGAATAAGTCGTGGATCGCGTGGTGCGAGTCCTGATGGCTGTGGCATTGTCGACGTTGGATCGTTCAGGAGGTGCACGTTGAAAGCTGTGATTCTCGCTGGCGGCTTGGGTACGCGCATCTCTGAGGAGACCCACCTCAAGCCAAAACCGATGATCGAGATCGGCGGCAAGCCGATCCTCTGGCACATTCTCAAGATGTACTCGGCGCATGGCGTGAATGAATTCGTCATTTGTTGCGGGTACAAGGGTTACGTCATCAAGGAATACTTCGCCAACTATTTTCTGCACATGTCCGACGTGACGTTCGACATGGCCAACAACCAGATGCAAGTGCACGAACGCCACGCCGAACCGTGGAAAGTGACCTTGGTCGATACCGGCGATGAAACCATGACCGGGGGCCGCCTCAAGCGCGTCGCACCCTATGTGCAGGACGACGAGGCGTTCTGCTTCACCTATGGCGACGGTGTTGCCGATGTCGATATCACGCAGCAGATTGCGTTTCATCGCGAACACGGGAAATGGGCGACAGTGACTGCGGTGCAACCTCCGGGTCGCTACGGTGCCTTGAGTCTCGAAGGCTCCAGCGTCGCCGGGTTTACCGAAAAACCGCGTGGCGATGGCGGCCTGATCAATGGCGGATTCTTCGTCTTGTCGTCCAAATGCATCGAGCTCATCGATGACGACGAAACAAGCTGGGAAGGCGCACCCTTGATGCAATTGGCCAGCCATGGCCAGCTCATGGCATTCCAACACCGCGGCTTCTGGCAACCGATGGACACGCTGCGCGAGAAGGTAATGCTCGAAGAACTCTGGAGCTCGGGCAAGGCGCCCTGGAAGGTCTGGTGAGGATTGACACCAGACCATGGCAGGATTGCCCGGTCTTCGTCACCGGACATACTGGTTTCAAGGGCGGATGGTTGTCGTTGTGGTTGCACAGACTCGGCGCTCGGGTGCACGGATATGCATTGGATCCACCCACGGTACCGGCTTTTTTCGACGTGATTCGTGCCCAATTCGCGATGTCCTCCGATGTCCGCGCCAACTTGGCGGACATTTCGCGACTGCGATCTGCGCTCGGCCACGCAAGGCCAGAAGTCATCTTTCATCTCGCCGCGCAACCGCTTGTGCGGGAGAGTTACCGGGATCCTTTGGGCACCTTGGCAACCAATGTCATGGGGACTGCGAACTTGCTGGAGGCAGCGCGTGGCGTCAATTCGATCCGGGCGATCGTTGTCGTTACGACCGACAAGGTTTACCTCAATCACGAAGAGAAGCCACCCTATCGAGAAGGAGACTGCCTTGGCGGACACGATCCGTACAGCGCTAGCAAGGCTGCGGCAGAGATTGTCGTGGGGGGGTTTCGCGCGAGCTATTTTGATGGACCCAGTGGACATCCAGCCCGCGTGGCGACGGCTCGCGCGGGTAATGTCATCGGTGGCGGGGATTGGGCTGCCGCTCGGCTGGTTCCTGACTGTTTGCGCTCTTTCGCCGATGGAAAGTCGGTCAGCCTGCGTTTCCCCGCAGCAGTCCGGCCTTGGCAGCATGTACTCGAGCCGCTCGCTGGCTACCTACGACTGGCGGAACATCTACTCCTTCCAGACGGCGGCGAATTCGCCAAAGCGTGGAACTTCGGGCCCGATGAAAGCAGTAATGCAACGGTCGGCGAGGTAGCGCAGACCGTCGCCCGATTGTGGGGACACGGTGCGCGCGTCGAGTTGGCCTCGTCCCTCGACCACCCGCACGAGGCCGGACTGCTCAGGCTCGACAGTTCCGCGGCGAATGCAGCCTTTGGCTGGCGCCCTCGTTGGTCTCTGGAACAGGCTCTCACGCGCACCATCGAGTGGCATCGTGCCTGGTTGGCGGGCGATGACATGACGGTTGTAAGCATGCGCCAGATCGAGGACTACATGGCGGAAAAGATCGGATGACGCATCGTTTCGACATCAGCGATACCCCGTTGCCAGGACTCAGGCTGCTTCACCGGAAGCCGGTCGGCGACCACCGAGGATTCCTGCAGCGGATGTATTGCGCGCAGGAATTGGCGGCGGTTGCTCCCGGCAAGGTCATCGTGCAGATCAACCACGCGTTGACCGTCAGGCGGGGCACCGTGCGAGGCATGCATTTCCAGCGCCCCCCGCACGCCGAGACCAAATTCGTCAGCTGCCTGCGTGGCGAGGTGTTCGATGTCGCAGTAGATATCCGTCCCGAGTCCCAGACGTTCCTGTGCTGGCACGCAGAAATCCTGAGCGCCGACAACCACAACACCCTGATGATTCCAGAGGGCTTTGCCCACGGGTTTCAGACCCTGACCGAAGATTGTGAAATGCTTTATTTCCACACTGCCGCGTTTCAGCCGGAGTTCGAGCTCGGGCTGAATCCTCAAGATCCCAAGCTCGATATTCGCTGGCCCGTCCCAGTGGCGGATCTGTCGATACGCGATGCCGGGCAACCGGCCATCACCGATCAATTTGGCCGGGGGACCGCATGAAGTGTCGTCATTGCGCTGCGGAACTCACGTTGGCTATGGTCGATCTGGGAAGTGCGCCGCCTTCCAATGCCTATCTCAATGCGGAGTCGTTGAATCGACCGGAAAAATGGTTTCCGTTGCGTGTGCTCGTTTGCGGGCAATGCTGGCTGGCGCAGACGGAAGATTTTGCCGGGGCGCAAGAACTATTCGACGCCGACTACGCCTATTTTAGCGCGTTCTCCAGCAGTTGGTTGGCGCATAGCGAGCGCTACGTCGCCGACATCGTCGTCAGCGCGGGGTTGGATGGCAATAGCCATGTCGTGGAGGTCGCCGCAAATGATGGCTATCTGTTGCAATATTTCAAGGTGCGTGGCATTCCCTGCACGGGCATTGAGCCCACTGCAAGCACGGCATCGGCGGCGCGCGCCAAGGGCATCAAGATCATCGAAGATTTCTTCGGCGTGCGTCTTGCGAAAGCGATGGTCGCGCAAGGCTTGCCGGCCGACCTGGCGATCGCAAACAACGTTCTGGCCCATGTGCCAGACATCAACGACTTCGTTGCCGGTTTTGCCGTATTGCTCACGGAGGGAGGCTTGGCGACCTTCGAATTCCCGCACCTGCTCAGACTGGTGGAGGGCAATCAGTTCGACACGATCTATCACGAACACTATTCGTACCTCTCGCTTTCAGCGGTCACGCGCGTCTTCGCTGCCAATGGCTTGTCGGTGTTCGATGTGGAAGAGCACCCGACGCATGGCGGCAGTCTGAGGGTCTTCGCGCAAAGACAGGAGAGCGGAAAGAGGTTGCGCAATCCGCGTGTCGATGCATTGCTCGCGTACGAAGAACATGCTGGTCTGCTGACTGCGGGCTTCTACGAGCGCTTTCAGTCCGCCGCGGAAAAGGTGAAGAACGATTTTCTTGCTTTCCTGCTCCAGGCCCGGCGCGACGGCAAGACAGTGGCTGCGTACGGGGCTGCCGCCAAGGGCAATACCCTGATGAATTTCGCGGGCATCCGTGCCGACCTAATTGCGTTCGTGGTGGATCGCAATCCTGCCAAGCAGGGCAAGTACATGCCGGGAAGCCGGATCCCGATCTTCGGCGAAACGAAGTTGCTGGACAGCAAGCCCGACTATGTCGTCATCCTTCCATGGAATCTCAAAAGCGAAATCGTGGCGCAGCTTGATTATTTGCGCGGTTGGGGAGGTGTGTTCGTGACCGCAATTCCGGTGCTTGGAGTGACATCGGGATGATCGAGATTCACCCGGATGCACGGATCTCGCCACTCGCGGACATCGAGGATTCCGTGCGCGGTACGCGTATCGTCTTTGCTCAGAATGTGGTGATCGACGCGTTCGTCAAGATCAAGCCGGTTGGCGGCACGGGAGATCTGCTCATTGGCATAGGGTCGGTGATCAACTCCGGCTGCGTCCTCTACACGGGCAATGGAATCGTGATCGGCAAGGGCGTCCTGGTCGCCGCGAACTGCACGTTCGCACCGGTGAACCATGAATATTCACGCAGGGACGTGACGATTAGAAGGCAGGGCTTTCGTCCCAGCAAGGGCGGCATCACGATCGGCGACGATGTCTGGATCGGCGCGGGTTGCGTCATTCTGGACGGCGCGACGATTGGCGATGGATGCGTCGTTGCGGCAGGTTCGATCGTCCGCGGCGCGCTTGAGCCATATGTGGTCTATGGAGGTAATCCGCTCATCAAGATGGACGAACGCCGATGAAGTTCACGGTGGTTGGGGCAAGTGGCTTTATCGGCGGAGCGCTGACAAGGAAACTCCAAGCGCTTGGTCATGAGGTGTTCGCCCCGGCGCGTGGCGGGAATGAACTGCTGGAGCAGCCGCTGGGCCATGTGATCTACGCTGCCGGCATCACTGCGGATTTCCGCAGTCGGCCGTTTGATGCCTTAAGTGCCAACACGACGTTGCTCGCCGAGTTGCTGGAGCATTCCCGCTTCGATTCATTCCTTTATCTGTCTTCGGCGCGACTCTATCGCCATGTAGCGCTTGCGGTGGAAGATGCGGCGATTCCGGTTCGACCCGAAGATCCTGAAGACCTCTATGATCTGACGAAGTTGACGAGCGAGGCCCTGTGCCATGCCAGCACGAGACAGGCAGTGCGAATCGCACGACTGAGCAATGTCGTCGGACCGGATTTCCGATCAAGCAATTTTCTGTCCGATCTGGTGCGCAGCGCATGCGATTCGGGAGTTATCGAATTGCGTACGGATCTCGATTCCGCAAAGGATTACGTGCGCCTGGACGATGTGACAGGAGTAATTCCAGTGATCTCCATCTCGGGAAGTCGCACTTGCTACAACCTCGCTTCTGGAGGGAATGTGACGCATCGGCAGTTGATCGAGCCGATCCTGGCTGAATCCGGCGCGCGGCTCTCGATGTGCAAAAACGCATCGCGTATCGTTTCGCCGACCATAGACATCTCCAGGTTGCGGAACGAGTTTGGTTACCATCCCAGTGCTGTGTTGCCCCTCATCCCCGGACTAGTACGCGAATACAGGAAGCAACAGCATGCTGAAAATTGATATGGAACGCGGTCTGGTGGAAGTCGAGGAGCCCGGTGGAGTCAGGGTGCTCCCAATCGGTTCGCGCGAGGCATTCGATCTGATCTCCAGGGCGTGGTTACGCAGCGGCTGGGATGCCAAATATGTGTATGGCTTCAGCTGGATGGGACGACCGATTATCCAGCTGCCCGAAGACATGCTGCGAATCCAGGAAATCATCTATGCCGCCAAGCCGGATGTATTGATCGAAACCGGTATCGCGCACGGCGGCAGCCTAATTTTCTATGCCAGCTTGTTCAAGGCGATGCGGAAAGGGCGCGTGATCGGCATCGACATCGAGATACGGCCGCACAACCGCAGAGGCATCGAGTCGCATGAGATGTTCGACCGCATCAGCATGATCGAAGGCTCGTCAGTCGATGACGAAACAGTTGCCGCAGTTCGCTCCCTCGTGCAACCCGGTGAGCGGGCAATGGTGATACTCGACTCCAACCACACGCGAGCACACGTTCTCGCCGAGTTGCGTGCCTATGCGCAGTTCGTTTCGGTCGGCTCGTACCTGGTGGCCTGCGATGGGATCATGCAGGAGGTCGTCGGTGCCGCACGCACGAGCCCGGAATGGGCCACGGACAATCCGCAATCGGCAGTGCACGATTTCCTTGCCGAACGCGACGACTTCGCTCTGGAAGAACCGGCTTTTCCCTTCAATGAAGGCGACATCGTGCAACGTGTGACCTATTGGCCGAATGCGTTCTTGCGCAGGGTCAAGTGAGTCGAGGAGGTCGTAAGACGTTATGTCGGCCAAGCCAAGTGGCTGGATGCAGGTTGCTGTCGGAGTTTCCTGAATGGGCGCAGGCGATTTGCTCAATTCGGAATCCGCTCGCGTGTCACTGAAAAAAAACGTCATTGCCAACTATTTCGGTGCGGGCTGGACCGCGTTGATGACGCTGGCGTTCGTTCCACTGTACATCCGATATCTGGGCATCGAGGCGTATGGGCTGATTGGCATCTACACGATCCTGCAAGCGTGGCTGTCGATACTCGACTTGGGAATGACCCCGTCGCTCAGCCGTGAAATGGCCGGCTTGGGCATCGATGCCAGCAGGGTCCAGCGCGCGCGCGACCTGTTGCGCAGCGCGGAGGTTGTCGCTGCCGGCATCGCCTTGATCGTAGCGTCGTCTATCTGGCTGGGCTCGGGCTGGCTGGCACACCATTGGCTGTCGAGCAAAGCCGTGTCCGGGCCGGTGGTTGCACAAGCTTTCGCGATCATGGGTCTGGTGATCGGATTACGTTTTGTCGAAAACATCTACCGAAGCTCGGTCGTCGGCCTACAGCGGCAGGTATTGCTGAATGTCGTGGTCAGTATCGTCGCCACCTTGCGTGGCCTTGGGGTGCTGGCCGTGCTGGCCTTCGTCTCACCGACGATCCAGGCATACTTCCTCTGGCAGGGCATCGTGTCGATGGGGTCGATTGCCGCATTGGCGGCGGTGACCTACCACGTGATGCCGTCTGCGCCGCGGCCATCGCGGTTTTCGCCAGCAGCGCTACGCGAGGTGTGGCGCTTCGCCGCAGGCACGATCCTGATCACCCTGCTGTCGCTGGTGCTCAGCCAGGCCGACAAGATCCTGCTGTCGCGGCTGCTGTCGTTGGCAGCTTTTGGCTTTTACGCCTTCGCCGTCGCCGTGGCGCAAATGCCGCTAGCGGTGGTGGGTCCGATCACACAGGCGTTTTTCCCGCGGTTCACCGCGTTGCTCAAGCAAGACGATCACACCAGCCTGGCAGACGCCTATCACGCAGCCTCGCAACTGACCACGGTGCTGCTCGGATCGGCAACTGTCCTGCTGGCACTATTCGGGCACGAAATCCTGATGGCATGGACGAGGAATGCGGAGTTGTCGGACCAAACCTATTATCTGGTCGCGGTGATCTCCCTGGGCAGCCTGTTCAACGGCCTGATGACGATCCCTTATTTCCTGCAACTGTCCTCGGGCTGGACTGGGTTGACCATCCGCATCAATTTGGTGGCGGCTGTTCTTGTTGTCCCCGCATTACTGTGGATCGTGCCCAAGTACGGTGCGATCGGAGCTGCATGGGTATGGGTCTCGTTGAATGCCTGCTATCTGGTTGTGGTGATCCCGCTGATGCATCGGCGGCTTTTGATCAACGAGAAATGGAGATGGTATCTGGGTGACGTTGGGTTTCCGCTGGCAGTCGCCGCTGTAACCGGGCTGTTGTTGCGGACGATTCTTCCGGACGCATCGGGAGTTCCGTCGGAAATTGTCAAACTCGGCGTTTGCATTATGCTGGTGCCGTTGACGGCGATACTAGCTGCGCCGATCGTGCGGGCTCAGTTCTTGTCGCACCTTCCATCAATAGGCTTGAAGCGTTGAACCGTTGCCTGTTGCTCGCCTTCGAAGCGTTCCTGAGGTAGCTCATGCATTGGTTTAGGCGTCTCGCGGCGAACTTGCGCAACCTGCCATGCCATCCCCAATGGTTGCTGGAGCCCCATCGGCTGGAAGCTGCAATTGCCCGCCTTGGCGGCAAGGTACTCGATGTGGGTTGTGCTGATCGCTGGGTCGAACGCGTTTGCGGGCCCGCTGCCGACTACATCGGGTTGGATCTACCAGTCACGGGTCGCGGGCTTTATGCGGCGCGCCCGGATATTTTCGCCGACGCCGCCATCCTTCCTTTTGCGTCCGCCAGCATCGATGCCGTCGTCTGCCTTGAGGTTCTTGAACACGTCCGCAATCCGGTCGGCGCGTTGGGTGAGTTCGCCCGCGTCTCGAAGCCTGGCGCAACCTTGCTGCTCAGCATGCCCTTCATGTACCCGATCCACGATGCGCCGTTCGATTTCCAGCGACTGACCGAGCATGGGTTGAGACGCGATCTCGACGGAGCCGGGTTCGACGTCGTGAAACTGGAGAAAACCGGGCATGCGGTTCGTGCCGCTGGCCTGTTGCTGAGCCTGGCGCTTGTTGGCGGAATCTATGAGCGGCGACGGTGGTTTGATTATCTGCGCATGCCGTTTGCAGTGGCTGCCGTCGTGGCAGTCAATCTGACGGCGACGGCGTTGGCATGGATGACGCCGGATTGGCCTGCGCTCGGCTCGGGATACGAGGTGGAAGCTCGACGCCGCTGAGTGTAGACGGGTTGGATCGCCGGCTATTTTCATGCACGCGCCACCGCCTGGTGCTACGCCAGGTCAGCTAATCCTGGGTATTCCGAAACGCAGTAGCAGCGCCACTTTTCTCGGGAGGATCGAAAACACCGCATAGTATTCTGCGATGGAAGCGGTGCGTCCGGCTTGCACGCTGCGTCTTAGGCCGCAGACAACTTTCCGTTCGCGCAGCAGTGACAACGGGACGTTTGCATAGACATCCCTGAAGATTTGTGGATTGCGGCGCACGAGGCTTATACATGCGCCTTCGATAAGCAGCGCAGTCAAATGCATTGCGAGCAAAATCCACATCAAAGGCGTCGGCGTGAAGATCGCGAGCACGAACGTTTTGTTGCGTTCGCTGAGGCTGCGCCGGCGCAGGGTCGTATTGAGGCTGTTGTTCTCGATGCGCGCGCCACCAAAGCTGCTGCCGAGCCGATGCCGGAATCCGCTGTGGAGCATGGTTTGCACGGGCAGGCCACGCGATCTGGCCATGCAGCAAAGATAGATATCTTCCGCGATCGATCCCATCCACGCCGGCAATCCCCCAAGATCGTTCCACAATCGGCGCGGTATCCACAGGCACGCGCCGATTGCGTACGCCACGTCGGCGCGCTGCGGATCAAGGTTTGGAATCGGGTTGTAGAAGGGATCGAGCAGGCAGCCGCGATCGACGAGGTCTCCAGTCGTCCAGTCGTATTGAGGCAGCGTCAGGATTCGTTCGGATGCTTGCGCGCTCGCAGCAGTCAGCAGGGTCGCGATCGCATCGGGAAACAGAACCGCGTCGTTGTTGAGCAACAGGACGTAGTCGCCGCGCGCATGTTCCACCATACGATTGTTGCTGACGCAGAAGCCGACGTTCTGCTCGCTCGCCAGCAGTTCGACTTGCGGATATTTCTCGCGCAGCAATGCGACCGATGCGTCGGTGGAGGCATCGTCATGCACGATGACTTCGAGCGTGCCATCGCATTGCTGCCCGAATACGGAATCGAGGCAATCGACCAGCAGATCAATGCCGTTGTAGTTCGCGATGCAGATCGAGCAGACCGGCTGCAGCGGACGGTTCAGTGCCGGATGGTACTTAACCACGCCCATGTCCGCTCTGTACCTCCGCACAGGCTTGATGTTGCTGCCCATTCGCGTATTCGCCCGATCAGGATGGAATTGATTGCGATAGCCATCTCATGGCCGTGCTCGATTCTGTTCACAAGCACTGCAGAACGACCGTATCTTGAATCGGAATCTGCTCAACCATGGACGTCCTGTGCGAGCAATTCGTGATAAATCCGCGCGTAACGAGCTGCGCAATCGTCCCAAGTGCCGATTTTCCGCGCGACATGTGCGCGCGCATTTTCGCCGCGCTGATGGTTCTCCGCGACATCATTGAGTTGCCGCAACGCGTTCGCATAATCCTCTTGTGAATTGCATAGATACCCGGTCACTCCATCCGCGACGAGGTCTACATGCGCAGGTATGCGCGATGCGATGATGGGCAGACTGGCGGCCATGGCTTCGAGCATAACCTGTGGGCACCCCTCAGCATGCCGGCTCAAGCTAATAAGGCCGTGAGCGCGCGGAAACCATTCGTTCGACAGTTGTTCGGGTGTTGCCGATCCGTGGTAATGCACCCATTCTGGAACATCGATCTTTTCCTGCATCGGCCCAAACAGATGCAATTCGCGATCGCTATCGTGGAACAGCGACTCGGACCATTCGAACAACGGGCCCAATTTGTCAGTGGTCAACCGTGTCACCGCCAGCCATATCCGACGATCGGGCAGCAACTCGCGCTCAATGTGATACCAGCACGGATCGATGCCGAATGAGACTGGCCGTACTCCGGCGATATCGCCGAAGGCCGCGACCAGTGGTTTCCGCATCCAGTCCGCATTCGGGCAGATCGTGACCTTGCGATGCCGCATTGCGCGACGCAGCAGGGATTTCATCAGTGGCAGATGCAGCAGTTTCATGTCGTTGCCAAGCACCGAGATCAAAACCGGCTTACCGTTCGCTGGCAATGGCAGTGCGCATTGCAACCAGTTGATATGATAAATGTCGACGTCTGCATTGCGACGATAAGCCGCTGCCAACATCCGCACCAGGCTTAGCGACGCTGCCATTCCACGCACGCCACTATTGCGGATGAGATGCGCGATGCCGCCAGCCGCCATCAGCCGTGCCAGCCACCTTGTTTCGACAGGAGTTGCGGCATTGATTGCGTTGGCGGGGATCTCGCCGGGCGGCGACCAGAGTCGCAATCGAACATCGCTGCGGCGAGCTAGCGATTCGGCCTGGAAGCGGATGAATACTCCGCGCCAATCATCAAGATTGGCCGGATAGGACGTACTGACCAGCAGAACCTTGATGCCAGATGCTGCAATCGTATCCACGGCTATGGCTGGTCCATCGCTGGATCGCACTGGAACTCCTTGATCAGTTGTTAGTGCCGCAGCGGCACGACTGAATCGTCGTCATGCGCGTCGCTATGATCAGTGCTGTGGATTTGTAGTGGAAGAAGGCAGGGTTTTGCGCGCCCATGCCTGCGCATCGTCATTTCCGACCATCGTGGCAAGCTCGCGCAACCCGCTTCGCACTTCGTCGGTTTTTCCATCGAACGCGAGCAGCAAGATGAGGTTCTCACGGTATTTCGGTTCCGTCGGCGCAATGCGCACGCTTTCGCGCGCCATCGTGATCGCGAGCGCAAGGTCGTGCATCACATTGATCGCGTAGTTTGCATGGATCGCAAGAACTTCCGGTGCCGGTGGCGGGTTCGACATTGCCGAGCGATAAGCCGCTTCCATGCGTTCCCGCCCGAAGTGGCAATAACCCTGGATGATGCAATGGGTGAGTCCGTACAAGGTCTGGATTGCTTGCGGATCCGGCGGTCGCTTCCGCAGTTTGGCGTCCAGCGAATCCCACCACGTCGGGTTTTCCGGCAATTTGAGGTGCGCTGCCTGGATCAGCAACGCCTGCTCGGCCAGCGGCGACGCATCCGGTAATGCAGCCGCCTTCGCCAGCACCCGTTGACTGGCTGCGGTGAATGGCGAATGCGGATCGTAGTCCGATAGCACGAGGTAAGTGCGTCCGAGCTCGTAGAGCGTGCGTGGTGAGTCGGGCTGCTTGGCGGCGAGGCTTTCGACCAGGCGCAATGGCTGTTTCCATTCCTGCACGCGCAAGGTGGTCACGAATCCGAGCCACGCGATCCAAGCCACCACCAGCACTTGAAGCACGCGGCTCAAACCGCGGTTCTTGGCCAAGGGTTCGCCAACCGAACATATGGCAAGGATCAACCCGAAGCTCGCGAAATAATTGCGGTGTTCGAAGACAAGTTCGAGCGGGATCACTGTCCCCGTCATCGCGTGCGCCGCGAGGAACCAGCCGATGCCCAGGCTCGCCAGCGGCATGCATCGGCGCAGCGCCATCGCGGCGATCGCCAGCGCGATGAGCCCGGCGATTGCGAATGCTGTCGTAGATGGCGACCACAGACTCTTGGATAAACCATAATCGTCGTAATAGAACCCGAGCTTGCCGAGATTCGGCAGCAGCGTCCAGTCGATATAACTCCACAGGACCCGTGGTTCAGTCAACAGGCGTTGCGACAGCGTGAATGGGCGAAACACCCAGCCAATCGGATTGATGAAACGCGGCACCAGCACGATCGCAGCGATGATGCCGAGCGCCAGCATGCCGGCGTGCATCGCGCGCAATGACCGCGTGGTCGTTGCACGCTGCGCGCGCCATCGCAACAATGCCCATTCCACGAGCATTGCATACAAAGGCAACAGCAGCGCCGATTCCTTGGCGAGCAAACCCAACCCGGATCCGCAGACAAGCCCCGCGACGATCCAGAACCATCCAGCATTGCCATCCAGTTGACGTTCCCTTCCATGCAGATAGGCCCAGAGGCCAGCCAGCACGAACAGGTTGCACAGACTTTCCATGCGCTGCACGACATATAGAACCGGGGTAAGGTTGATCGGCGCGAGCGCCCAGGCTGCCGCTACAACCAACGCGAAGCGATGCGAGTGCACGGACAACGTGGCGGAGTCGTCCTCCAGGCGAGCGCCGCGCAGGCGCAGCAATGCGAGCGCCAGCGCATAGACCAATGCGGCATTGAGAAGGTGAATGATGATGTTGACGATCTTCATCGGCTCGGGATCGAGTCCGGTGAAGTATTCGTTCAATGCAAAACTCAACGATGCCAGCGGACGTTTAAGTTCGCTGGATGGCGACGACAACGCCGCCGTCTTCAGCGATGCGACATCAAGGTGGGTGATTTGCAAAGCAGGGTTATCGACGATGTTGGGGAAATCGTCGAACAGGAACCCGCCATGCACCCCCGGCCAATAGATCGCTACCACGACCAGAGCAAGCAGGATCAGCACAAACCGGTGTCCAAGCGTTGCTGACCTGCGGGTCGGAGTCATTGCGAAGGATTGCCTGTCGGAACGGATCGGTTCAGGCATCATCGCATTTGGTACGTCAGTGCAGCCGGTTTTGCACAGGTGCGCGCAATGTGCCGTAGCGTGGTACGAAAAATCCTGTACTCACCGCACCGCGAACGGCTGCATTCCGCACCGGATTGCAGAGTCGCCTGCGACGACTATTCTGACCTGCAACTGATCCACCTTAACGGCAGGCGGTAGGAAGGTAATTCGGGGCCACAGTTGTGCCGGCATTCTTGCAGGACCACTGGATGCTGCCTGAGTTCGGCGTGGCCGAGAATTGCAGACTGGAAGTGTTGATATGCGGGTTAACTTGCGGACCTCCGTATGTCACGGTAATCGTGCTTGTTGACGAAGTGCCACCAGTGATGAGCACACTCGTCACGTAATTGCCGAGGATGCTGGTGCTCTTTGCCACGCCAGCCGAACCGTTGTTTGCCGGGAAATAACCCTTGTTGGAGAAGAACTCGACAATGGCGCTTTTACTGCCTTCTGCGAGGCTGGCGCCTTCTGAAACCTCCGATCGGATCACATAGTCCTGGTAAGCCGGAATCGCGATCGCTGCGAGAATGGCGATGATCGCGACAACGATCATCAGTTCGATCAACGTAAAACCTTTCTGCAACTTGTTCATGACAAGTCCTTCGGGGTGAACCGATCCTACGCGCCATGCCGGCCGTTCGCGGGTCGCGTTTAGGACCGTAACGGGTTTGAGGATGCGTGCGGATAAGGAGTCAAGCAAACACCGTGCCAAACAATAGGCGTTTCAGTTCACGAGATGGCGACGACAACGCAGCCACGTTTTGTGGTCCGACGGGGCTCGTTCAGACCATCGAATACCGTCCGGACATCACGTCCACAGCGCACCGCAAATGCTTGCATTCCTGCATGGACGCAAAAAAAGGCCGCCTTGCGGCGGCCTCTTGGATTGCAGCAGATCCGCGATTAACGGCAGATGGTCGGAAGGTACTTCGGCGGAACGGTGGTGCCGGTCTTGCAGGACCACTGGGTGCTGCCCGAGTTCGGGGTAGCCGAGAATCTAAGCATGGAACCGGTGATCTTCGCATTGGCACCCGAGCCGCCAGTGGCGGGCAGGCCGTACGTCACATCAATATGGCCGGTTGCCGTGGAGCCGCTGATGAGGACACCCGTCACGTATTGACCGAGGATACTGCCGCTTGCTGCCACGCCAGCCGACACGTTGCTGTTCGGGAAATAGCCCTTGTTGGAGTAGAACTCGGCGACGGCCGTCTTGCTGCCTTCGGCGAGGCTTGAGCCTTCCGCAACCTGCGAGCGGATCACGTAATCCTGGTAAGCCGGGATGGCGATCGCGGCGAGGATCGCGATGATCGCGACAACGATCATCAGTTCGATTAGGGTGAAACCTTTCTGCATCTTGTTCATGGTGAGTCCTTTGATGGTGGGTTAGCTAACCTTGCGCGCCCCATGGGTCGTTCGCGGATCGCGTCCATGACCGGAACGAGCCGGAGGTGCGTGCGGTAAGAGTAATGCAAACACCGTGCCAACCCCATTTCGTGACGCGCGGCACAGGCGTAGCGTGGATAGGATGATCGGCTTCGATTACGTAGTCAATCAGCGCTGTCTTGGGTCATAAAGTGACGCGATGCGTCAGTAGTGTGGATCGGAACTTGGCGCCATTGTCGGAGCCGCCAGTCGCCACGTCTGCGAAAGGATCCGACCTACTCGATCGCCAGCTTCTTGAGCTTGTAACGCAGCGCGCGGAAGGTGATGCCGAGCTTGGCGGCAGCCTTGGTCTTGTTGTAGCGGCATTCCTCGAGCGCACGCACGATGGCTTCGCGTTCGAGGGATTCCATGTGTTTCGGCAGTGCGTCGCTGTTGTCGGTGCCGGCCGGCTGGTCGACCGGCATGCGGAATATCGGGTGCTCGCCGGTGGCGCGCAGAATCGGCGATGTCGCGACAAAGGTGCCGATCGGGCGCCCAGCCGATGCGACGGGCAGGCGCAAGTCGGCGCGCTGGATCGTGTCGCCTTCGCACAGTGCGGTCGCGCGTTCGAGGATGTTCTCGAGTTCACGCACATTCCCCGGGAACGGATATTCGTACAGCGCCTGCATCGCGTCGGAGTCGAGCTGTGGCAGTTGTTCGCCGATGTCGGCGGACAGACGGTGCAGGATGGCATCCACCAGCAGCGGGATGTCGTCGCCGCGTTCACGCAGCGGCGGCACGCGCAATTCGATCACGTTGAGCCGATAGAACAGGTCGTGGCGGAAACGGTTGTCCTCGACCAGATGCGCGAGATCCTTGTGGGTCGCCGACAGGATGCGTACATCGACTGGCATTTCGATCGACGCCCCGATCGCTCGCACGGATTTTTCCTGGATCACGCGCAGCAACTTGACCTGCATTTGCAGTGGTAGCTCGGCGACTTCATCGAGAAAAAGCGTGCCACCGTTCGCCGCTTGGAACAGGCCGTCCTTGTCGACGTGCGCGCCGGTAAAACTGCCTTTCTTGTGGCCGAAGAATTCGCTTTCCATCAGTTCGGCCGGAATGGCGCCGCAATTCACCGGCACGAAAGGACCGCTCGCACGAGGGCCTTGTTCGTGGATCAATCGCGCGACGCGCTCCTTGCCCGCGCCGGATTCGCCGGCAATATAGACCGGCGCCTGGTTGCGTGCAAGCTTGGCGATGGTCTGGCGCAGTTGCAGCATCACCGGCGATTCGCCGGTCAGCGCGGATCCGGAGGGAGCTGCGATGCGACGCTGCTTGTGCAGGTCCAGCGCGTTGTTGACGAGCCGGCGCAGGACCGCAAGATCGACCGGCTTGGACACAAAGTCGAACGCACCGGCCTTGAGCGCATCGACTGCGGCCTCGACATTGCCATAGGCAGTGATCATCGCGACCGGAGTGTCCGGATATCGCGAGACGATATGCGCGATGAGATCCAGCCCGTTGCCATCGGGCAGGCGCATGTCCGTCAGGCACACGGCGTACTGCTGCCCCGCAAGTCGACGCCTTGCCTCATCGGCATTACTGGCGGTCTCGACGAGCAGTCCCATGCGGCCGAGCGTGATCGTGAGCAATTCGCGGATATCGCGTTCGTCGTCGATGACAAGAACGATGGGTTTGCTCATGACGTGGATTGTGCGTCAAGAACCGGCGTGCACGCCAATATTCCGTGTTTTTTCGGAGTAGCCCAGACGACCGCGATCCAGGCCCTGCGCGCAGTCAATGCTTGGATGAACGCTCCGCGCCTTTCTCCAGCGAATGCATGAAATTTGCACGATCGGTTTTCGCCGTGTCGGGAGGCGACACTGACCTGCCCTTGTCGAAGACCTTGTGCGCCTCGTCGGTCCTGCCCTCGCTTGCCAGCAGCATGGCGAGGTACATATAGCCAAGAGGCTGCATCGGATCGATGGAAATACCGCCGCGGTAGGCCGCTTCGGCGCCTGCTTCATCGTGCTCGCTCTCACGCAGGTTCCCGCTCAGAAACACATAAGCGATGACCCTGGAATGGGTGGCGGATGTGTGTTGGAGTGCGGTGTCCGCGAGTTGCAGGGCTTGCTGCGCACGCGGGATGTCGCCTGTCACCATTGCGAGCTCTCCGACGTAGATCATGCAGTCCGCGCACGATTTATGTTTGGCCATCAGGGTATTTGCCAAAGCCGTTGCGTGCGCCCAGTCATGGGCTTCAAGGTAGGTTGCCATCAGGCTGTCGAGCACGAATTCCGAACCGGGATTCGTCCGTAAAGACCATTCCCAATTGTGGATGTCGTCAAACCACAACGGTATGGTCGTGCGAACGGTCAACGTTGCAAGCAGCAGCCAGACCGTCATCACGACGAGCGACGCCCTGGAGGAAAGTGCTCTGTAGTTTTGCGGAATCGCGATTGTCGCTATCACGCATGGAAGCAGCACGCAGACGAGGGCGATCGCCGGCATGGCATAGCGCTCGTGGTAGAGGCTGTCGTCAAATGCCATCGGGATAACATGCAGTACGGGGAACAAGGTGACGGTTACGCCCACGATCAGGATGCCCACGGCTTTGCGCCGCCAGGCAAGCGTCAATCCGGCGGTGCCGATGACGAGAGCGGCAAGATCGGTTGTCAGAGAGATTGTATTGGTGGCGGCAAAACGCGCGGTCGGGATGAGATGTTGCGGCGACAATCCGACGAACGGCCACACAATCATGCGCCAATAAATCATGTACACATGGCAAACCGTCTGCAAGCGTTCCCATGTGAGGAATGGTTCGTATTCGCTATGCGCGCCGTACCCGGATTTCGCCCAGGTGCGGATCACCAGATAGACGATGCCCGCAGTAAAGACGCTCGCATAGACCGGCCATTGCCTGCGAAGCATTGCTTGCAAGCTGGCGCGACGGTTTGTTTCTGCGATGGGGCCGGTCTCGAACCAGTCGAATAGGACAAGCAGGATGGGGAACGCTATCGCCGATTCCTTGGTGAAGGCCGCGAGTAGGAAACAGAAGGTCACCGCTCCCGCGCGCGTCCCAGTTCTCCGCAAGGTCAGGTTGCACAACAATCCAGCCAGGATGAACAGGGTGAGCAGGAGATCGAACTGGCTGGCGATCCAGGCGACCGGTTCGACCAGCACCGGATGCAGGCCATAGACGAGCATTGCAGTGCAGACGAGCCATTTCGAGGTCGCGTCGATCGCGCTTCGTGGGCGCAGGCGCCACGCAAGCGCGCCGACCAAAGCCGTATTGATCAGGTGCAGCGCCAGCGACAGCAGGTGCATCGGGCCGGGATGGATGCCGAACCAGCGGATTTCGGCGACGAACAACGCCAAGCCCAGTGGGCGAAAATATCTCCAATCGGCGATCCCGTGCAGGACGATCGTCCGCCACCCGCTGCCGCTCGATAGCCATGCGTTGTCGTGGATCAGGACTTTGTCGTCCCATACAAACCATGCCTGATGGATCGGCCAATAGACACATGCGACCAGAACGATGAGGAGCATCGCGACCGCAAATGGAAATCCGTTGCCGCGTTGCACTGCCAAAGGTTCGATAGCAGGTTTCATTCGATGCCTGTGATTGTTTGAGTGCCTATAGTGTGCCTGATGACGCAAATGCCTGCACTTTCGTTCACTACGGGATGAGAAAGAGTATCAGGAAAGACTCAGAACCCGACCATCGCCATTGCGCAGACTGTTCGGCTAAAAGACGATCATGGACGACTGTGTGTTGTGGTGGGTCGAGCCAATGTTTGTTCGAAATATTCCTGGCGTCGAGCACGTTCGTCTGGCGGGAACAACGCAATCGCCCGTTGTGCAGCCGAACGCGCTGCGTCCTCTCTGTGCTCGCGCGCGAGCAACAGCGCTAGCTGCATTGGAGGTTGGGGATCGAAGGGAGCCGTCTTGATGGCAACGCGCAAAGCTTGCTCGGATGCAACGAGGTCGTTCTGCATTTCCAGCAATTGCCCGACCGCGAGCATGTATCCCGAGTACAACGACTCGCTCTTTGCCAAATCCGGAGACTGCTGGAGTTGTTTGATGGCAATCTCCGTTCGAGGAACATCGTTGTTGAAAATTGCGAGATACGCGGCATTGAGCATGCAGTTCGAGCATTCGGGATGTTCGGCGACAAGCCGGTCCGCGAGTGCTTGCGCGCGCGAATCGTTCCTGTCGATATAGGTCGACAGCAGTTCATCTTGCGGCCCCACCTGCGTGGGTTGCTCCCGCATTGCCCATTGCCACAAGAGGATGTCGTCCGACCACAACGGAAGGGTGACGGCGATATTCAGGATGGCTGCGGCGAACCAGCAAGCGATCACGATCGGCACGGCAATCGCAGCGCCTTTCGGTGCAAAGCTTGCGGACGGGTCGCGCAAAAGGCCTGGCAACCAGATGCAGGCCATGGCGATCGCAAGCAGAGCATAACGCTCGTGGTACAGGCTTGGATCGAAAGCGACCGGGATCACGTGCAACGCCGGAAACAAGGCCACGGTCGCGGCCAGAACGAGAATAGCTGCAAGGTTGCGGCGTAGGGCGAGGTAAACCGCTCCGACGACGACGAGTACCGCAATTGCATCGGTGAGGATCAGGGCGAGACTGATCGTTAAAAACTGTTGGGTGTCCACAGTCTGGAGCGGACTGGATCCGGACATCGGCCAGACGATGATGCGCAAATAGTGCGCGTACACGAAACAGATTGTCTGGAATCGCTCGAGGCTGGAAAAAGATTCCGCCGAGGCAGGCATGACGAGGAATCCGAGTCCCCGATCACGCAATGCCAGATAGGCCAAGCCCGTGACGAAAACCGCGATATAGGTCGCCTTTCGCCGATGCCAGCACGCGAGAAGGATGTCAGCGCTCGTCGAGTTTGTCCCTAGCCTGATCTGCCGCGTCACGTCCACGAGCACGAGCAGGATTGGCATTGAAAGGGCGGATTCCTTCGAGCACGCGGCGAGAAAAAAACAGGCGGACACTCCAGCGGCGCGAAGGCCCGGGCGTGCGATCGTCAGGTGCAATAACAAACCCAGCAGCATGAACAGGGTGACGACAAGGTCGAATTGGCTGCTGACCCAGGCGATCGGTTCGACGAGCGCCGGATGCAAGCCGAAGAGTGCCATTGCGACCGCCGCCGTCGAACGCGACACCGGCGCATCGGCAGGCGCACACACCCGTCGCGCGAGCAAACCGACCAGCAGGGTGTTGATCAGGTGTAGCCCGAGGGAAATGGCGTGCGCGCGTTCCGGCGCTAGCTGGAAAAACCGCGCCTCGAACGTGAACAGGGCGACGACCAGGGGCCTGAAGTAATTTTGCCATTCGAAGAAACCGTGGAACATGAAGTGCATCCACGCGTCGCCCTCGCGCAGCCATGCCTCCTTGTAGAACCAGATCTTGTCGTCCCACACGAGACCCGCGTGGGTTACTGGCCAATACACCGCCGCGACGATCAGCAACATGGCGGCCGCCACAAGCACGAAACGTGGTTGACGCGCGCCGGATTCTGCTGGGTCTTTCACAGTCATCCGTCGATCTTACCCATGCGCTTGTGGGCCATTCGCAGCAACTGCAGGCGATGAAGCGCTTCTTCCAAGCGGCTCGGTGCGGGCGAGCGCGATGCGAAAGCAGCTTCCGCCGGCTGGCAACGGGATATGCGTCAGACTGGCTTGGTTGGCCTCGCACAGCTGGCGCGCAATGTACAGGCCGAGGCCAGTGCCGTGCTCGCTGGTCGTGTAAAACGGTTCAAATAATTGCTCGACCACCGACGACGGAATGCCAGGACCGCGGTCGACAACATCCAGCAGAGGTTGACATTCCTCGCCATTGTGGACGACCAAGACCACGCGCGCCGGCTCGTCCGGCATCCGCCCGTAGGTGAGGGCGTTCTGCACCAGCACTGTGACGACTTGCTGGAGATGTTGCGGATCCATCATCGCGCGCATCGGGCCTTGTAGTGCGCTGACGCGCAGTTCGTCGTGTTCATCGCGCGGAGCGTGATGGAATTCGGCGATGAAACGCTGCGCCCACGCGACCAGTTCCAGTGACTCAGGGCGCGATCGCTCGCGCCGCGCGAGGCCAAGCACGTTCTGCACGATGCCGTCCATGCGCTGGCATTGCGAATTAATGATCTCGACGAGGCGATGATCGGTTTCCGGCTCGATCTGCGATTCGCGCAACAGCTGCCCGGCATGGCTGATCGCGGCGAGCGGATTGCGGATTTCATGGGCGATGCTCGCAGCGAGGCGACCGAGCGTGGTGAGGGTGAGTTCTTCGGCGCGCCGCGACAGCAGCGAGGTGTCGTCGAGGAAGATCAGGGTCAGTTCGTCCGTGCCGCCGAGCGCGGTGAAACGCGGAATCACCGCCGGAGTGTCAGCCGCGAGCGTGAGCGGAGTCGTGTCGGCGCGCTGCTGCTGCCGCCAATGCCAGAGCCGACGCGAGAGTTCGGGTGCGACATCGGCGAGTGCGCGCCGTTCAGGGGATGGGTTTCCGAGCAGATACCAAGCCGATTCGTTGAACAAGCGGATCGCGTTGTCCGAGTCCACGGCAAGCAGCCCGGTGCGCATGCGGCGGATGATCATTTCGTTGACGCGCGCGAGGTTATCGACCTCTGCACCGCGTTGTTCGGCCAGCACTTCGGTTTCGCGCAGTTGCCGACCGAGCTGGTTGGTCAACAGCGCCGTCGCAAGATAGCTCACGCCGAACATCACCGCTTCAGGCAGGGCGCGGTTTTCTTGCAGTGCCAGTTGTACATAAACATAGTCGCCGAACTGCATCAGTGCGGCGATCGAGGCGACGATCAGGCTCCAGCGCAGCGACAACAGCAGCGCACTCGCGCCGACATTGAACAACAACAGCAAGGCGATGCCATTGCTGAATCCGACCAGGTTATGCAGCAGGACAGCGAACACCGACAGGTCCAGCGCGATGCCGGCCCCGACGAGTTGACGGAACGCCCAGCGCGGGTTGCGCGCAAACAGGAACAACACGCTGCCAAACACCAGGAAGACGATCGAGGCCGTATTGCTCAGCGCCGGGTTGCGCACCGTGACCAGGCTCACAGTGAGAGGACTGAACACCACGAACGCAAGCATCCCGCCCTCAAGCACGCGGAACAGCGAAAGGAAGTACAACTCGCGGCGTAATCCCGCTTCGCCCGGTGCCGGTGCACGCAATTCGAAGGACATGCCTGTAATCCGCCATGCTCGCCTAACACGTCGCGAGTATAGGATGCAAAGACGCAGCGTTTTGCCTTTGCACGGTCGCTTGCCCACAATACACGGCTGAGGTCTGCGCACGCATCGCATCGGCGCAATGATCGCTACCGCTTCCAACCCGAAGGTGACGCATGAATTTCCACGAATACCAGGCGAAGGAACTGTTTGCCGAATATGGCATCCCGGTGCCAGCCGGACGTATTGCACGCACGCCGGACGAAGCGGCTGAAGCGGCAACTGCGCTGGGCGGCACGCAATGGGTGGTGAAGGCGCAGATCCATGCAGGCGGCCGCGGCAAGGCTGGCGGCGTGAAACTCGTGAAAACACCTGAAGCCGCGAAGGAATCTGCCGCAGCGATGCTCGGCAAAGGCATGGTCACCTATCAATCGGGCGGCCGCGCACTTCCGGTTGATGTGGTGCTGATCAGCGAAGCCAACGATATCCTCAAGGAACTGTACCTGTCGGTTCTTGTGGACCGCAGCAGCAAGTCGATCAGCTTCATCGCATCAGCCGACGGCGGTGTCGAGATCGAAAAGACCGCCGAGGAAAATCCGGACGCGATCCAGCTACTCGAAGTCAATTTCGTGCAGGGTCTGCAACCGTACCAGTGCCGCAAGATGGGCTTTGCGCTCGGTTTATCGAACAAGCAGGTCAGCCAGCTCACCAAGATCATGTTGGGCCTGTATCGCCTGTTCAACGACTTCGATTTGTCGCTGGTCGAGCTCAATCCGCTGGCGATCGTGAAGTCGGGCGACTTGATGGCGCTCGACGGCAAGGTCAACTCCGACGACAACGCCGAATTCCGCCAGCCGCGCCTCGCAGCGATGCGCGATGAAGCGCAGGAAGATCACACCGAAGTGCTGGCGATGAAATACAACCTCAACTACGTCACGATGGATGGCGACATCGGTTGCATGGTCAACGGCGCAGGTCTCGCGATGGCGACGATGGACGTGATCAAGATCGCGGGTGGTGAACCGGCGAACTTCCTCGATGTTGGCGGCGGCGCCACGAAAGAGCGCGTGACCGAAGCATTCAAGCTGATTCTTTCCTCCGACAAGGTGCGTGCGATCTTCGTCAACATCTTCGGTGGCATCGTGCGTTGCGACATGATCGCCGAAGGCATTATCGCGGCGGTGAAGGAAGTCGACGTGAAAGTCCCCGTGGTCGTGCGTCTTGAGGGCACCAATGTCGAGGCCGGCAAGGAACTGCTGAAAAATTCGGGCCTCGCGATCATCGCGGCCGACGACATCAACGATGGCGCGAACAAAGTCGTCGCTGCCGCGAAGAAAGGAGTGGCGAAATGAGCGTGCTCGTCGATAGCCGCACCAAAGTCATCGTGCAAGGCTTCACCGGCCAGCAGGGCACGTTCCACGCCGAGCAGATGCTCGATTACGGAACAAAAATCTGTGGCGGGGTAACGCCGGGCAAAGGTGGCCAGGAACACATTGGTCTTCCAGTGTTCAACACGATGCAGGATGCTGTGGACGATACCGGCGCCGACGCGAGCGTCATCTACGTGCCGCCGCCGTTCGCGGCCGATGCGATCCTTGAAGCTGCCGACGCCGGCATCCGCGTGATCGTGTGCATCACCGAAGGTATTCCGGTGCTCGACATGCTGCGCGTGAAGAACGCATTGCGGCAGTATGACGATGTGTGGCTGATCGGCCCGAACTGCCCAGGTATCATCACCCCGGGCCAGTGCAAGATTGGCATCATGCCTGGCCACATCCACAAACCGGGCAATGTCGGCATCGTCTCGCGCTCGGGCACGCTCACCTATGAAGCCGTGCACCAGACCACTCAGGCTGGCCTCGGCCAAAGCACCTGCATCGGCATCGGCGGCGACCCAATTCAGGGCATGAATTTCATCGACTGCCTGAAGCTGTTCCAGGACGACCCGCAGACCGAAGGCATCATTCTGGTTGGTGAAATCGGCGGTAGTGCGGAAGAAGAAGCTGCCGAGTTCATCGCCGAGTACGTGACCAAACCGGTTGTCGGATTCATTGCGGGTGCGTCGGCTCCGGCCGGCAAACGCATGGGACATGCGGGCGCGATCGCGTCGGGTGGCAAGGGCACGGCGGCCGGCAAGTTTGCAGCACTCGAGAAAGCAGGTGTTGTCACTGTGAAATCGCCGGGCGATCTTGGCACCACGCTCGCGGCACGGATGAAGCACGCGAAATAAAGATTGCATCGTGCGCATCGCACT
>JBBQTD010000047.1:0-25430 GCA_038234715.1 Lysobacterales bacterium | reverse complement strand
TAGCACATGTCAAACCGCGCTATAATTCGAATGACGTGCCATTACACGCGTTTTTGGAATTTGCCTCTGGAAGCCGCGCCAATGCTAGGGACATGGGTCAAAAAGAGCGATTTTCGGCGCTGAACTGTCGAACTCGGGTGGACTCAGCGAGTCTGCGAATCGCCGCGTTGACCCGCGACCAGTCCTCGTCTTCCAGCTGCCCGGTGCGCAGACGTTGCGCATTGATGCGGCCGATCGAGGAAATCAACCGGAAGGCCAACTGCGAGGAAGACATCTCCATGGAGAAGACGGCCACGGCCTTGTTCGAGCGCAACGCGGCATGCTCGGCGATATTCAGCGCAAGGGATGTTTTGCCTTGCGACGGCCTCGCCGCAAGGATGATCAGATCGGTCGGCTGCAAGCCGGCCGTCATGGCGTCCAAGTCTACGAATCCGGTTGACAAGCCGGTGATGGCACTCTGACTCTCGTAGCGTTCTTGCAGGACCTGGAAGGCCTCGGCCATCGCCGCACGCAGCGAAACATACGTCTTGCGTCCCCGCGCCCCGTCCTCGGCGATCTTGAACACCCGCTCCTCTGCGCGATCGAGGACCACGCCGATATCCGCGGTCCCTGACGCGAAGCTCTCATCGATCGTCGCCGAGCACGCCTCAATCAGGTGCCGCAGGACCGATTTCTCGCGCACGATCTCGGCATAGGCCTGAATGTTGGCCGCGCTGGGCGTCGTCGTAGCGAGCTCAATCAGGTAGGCCCAGCCGCCGATCTGCTCTGAGACGGCGTTGGTGTCAAACCATTCACCGAGGGTGACCACATCGAAAGGGCGTTGGCGTTTGGCCAGGTCGGCGATGGCCTCGTAGATCAGGCGGTGATCGCGGCGATAGAAATCCTCAGCCACCAGAGCATCAGTGATCAAGTCGAGCGATTCGGGTGCGAGCATCAAACCGCCAAGGACGGCTTGCTCGGCCTGAACGGAGTTCGGCGGCAGGCGCGGGCCGTCGAGGCGTGCGACATCGCGCTTGGCGGTTGACGTCCCTCGTGAGCGCTTCTTGAGAGCCATCAGGTCCCCTGCAGCCTGCCGGCAGCTTCCAAATCTCGAATGCATCGTGCCATGTCCCACCCGGGTACGGCGGGCGGCATGATGGCGATCGAGCAATTGCATTGTATATTTGGCACATGCCAAATAAGACGCCGCGGATCCGGATCGCTACTCCCCCGCCCGCACGGGATCGGAGCACACGGTCCCTGCGGACCTTGGGATTGGGCATGTTCCCCTACCCAGCCCATCTGCCCATCCTCATCGATGCCACAGGGCGCGTGTTTCTCGGTGGTTCCATGCTGCGATCCGGGCGACGCCGGCTGCCGGTAATGTCCGTGGAGACTACCCAGGCTCAGGGACGCGCTCTGCTCGAAATGGACGCGGAAGCCAAGCCTCTGCCGAGCGTTCGTGCGCGTTGCGCTTACGTGTTGCGCCAAATCGGGCTTCCGCTGGAGTGGCTCAGGGACCTGTTGCAGTGCGTGGATCTGGCCACCGCATCCCGATGGGCACGCTTGATGGATTTGCCAGCCAGCGTCTTGCTCGCGATGGACGGCGGGACCCTTTCGCTCGGACATGCGCGTCAGCTGTTCGGGTTGCCATCCGACCTGGTCGATAGTTTGGTAGCGCAAACGATCAGGCTCCGTTGGACCGTGGCGCAGTTGCGGCGAGCGATTCAGAATCCCGGCCCGACCGTGTCTGCGCCTACTTCGGCAGACATTCAAAACTACGCCGAAATGCTGTCCACGGCGTTGGGAGCGCCGGTGAGTATCCACTGGTAATGGTCGAAGAACGGCGTGAGCACGGCGCGCGCGTGGTCGTGGCTGTCGAAGCGGTCCGGGAAGGTTGGCGAATACTTGAGCGTCTTGAACAGGCTTTCGCTGAACGGGTTGTCGTTGCTTTGCTGGGGCCGCCCGAAGCTGGCCTCAATCCCGAGGTCGGTGAGCTTTTCGGCCAGGGTTCTCGATCGCATCGGTGAGCCGCGATCCGAATGCAGCGTCACCTGGTCGGCGCAGATGTCTTCGCGCAAGGCGATCTGTTCGACGAAGTCCCTCGCCAATGCACCGGTTTCGCGCGTGCTGAGCATCCAGCCGACGACATAGCGGCTGAAGATATCGACCACGACGTACAGATAGAAGTACGTCCACTTCACCGTCGTCTTGAGCTTGGTGATGTCCCACGACCAGACATCGTTGGGCGTCTGGGCGACCAGTTCCGGACGTGCATAGACCGGGTGGATGCGCTGATCGCGGCGCTCACGGACGGCTTGCAGGCTGGCCAGCAGGCGATACATGGTGCGGATCGAGCACAGATAGCGTCCCTCGTCGAGCAGGATGGCGTACACCTGGCACGGCGGGAAGTCGACGAAGCGCGGACTCATCAACGTATCGATCACGATCACACGTTCGGCATCGGCCAGCTGCAACGGTGGTGTTCGTCTGACCAGCCTGGATGGCTTCGGGCGGCTCTGCCGATAGTGCGTGGCCCGCGCCACGCCCAAGCCCGCGCAGGCCTTGCTGGCACCCACGACGATGGACAATGCCGTTGCCGCACTCATGGCACTTCCTCGATGCTCGGCAGACCCAGCAGTGCACACAATTTTTTTTGGGCGTCGATGATCGCCTCGGCGTGCGCCAGGCGTGTGTGCATCCGCGCCAATTCCCGAGTGAGCTTCTCATGGGCAAGCCGATCCGGTCGCGCCGGATCGGGCTTGCGCCCACGTCTGGGTTCGACGGTCGCGGCATCCTGGGCAGCAAGCAGTTGCCGCCAGTTCGACAAATGCGACGAGTACAAGCCTTCACGCCGCAACAGAGCACCGATCTCGCCGGAAGGCAAACTCGAAGCCAGAGTCACGATCTTGCGCTTGTACGCCAACGTGAAGCGCCGCCGGGTGCCTGCGTGAACCACCTCTGCGGAAGCCGTCGGCGAGCTGGTCTGCGGACTCACTTCCGGCAAAGATATCGAGGGAGAAACATTAGAAATGCGTGGGTCCATGAGCGGAGACTACCTTCAGTAATAGCAGCGAAGGAGCTGTCTCACTTCACATTGGCACGGGGGGAAGGCACCAGGCGCCTCCGAAGTAGTCAGACCTGTCCTCGATGCACTCCTTTGGCGACATGGACAAGCGCGCCGTGAGCTCGACGCATTCCGCACGCCAGATGCCCTACGGGATTCAAGCGCGGGTTGGATCAGTCGTTTGTCTGATCCGCAAAAAAAACTGGCGCCAATCATCTGGCGCCAGTCTGTTTGCGTTGTGCGGCCTTGACCGTTACTGGACGTTCAAGTTGACATCGTCAATCACGAACGAAGTCTGGTTCGACGCATCCTCGATCCCAGTGAACTTCACGACGACGGTCTGACCGATGTACGGCGTCATGGTCAGGTTGTGAACTGAATAGCCCGTGTTCGCATTGACATTCGAGTAGGTGTAGAGCGTGCCCAGCAACGCGCCGGACGTGCTGTAGACCTGCACCTTGAGCGTGTCGTACGCGGTCGTTCCCGTTTCTGCCGTGTCGATGTGCATGTAGAACTGCAACGTCGCCGAACTCTTGCCCGACGGAATGGTCACTTGCTGCGAGAGTGTATCGGTGTGGGCGCTGCCGTAGCCATTGAGCCACACGAACCAGCTACCGCCGTGCGCCACCTCGCCACTACAACTGCTGGTGCATTCAACGCCCGAGCTCATGGTCCATGGCGATGCGGTACCGGTCTCGAAGCCAGGATTGCCGATCAGCTGGAGCGGACCGCTGCTGAGTGTCACCGCCGTCGTCTTCGAGCTGGTCTTGCTGGCGCTGTCGGTAACAGTCTCTGTGACGTTGTAAGTACCTGCCGCTGCATACGTATGGGTTGGGCTGGTCGTCGTGGAGGTGCTTCCGTCGCCGAAGCTCCAGGAGTGAGT
Organism: Lysobacterales bacterium; assembly: GCA_038234715.1. GTDB lineage: Bacteria > Pseudomonadota > Gammaproteobacteria > Xanthomonadales > Xanthomonadaceae > SZAS-103. The sequence continues at coordinate 21,501 of JBBQTD010000047.1, read as the reverse complement.
GGTGATCGTGGCACCAGAGTCCGAGGAGGTGTCGGTGAAGGTGGCAGTCAGGCCATTGGTGGCGACGGTGAAGTTGACGATCAGGTTCGAGCCGCCGGTGACCGTCACCGATGACGTATGGCTGGCGGTCTTGCCGCCACTGTCAGTAACCGTTTCCGTGACGCTGTACGGGCCGGCAGCAGCGTACATGTGGCTCGGGTTGGTTGCCGTGGATGTGGCACCGTCTCCAAAGGTCCAGGAATGCCCCGTTATCGACCCGCCGACATCCGTCGAACTGTCAGTGAATGTCGCTGTCAGCCCGCTGACCGACGAGCTGAAATTCGCGGTAGGAGTCGTACTCGACACAGTCACCGTGATCGTGCCTGGCGTGCTGTGTGTGAGCGTCCCCGACGTCCCCGTCAGCGTCATGTTGTATGTGCCGGCGCTCATCGAGGGGGACACATTGACGGTCAGGGTCGCTGAGGCGCTACTGCCCCCGATCGGTGTAACGGGCGTCGGCGCGATCGTTCCAGTGATCCCGCTGGGAAGACCCGAGACACTGAGGCTCGTCGCGGCACTGAATCCGTTCAGCGGAGCGACGGTCACCGTGCTCGAAGCATTCGCTCCGGGGTTCGCAGACAGCGCCGAAGGCGATGCGCTGAGCGAGAAATCCGGAGCCGGAGCCGTGGACGAGACAGCGAAGATCAGATCGTCCGATTCGTCGTACGCACCCGTGCTGCACGAAGACGCAGCGCCCTGATAGCGGAAGTGCGCGCGTACGGCCTGCAGGCCACCGGTCGGCAAGGCAAACGTCGTCGTCAACGTCTGCGCACCCGCGGCTGATGGCTTGATCGTGTTGAGGAAGGTCCACGTTGGGGAGTTGGCGTTGGGCGCCGAATACAAATCGAGTGAGTCGGACGTGCCATCGTAGGACCACACGGTAGCTGTGATCTTTGCGACCTTGCCCGCAGTGAGGGGACCGCCGTCGGTCGAAGCAACCACGATGCGATCGTTTGATTCGTCCGAATGGAACGTCCCCGAGTTGCCGTCGACGCAGGAGCTGTTGATCGTGTTGGGCTGATTGGCCTCAACGCCGCCGCTCATGGTGCCACGGCCAAGCAACAGGGTCGGGCCGGAATCACAGGACGTGCCCACCGTGCCGCACCATGGCGCCTTCAGGCTGGAGTTGTAGACGGCCGTCGTGCCACCACCGCTGCCAGCTGGGTTCACCGTGAGCGTCAAGTTGGTGGTGTGCGTCAGGCTACCGGTCGATCCACCCACGGAAATGGTCGAAGTGCCGGTGGTCGCGGTCGGACTGGCAGTCAGGGTGAGCGTGGTCGATCCGGTCGAACTTGCCGGGCTGAAGGATCCAGTGACCCCCGCTGGCAATCCAGCGACCGCAAAGGTCACGCTGCTGTTGAAGCCATTCTGGGGTGTCACTGTGACCGTCGTCGTGGCGCTTGCGCCTTGGGTCACGCCAAACGCGCTGGGCGATGCGGAAAGCCCGAAATCAGGTGTCCCGCTGCCGGGATTGAACACAATGTTCAAAATCGGATGAATCTCGATCCCGTTGGGTGCCACACCCGTCTGACCGTGCAGAAAATCAAAGAACGGCACGCCCGTAATGCGCACCGGGATATTGGCCGTCTGGAAGCTCGATGACGCGGAGTACTTGGCGTCGAATTGGGCGCGAGAGTTGGTGATGCCGGTCTTGAATGGACCGGAAGAAACGCACGCGGGGTCGGCGATCTCCGCAATCATCGTGTTGCCGGCAGCATCCTTGATGACCAGGTGGTAGTCGGAATCATTCTCCAGCTTGTACTCGATCAGCGTCGCGTCAATGACTGAATACGTCGTCTCGGTGGGCTGTACACGCGCGTTCAGCGGGATTGGCGATGGCGCCGGAATGCTGCGCAAGTTGGCGATGGTCTGCGTGGTTGGCGAACCGAGGTTCACAAGGGAGGCATCGGGATCCGTGCCCACCTTGACTGACCATCGTTCGACGCCGCAGCTGCCGCTGGAGGCGAAGGGGTTTGCCCTTAACGTCTCATGTTCACCTGCCGGTTCCACATGGTGATACCGATAGGCTCCGACAGTCGAGCTTCCCATGACCGCAGCGCAAAGCAGAGAAGCCACGCAAGCGCGGCGAACGAATGACGTCCGATTCATCGATTTCCCCTACCGTCAAGGCACTCGGCAATTGTCGAAATGTTCGCGGTCGCCAAATACGCGAACGGCGTGACCGTAGCAGTCAGGATTTGCATAAATACATTAACAATCGTTAATCTTGTGACGCGACGCACAATTTCCGATAGCCAAGAAACGTGACCCGCGTCGCATTCTTTGCATTCTCATGGATTGGCGCCATGCCGCGGCGGCTGTTCTCCTGGAACCAGCTAGTGCGTCGCACCATCTACAGTGAGGCAGCATGCCGAGCGACCGCTCGGAAACCAGCAAAACGGTGCGTCTGTGCGCTGATATCTCTGCAGAGCTGCCTTGGCCAAAGAATCGGCATCGCCTCTCGGTGCTCAAGTGCTTGGGCTCGGCGGGGCGGAGTCTACAGGCGATCGGGACTCTTCGATCCGGGCCAGCAAGGTTTGGTGGGGTGTCCCCTTCCGTAGGCTCACGGGGCAGGCACCGCAAGTGTGTCTAGCTGGCGCTCAATCGCGGCGCCCGACGGCGGCAAGAATCTTTTGTTCATCGCGCAACATCTGCCGATACTGCATTGGGGTGAGCAGCGCATCGCGAATGTAGGCATCCACGGATGGGTAGCAGGGGCCTGTCAAGCACAGTTGCTGGAGTTCAAAGCCGTTGGGCCCGCAGTCCAGGCCAAGCCGGCAGGCGGCGCCAACCCACGCCCAAGACGAGACCTCCGATCCGGACGGGAGGTCGAACAGTTGTTCACGCCCCGCTACGCGCGCGCTCATCACCGGCGCAAGGTCGTTGATCGCCTCCGGATCTCCCGAAGCAACGACGTTCTTCACATCCGCTATCAGGGTGGCGTCCGGGACATGCGTGAGATCTGAATACACCAGCCACCTCGCCTGGGCTTGCGGATCGCCACCGGATGCGGCGTCCCCGAGCAATTTCACGCGCTGACCACGCTCGATGAGGTCGGTGCGCGTGAAACGCTGGCACCGCGCAGTCCTGCGAGCGAGCGCCGCCTCGATCGGACCTGTCATGCTCGGATCGAGCTTCTCCTGCATGTCGGGTATGTCTGTGACGCCGGCGCGCGTCCCGGGTGAAACCATGAACATCAAGCACTCGTCCTCAATCCGGTCGAGCGGCGCGACTGCAGCAGCATCGCCGTGCCTGATGCGTTCGCGCAATTCCTGCGCAAGCGGAAGCAGATCGGTCGCGGCTTCGTAGCGCGCGTAGAGACTGGTTGACGTATGCAAGACTGAGGGTTCCGCGATTCCCCTATATGGCGCCGCTGGCCTTGGCCCGGCGATCAACGGATCGCTCGCGGCAGCGGTAGGAAGCTCTCGAAGTGCCTGTCCGTGTGTCACTCGGCGAGCGCCGCCGGAGAGATAGGCCACTGTCGCCGCGACGAGCAGGGCGAACAAGAGGATCGCTGCAACGCGCCGCATGACTCACTCCAGAAATGCTGGCCCAGTATGGCGGCAAGGAGCCGGTGCCGGACGACTTCATCGTCCGCTCAAGGCGCGTCGCCTTCAGTCCGCGCGACCCGGGCGCCAGCTATCAACTAGCGCAATGCGACGATCGGGCGTCGGCTTTTTTCTAAAACCTCAATGTAGACATGCGTGGCAGTCAATTCATCGCCGGCGGCTGTCCGCTGGACTGAGCGCCTGGGGCGTTCCAATGATCCACTCATGCAGCAGCCTACCGGGTGCAGAGGCGAAGAAACCAGCGATCAGGACGCCTCCGACGTAGAGCGAGATCATGGCGGTGCGGTGTGTTCGGACATCGTGGTGAAGCGCCGCAAAGTACGCCTTGGGGACGGTGTAAAGCACCAGAAGACACAGCAGGTGAATGAAGCCAAAGTGCCCGAGGACGGTGGGGCCAATCCTGGCGGGCATGAACAGAGCGATCATGGCTGTGACGAACATCAGAGCAAGGTAGATGCGTCCCAGCACCCTGTGAGTTCGCGTCCCCTTTCGCCGTACGAGCTGAAACGTTCCGATCGCGAATGCGGGCACAACGGTTGCGAGGTGCAAATAGGCAAGCTGAAGGTATGTCATGTCGTAGGGCTGTTGATTCTTTGCTGTGAGAATTGCCGCCCACCCGGACACGCCAGCGAGGCGGACGGCATGCCGACGTCCTCGCCCGGGTTGGCTTGACCCGATCATGTCCAGGTTGGGCCTAGCGCCTAATCCTCTCCACCAAATCGACGGTCGCGTCCTTCTTGCGGCCGGTGAGCTGACGGAAACCACGCAATAGCCTGCTTTCCTGTTCGTCGAACGCGCACTCCGCCATGTGCGCCGAAGACCCCAGGTCTGTGTCGCCGAGCTTCATCGGGCCGCGCCCAGTCGACAGCCATTCGAACCGCACTATGCACAACGTCGCTACGAGCCCGAGATGCTCGATGTTCGGCTTTGTGCCAGATGATCGTTCCCATTGGTTGAAAGCGCTGCGCGATAGATCGCGCTTGGACGCGAGCTTGGCTTGCGAGAGGCCGTTGAGCATTCTGGCGCGTCGAACGCGGGCTGCGTGGGTCATCGATCGGTTTGGCCTGGAGATCGTCGGCGTGCAATGTACAGCGTAGCTACCTGGAAAGAAATTCCTGCCTGAGTTTGTCATGGAGGGGATCCGATGATCCCGGGCCAGGCAGCCATGGCATCTGGCGACCCGTAGCGGAAGTCGGCTATCGGCAGCTTTCGGGAAGTCTATCGCCAGCGGTGATCTCGAAAAGCACTCGTCGCGGTGTGTGACAGAAGACCAGCGCTTCAGGTCACGACGGATGGACGACGCACGTATCAGGCTGGTCTGCGTTGTTCCGGGCTTTCATGCCGCGCTCAAGACCTAGCCAGCGATCCACAGACCAGCTGCCACCGCCAAGTGCAATGAGTGGCAACAGCAAGCCGGCCCAACTCAGGTGGGTCGGCCACGCATCTGGATAAACGAAGACTTCGATCACGCAGGTCATGACCAGGAGCGCCGCCGCGGCCGGGCGCGTGAACAGTCCGAGCACCAGCAGGAGCGGAAACAAATGCTCTGAATAGGTCGCTGCATGCACCGCGATCTCGGGTGGGATCAACGGTAATTTGTATTCGGTGCGGAACAGTTCATAGGCAGCCGGCGTGATGTGCAGGAAGCCATCGACCTTGGTGCGCCCGGAAAGGAAGAACACCGCTGCGATGCCCAAGCGTGCCACCAGCAAGAGCAGCGCTTGCGGTATCAACCGTTCGAGCCGGTTTGCGGTTCGCGCATAGGTGGCTGCTAAAATCGTCATCGGTAGGTCTCCTTTTCCGGGTGCGCACTAAGGCAGGACCGACTGTCTTTCCGGTCATCCTTGCCGATGGCTCCGTGGATCTGCGATCGGTCAGGCCTTGGGTGTCAGTGATCCGACGCCCTTGGACGTTTTCATGCGCGTGCAGGTGCCTGCCGGAACGTATTTCCACGAATCACCCTGGAAGTTCGAGTGAGAGGTTCCCGCGCAAGTGGTTCCCGCGCCGGCCTTACAATCGTTCTTGCCGGCAAGGGCGACGCCGTAGCACTTTTCCATCGACCCGGTTGCGGGCTGGGCAGCACTCGCGACAGAGGCGACCAACACGAGCGCCAGGGCGGCAGCGAGCGCTGCAGGTGTGACTATGGGTGACATCGTTCGACTCCTTCGAATGGCCTCACGTGCGGCGAAGCCCGGTGTCGGCGACTTCGCATCACGATGACCCCGGAGGCCGTGCGGGCTGGGTCATGCCATCTCCTTCGCAATCGGGCGGCCATTGGTTACATCGGGCCGCTCCTGATCGACAAATTGCTTTCGCCATTGCGTGTAACCTTTCGGCGGCGACGTCCGAAGGAGGAGTCAGGAGTGCACGTGCGGGCGAGCGATGACGAGCTCAGGGCGATGATGATCGGCGGTCTCGAAGGAGAAGCCGGCGCCCATGAGGCAGTGCTCGGCGCGCTCGTACCGCTGCTGCGATCCTTTTTCGGGCGACGTCTTTTCGACGGCGCCAACGACGTCGAGGATCTCGTGCAGGAAACCCTGATTGCCATCCATACCCGCCGCGCGACCTACGATCGCGCCCGACCCTTGGTGGCGTGGGTCTACGCCATTGCGCGCTACAAGATGGTCGATCACCTGCGGAGCCGACGCCTGCATGTGTCGACCGAGGACCTCGAGGACATTCTGGTCACCGAAGGCTACGAAGACGCCTGCTCGGCGCGCATGGACATGGAGCGCCTGCTCGGGAGTCTCTCGAAGAAACAGGCAGGGGTGATCCGTGATACCAAAGTCGACGGCCTCAGCGTGGCGGAAGCGGCTAGCAAGAGCGGGATCAGCGAGGCCGACGTCAAGGTCTCGGTGCATCGCGGCCTGAAGGCGCTCGCCGCACGTCTGCGTGGGAGCGTGTGATGAAGACAGATGAACTTGTCCGCTCACTGTCCAGGGATTTGACCCCCGTCAAACTGCACGCGGTTTCGCGCCGCATCGCGATCGGCCTTGGGTTGGGTGCCGCGGCGACCATGTCGCTGGTCATGTTCGTGCTCGGCGTCCGGCCCGACCTGGCGATCGCGATCGATGGTTTCGCGTTCTGGATGAAGTGGCTCTATACCGCATCCCTGGCCTGCGTCGGAATCATCGCCACCGTGCATCTGGCACGCCCGGATGCGCCGCACCAAAAAGTTTTTCTGCCCCTGATTATTCCGTTCTTCCTCCTGGCTGCGATCGCCATCAGCGAGCTGCTACATGCGCCGCGCGAGCAGTGGCTCGGCATCTGGCTTGGCCGGAGCTGGACGATGTGCTCCGCTCTCGTCGTGTTGTTCTCCATACCGATCTTCGTCGGCCTGCTGTGGTCGTTCAAGCGCATGGCGCCGACCAGCCTGCGCGAGGCGGGCGCGGCTGCTGGTCTGGCCTCCGGAGCGTGCGCGGCCACGCTGTACGGCCTGCATTGCCCGGAGGTGTCGGCGACCTTCGTGCTGACCTGGTACACCCTGGGCATCGGCTCGGCTACCGCGATCGGAGCGCTGCTCGGCCCGCGTCTGCTGCGGTGGTAGCCGGCCGCCCGGAATCCGCTCGCGCAACAACTGTAACCTTTGTGTCGGCGGTCCCGAAGAACGCTTCGCCATCCCGGCAAACAACCTCGGAGACCCATCAATGATCACGATCAAGTCCGGCGTCAGCATCGCCGCCACCACCGCCCTCCTCGCACTGGCCACTCTGGCGACAACCCCCACGCCCGCTTACGCCGGGCACAAGGCCGAGACAGTCCATTGCTACGGCGTGAATGCCTGCAAGGGACAGTCCGATTGCAAGTCGGGAAGCCACGATTGCAAGGGCATGAACGACTGCAAGGGCCAAGGCTTCAAGACCATGACATCCAAGGCCTGTACCGCAGCCGGCGGCAGCGAAACGGCTCCGACCAACTGAGCCGTCGCGGCCCGGGCGGAGTGCTCCGCTCGGGCTGCCTTCTGGAGCGATACGATGCCAGTCCATTCCTGCATGCCATTCGACGGCTTCGGCCTCGGCCTGCGTCCACCGCACTACCAGGACTTCCTGACATCGACGGTGCCGGTCGATTTCGTCGAAGTGATTTCCGAAAACTTCATGATCGACGGCGGTCGTCCTCTGCACGTGCTCGACCAGATCCGCGAACGCCATCCGGTCGCGCTGCATGGCGTGTCGATGTCGCTCGGATCGGCTGACGGTTTGGACCGCGACTATCTGGTCCGCCTCAAGACCCTGGTCGATCGCGTCCAGCCGCTGTTCGTCTCCGACCACCTGTGCTGGACCCGGGTCGCGGGTTTCAACTCGCACGACCTGCTGCCACTTCCTTATACCGACGAGGCGCTGGACCTGGTCTGCGCGAGCGTTGCGCAAGCGCAGGATGCAATCAAGCGCCCCCTGCTGATCGAGAACCCGTCGACTTACCTGGACTTCGCGCACTCGACGATGACCGAGTGGGAGTTCCTCACCGGGCTATGCGCGCGCACCGGGTGCTTCCTGCTGCTCGATGTCAACAACATCTACGTCAGCGCGACCAACCATGGATTCGATCCGCAAACCTATCTGGCGGGCGTGCCAGCCGATCGCGTGCGCCAGATCCACCTGGCAGGCCACAGCCAGGGGCGTGAATTGCTGATCGACACCCACGACCAGCCGGTTCCCGATCCCGTCTGGGCGCTTTACGAGGCAGCGGCGCGGCGAATAGGCCCGGTTGCCACCATGATCGAACGCGACGACAGAATTCCGCCGCTCGCTGAATTGCTGGACGAACTCGCCATCGCGCGCGGGATCTGCAGAGACCTGGAACGCAGGGCTGCATGAACCTGCTTGAGCTCCAGCGCGACTTCATCGGGTGGCTCGGTGATGCTTCCGGCGAGGCCACTCGCCCGTTGGGCAGTGCCGCAGCCGCCGGGCTGGCCGTCCATCAGAACAACTACCGGTCGCAACTCGTCGACGGTCTGAGTGAAACCTTCGCGAAGCTGCGCGCGTGGCTCGGCCATGCGGCCTTCAATGAAGCGGCGATGGCGCACATCGCGCAGACACCTCCCCACGCATGGACGCTGGGCGCCTACGGCGAGGGATTCGACCGGATGCTGGCCGGCCTGTATCCGGACGATCCTGAAGTCGCCGAATTGGCTTGGCTCGAATGGGAACTCTGCCGCGCATTTGAAGACACGGATTCCGCGACGCTGGCAGCGCAAGAATTGGCGACCATCGACTGGGATCACGCCGAACTCGTGCTCGCCCCCACTTTGCGCATCGGCCGGGTAACCACCAATGCGGGCGCGATCTGCTCGGCGCTCGCGGCGGAACAGACGCCGCCCGCGGCGATGATCCTTCCTGCGCCCGCCGCCATGCTGGTGTGGCGCCAGGAATTCACGCCGTGCTTTCGCACGATCGAAGCCACTGAGGAGGAGGCACTGCGCTTCATTCGCAATGACGCGAGCTTCAGCGCGCTTTGCGCATCGCTGATCGAAGCGCAAGCCGAAAGTGAAGGAATCGCCCGCGCGGCCGCGTTCCTGAGTCAATGGCTGCGCGACGGCATCATAGTCGGTGTGCATCCGCGGGACGTCTACCGGGCTGATTGATCCTGAAACGATGGGAGGACGCAAAAACGCAGCAGCCCACGCGTCGTCGCTTCACGACGCAGCTTCATTCTCGACGGGGTTCGTTCGCGCTGAGTCACTGCATTCGCAATTGCCTTCCCCCACGATCTGCGCAACCCTCACGCGAAGACGACCCGCACAACAGGCCAAGTGATGCCAGCTCCGAACACGATTCCTTTGCCACGACGTCAGGAATTGACCGACAACGAGCGGATCGCTCGTGCACGTGCATTTTCCGATGAGCTTGCCGAACGCCGCACCGTACGGGACTACACCACAACACCTGTTCCGCGCGAGCTGATCGAACACTGTCTGCGCGCGGCCGGCAGCGCGCCGAGCGGGGCCAATCAACAACCGTGGCGATTCGTCGCGGTATCCGATCCTGCGATAAAGCGCGAGATCCGCGAGAAGGCGGAGGCCGAAGAACGCGAGTTCTACGCTCACCGCGCGCCTGCGGAATGGCTACAGGCGCTCGAGGCATTGGGCACCGATGCCGCGAAGCCGTTTCTTGAGGTCGCACCTTGGCTGATTGCGATTTTCTACGAGCGTTTCGCGCTGGATGCGAGCGGACGCAAGCACAAACGGTACTACCCGCATGAATCTGTCGGCATCGCAACAGGACTGTTGATTACTGCGCTACATCGCGCTGGCCTCGCAATGCTGACCCACACGCCGAGCCCGATGGGCTTTCTCAACCAAATTCTCGGTCAACCGAGCAACCAGATGGCCTATTTGCTGTTGGTCGTCGGTCATGCCGCCGAAGACTGCCGTGTTCCCGACATTTCGCGACTGCCGCTGGAAGCTTATTCGCGCTTCGTCTAAGGGGGTCGGCCAGTCCTTGCAATGGCGAAAGATCGCCTTCAGCAAGTTGTGGCAGAGCCTTCGGCGCTTGACCGGAACGACGCCAGAACTGGCGGACAAGTGTGGATGCCTGGTTGACGGCCGCTCGCGTTCCCATAACGATCGAAAGGGCACAGTGTTCTGCCACTACTCACGACCAAGAGAGTCACCATGACCGATGAGGCAATCGTCCGTTACTACGGCGACACCCTGACCAGCCAGGACGACCTCAAAACAGGTGCGTGTTGCAGCGCCGAGATGATGCCAGAGTACCTGCAGACATGGTTGCGCCAGATCCCTCGCGAAGTCAGCGAGCGATTCTATGGTTGCGGCTCGCCGATTCCGGCGGCTGTCGCGAATGCCAGCGTGCTGGACCTGGGCTGCGGGACGGGTCGCGATGCCTACCTGGTCTCGCGTCTGGTTGGCGCACAGGGCCGCGTCGTCGGCATCGACATGACACCGCAGCAACTCGCGATCGCGCGTCGCAACCAAGCCGCGCACTGCGACGCGAGTGGCCTCGACAACCTCGACTTCCGTGACGGAAGGATCGAGGACCTCGCTGCAGCCGGAATAGCCGACGCCAGCATCGACGTGGTGATCTCCAATTGCGTGGTCAACCTGTCCGCCGATAAAGCCGCAGTCCTGAGCGAAGTATTTCGCGTGCTCAAGCCCGGCGGCGAATTGTTTTTCTCTGATGTCTTCGCCGATCGCCGGATTCCGGCTGCGCTGCTCGCCGATCCGGTGCTGCGCGGCGAGTGCCTGGCCGGTGCGTTTTACATCGAAGACTTCCGCCGCCTGATGGCACAGGCGGGCTGCGCTGACTACCGCATCGCCGCGCGCAATCCCGTGCCGCTGCTGGATGCGCAGATCGAGGCGCGGATCGGGATGGTGCGCTTTGAGAGCATCACCGTGCGCGCGTTCAAGCTCGACCTTGAGGATCGCTGTGAGGACTACGGCCAGGTCGCGACCTATCGCGGCAGCATTCCGCACCACCCGCATGCCTTCGTACTCGACGATCACCACCGCTTCGAGGCCGGACGACCGATGCTAGTGTGCGGCAACACAGCCAACATGCTGGGCGCTACACGCTACGCGGCACACTTCGAACTGACGCCCAGGGGGGCGCACTTCGGACTGTTTCCGTGCGCACCGGCCGCAGGGACACAGTCAGCTTCCGTCGCCGCGTGCTGTTGAAACTCATGTTCCCGACAAGCGGGCCTTCCTGGGGTCGGAAATGAAACCCTGGAAGATCGTTTTCCTCATCGTCGTGATCGCCGCCGCGGTCGTGTTGTACCTGGGCGGCGGTGCGCAATACCTGAACCTGCAACGCATGCAATCGCTGCTGGGTGCGGCGCACGCGTTTGAAGGCTCCCACATGCTGGAAGCGATGTTGGGATTCGCCGCGATCTACATCGCATTCGCCGCGCTTTCGCTTCCGGGAGCCGGACTGCTGACCTTGTTTGCAGGCGCGGTCTTTGGACTGGCCACCGGTACCGTGATCGTATCGTTTGCCTCGAGCATTGGTGCGACGCTGGCGATGCTGGCCTCGCGTTACATCTTCCGCGACGCGGTGCAGGCACGTTTCGGCGAACGCCTCAAACGCATCGATGCCGGCGTTGAACACGAAGGCGGCTTCTACCTGTTCGCGCTGCGGCTGGTGCCCGTGTTTCCGTTTTTCGTGATCAACCTTGCGATGGGTGTCACCGCGATCCGCGTCTGGACCTTCTACTGGGTCAGTCAGCTCGGCATGCTCGCAGGCACGCTGGTGTACGTGAATGCGGGCCGCGAGCTTGGGCAGTTGAAGTCGCTGTCCGGCATCCTCAGTGTCCGCGTGTTGCTCGCTTTCGCGGGGCTCGGATTGCTGCCGCTGATCGCTCGCAAACTGATGAACATCGCGCGTGCACGCCGGATCTATCGCGGCTGGGAAAAACCCAAGAGGTTCGACCGCAACCTGATCGTGATCGGCGCGGGTGCTGCGGGTCTGGTCACCAGCTATATCGCCGCCACGCTGCGCGCCAAAGTCACCTTGATCGAAAAAGCCCAGATGGGCGGCGACTGCCTCAATCGCGGCTGCGTGCCGTCGAAGGCGCTGATCCGTGCCGCGCGCGCCGCCGCAGAAGCTGATCACGCAGCGCGATTCGGGGTGAAATCGGCCGGCACCCACATCGACTACGCGGCCGTGATGCGACATGTGCGTGCAGCGATTCGCACGATTGCGCCGCACGATTCGGTCGAACGCTATACGCAAATCGGCGTTGAGGTGATCCAGGGCGACGCGACGATCGTCTCACCGTGGTCAGTCGCCGTGAACGGGCAGACCCTGACCTCCCGCAGCATCGTGATCGCCGCGGGTTCGCGACCGGTGGTGCCGAAAATTTCCGGCCTTGAACAGGTCGATTATCTGACCTCGGACACGATCTGGAATCTCGACACCCTGCCGCAACGGTTGGTGATCCTCGGCGGAGGGCCGGTCGGCTGCGAGCTCGCGCAGGCATTCGCGCGGTTGGGGAGTGATGTCGTTGTGGTCGAAATGGGCGATCAACTGCTTGCCCACGAAGACGACGATGTGGCCATCGCGGTGCAATCCACGCTGGAGCTTGATGGCGTCGCCATACGCCTTGGCCACAAAGCGGTCGAGGTGCGCGGCGGCGAATCTCCGACATTGATTGTCGAACACGTCGGCGCGCGTAGCGAGATCGCATTCGACGCGCTCCTGCTGGCGATCGGCCGCACAGCGACGGTCGATGGCTATGGCATCGATGTGCTCGACCTCGGACTGCGCAAGAACAAGACCATCGAAACCGATGAATTCCTGCGCACGAAATTTCCGAATATCTACTGTGTCGGCGACGTGACCGGCCCGTTCCAGCTCACCCATGCCGGCGCGCACCAGGCCTGGTATGCGTCGGTGAACGCACTGTTCGGTGGATGGAAGTCGTTCGCTGCCGACTATCGCGTGATGCCGGCGGTGATCTTTACCGAACCGGAGGCCGCGCGCGTAGGGTTGAACGAACGCGAGGCGAAAGAACAAAACATCGCGATCGAAGTGATCACGTACGACATGGCTGAACTCGACCGCGCCGTCGCCGAGTCCGCGACCGCGGGCTTCGTCAAGGTCTTGGTGCCGCCCGGCAAGGACAGGATTCTCGGCGCGTCCGTCGTCGGCGAGCGCGCTGGTGAGACCATCGCGTTGTTCGCGCTGGCGATGCAGCAACACATCGGTCTCGACAAGATCCTCGGCACCGTGTTCGCGTATCCGACGTTTGCCGAGGCCGCAAAGTACGTCGCCGGTGTACGCCGCAAGCGCCACCAACCCGAGCGCGCGCTAGCTTTGGCAGCGCGCTACCACCGCTGGATGCGCAGGGACGATTGATACGATGCGATGCATGCTACTGCCGTTGACACTCTTTCTGGCTCTGCCCGCGCCCGCCGTGCAGGCAACATCGCCAGCACCCTTTTCTGCCAGCGCCCCGGGCAACGTGCTGCCTGCGGGCTGGACATTGCAGCCGATCCCGAATGTGAAAAATCAGACCCGATTCGATCTGATTCACGACGGTGACAGCACCGTGTTGCGGGCGCGCTCCGACAATGCAGCAGCGTCGCTGCGTCATGCATTGCAGATTGATTCGGCACGCACGCCGCAATTACTCTGGCGCTGGAAAACAGAGCGCGTGCTCGCCAGCGCCGACATGACGCGCAAATCCGGTGACGACTATTCGGCGCGCCTGTACGTGTCCTTCGACCGCAGGCCCGAACAGATGTCGCTCGGCGAACGCATGTTGTACCGTCTCGGCCACGCGCGCTACGGAGAGCAGTTGCCGACCGCGGCGCTGTGCTACGTCTGGGACAACCGCCAGCCGATCGGCACGATGCGTGACAATGCCTACACCGGCTTCGTCAAGATGATCGTGGTGAGCAGCGGCAACGCGCAGCAGGGGCAATGGGTGCAGTTACAGCGCGATGTTGCCGCCGATTATCGCCGCGCTTTCGGGGCAGCGGCTCCTTCGATCACCGGTGTCGCAGTGTCAGCGGACACCGACAACACTGGCGAATCCACAGTCACCTATTTCGGCGACATCGTCTTCGCCAGCCGAGTGAAGCCATGAACGCGGTCATCGCCGCGCCGCAGCCAGCGTTTGCGCGCACGCTGCAACGCCATGGATTGACGCTGCCGCGCACGCCGCTGCAAATCCTGCAGGTCAACATTACCAAGCGCTGCAATCTCGCCTGCACGCATTGCCATGTCGAATCCGGCCCCAAGCGCACCGAGAGCATGGACGCGCGAACCGCCGCGCGGCTGATCGCATTGATGGACACAGCACCGGCGCTGCATACGCTGGATCTTACCGGCGGCGCGCCCGAACTCAATCCGCATTTTCGCGAGGTCGCGTTGGCAGGCCGCGCGCGTGGTCTCAAGGTCATCGATCGCTGCAACCTGACCGTGCTGCTCGAGCCGGGGCAGGAGGACACCGCCACATTCCTCGCCAGCAACCGTATCGACGTGGTTGCGTCCTTGCCGTGCTATACGCCGGGCAATGTCGACAAGCAACGTGGCAAGGGCGTGTTCGCGCAGAGCATCGCGGCCTTGCAGCAATTGAATGCGTTGGGTTATGGCGTCCCGGAATCCGGGTTGGAACTCGATCTGGTGTACAACCCGCTCGGCGCCACGTTGCCACCACCGCAAGCGGCGCTCGAAACGGATTATCGCCAGCGCCTGTTCGTCGACTTCGGCATCGTGTTCAATCGTTTGTTCACGCTGACCAATATGCCGATCAAGCGCTTCCTGCACGAACTCGAACGCGACGGCAAACTCGATGCCTACATGCAGTTGCTGCTCGACGCGTTCAATCCGCAGGCGGCCCTCGGGGTGATGTGCCGCAACCTGATTTCGGTGAGCTGGGACGGACGGCTGTACGACTGCGATTTCAACCAGATGCTGGAGCTTCCGGCCGGCGGCGCAGAAACTTCCTTGTGGGACATCGATCGGCTGGACGCGATCGCGTCGCGCCCGATTGTTTTTGGCCACCACTGTTACGGTTGTACCGCCGGCAGTGGCAGCAGCTGCGGCGGCGCTTTGACCTGAACATGCACATGCCCGCCTCCTGCATGCGCGATCCGCTGATGCGACTTTCGATCGTGCTGCCGGTCGGGCCTGGCGACACCGCATGGCCGCCTTTGTTCGATGCACTGCGGCGCGACGCAACGACTGCGGAACTGCTGCCAGTGTTTGCCAGGGGCGATCCGCAGCACGCGCCGTCCGATGCGTTGCGCGCATCCGCTGGCCGTGCCGGCCAGCAGAACGTGGGTGCCGCACATGCCACGCGCGAGTGGCTGTGGTTCCTCCACGCCGATTCGCGTCTGCTCCCGGAAACTTTGCCGGCGCTACGCTCCTTTATCGCTGGCGACCACGCCGCGCTTGGCTGGTTCGCGTTGCGCTTCGCCGCCGACGGTCCACGCGCGATGCGCTGGAATGCGCGTGGCGCCAACTGGCGCGCGCGGTGGCTGGGGCTGCCGTTTGGCGACCAAGGATTGCTGCTACCGCGCGCTGCGTTCACCCGACTCGGCGGTTTCGATGAGTGTCTGCGCTACGGCGAAGACCACGCCTTGGTCTGGCGTGCGCGCCGCGCCGGGCTGGCGCTCCGACCGGTCGGTGCCGCATTGCTCACCAGCGCACGCAAGTACGTTGACAGTGGCTGGATGCGCACGACCTTGCGGCACCTGCGCATGACCGCGGCGCAGGCGTGGCTGGAATCGCGTCGATGACGCCGGACGAGAATGTGCAAGTGGCAATGCATTCCCAGCAGTCGCCGCGAACGCAGGACGCGGAACAACAGCCCGCAGGACTTGCGATCTTCGTCAAAACGCCAGGGCACTCGGCACTCAAGACGCGGCTGGCAGCAACGATTGGCGTAGCTGCGGCGACGGCATTCCATCGTCAGGCAGCACAAGCGGTCGTCGCAGTCGCACGCGCGGCGCAATCACTGCTACCGGGGCTGCAAGCCTACTGGGCCGTCGCCGAACGTACCGCGTTGGACGATCCGCTGTGGTCGAACCTGTCGCGCATTCCCCAAGGCGATGGTACGTTCGGGGAGCGGATGCGCCGAGTTTGCGGCGTGCTGCGAGACGCACACGGGCGCGCGCTGTTGCTGGGCGCGGACGCGCCGCAAATCACGGTCGCGGATATCCACGATGCGCTGCACGCGCTTGACAGTCATCAGCATGTTCTGGGACCGAGTGTCGATGGCGGCTTCTGGTTGTTTGGTACCCGCTGCGCCGTTCCCACAGTTGCCTGGACAGCAACTCCATGGTCGCAGCCAGACACAGCCTCGCGCTTCCGCGCAGCATTGGGTGACGCGCGCATCGCGCTTCTGCGCACGCTTCGCGATGCAGACACCATTCACGATCTTGCGCCCTTGCTTTCGATGCTGGACGCGCTGCGCGATCCGCTGCCGGAACAAACCACACTCGCCAGTTGGTTGCGCGATCAGATACTCAACGACTCACGAAGGGTTCCCGCAGCAGACGCGTGAAGCGCAGCGCATCACCTGCGTCGACGTGCTCGACTCCGAACGCCTGCGGTACGTCGCGTGACTGCGCCGCATAGCTGCCGAACAACCGATCCCAGATGCTCAAGTGAAATCCGAAATTGCGGTGTTGTTCGGCGACATGGGTGGAGTGATGGATCCAGTGCATCGCTGGCGTCACCAGTAGCCAGCGGATGACCCGATCGAGCCGCGGCGGCAGCGCCAGATTGGCGTGGGTGATCAGTGCAAAGCTCGATAGCAGTGTTTCAAAGACCAACACCGCCAGCGGCGCGATGCCGAAGGCGAAGACCAGCGCAAGCTTGTATGCCAGCGACAGCAGTATCTCCAGCGGATGGAACCGCAATGCCGAGCTGGCATCGAGGGTGATGTCGGTATGGTGCACTCGATGCAGTGGCCACAGCCACGGCAGCACATGCAACCAGCGATGTTGCCAGTAGATCGCCAAATCCAGCACTACCAGCGCAAGCGCGCATTTCAGCCAGTACGGCCATGCCAACCCGTTGAGCAAACCAACACCGCGTGCTTGACACCAAACCGCCACGCCGACCGCGCCCGTCGGCAATAAAACCCTCGCAATCAGCGTGTCGAACACCACCAATCCGGCATTCGCTGGCCAGCGCTGCGTCCGTTGCGGCGACGGGTTCGGGCCGCCCAGCCACACTTCCAGCAGCGCCAGCGCGGCCAGCACCGCAAGAAAGATACCGAAGCGCCAGACCGATTCGCTCAACGTGCGTTGCATGCTGCGGTCCATGGTCGAAATATCCGAACCATCATATCGACCCGACGCACGATAGGGTTCACGTTGCAGTCCCCGCCGACGGTATCGGTGTCGCGACGTCCCGCCCGCTTTTGAGTAGCACAACCATTTACAGTCCAATCCCAACTGGCGGGATTTTGCGGCTGAGCTTTGTCGTAAGCGAACGTCCGCTTTCGGGAAGGTAATATCGGCCTGCAGTCAGCTGGATGCACCAGGCGCCGACCCTACTGAACCAGTCGGCGCCCAAGCTGCGCGCGATGATCAGGCCGCTGCAGGAAGCCAGCAAGGCCGGAGATAGCCTCGGGAATATTGCTGGCGACGCGCACTCAAAACCACCGATTGTGGTGGACGCCTCGCCGCGCTCGAGCTTGCTGGCGACCACGCCACGCGTACTGGCCAGTGTGATCGCAGTGATCCTGCTGACGTATTTTTTCCTGCTCTACGGCGAGGAGATGCTGCGCAAGGCGCTGATGCTGAACCCTACGATGTCGACAAAACGCATCACCCTCGACATCGTGCGCTCGATCCAGTCCGACCTTTCGCGCTATGTGCTGACGATCAGCGCCACCAGTGCACTATTGGGCTTGTCGACCGGACTCTACCTGTGGTGGCGGGGCGTGCATGATCCGGTACTGTGGGGCACGTTGGCGGCGCTGCTCAATCTGACGCCCTATGTCGGACCGATGGTGATGGCCGCCTTGCTGTTGCTGGTTGGACTATCGGAATTCAACGGCATCGGACAAGCTGCTTTGCCGGCCGCCGGTTTTCTGTTTCTGCACCTAATGGAAAGCCAGTTCGTCACTCCGCAGGCATTGGGCAGAGCCTTCAAGGTCAGCCCACTGGCAATCATTCTGTGGCTGATGATCTGAGGCTGGCTATGGGGAATTCTCGGCCTTCTGCTCGCGGTGCCGATGCTGGTCTGCGTCAAGATCATCTGCAGCCGCGTGGAAAGCCTGCAGATGTGGGCGATGCTAATCGAGAATTGAGTCTTCACGGTGCCGCTTCAGGTGGATGAGCACGTTGCATAAATCTACCCGGTCGACGCCGCCTTTCAAAAAGCCCAAGAAAGCCGCCGTGGACCGACACCCCAAAGCGCAAGCTATCCGGTCCACGAGGTGACCAATTGCAGCGCACAAAATGCGCCTGAATTGAATGCTACATTGCTCGAAAAGGAAGGAGTGATAATCCCAGGAGAAGGATCTCCTATGTTCATTTGCGTCGGAAAGGGCCGCTATTCAGATGCACAGCCGCTGCGTCAAGCCAAGGGGTCGACACTATGCCCGTAAAGATTGAAAAGTCTGGGTGCTTACTTAGCGTAATCGGCTCTATCGTTGCGACCGTTGTGCTGAGCCTGCTGCTGTTCGCGTGCAGCTAGCGCGCCGCGATAGCTGACCAATTCGAAAAGCGCGCCTGCGGACATGCGACATTCGCCACTGACGTTTGAAACGGTGCGCCCAGAAGCTGACGGCGCGGGCGCGATAACACCGTCACGTCGAAAAAGATGCTGCGGGCAGGCGAGCCGCTGCGGTCGATGCTCGCCGAGAACCATACTAGCAACACTGCGGACCTGCCGGGGGCGACGGCCGGATGAAATGCGGCTTTGCCGACCGCACTCAAACCCCTCAAATGCCAATCGCGCTGTAAGAACCCGCATTCCCCGGCGGCGCCCCGGCAAGTTGCACGCGTCAATTCATCACGACAGTACTGCAGAGTGCGACCAAAGACACCACGGGCCTACCCGAGCGCGATGCCGTCGCTCCAAATCCACCGATTAGCGCCGAAGATCGCGTCGTCAAAAGCTGCATGTTTTGTCACATGTATGCTCGCGCAGGCCTGCAGCCCGGTGGGCCCAGAGGATATGGCCTCTTGTCAAATTCGCCGCAATCGACGCGTCCGATTTGCCCTAGTAGCACCAAGCCAATGCGTGGTCGATCCGGTTCCAAGCTGACCATACCGCATCGCGGGCTTGTTCCCAGCTCAACGAAGAGAACGCCTTGCGACGCCCCCACAGGGGTTCAAGGTCACGCTTGCATTGTTTCCAGGTGCGATGGCCTCCCGGGCCGAGCCGATAGGCAATTCCAAGGCGATACGCGGGGCCGTAATGGTCGTACGTGCGACTCCCCATGTAGTAGGACTGGGTGCTGTAGGCGTTCTGCCAGAACCGGTCTTCCGCGACCGCATCGACGGTAGGTTCGGTGCGCACGCGCGCCGGACTGTCCGGCGGGGAGGAGGGCAGGGTTTCGTGGCTATCGACGTGCGCGTGATGTTGGAGGTTCGACATGACGCATCCCTTGCGATGCGTTTTTCGTTCGTTTACTTGCACGGCTGTGGCCAATTGCGGTAACACGGTCCTTCATGTGGGGCGATTGCCGATTTTGCTCAGTACCATTCCCATCGCCTCCGCGCCCAGGCTCTTCATGAGAACCGGATGTTGCGCGTAAAAGTTGCTCATCGCATCGACGATTTCTGGATTTGAGTTTTGAGCATGCGTGGCGAGTTGCTGGACTTGACCGGGAGAAAACTGGGCGGCTTGTTCTAGCGAGACGCTTGGTGTTGTCGTCGCACCGCTCCCCGTTAAGCCTTGCAGCCCGAGTTGCCCGAGTCCGGCCCGCCCTGCCGATCCGAGGCCGGCGAGCAGGCGATTGACAATGCCGCTCTTCTGTTCGGGATTGGCCTGGCCGAACATGCTCGCCACCATGGCGCCAAATTCCGGTGTCCGCCACGAGTTGAAGGCAGCCGCCAAGCCCGCGCTGAGCGCCTCGGGCGCTGCGGATTGGGCGACCTGATGGAATTGATCTGCTACGGGGGGCGCTACCGTTTCCGAACCACCTCCGAGTATCTGCTGCATGAGGTTTCCAACGTTAATGGTCATCTGCCTTCCTTGGCTTGGAGCGTTTAGAGCGGATCGCCGCGCTCGAGCTAATAGCAGTCAGAACGTGCGGCGCTTTCACGGCATCGAGTGAGGGCACTCTGGTAAACGTAACACTGACCCCCTCTGCAAGACCTCAGTCCAACCCGGTTTTGCTGACCTACCCAGCCCAGCGGGATGGGCGGCTGCTTTGACCAACTGCTGAGCGTTTGAGCACGGCAGCAGGACACGAGGGCGCAATTTGTTTTCGCCCCCGGTTTGCAAAATTACCTGTTCGGGCCGCTGGGAACACGCTCGACATCCACATCCGTGCGACGCACGGTATCAGTTACGGTGTGGGCGCGTTCGGTGACGTCCTTGCCGACCACCACTTCCTCGACCACACGCGCCTGCTTGCTCACAACGACGTGCTCTGAACTCTCCCGAACTTCCAGGGTGCCCTCCTTGAAGTTGGTGAAGTCGGCGTCCGTTGCAGGGCGATCCACCGGAACACGTTCCACGGTGGCGCGCTCTTCACGCAACTTGATCAGCTCGGTCACCGGGGTCTCGGTCACGCGCTTGACCACACGCACGGCGCCGTCCTCGACGGTGCGCTTGCCGACCTGAATTTCTTCCTGCACAACGGGCATCACGAGCTTGCGGTCGGTAACGATCTCGTCATGCGTCATCGGTTTGGCATTGGCGTCGAAACCCGTCCATCCGCTCTTCTTCCAATTTTCGGCACGTCCGGCGACGTCCACCGAACCGTATTCACCCAGGATTTTCGAAGCCTTCGCCACCTCACTCTCATTCGCGGCGTCAACTGCAACCACGGTGCTGCCGCGCCGGATCGCTTCTGCATAGTTGCCGGCGTCTGCCTTCGCTGAATCGGCATGGAACAGACTGGAGAAAAAGCTTTCGACTTCGGCAAAGAAGCCCTTGTGGGCATGTGGCTCTGTCGCTGCCTGTGTCTGGGTGGACAGCGTTCCGGTTTGTACATGCACGCAGGAGCTGGAGAAACCTTCGCTCATCAGGCGGTCAGCTGCTTTCTGTGCGGAGGTCGTGTCGTCGAAAGTTCCAAGTATGGTTTGCATGGTCATATCCTTATGAGATGAATGATGAGCGTCGCAGCTCGCTGTGCGCTCGCGGTAACTCCTATCGTGTTGGCGCGCGCACAAAGTTGACCAGCTGACCCGAGGTTTTTTCGCTCAAAATTGACCAGGGTGTTCTCCCTATCCTGCTGAGTTTTTGACCAGCAGGGATAACGAGGTGATCACCATGAGCATGTACGCCAAGATCCG
>JBBQTD010000046.1:0-25762 GCA_038234715.1 Lysobacterales bacterium | reverse complement strand
GGCGGAGCACAACCAGATTGCGATCGAGCACCTGCGCCGCCCACTGTGGTGGGTCCGCACGTTGGCCGCCATCGCGATCGGGCTGCTGCTTGCACTGGCGCTGTGGGCGCTGTTCCAGCTCGCCCATATGTCCAGGTCGGGAACGATCGGCGTGGCCGAGTTCCTGCAGGCCACCGACGCGGCTGCAAACCAGCTGCTGTTCCTCGCACTCTCGGTGATCTTCCTGGTGTCGCTGGAAATGCGGATCAAGCGGCGTACCGCGCTGCGCCTGCTGCACCGACTGCGCAGCGTGGCGCACGTCGTGGACATGCACCAGCTCACCAAGGACCCCGAATCGGTGCTGCGGCCGGCTGCGACCACCGCGTCTTCACCGGTGCGCAAGCTGTCGCGGGCCGAGCTCGCGCGCTACCTCGACTACTGTTCTGAACTGCTGGCGCTTACCAGCAAGCTTGCCGCCCTGCACGCCCAGCACCTGCAGGACCCGGTGGTGCTCGACGCGGTCAACGACATTGAGAGCCTCACCGCGGATCTGTCGCGCAAGATCTGGCAAAAGATCACGATCCTCGACGGGTAGCCGGTTTTGACGCTTTCACGAGATGTTGTTGATAGAGTGCGAGCCCATCGAAGACAGGCTCGATCCTGGTGATTTTCCCGCAACAAATTCCAGTTGCACTTGCGTGCCTGATGGCGCTCGCGGTTGCGGCGCTCAGCGCCTGCCACATGGCCGGCGACGCACCCGTGGTTCCACTGCCGCCGGAACTCGCGGCAATCCAGTGCCCTGCGGACCACGCCGAGCACGCGAGCGCGATGTTCGGAAACGCCCGGCTGACCTTCGTGTGCATCGACAAGAAGATGGCCGGCACGCCGAGCCTGCTGCGCTGCGATCCGGACAGCCGACCGCAGCTTTGCGAGGACACCGGCACCTGGATTTTTTACCGCAGTGCGGATGGCGTGGTCCATTCAGGCGTGTCCGCCGACCCCACGGCACCCGGCGGTGCCACTGCCCCGTCGCAACTCGTCGTCAATTTCCATCCAGGGCCGCCCCGCGTACCCACTTTCAATGCGGTTGAATCGGAATGGTACATTCTGATTCCACGCGGGCAAGACCTGTTGCCGACTGGCTTCACCTTCGTCAAGGGCACCCAATGCGATCGGTTGGCGACCGTCCTCGGCAGCGGCAATTGCAACATCGAAGCCACGACGCCTTCGCTGTACTGGCATATCCAGGTTGCGGTCAACCACAAGCAAGGAACACTGATCGACCCGAACGAATACCGCACCGAACTGGCTTTCTGGCTGAAGTATGTTGGACTGCTGGTTGTGGACCCGGGGAAATGAGGCTGGTGTTGCGATCGACGCAGGCGCTCCAACAAGTCGGATAGACCGGAGGTTATCGTGTTGCAGACAGTTCGTATCCTGCTTGCGACTGCATTGCTGACAGCACTCAGTGCCTTGATCGCTGCACCAACCGCAGCTGTCGGCAAGGATCCAGCGACCACTGCCGCCACAGCACCCGGACCTGACCAGGTGCGTGGTCGCGAGATCCTCAAGGAGATGATCGAAACCGACACGACCTCGGCGCATGGCAACGTCACGGTGTTGTCAGAGAAGCTCGCGCAACGATTCGTTGCCGCCGGTTTCGCGCCAGCCGACGTGATGGTGCTCGGCGACAACCCGAAGAAACGGAATTTGGTGGTGCGCGTGCACGGTCGCGGCGAACGCGCGCCAGTGCTGCTGTTCGCTCACCTGGACGTGGTCGAGGCGAAGCGCGAGGACTGGCACTACGATCCGTTCAAGCTCACCGAGGACGGCGGCTATTTCTACGGTCGCGGCACGATCGACATCAAGGGGGCTGGCGCGGGGTTGGTCGAGACCCTGCTGCGCCTGCACGAAGAACATATCGTCCCGCGCGGCGACTACATCCTCGCGCTCACGGCCGGCGAGGAAGACGGCGACGACAATGGCATCCAGTGGCTGCAGGCGCATCGACCGGACCTGCTCAAGGCGGCCTATGGATTGAACCAGGACGACAACGGTCCCGCGACGCGCGAAGGCAAGCCATTGCTGCTGAGCATCGAGACTGCGGAGAAGGTGTACCTGAGCTACACGCTGACCGTACGCAATCCGGGCGGGCACAGCTCGCTGCCAACTCCGGACAATGCGATCTACCGTCTCGCGCAAGGCCTGGTCAAGCTGTCGGCGATGCAGTTCCCGCTGCGCACGAACTCGGTCACGCGTGGCTATTACACGGGGTTGGCGGCGCAGAATTCGGGGCAGACAGCCGCGGACATGCGCGCGATCGGGCACGATCCATCGGACATGGCGGCTGTCGCCCGGATTGCGGCCTCGTCGATCAACAACAACGCGCAATTGCGTTCCACCTGCGTCGCGACGATGCTCGAAGGCGGCCACGCCGAGAACGCGTTGCCGGCGATGGCGCGCGCGACCGTGAATTGCCGATTGCTTCCCGATGAAGACCTGGACTCGGTCGACGCGTTGTTGAAGAAGACCGTAGACGATCCGGCAATCGCGATCGCGCGCATCGCTCCGCCAAACCTCAGTCCGGCTTCGCCGGTGGACACGGCACTGTTCGCGCAGATCGCCAGCGTCGCCGCGACGGTCTGGGGCCCTATCCCGGTGTCGCCCTATATGTCTGCGGGTGCGAGCGACAGCGTGTTCCTGCGCCAGGCAATGCCTGTCTACGTCTTCAACGGGATTCCTGTCGATGTCGACGAAGACCGCTGGCATGGACAGGACGAACGCATCGGGGTCGCGGCGTTTTACCAGTCACTGGAATTCGACTATCGGTTGCTCAAGGCACTGTGATTTGCCGCATAAGGCGTCAGGCCAATCCCGTCTGCCGCCGGAACCGGACGCAAGACGTACTGATTGCCGCAGAAAGACGTACCAATCGTTCGCTTGACGCAGCAATGGGTGCGGCAGACCATGCAACCCAACGCCGCGCTTCGGGGTCGTCGCGTGCCCACGGACTCGCAAGAGTTGCAGTTCCTGCCGTGGATGTCCTGCCGTATCCCGCTCCGGGATGCGCTGGTGGCATTTGTCTCGCGCGATTCTGTGGACTTCGCCCCGCCCCGCCCAGTGTACGAGACGCGCTGGTATCCGCGTCCAGAGGGCTATCGCGTGCTGCTGCCGCACGATGGCGGTCCATTCGACTCGGCGATTTTCCATATCGAGCAAGGGGCGTGGGACCACGTCACCTGCAAGGCGTGCAATGTTCGCATCAAGGCGATGACGCTGTGCTATATCACCAGCCGCGGGGCGTTCCTGGTCCTTTGCACGCAGTGCTACCCACGCGAAGTCGTCGCCAAGTTGCCACTGGTCCGAATATTGGCGTGGCGGGTGAAGCGCTATTTCGGTCGTCATGCGGCAGCGTGACGGGATGCAATTCAGGGTCGCTGGCACGATCCGTTGCTCGCTTCGAGCACGGGGTCGCCCATTTCCATCCCTGACGCAGATGGCGGCGGTAGCCGGAACTACCGCCGCTCGCGCTCAGATCAATCGAAGTCCTGCGTGAAGCGCAACCCGAACGTCCTCGGCGCCACAGGTACGACGTATACCTGGCCTGTTTTCGGATCGCCTCCGTTCGCGCACACGGTTTCAGTGCACTGCGCGAACCGAGCCACCTGCCCGCGTTCGTCGAATGCGTTTTCGAGGAAAGCATCGAGCGCCCAGCTGTTTTTCTTGATGCCCGCGGAGAAATCGACGGTTGTGTAGGCCGGAAGGTTGCCGAGTAGACCGCGTTCGGCAATGCGCAAATCCGCCGTGCGCTGGCCGACATGCACGATGGCAGTCTGGAAATAGGCATCCATGCCACCGACGTTGAAGTTGTAGCGACCGATGAGGTTGGCTTTGACCTTCGGCGTCACGGGTAATTGGGTTCCCTTGGGCGCTTGTGGGCCCAAGGGGAAATCCAGGCTTCCCACGGGGCAATCGGTTATGGGATTGCCGAGGAGATCGGTTTTCCCGCAGTAGTTGGCCGTGAGTTTTGCGTTGTAGAACGCGACGCCACCCGAGAGATCCAGGTCGTCGGTTGCCTTCCAGCTCAGGTTGGTTTCAAGGCCCTTGATCTCGGCCTGGTTGGCGTTCTTGATCGTGGTCAGCCCGTTATCGCCTGGCTCCAGCACCGCGAACTGGAAGTTCTTCCAGCGCTCGTCGAAGACCGACCCATTCCAGCGCAATCGGTTGTTCATCCAGGTCGTCTTCCAGCCGAACTCGAGGTTATCCAGGAAGTCGGAGATGTACGGCGGCAGGTCACCTTTGCGGTTGATGCCGCCCGGACGATAGCCCTGCGACCAGGTTCCGTAGATCATCTTGTCGGGATCGATCTGCCAGGTCACGTTCAATTTCCCGACGTGGTTGGTTTCCTTCACCCTCTTGTCGAGGTTCGTGCAGGGCGCTCCATGGAACGGCCCGGCGAAGCACAACGACTCCGCGCTCTTGAATCCGAAGTACCCCTTCAGGCTGTTGTCTACCTTGAACTCACGGATGCCAGCCGTGGCCCTGAGATTTTCAGTGAACTTGAATGTCGCTTCACCGAACAGGGCTTCGTCCCTGTCCGTGCGCAGCTGCTCGGTCAGCCAGATCGTGTTCGGCCAGCCATCGACCGAATGGGAGGGAGCCAGGCCGTTGATGATGTAGTCCTGCTGGATCTGATGCGTCTGCTCCTGCCAGTAGAAGCCGCCAACGAAGCTCAGGCGCCAGTCCGAAGGCGAAGCGATACGCAATTCGTGGCTGGTCTTGCCAAACGTGTCCACGCTCTTGATGAACTGCGACGGATTGATGAGGTCGCCGTCCTTGTTGTACGCGTTGTAGGAGCCCGGGAACAGGGTGTCGTACCAGAACGAATAGTCGCTGTAGTCGGAGTCCGAGTGATCGTGGCGGTTGAGACGGGCGAACGCGTAGGTCACGTCGAAGTTGCCGATCTTGCCCTGCACGGTCAGCGCTGCCTGGGTCCAGTTGTCGGTCGCGTCCTCAGGGTAGAAATGCTTGATTTTCAGATCGCCCACGGCTGGATCGAAACTGAACTCGCCGTGGGATTTCTGCCTTTGGGCGATCACGCTCGGTGTGATGGTCCAGTTGTCGTCGAGATTGATCAGCAGCGCCGCACGCGCGCCACCGGTATCGACCGTGTTGTAGTTGTTCTTCGCCGCACCCGTGCATACGAGTTGGGCCGTGCTGGCGCAGTTCTGGTTGCTGACAACTCCGCCCCAGCCAGGAAGGGGGTCGCCGGGACTCCGAGGAAACTGCCGCGATCCCGGCACGTTGTCGATATAGCCTGCATCGTGCTTGTCCCACGCGACAATACGGATCGCGGTGTGGTCGTTGAACGGTATGTTGACGTAGCCTTCTTCCAGGTTGCCGATGCCGCCGTGGCTCACTGAGTCGAGTTCGACGGAGTAGCTGGAAGAAAAATGCTTTGGGTCGGGCTTGTTGGTGATGATGCGCAGGGTGCCCGCCTGCGAACTGGCGCCGTACAGCGTGCCCTGCGGGCCGGCAAGCGACTCGACGCGTGCAATATCGTAGATGTGCAGGTCCAGCGGGCCGTCGATCGTGGTGATCGGCTCCTCGTCAAGGTACACGCCCACGCTGGGAAGAGGCCCGGAGTGATTGCCGTCGCTACCATCGGCCACGCCGCGCATGAAGATCTGGGCGCTGCCTGGCCCATCGGCCTGGTAGGACACGCTCGGCAGGTACTTCACATAGTCGTCAAAGCTCTTGACGTTTAGCTGCTGCAGCTTCGCGTCGCCGATCACGTCGAGGCTGATCGGCACTTTCTGCGGATTCTCCGAGCGCTTCTGCGCGGTCACCGTAATCGTGTCCAGCGTCTTTGCACGTTTGCTCACGGCGCTGTCCGGCGGCGGGCTAGCGTCCTTTGGTGCGTCCTGCGCGAACGCCGTCGTGCTCATCGCGAGGTAAATCGCTACCGCCAGCGGCAATCGGCCAAGTTTCCCCGTCGACGTACGGCTGGATGCGCGTCGTTGCATGGACATCGTGTGCATGGCTCTCCCCTGGTAGTCCCCGTGGATGTTGTGGCGGATGTTTCCGCCCGTGTCAATGTGCCTTTGGTCGCATGCCCGCCATGCCTCTCAATCGATTTCCGCCGCGTCCGCGAACCTCGGCACCGCCGGATACGCGTCCAGCACCGTTCCCAATGCGTTTTTCAACGGTCCAAGCCACGGCTCGTAGTGCCGCCAGTGGTCGATTCCCTCGCGGTAGATCGGCCTGCGCACCTGCTCGGAACTCGCTGTGCGCACCGGCCGAGCGTTCTCGAAGAAACGCAGGCATTGCTCTTCGAACGGCAGCCCGCAATGGTCCAGCAGGCGTCGCACTTCCTTCTCGGTGTTGTCGACCATCGTCTCGTAGATCACGCGGTGGATGCGGCCGGGCAGCACGTCGTCAAAATGCGTCATGAGCTCGACGTAGTCGCGATAGTACCGACCGATATCGCCGAGGCTGTAGGTGAAGTTCTGCCCACGCGCGAACTGCTGCTTGAAGCCAGAGAAGCAGCAGGCGAGCGGGTGCCGGCGGGCATCGATGATCCTCGCCTTCGGCAGCATCAGCTGGATCAGGCCGATGTGCGCGAAGTTGTTGGGCATCTTGTCGATGAAGAACGGCGCGTCTGTCTTGCGCTGGATGCGCGTGTGCGCAATGTACTGCTCGCCAAGTGCGCGCACCTCGTCGGCATCCAGGTTCGCGAGCGCGTCGTGGTACGGGATCGTCTGCGCGGGCTTCGCCGAAGTGTTCGCGGCCTGTTGCCGCAGCAGGCGCGTCGTCCCGATGATCTCAGGCAATTCCATCGTGCCCTCGATCATCGAATGACTCGACAGGATCTGCTCGATCAGGGTCGATCCCGCGCGCGGCAGGCCGACGATGAAAATCGGGTCTCGCGCGGCCGAACCGAAGTCGGCGCGTTCATCGAAGAAAGGCTTGATGTAGATCTTCTTTGCACGCCGCATGCGCTTCGTGTTGTCGTCGGCGTCGCAGGGATTCAGCTCGCGCCGCAGCGCGTTGCCACGCTCGTAGTGGCCGAAGGACAATGCGTACTCGCCTTCGTCCTCCAGCGCCTTGCCCAGCGCGAATTCCAGGTGCAGACGGTGTTCGGGATCGAGATCGCCGCGCTCCAGTTCGCGCCGCATCGCCGCGACGTCATCCGCGTTAAAGCGGAATGTCTTGAGGTTAGCCAGGCTCCACCACGCCTCGCCGAGAGCTGGTTCGAGCGCGATGCAGCGCCGGTAGGCTTCGATCGCCTTGTCGCTCTCGCCGTGGGTCTTGAGAGCGTGGCCCTGGCTCAGCCAGATCCTTGACTGGTCCGGATATTCCTTGAGGATGCCGGCATACAGGGCGATGGCTGGCGCGTAGTCGCCGATCCTGCACAGCACCACGGCCTTGAGGTTGCGATAGCCGGGATTGGCCGGTTCCACCGAGAGCAGTTTCTCGACCTCGGCCAACGCCCGCTCGGGCTTGTTGCCGCGATGCAGAACCAGCGCGTAGTTCTGTCGCGCGGCATGGAAGCTCGGCGCAAGTTCGAGGCAGCGCGCGAGCAGGTTTTCGGCATCCTCATGCCGACCGAGTCGCGCCGCGACTTCCGCGAGCATGCGGATCGCTGCGACATCGGTCGGCGATTTTTTCAGCTGCCCGCGCAGCAGTGCTTCGGCCTCGGGAATGCGGTTTTCATGCAGTGCGTTGGCTGCGCGCAGCAATTCCGGGTCGCGGATCGAGAACCGGATGTGGTTCGCATACGCCGCGTCCGCGCCCGCCGAATCGCCCAGCGCCATGAGATGGTCGCCCAGGGCCAGCCATGCCTGGGGCAGCTCGGGCTTGAGGGCGACCGCACGGCGCAGCGCGTTCAGTGCCGCATCGCCGCGTTGCGCATGACCCAGCGCAATACCGAGCTCGAACTGCACCATCGCCGATCGGGGCTGCGCCAACGCGAGCGGTTCGAGCACCTGCAAGGCCTGTTCCAGGTCGCCGCGCAAGCGATGCGAAGTCCCCAGCACCAACAAAGCAACCGGATGGCTACCGACGGCCTTGATGATTTCACCGGCCTGCTCGGCGGCCAGCGCAGGATCCACCGCCAAGAGTCGCGAGGCATGCGCAAGCGCAGCTTCCAGCGAGGCAGTTGGTTCGGATACAACGCTCATCGGACACCCGGAGGTTGGAACACGTCAATGCAATAGTTGTAGATCATGTTAGCTGCAACGCTCAATTGCCAGCGCCAGCCCCTGCCCCACGCCGACACACATCGACACCAGGGCGAGCTGGCCCTGCGCGCGCTGCAGATCGAGCAGTGCCGTGAGCACAAGTCGTGCGCCAGTCGCTCCAAGCGGATGTCCCAGTGCAATCGCGCCCCCATTGCGATTGACCTGTTCTGCGTCGTCCGCCAGGCCTAGCGCGCGCGTCACTGCGAGGACTTGCGCGGCGAAGGCCTCGTTGATCTCGATGACATCGAAGTCGCCCAGCGCCAGCTTCAGTTGGGCGAGCAGTTTCCCGATCGCGGGCACCGGGCCGATGCCCATTGTGCGCGGCGCTACGCCGGCCGATGCCATACCGAGGACGCGCGCACGCCGCGTGAGTCCCCAACGCGCTGCCGCCGCGTCCGAGGCGAGCAGCAAGGCACAGGCGCCATCGTTGATGCCCGACGCATTGCCAGCGGTGATGCTGGTACCAGCACCCAGCAGGGGCTGGAGGGCGGCGAGCTTTTCCGCAGTCGTGTCCGTCCGCGGCTGTTCGTCGGCGGCAAGCTTTGCTGCCGGCATGATTTCCGGAGCGAATCGACCTGCTGCAATCGCGCGGGCAGCGCGCTGTTGCGAACGCAGGGCGTATCCGTCCTGGTCGACGCGGCTGATGCGATGTTCGCGCGCGAGGTTCTCGGCGGTCTGCGCCATGCCCTCGACGCCGTGGCCCGCCGCCATCGCCGGATTGACGAAGCGCCAGCCCAAGGTCGTGTCTTCGAGTGCCTGCGCGCGCGAGAAAGGTCGATCCGCCTTCGCCAGCACATAGGGTGCGCGCGACATGCTCTCGACGCCGCCGGCAATGATCACGTCGCACGCGCCGGTTGCGATCGCGCGGGCCGCCTGGCCGACAGCTTCCAGGCTGGATGCGCAAAGCCGGTTGACCGTGACGCCGGGTACCGACGTGGGCAGTCCAGCCAGCAATGCAGCCATCCGCGCGACGTTGCGGTTGTCCTCGCCGGCCTGGTTGGCGCAGCCGAGCATGACTTCATCTACAGCCGCCGGATCGAGCGCAGGCAACGTTTGCATCAGGTGGCGGATTGGCAACGCGGCAAGATCGTCTGCGCGAATGCCTGACAAACCGCCGCCGTAACGTCCGAACGGCGTTCGCACTCCTTCGCACACGTAAACGGAGCGCAGTTGCGTTGCTGCAGCGCTGGAATTCATAGTGATACGGCGGCCAGGCGATGGGCAGCCAGGCAACGCTCGATGGACCCCGCTGTCTCGCGCAGGTGCGGCAGCATGGAATTGACTGCCTCGCGCCCGACGCCGGCGTGGTACGGCAGACTGACGTTGAGCGCCGCTGCGATGCGACCGGACTGATTCCGCACCGGCACCGCCAGTGAGCACAGTCCCAGTTCGAGTTCCTGCTCGACATAGGTGTAACCCTGGGCGCGCGCGGTATCGACGATGCGCTTGAGCTTGCGCGGATCGATCACCGTATGCGGCGTGAACTTGACGGGCTCGCACCGCGCCAGCCATGTCTCGAGATCGGCTTCGGTGAGTCCCGACAGCAGCACGCGGCCCATCGATGCCGCGAATGCGGGCAGGCGTGCACCGATCCCGAGCGCGATCGTCATGACCCGTCGCACCGGCACGCGCGCAATGTAGACGATCGACTGCGCGTCGAGCACGGCCATCGAACAACTCTGGTTGATCTTGTGCGCGAGCGATTCGAGCAGTGACTGCACAAGGTCGGTCAGGTTCAGCGTGCCCAGGTAACCGAAGCCGAGTTCGAGTACGCGTGGCGTGAGCGCGTATCCACGGCCTTCCTCGTGCACGTAACCGAGGTGTTGCAACGTAAGTACCAGCCGGCGCGTGGCAGCGCGCGATATTTTCGTCCGCAAAGCGATTTCAGCCACGCTCTGGTTGGCGTGATCCACGTCGAAGCTGCGCAGCACCAGCAACCCTCGCGCGAGCGATTGCACATAGTCGGGACCTTGCTCGAACGCTTTGACCGGAGTCGGCATTGTGCTGCGTGCTCCCTTCTCGTCCGGGCCATCGGGCGTGGTTGACGGCGAGAGTAAGGCTTCGTAGCATTGTGCGCAATGCGGACTTCTGTGCGGTATTCGCACATCCCGCATTTCTCGGGGAACACGTGGAAGAACGCGCATCGGTACTTCATAGCTGGTGCGTCCAGTCCGACTGGAACGCGCCGACCGTGGTCGGCGGTGCAGGCGCCCACCTGCAATTGGCCGACGGCCGTTCCATCCTGGACATGAGCAGCCTGGCCGAATGCAGCAACCTCGGCCACCAGCATCCGCGCCTGGTCGCAGCCATCCGCGCGCAGGCAGAACAGCTTTGCTTCGTCACCAATGCGTGGGGCGCCGCGCCGCGCGCGCAATTGGCCGAGCGCTTGCTGGAAGTGTCGGGGTACGAATCAGGCCGGGTGTTTTTCACACTCGGTGGTGCCGACGCCAACGAACAAGCGGTCACGATCGCTCGCCTCGCCTCCGCAAAGCCACGCGGCATCGTGATCGCGCGCGACCGGTCCTACCACGGCGCGACGCACCTGGCGATGGCGCTCTCCGGGGATTCGCGCACGCGCACACAGGTCGATCCGGACGCGCTCGGCGTCAGCCACGTCGATCCGCCATACGCTTATCGTTGCCCGTTTGGCAGCCGTGACGCGGCCGAATGCGGCGAACTTTCCGCAGCTGCAGTGGGCGATCGCATCGACATGTTTGGTGCAACACGGGTTGCTGCGGTGATCATGGAACCCGATGCTGGCTCAAATGGCATCGTTGCTCCCGACAGTTACTGGCCCGCGCTCAGACGCGTCACCGCCGAACGCGATGTACTGCTGATCGCGGACGAGGTGATGAGTGGATTCGGTCGTTGCGGGGAATGGTTCGCGTGGCAGCGCCATGGCGACGCTGCGCGACCGGACATGATGACGCTCGCGAAAGGACTCACCGGCGCTGCACTGCCGCTCGGCGCGGTCGTGTTGAGCGCACGAGTCGCCGCCCGGATCGAACACCAGATGCTCTACACAGGCCTCACCTACTGCGGCCATCCGCTGTCCTGCGCCGCTGGCCTCGCCGCCCTCGACGCTTACCAGCACGAGCACCTGATCGAGCGCTCGCGCGCGCTCGGCGGCAGGCTCCTCGACGAATTGAGACTCCTGCAGTCGCGCCATCGCGTCATCGGCGACGTACGCGGCGGCCACGGCCTGTTTGCAGTGGTGGAACTCGTGTCCGACCGCGCGAGTCGCGAGCCACTCGCGCGCTGGCCACAAGTACCAGCGGCGCTGAGTGCATTGGTCGCCGCAGCGATGGCCGAGGGCGTGTCGTTCGCAACACGCGGCAACCTGATCCTGATCGCACCGCCACTGGTGATCGCGGAAGGCGACCTTGCAGATGCGCTCGCGCTGCTCGATCGACTGCTGTCGCGATTCTTTCCGACCAATTGACCAGAGGATGCAATCGATGGCTTTCCGCCTCACCTACGCGACCATGTACAACCCGCCAGAAGCGATGCACGAACATTTCGATGCTGCGCTGGCGCGCGTTGAAGCCGGCCTGGGTGGGCGCCATGCACTCTTCATCAACGGTGCCGATCGCGATGCCGTGCACTACGCGGATCGCCGCAGTCCGATCGACAGCGACTTGCGGCTGGGCGAATTCGCCCTGGCTGATGCCGACGACGTCGAAGCTGCGATGGGCGCAGCGCACGCGGCGTTCTCCGCATGGCGGGCGACCCCGGCGACCGAACGCGCGATGCTGGTCCGGCGTGCCGCCGCAATCATGGAGGAGCGGGTCTACGACATCGGTGCCGCGCTCGTGCTGGAAGTCGGCAAGAACCGCGTCGAGGCGCTGGCCGAGGCGCAGGAAACCGTCGACTTCTTCAACCATTACGCCGACGATTTCGAAAACCATGCCGGCTACATCAACGCGTTGCCGAACGATCCGGTCGAAGGCGTGGTGTCGCGCAATCGCAGCGTGATGCGACCGTACGGCGCGTGGGTCGTGATCGCGCCGTTCAATTTTCCGCTCGCCCTCGCGGGCGGTCCTGTCGCGGCGGCGCTGGTCACCGGCAATACCGTCGTGCTCAAGGGCGCAAGCGATACTCCCTGGGCTGGACGCCTGCTCGCCGATTGCATCCGCGACGCGGGGCTGCCAGCGGGCGTGTTCAACTATCTGTCCGGGTCGGGTCGCGACATCGGCGACATGCTCGTGCGGCATCCGCTCACCGCCGGCGTCACCTTCACCGGTTCGGTAGCGGTCGGCATGCGCTTGCTGCAGCACATGGCGGGTGGCGCATTTCCACGCCCATGCATCGCCGAGATGGGCGGCAAGAATCCATGCATCGTCACCGAACACGCGGACCTCGACCGCGCAACCGCTGGCATCCTGCGTTCGGCGTATGGCATGGGCGGACAAAAATGCTCGGCGTTGTCGCGACTCTACGTGCACGAGTACGTGGCGGATGCGTTGATCGAGCGCCTGCGCAAGCAGATCGCCGCGATCCGCATCGGCGATCCGCGCAAGCGTGAACACTGGCTTGGTCCGGTCATGAATTCCACGGCCTACGCGTACTACGCGCACTGCGTCGATGCGCTGCAGGCGAGCGGCGCGAACATCATCAGCGGCGGCGCGCAGATCCAGCAGGACGACTTCGCAAGGGGCTACTACGTCGAGCCCGTCCTCGCGGAAGCAGCGCTCGACAACCCGTTGTGGCAGAAAGAAATGTTCCTGCCCGTACTGATGCTGCATCGCTACAGCGAGCGCAACGAGGCGATGCGGCTCGCGAACGCGACATCGATGGGGCTCACCGCCGGCTTCTTCGGTGGTGCGGATGAAACACCGTGGTTCCACGACAACATCGAAGCCGGCGTGACCTACGTCAATCGACCGCAGGGAGCGACCACCGGTGCTTGGCCTGGCTATCAACCCTTCGGCGGCTGGAAGGGTTCGGGATCGACCGGCAAGGCGATCGCATCGTTCTACTATCTCGCGCAATACCTGCGCGAACAGTCGCGCACCGTCGTGGACTGAGCCGTGATCCTGTCGCTCGCCGACGCGATCGAACGTTTCGTGCCTGATGGCGCCAGCATCGCGCTCGAAGGATTCACGCACCTGATTCCGTTTGCAGCCGGGCAAGAAATCATCCGCCAGCGCCGCCGCGATCTCCATCTGATCCGGATGACCCCCGACATCATCTACGACCAGATGATCGGCATGGGCTGCGCGGCAAGGCTGACCTTCTCGTGGGGAGGCAATCCCGGAGTCGGATCGCTGCACCGGCTACGCGACGCGGTCGAAAACCAATGGCCCAACCGCCTCCTCCTCGATGAACACAGCCATGCGGGCATGGCCGCCGCGTTCTGCGCAGGCGCGGCGCGGCTACCGTTCGGCATGCTGCGCGGCTATCTTGACACCGACCTCGCGCAACACAATCCGAACATCCGCACGGTGGCATGCCCGTTCACCGGGGAATCGCTCGCTGCAGTACCCGCACTCAACCCCGACGTCACCATCGTGCATGCGCAACGCGCGGACCAGCAGGGCAACGTCGCGATCCACGGCATCCTCGGCGCCGCACGCGAAGCGGCCATGGCTGCGAAGACGCTGATCGTCACCGTCGAGGAAATCGTCGACGCGCTGCCGCCCGCGATGAACGCGATCGTCCTGCCGCATTGGGTGGTCAGCGCAGTCGTGCATTGCCCAGGTGGCGCGTATCCGTCGTACGCACAAGGCTTCTATGCGCGCGACAACGCGTTCTACCAGCGCTGGGATGCGATCGCACGCGAGCGCGAGAGCTTCCTCGCATGGATGGAGCGACACGTCTGTGCAACGCGCGACCACAGGGAATTCCTCGCCAGCCTGCGCAAGGAAGCCGCATGAGCGCCTGTTCGCGCGAGGAACTGATGACGATTGCGGCAGCGCGACTGTTGTGGAACCACTGCGTTTGTTTCGTCGGAATCGGCTTGCCGAGCGCCGCGTGCAATCTCGCAAGGCTCACCCATGCGCCGGAGATCGTGCTGATCTACGAATCCGGAACCATCGGCACGCGGCCCGACGTGTTGCCCCTATCGATCGGCGACGGAGAACTGGCCGACACCGCGACGTGCGTGGTGCCGCTGCCGGAAATCTTCAGCCACTACCTGCAGGCTGGACGCGTCGATGTCGGCTTCCTCGGCGCGGCGCAGATCGATCGCCATGGCAACCTCAACAGCACCGTGATCGGTCCCTACGATGCGCCAACCACGCGCCTGCCAGGTGCCGGTGGTGCGCAGGAGATCGCAGCGCATGCCAAACAGACCTTCGTGATGCTCGCCGCATCCCCGCGCAGTTTCGTCGAGCAGCTGGAATTTCGCACCAGTGCGGGTTACCTCGATGGTTCCGGCGCGCGCGCTCGCAGCGGTGCACGCGGTGGCGGGCCACGCGCAGTGATCACGCAATTCGGAATGCTCACGCCGCACCCGCACAGCGAAGAGCTGCAGCTGAGCGCATTGTTCCCCGACGCTAATGTGGAAGAGGCGCGTGCCGCGGTTGGCTGGGAGCTCGCAATCGCCGCGCAGGTCGACACGATCGCAGCGCCTTCCACGCTTGAACTCGACACCCTGCGCGCACTCCATGCACGCACCCGGGCTGCGCATGCGCGGCCGATAGAAATCCCGTTGTGACTTTGCGAAGGACTCCCGTGAACGACCACGCCCACATCAAGACCGAACTGCCGGGACCCAAGGCGCGCGCCGTGATCGCGCGCGATGCCGAGGTGATCTCGCCGTCGTATCCACGCGACTATCCGTTCGTGATGTCGCATGGTCGCGGCAGCGAGGTGTGGGACGTCGATGGCAACCGCTTCCTCGATTTCGCCGCCGGAATCGCGGTCTGCGCGACCGGCCACGCACATCCGCAGGTGGTGGCGGCCGTGCAGCAGGCTGCCGCGAAATTCCTGCACATCTCCAGCGACTACTGGCACGAAGAGATGACCGGCCTGGGCGAACGTCTTGCGCGCGTCGCACCGATGGGCGAGCCCGCGATGAGTTTCCTCTGCCAGTCCGGCACTGAAGCCGTGGAAGGCGCGCTCAAGCTCGCGCGCTATATCACCCGACGGCCGCGCTTCATCGGTTTCCTCGGAGGGTTCCACGGTCGCACGATGGGCTCGTTGTCGTTTACCTCCAGCAAGTACACGCAGCAACTCGGCTTCGCGCCGACCATGCCGGGCGTCACCCATGTGCCCTACCCCAACCCGTATCGACCGCTGTTCACGGGGGCCGACCAGGGCAAGGCCGTGCTCGACTACATCCGCATGCTGTTCGAGCGCAATGTCCCCGCCGCCGAAGTCGCCGCCATATTGGTGGAACCCATCCAGGGCGAAGGGGGTTACCTGGTTCCACCGGATGGCTTCCTCGCTGGCTTGCGCGCGCTGTGCGACGAGCACGGCATCCTGCTGATCTTCGACGAAGTGCAATCCGGCGTAGGCCGCACCGGCAAGATGTTTGCGTGCGAACACGCAGGCGTGGCACCGGACATCATGACGCTCGCGAAAGGCCTTGGATCCGGTTTGCCGATTGGCGCGGTCGTCGCCAAAAAATCGCTGATGCAGCAATGGAAACGCGGCGCGCACGGCAACACCT
Organism: Lysobacterales bacterium; assembly: GCA_038234715.1. Lineage (GTDB taxonomy): Bacteria > Pseudomonadota > Gammaproteobacteria > Xanthomonadales > Xanthomonadaceae > SZAS-103. The sequence goes on along the minus strand of JBBQTD010000046.1, from coordinate 9,925 downwards.
ACGGCGGCAACCCGATCGCCTGCGCCGCGGCCAACGCGACACTGGACCTGGTCGGCGGCCGTTTCATGGACAACGCCGCAAGCGTGGGCGCGCATTTCATGGGGCGCCTTGCGGAACTCGCGCGCGACTATCCGTGCATCGGTGAAGTGCGCGGCAGGGGCTTGATGATCGGCATGGAGTTGATCGAGAACGACGACGCCCGCACACCAGCACGTGCCCTTTGCGATGCAATCATCACCCGCGCGTTCCACAACGGATTGCTGCTGTTGTCCTGCGGTGTCAGCACCATCCGTTTCATGCCGCCATTGAACACGCGCGTCGAGCAGATTGACGAAGCGGTCGCGCTGCTGAAGGCGAGCCTCGACGACGCCCTGCGCGGCAAGGCCTGAACGATGGGACGTCGCGGAGTTGAGTGGCGGCTGCTCCTCCTGGTCGCATGCGTGGGCAGCGCACAGGCCGGACGCGAAAGCGTGCTCAAGCAGGTCGACTTGCCACACAATTATTACTGGCGCGAGTTGTACCTGCCGCAGCTCACGACCGGGCCCTCGTCGGCGAGTTTCATGCCCGATGGCAAGACGCTGGTGTACAGCATGTCCGGATCGCTATGGCGGCAGCGCATCGATGAGGATGCGGCAACAGAACTCACGCATGCAGCGAAATCCTACGACTACCAGCCCGACGTCGCGCACGATGGCCGCAGCTTAGTGTTCACGCGCTACGACGGCAACGCGCTCGAGCTGTGGCGCCTGAATCTCGCGAACGGCCACGAAACCGAACTCACAACAGGTGGTGCGGTCAACGTCGAGCCACGCCTGTCGCCGGACGGCACGCAAATCGCGTGGGTTTCGACGCAGGGCACGGGTCATTTCAATCTCTTCATCGCCGCAATCGACAACGCCGGATTGCACAACGCGCACCCACTGCTCGGCGAAAGCAGGACCGCAACCGATCGCTATTACTACTCCGCGTTCGACCATGCGATCAATCCATCTTGGTCGCCGGATGGCGCAACGCTCTACTACGTCGGCAACCACGACGTCACCTGGGGTACCGGCGACATCTGGGCGGTGTCGGTACGCGATCCATCGCAGCGCCACCGGATCCTCAGTGAGGAAACCAATTGGAACGCGCACCCCGAACTCGCGCCGGACGGCAAGCGGCTGCTGTTCACCAGCTATCACGGAAGGCAATCGCAACAGCTGTGGTTGACCACGTCGACGGGCGCCGCGCCGCTGCCGATGACCTTCGGCGACTTCGACCGCCGCAATGCGCGCTGGTCGCCGGATGGCCAGCACATCGCGTACATCGACAACACGCCGCTGGATGGCGTTGCGGGCAACACTGCGTTGCGCATCGTGGATGTGATCGGCGGCGCCACGCACACGATCGCGCCAATGCGACTGACCTGGAAGACGCCGCGCGTGCGCCTTGTCGTCGATATCACCGACGAGAACGGCAAGCCAACGCCCGCACGCGTTTCGGTGCTCGCCAGCGATGGCCGCGCCTATGCACCGCGCGATGCGTGGATGCACAGCGATGACGGTTTCGATCATGCGCTGCAGGCCAGCGAGAACCACTACTTCCACTGCGCCCCGCCATGCACACTCGAGGTCCCCGTCGGCCCGATCCACGTGACGGTGCAACACGGATTCGCGTACCTGCCGTGGCAAGGCGTGTCGACCCTGGCCGTGGGGCACGATACCCATGTCCAGGCGAAGCTTGAACCGCAACGCCTTCCCGCCGAGTTCGGCAACTGGATCAGCGCCGACCTGCACATCCACATGAACTACGGCGGCCACTACCGCAACACGCCCGCAAACCTCGCGCGCCAGTCACGCGCGGAAGACCTCGACCTCGCCTACGACCAGCTCGTCAACAAGGAGGAACGCGTCCCCGACATCGCATGGTTCCGTCCCGACGCGGACCCTGCAAGTACCGCGCAGGTCACCGTCCTGCATGCGCAGGAATACCACACCAGTCTGTGGGGGCATCTCGGTCTGCTCAACCTCGGCGACCACTACATCACGCCGGGTTTCGCCTCCTATCGCCATTCGCCGCTCGCGAGTCCGTATCCGACCAACGCTGCAATTGCCGACCTTGCACACGCGCAGGGCGGCATCGTCGGCTACGTGCATCCGTTCGATACCCTGCCCGACCCTGCGAAAGACACCGACCTCACCAACGAGCTCCCCGCCGACGTGATCAACGGCAAGGTGGACTACATCGAGATCGTCGCGTTCGCAGACCCCATCGCGACGGCCAGCGTGTGGTATCGGTTGCTGAATCTCGGCTTCCACCTGCCTGCTGGCGCCGGCACCGATGCGATGGCGAACTACGCCTCGCTGCGTGGACCCGTCGGCCAGAACCGGGTGTTCCTCGACACCAACGGGCACCGCGACACCAAGGCGCTCTTCGCCGCACTCGAGGCCGGGCATGGCTTCGCCAGCAACGCTCCGCTGCTTGGCCTGCTGATCGACAACGCCAAGCCTGGCGACAGCGTGAAACCCGGCACGCACCACTATCGCGTCGCACTGCGCTCGCCAGTCGCGATCGACCACCTCGAACTCGTGCAGAACGGCAAGGTCATCAAGACCTTCACACGGACCGGCGATCGCCATCGCCTCGACGACGCCGGGGACATTGCGCTCGCTGGCGGATGGGTTTTGCTGCGCGCATGGAACGACGGCGCCGATCCATTGGTGCAGGACCTATATCCGTATGCGACCACCAATCCGGTCTGGATCGGCGGCGTGCAACGCACCGCGAGCGCGCGCGCGGATGCGACCTGGTTCGCCGACTGGCTCACCCGCACACTCACTGCAGTCACCGCACGCGACGATTTCAACGACGCAAACGACCGCCGCATCACCCTCGACTACATCCGCAACGCACGCGACGCGTACCGCGCAATCGCCAGCAAGGCGCGATGAACGCATGCGCAGCGCTGTCTTCCCTTCTTGCCTCCCCGCTTCTTGTCATCCAGAGCATGGCGAAGGATCTCGAATCTGCTGGTGCAGATGTGGCTCGTACTGCCACACATCCCGCACTGCGCCAAGCCTGTCAATATTCCGACCACACGATTCCGCCGCCAAGACTGCATGGACAACGACTCGATGAAGCGCCTCGCCCTGCTCCCCATCCTCTTCGCTGCATCACACGCCCTCGCCGCGCCCGCGCCCGCGCCGGACCGTTTCCTACCATCCGACCTTGCCCGCCTCGCCGACGTCACCGAACCTGCCTTCGCCCCGGACGGCGAATCCATCGCCTACACCGTCACCACCGCGAACACCAAGTCCGACCAGCCACAATCCGACCTGTGGCGCGTGCGCTACGACGGCAGCGAGCGCGTGCAGCTCACGCACACGCCCGACAGCAGCGCATGGCGGCCGCAGTGGTCGCGCGATGGACAGTCGCTGGCGTTCCTGTCGGACCGAAAGGATGCATCAGCGCAGGCAGATGCTGCCAAGGACGACGACACCAAAACGCAGGTCTGGATGATGCCCGCGCGCGGCGGCGAAGCGCGCAGGCTCACCGCCTTCCCCGATGGCGTCGAGGACTTCGTGTGGTCGCCGGATGGCAGGCAACTCGCGGTGATTGCGTACGACCCGGAATTTCCACCCGGCACCGAAAAGCCAAAGAATCCGCCGCCCATCGTGACCGATCGCTATCTGTTCAAGGACGACAACACGGGCTATCTCGGCAGCCGTCGCAAGCATGTCTACCTGTTCGACATTGCGCGTGGCGAATCGATCCTGCTCACACCGGGTGCGCACGACGAGCAACTCCCTGCGTGGTCGCCCGACGGGAAACTCATCGCCTACGTGACCAGCAGGCAGGGCGACGACCCCGATCGCAGCCTCAATTTCCAGATTGACGTGGTCGCACCAATGAAGGGCGCGAAAGAACGCCAGCTCACCGCGTTCGAACACTCCGCGATGAACCCGGACTGGGCATCGCGCATGGCATGGAGTCCCGACAGCACCCGCATCGCGTTTCTGCGCAGCGAGCAAGGCAAGTGGATGGACTACGCGCCGTGGCTGCTCGCGGTTGTCGATGTCGCGACGGGGAAGGAAACCGTACCCGCACCGATCGACCGCTGCTTCTACAAGCCGCATTGGTCGCCCGATGGACGCAGCGTGTATGCGCTGGTCGAGCAAAGCCTGGTCACCCATGCAGCGCGCATCGATCTGGCCGACGGCAAGCTCACCGAACTCGACCACGGCGACCGGTTCGACTTCGACCTTGATGTCTCAGCCAAAGGCCGCATCGTGGTGCTTGGTGGCGACGATCACGCGCAGTACGAAATCTCCGCCATCGAACATTCTTCACAGAAGCCCGACGCATTGCGCCCCTTGACCGACCACAACGCGTTCCTGCGCGACAAGCGGCTTGCCGCTGTCGAGACGATCCATTTCAACAGCAAGGACGGCACCCCACTCGATGGCCTGCTGGTCAAACCCGTAGGCTGGCAGCCCGGCAAGCGCTATCCAACCATCGTGCGCGTCCATGGCGGACCGGTGTACCAGTTCAGCCACGAATTCATGCCCGACTGGCAGGCGTACGCCGCCCACGGCTATGCAGTCGTCGCGGTGAATCCACGCGGCAGCTCGGGCCGCGGCTTCGACTTCGCGAAAGTCATCTACGCGGACTGGGGCAACAAGGATGTGCAGGACGTGCTTGCCGGCGTCGACCATGTCGTGCAGATGGGCATTGCCGATCCGCAGCGCCTTGGGGTCGGTGGCTGGAGTTACGGCGGCATCCTCACCGACGCGCTGATCGCAAGCGACACCCGCTTCAAGGCCGCGATCAGCGGCGCGGGCGCGGGCAACTTCATCGGCATGTATGGCGACGACGAATACGTGCGCGAATACGAAATCGAACTCGGCCAGCCATGGAAAGACCGCACCATCTACGACCGCGTCAGCTTCCCGTTCCTGCACGCCGACCGCATCCACACCCCGACCCTGTTCGAGTGCGCCGACAAGGACTTCAACGTGCCCTGCGAAGGCGGCGAACAGATGTACCAGGCGTTGCAGTCGTTGCGGGTGCCAACCGAACTGGTGATCTATCCGGGACAGCACCACGAGATGACGATCCCCAGCTACCTGCGCGATAGGCTCGAACGCAACATTGCGTGGTATGACAGGTTTCTCCAATAGCGCTCAGGCGGATCGCTATTTCCGGGTCTGCTTTACCGCGCTGAGCAGACAACCGCGTGGGCATTGCAAGCTGCTGGAACGGAAAGGGTGACGGAGGCCGCGGTGCAGCCTCGAATCAGTACACTCCGGGAGCCGGCAGAACAGACAGTGACGTTGCGATCAGCCCGGCAACGGCAGAAGCCTTGTCTTGGCGATAGACCTAGCGGGGAAATGGTGACATTTTTTCAGACTTGCTATCGTCTGTTTTCATCGCCGAGAAGCGCTTCCTCAACGAATCGATCACTAGCCAGGAAAGTAGTGTCGTGGCGGCATAAGTGACGAAGAGAATAGAATTGATTTTGCTCTCAATTTGATTCGCGGCAAGAGACTGAATTTGGTCCTTAGTCATTGTGGCCCTGAGGCTACTAGAACTATCAATCGTTTTTAACAGGCTAGAATCACTTGATGAATTGGCTGCAAAGATCGCTGCAAGAAACACCAACAAGAAAAACCCGAGTAGAAATGCGCCTGTCCGATGACTTTTGTTAGGAATGAAATAGAGTGAAATAAAAGCTAATATCGTGCAAATGCTAGCAACGCTTATCACTTGGGTACTAGTCCAGTCTTCGGGGTTTCCGATCCTCAGATACCAATTGGTTATAGCTAATACCGCAGCCCCACAAAGCCATACTCCAGCGACGACTCCACCTAGGAACCTCATGACATCAAGGATTGGCGCAAAGCTGATCATTAAGATAACCCCAAAACACGAGACGACTGGGAACACATCGTTAGCTGCAACCCGCTCTTCGTCAAGGCCTTTCCCTATCACACAGCCTGGAAGTCTCTGGACGCCCAAGACTTCACTTCCGGATGCCCCATGTTCCAGCAGCCCGCATCCGCCAAAAACGCGACCTGGTAGCGCCTGGCAAGACCAGCGCATAGAGGTAGTAAATTCAAGCAGCCCTCGAAAGACGAGCCCCATCGCCGAATGCCCAGACCGCTGCTCCGTCACCCCGACAGGGCGAAGGCACGTTAAGCCCAATTTACTATCTCCGTCCCGTGCCTAGAAGGCAATTCACCACACGAACGCGCTTCCCATTTCGAGTCTTTTCTGTTTATTTCCAACTTGAAACCCAATCCGCTATATCCCCCGATATGATCTCGCACTCCCAGCCAACGGCCTCACGTATCCGATATGGACCCTCCGACGCTATATCGACGATCGTAACTTTCGCACGACCAGTTGCCTGCGCACGCCCACCGTCTGACAGCAGTTCACCATGCTCTTGATTGTAGAAGCCGCATCTAAGAATAAAGCGAGCGTGAAAATCAGCCTTTGGTAGCGAATAGCCCAGAAATCGGACCTCACTTGCCGTGCTTAGAATGGAAACAGAATCTTGCCATAGCCGCTTGAAGATTGGGCTGTCAAACTGCTTCGCATAAACAGGAGGAATTATTAGCGGCATATATTGGCGGTCGCGACGCTTTGAGATAGGGGCGCGAAACGGCCGAAAGCCGAATACTCTGTGAATCCCCTTGCCGCCCAAGCCGAACCGTTTCGTCTGCTTCAGTGAGCGGCTATCGGAAAGTTCGTACCAATTTAGTGAACCATGGGGCTTAACCAGACACGGCGCTGAGCGCCGTCGATCGAGCATGTAGCTCTCGCGTCCAAGGAATTTGCCGAATAACAGCTCATCAAGCACCAGATCCCAGTTGAATGAAATGATTCGAGCTTTCTCCGCAAGCATTTTTGTAGCCAGCGAACATATCCACGACGGTGGTTTTGCTAGCGCGCTTTTCTTGATTTGATGAAACCACGCTGCCAACTCAAGGAGCAAATCTCTGCGCCGGGTGTCAAGCTCATCGATAGTGAAATTACCTGTCGCCGGCCTACTTGAGTCAAATAACTGAGTGTTGGCTTGCATCTCAGACAAGAGTTGCTCGATATCTGGAAATGTGTCTGGTAAGGTCGGGTTAAAGCCGGGGTGATGAAATCGGATGACGTCGGCTAACGCGCTGCTCTTCTTGGCGGCCACAAGACGGGGCCAAAGGCCCGGCAGCAGACTTCCTATCGTAGGAAAGCCCAATCCAGCGGAAAGACCGGCTCCGACAACATACACAACCCGGGGTTCCGTCGACGAGTTCATATTCCGCGCTCCCCACAACGGTGAAAACTACAAGCCCTTATTACCTGCGTCCCCTTCACCGTCCCCCTGCGCTGCCGTTCGACCAGGCGCTCGCACAGTATCTGGTAACGCTTGGCGTACGAAGCTGTCTGGAATTCCTTGAAGACCGGATAGTGTGGCTCTTCGCATCGCACCGGGCGATTGGACTTGTCGTTGTCTTCGAGCAGCATCAGCCACGCGAGAAATGGCGGCCTCGGATCTGACTGAATTGCAGGATTGAGTACAGCCGGTCCCGACTCCTGCACTGAATTGCGCCCGCGAGCCACGCCACCGTATGCGCCGTGGTGATGCGCGACCCATAGGTCCGCAGCGGAGCCAATCACTTCTTCGCTACGATTGTTGAAGTTGTTGCCGAATGAGCCAACCTGCGACTTGAACTCGAAGACGCCGAGCAGACGGCGCTTGTGCACGACCAGCACGTCCCAGTTCTTGGTGGCACGAAAGAACCCGGGAAGGATCACGTTCGACTTGCGTGTGTGTACGGTCTCCGCCGGGAAGCCACAATGCTCAACCACAGCTTTCACGATGGTGACGAATCCATCCATGTTTTTGCCGCCGAGCACGGCGTCGCGCCCCGCTCCTTGCTTGGCCTCGACGACGCCGGCGCTTCTCGAATACCAAAAAGTGTGGATGGCGCGTCGGGTCAGTTCGTCGAAAGAAGGCGGCAGCAGTTCGACGGTCATGAGCGGGCTTTGCCCACGCGCGCTGCGTCCGCGATGGTGCGTGCGCACTGGGCTTCAGCAGGACTTAGACCAAACAACGCGTTGACTGGCGAATCCAGATCGTCTTGGCATCGCGAACCCGAACTAGCAATCAGCTCGATGCGCAATTCCTCGGGTACATTGCACCAGCGGGGCAGACGAATGCGGCGAAGGTATTGCGCCTGGAAGCGCAGGAAGCCCCCAGACATTCGCGTGCAGTAGGTGGAGATCGTCAGCAAGGTCAGCGACGAACGCAGCACCGTCTGCAATGCACGCAGATCCCATTCGCTGGACGTGATGAAGTACAGATTATGGTGCGGATAGAAAGCGCCGTCGTCGATGACGAACACGCCTTCGCCCTTGATGTCGGGCACCAGGATCTTGGCCGTTTGCAGCAGGCTGGGCTGGATCTTGTCGATGGTGCGGTACCAGCCCACCTGATCGCGCTTGGCTACGTTGCGGCCGCTGATCGCATCCTTGTGCGACTGCAGGTATTGGGCGAATAGCGGAAAGGCATCGAGCGAGACCAGCTTGCCGGATTCATCGAAGGGGTTCAGTACACCGTTGCCGCTCCAGGCGATCTTTCCTCCGACCAGATCGCGCGCCATCACGAGCGGAAGTTTGCGCTCCGCTTCGACCGGCAATGCATCTAGCTGATCAATGTAGACGCGGTCGCAGCCGGTGGCGACGCCTATCCCGACGCGACAAGCCGACTGCTCCAGGGTGGGAAAATCGCGCTCGATTCGCCTCAACAGCGCCATCCGCGGGATATCGTCGAGCAACAGCGGGGCTGAACTGTTGGTTGGCGACAAGAAGCCTTCCACGGCAAGCTCGTCCGAGTCCTTGGTGAGCAACGCATTGACCGCCATCGGCAACGAACGGTTCGCCATCGCCGAAGCGGCTACGGTGCGCGTGAGTCTGGCGCTACCGGGAACGATCCGCTGGATGACGGTGATCGCCGGATACGCGATCACATCCGAATGGAAGGCGTCGACGGTTTCCATGTCGATGAAGTATTTGAGCCAGTAGCCTGAGGAAATCTTCTCCCGCGGGGACCGCCGTAGCGATTCTTGAGCCAGCGGTTGGCGCAGATGTAGCCGACGACGCCGGACGGGGAGAGCAGATCCAGGGCTCGCTCGAAGAACGGGACATACAAGTCCGCGCGATCGTAGAGCGTCTGGAAGCGGCGACGGTATTCCTTCAGCAAAGCGTCGGGAATGCGTTCCTGGCGGACGTACGGCGGATTGCCGATGACGAAGTCGAAGGTGCCGTCCAGCTCGCTCAGCAAGAAGTCGTCGCAGATCAACCATGCATTGCACAGGAGACTTGCGCCGTGCTCGGTGACGCCCCGACGCAGCAGCATGTCGCGAACCAGAGTTCGCGTGTGCTCGAAGGTCGAGCCGTGAAGCTCGACGGCCCGGATGGCATCCTTCAGTTCGAGATGCGCGGCGGTGATGTGGCCTCCGTGGCGAACGAAGGCAATCAGCAACCTTTGAATTGCGGGAATCAGGAAATCGCCCGCGCCAAACGATGGTTCAAGCAATCTCTTGCGGTGAAGCGGCTGATCGGAAGTGTAGCCGCAGAGGTCGAGAATGGCTTCAACGACGTCGGGCTTCGTGAAAACAGCGCCACGCCCGATTTCGCTGGTCGCGGCGAGCTGAGCCACCGCGGCTTCAACGTCGGCAGCGCGTACGGATTGATCGAACAGGTCAAGCATGGGTGGGGAGGCGCTGCGCCGGAAGCAATGTGGGAATGACTTAGGGAAGGTCTGAACAAGTCGCCCGAAGTGTGTTGAAATTGGATCGGGCGAACAAGGGCTGCATTGCATGGACCAGATGAGCTTCGGCGATGCGGAATACGCCGCCAAGAAGAAGACGACGCGCCGCGAGGTGTTTCT
>JBBQTD010000045.1:0-26638 GCA_038234715.1 Lysobacterales bacterium | reverse complement strand
CAGGCCGCCCGACGGTCGGCTTCCCGACACCGGAAGCCGCGGCTGCGGCCCGTTCGAACCACCCCAGGAAGTCAAGAAGTACCGCATGACGGTGCCGTAATCCCGCGTCCATCCAGTGACAATGTTTACACTGGTATTGTTGCGTCCTGGCATTGCATGGTGCGATGCGGATCACTGGGGGCTTCACATGAACGCGTACGGGGATGTTCGGACCGGTCGGCACGGCAACGGGCGTTGCGTGCCCGTGCGTGGCGGCTGTTCGCGCAGCATGGCCCGGGTGCGTTCCGACGCGTTGCGGATGGCTCGGATGACGGGCCCCGGCGTGGTCGTCGGTGCCGGCAATGCCGCCCATCGTTGCGAAAATCAACGCGTTGATCGCGCGGATCAACGCCTTGATTGCTGCGATCAAACCCTTCATTGGTCGAATCATCCCGTTGATTTGCGCGATGAACCCCTTGATTGGCCGAATCAACTCGTTGATTGCCGCGATAAACCCCTCGATTGCCAGGATCAATCCGTTGTTTTCCGGAATCAATCCATTGATTCGCCGGATCAACCGGTTCATTGGCGCGATCAATCCGTTGATTTTTCGGATCAACCCCTTCATTGCCGAAATCAACCCCTTGAGAGTTCGGATCAACCCGTTCTTTTCCCGAATCAACCCGTTGAAAGCGGCGATCAATCCATTGAATTCCTGGATCAATCCGTTGATTCGGGCAGCCGGCAACGCGATCGTTCACGGCAAGCCGCACAACGCATAGCGTCGGGCACGCACCTGCGCCGCATCCTTGCGATGCGCGCACGCAGTCACGCACCCGGGGCCGGTTCGCACGCTGGTTCGCCGCCACCGGGCATGCGCTCGACGGTCTTTCGTTAGCGACGCGCACGCCGGCGCCAGTCCCGCCATGGACAGCGTCCGGACACGTCCCGCCTTGCGGCGGGTGCGGCGATCCGTCGTCCCCATTGATGCCGCATACCTGATGCAAACAACCAACGCCGGGCCCAATCAGGGTCCGCAACCAAGAGAGATTTCAACAATGAACACCATGACCAACAACGTGAATGCAACAAGCACCATCCAGAACGGGCAAGCGTCGCTGCAAGCAACAGTGACGCCCCCGTCCACCACGCCACCGATCGGCAGGGCGAAGGTCGCGATCAGCTTCCTGCTGCTCGATACCGATGCCGACCTGGTCGTCGCAAGCCAGCGGATCCTGACCGCGATGACGGGCAACGTGGCCTACCCGGCACCGAACCCGTCGCTTGCCGAACTCACCGCCGCACGCAACACCTACATCGCGGCGGTGAATGCGGCCAAGGACAGCCGCCTTGCAGTGACTGTGCGCAAGCAGCAGCGCGTGGTCTTCGCCGGGTTGCTGCGCAACCTTGCGCACCACGTGCAGGTTGCAAGTGGCGGCAACCTGCCGACCCTGCTCAGCTCGGGCTTTCCCGCCCAGCGCGGCAGGCAACCGGTGGGCCGCTTGCCGGCCCCGGCGAATCCGCGGCTGGTGCGCGGCGCGATCAGCGGGCAACTCATCGCCCGTTGCAGGAAGCTCCCCCAGGCGCTCGGTTACGAGTGGCGTTATGCCCTGGGTTCGACGCCCACCGCATGGGTGAACCTGGAAGCGAAGTTTGCCGTGACGGAAACCATCGACGGCCTCGTGCCCGGCACGCAGTACGTCGCGCAGGTCCGTGCACTGGGCACCGCTGGCCCGAGCGACTGGAGCGACTCGGCGATAATGATGGTGGCGTAGCGGGTGCTGCAGAGAAGTGAGAAACGGCCGGGGCGATCGACGCAAGTCATCGCCCCGGCTTTTGCCGTGCATGGACGCACCAATGTCGCGGGCGCATGGATGCGCAGGAGCGACTGCCGTGCATGGACGCACCAATGTCGCAGGCGGTCGCTTCCGGCTCCTGTGCTGCACAGGGATGTGCGACTGTCGCGGGCGCACGGATGCGCGCGAGAGCGACCCTCTCGCGACATTGATGCATCCATGCATGGCACATGATGCGCAGGAGCGACTTCCCGCGCTGGCCGCTATAGCGCGCGCAACCGCGCAGCCAGTCCGCCCGTGCGCCGCACCGGCTGCGCGAGCGCAGCCGCAAGTGCACGATCGTTACTCCACAATTCCACGCTGTGCCGCGCACGCGACAGGCCGGTGTACAGCAGCTGTCGGGACAGGATGCGATTGTCGGCTTCGGGCGGAAGCAACACCGCGACGCGGTCGTATTCGGAACCCTGGCTCTTGTGGATGGTGATCGCGAAAGCTCCCTCGTGTGGCGGCAGTGCACTCGGAAGGAAGCTGCGCACGGCTGCGTGCCCGGTTTCGTCGCTGCTCTCGAACCAGACCCGTGGATCGCCATTCGCATCGGGCAGGCACAGGCCGACGTCGCCGTTGAACAGGCGCGCTGCGTAGTCGTTGCGGGTGACGATCACCGCGCGCCCCGCATACCAGTGCGCCGTCTCCGGCACGCTCCATGCCTGCTTGAGTTGGCTTTCGATCGCCGCATTCACCGCGAGTGAGCCGAATTCTCCTTCGCGCAGCGCACACAGCAATTGCCGCGTAGCGAGCGTGCGCAGTGCCGCATGCACCGTCGCGGACTGTCTCGCATCGTCACCGTCGGTGAGCGGACGCAGATCGAGGAGCGCAAGAGCGTTCGCCCAGCTGCGCACGGCGTGCGCGAGTTGTCTCGCGTTGCCGACAGCGCGCCGTTCGGCGCGTTCGCCTGCGGCTCGCCACACCCGCGTGAACGCATCGGCATCGCCATTGCGCACGGCATCGTTGATCGCCGCAAGGGATTGCTCGGCACGAAAGCTGTGGTGCAGCCGTACGATGTCGCTGGCGTCGCTGGATTCCATGACGGTGACGAGATCCATCAGCACCGAACCGGCTGCGATCGAGGTGAGCTGGTCGGCGTCGCCGACAAGTAGCAGGATCGCCTCGGGTCGCAGTGCGTCGAGCAGGCTGCGCAACATCGCCAGGTCAATCATCGATGCCTCGTCGACGACGACCACATCGGCCGCGATCGGGTCGCTCGCGCTGCGCCGGTAGCGGTTGTTCCACGGCTGGTAGCCGAGCAGGCGATGCAGGGTCAGCGCTTCGTGGTCTGGCACGCGCTCGAGCAGCGCGTGCCAGTGCGCGGGCAACGGAATCGTCGCGTCGTGCAGCAATGAGCGTTTGCCTTCGCGCAGCGCGTTGTTCAACCGCTGCGCCGCCTTGCCGGTCGGTGCGGCGACGCGGATCGTGAGCGCCGCGTTCGCCAGTCGCTGCAGCATCAGCAGCATGCGCAGCACGGTGGTGGTCTTGCCGGTGCCGGGGCCGCCGGTCAGCACGAACAGCTTGCGGCCTGCTACCTGGCGCACCGCGGCGCGCTGGGGTGCGATCGCGGCGTCATCGCGACCATGGAACAACGCGTCCAGGTCGGTTTCGGCGACCACGGCGCCGGTGCAATCGGCGCGCCGTCGCCGCACCTGCTCGACCACCACCGATTCATCGCGGCGATTGCGCCACAGGTAGAAGCGGCCGTCGTCGTCGAGCACAAACGGTGTCATCGCGCCGGTGTCGTCGGCGTTGACCATCGGCTCGGCGCGCAATGCGGCGATGTGCTGTGGCGACCATTCGGGCATGCCGCCGCGCCGCGCGCTCGCATCGCACATTGGCAACGCGATGTCGCCATTGCCATCGGCAAAGCTTGCCCAAGCCGCGGTGGTCGCCAGCAGGTCCGAACCGCCATGCGTGAGTACCCAGCGCAGCAGTGCACGGTCGAGCGAACGCCATGCATCGCTCGCGTATTCAAGGTCGCGTCGGTGGAAGTTGTAGCCGCTCATGCCGCGGCCTCGACGGTGGCGCTTGCGAGAACCGCATCGACCGCGGAGATCAGTGCATCGCCGAAACGGTACGACCACACGCCGGCCCCCTCGCCAAGTCCAGCCGCACGCACGTACAGATAGACGGCTTCTCCGAGTTGGTCGCTGCGTCGATAGCCGGGCAGCCGCTGTCTCAGGTAACGATCCAGCGCGACCGTGTAGAGCAGGGCCTGAAAACGGTAGTGATGGCGATCCATGTCGACGCGCAGTGCCGCCGGGGCGTAGTTGCCGAGTGTTTCGCCGAGGTAGTTGCTCTTGTAGTCGAGCACGTGGAAGCGACCCGCGTGCTGGAACACCAGGTCGATCGCGCCAGTCATCAGCCCACGCAACATGCGCGGCGCCAGCGGCGGCACGATGTCCGGTTCGCCGTGTTGCGCGCAGACCGTGCGTAGCCGCTGCATGGAAACCTCATCGAGGGCATAGCAGAAGTCCATTTCCGCACGCATCGCAGCGGCCGTAAGAGCGGATAGGCGTAGCACAGGCGTGCCCGGGAGCAGAACTGCGTCGAGCACCGCCTGAACGCGCGCGGCGACACGTGCGACCAGTGCATCGGCCCCCACACCGTCCATGCGCTCGCCCGCTTCGGTCATGCAGCGTCGCACCAGCTCGTGTTGCTCGCGCATGGGGCGATCGAGCCTGCGCTGCTCGAAGATCGCATGCAGCGCAATGCCGAAGTTCTCGCCCTTGTGGCCGCTCAGCGCCGCGAGCTCGGGGTGGATGGATTCCGCCTGGATGTCGTCGTCGGCAACCGCGACAATCGCGGAGCCACCGCCCTCCTCGTCGCTAGCCGCGCTGTCCTCGAATGCGCTGTGCCCGGATGCACTGGTCTTGCGGCTGAGTCCGGAAAAACTGTAGCGCCCTTCCCAGGCACGCGATGACGGCAGCGCCAGCGCGCGACGCGGCAGCGACGCGCCGGCGACATCCGGCCCATACCTGGACGCGTTCCACGGCCATGCCTCTGCCTGCGCCCAGTCGATGTGCGCGCAGGCATCGACGAGGCTGCGTCCGTGCAGGTTCGCGTGCAGCCGCGCAAGCAAGGCCGACAACGCCGCGCGCTTCGGATCAGTTCCCTCGACATTGCGCGCCAACGCGTACACGTGGCAGGCGTATTGGGCGCGCGTCAGGGCGACATACAGCTTGCGGAATGCCTCGTCCTGTTCATCGAACATCGCCTCGCGCCGCGCCGCGTCGAACTGCGCGCTGCCGAGGTCGAGCAGGCGACCGCCGCCACCACCGCCACCACCGGCAGCGCGCACCAGCGGCAGCTTCTGCTCGTGCATCTTGTCCGCGTCCAGCAGCGGCAGGAACACGATCGGAAATTCCAGGCCCTTGCTCGCATGCACGGTCATCAGCTGCACGCGCCGTGCGTCCGATTCGATGCGTAGCTGGCGCTCGTCCGGCGCGTCCCCTTCGTCCTCGTCCTTGCGCTGTTCGGCAAACCACGCAAGCAGGCTTGCCGGTCCATCGCAGGATTCGCTTTGCTGCTGCAACATCTCGCCCAGGTGGCGCACGTCGGTGAGCACGCGCTCGGCATCCGGGCTGGCGGACAGCTGCGAGGCGTTCGCCGCGACCACGGACTGGATGACCGCGAGCACGCCTTCGGCGCGCCACTGCAGACGCCAGCGCGCGAATTGCTGCGCGTGCGGCTGCCATGCACCGGCATCGTCGAGCAGGCCGCGCAACGCCTCAACCTCCAGCCCGATCAAGCGCGTCGCCAGCGCAGCACGCACGAGCGTCTCGTCCGCTGCATGTTCGATCCCGTACAACAGCACGTGCAGTTCGCGCGCGATGTCGGTCACGAAGACGCTGCGCTTGCCAGCTCCGACGCACGGCACGCCGCGCGCGGCAAGCAGCACGCGCAGGCGTTCGACATCGCGGTTCCACGGCAGCAGCACTGCGATATCGCCAGGCTGCAGGATCTCCTCGCCGAGACGGTGGATGCGCGCATGGAGGATGCCCGCAATATGGTTCGCACACGCCCGCAGTACATCATCGCGGTCGCTCTTGTCGGCATCGGAAACGTGCAGCGCGAGTGGACGCTGCACGCGAACGCCGTTGACGGTCAGCGGTTTGCTGTCGGGCTTTCCACTTGCGATGACCGGCGCGTACGCGATCTGCGTGGACGGCCCCTGGCCCAGCGCGGGTCCGGCAAGATCGAACAATGCATTGAACGCGCCGACGAGCTCGGTCGAGGAGCGGAAATTCGTGGTGACCTGCAACGTGTGCGTCGCCGTCGCGCTCGCATCCAGGTACGCCTGCACGTCGCCGCCGCGAAACCCGTAGATCGCCTGCTTGGGATCACCGATCATCACCAGGCGACCGCGCTGTGCAGCGGCAGCGGCCGCGTCCCCGTCGATGCGATGGTCGCTGCAGATGCGATCCTCGCTGTAAATGCGATCAAGAATCGCGAACTGCTGGGCGTCGGTGTCCTGGAATTCGTCGACCAGAGCGACCGGCCATGCCTTGCGCAGGCTCTCAGCCAGCGACGCGCCTTCGGGACCGGTGAGCGCCGCGAGCGCGCGGTCGATCAGGGTGTCGTAGGTCAGCTGTCCGCGATCGAGCAGGCGCTGTTCGCGCGCGGCGAGCAGGTCGCGGCGATAGCGGGTGAGAGCAGCGGCCTTGCGCGGAGCGGATGCAGTTGGAAGCAAGCGCAGCGCCCGTTCGGCAAACAGCATCACCGGGTCGATTCTGGAGTTTTCAAGATCGGCAGCCTTGAATTGCTTTTCGAGCGGAGCTGGAAAACCAAGCTTGAGTCTCTTCGGAATTTGCGCGTCGGGGTCGTTTGCTTCAATGAAGTCGGCCAGTTCTTCCAGCAGCGATCTGAGGGCAGAGTCGCTACGCGCAAAGCGTGCTCCATTGCCCACAAACGCACGAATCGCCACTGCGTTTTCAGCGCGCATCAGGTCATTGACCGGCCCGGGGTCGATCTCCCGGATCGATACACCCGATCGCATCGCGAGCTTGAGCGCAGCATCAAGATCTTTCCGCCCCGCTTGCAACCACGCCAGGTCGCCCGGATCGCGTTCGCGTGCGTCCGACTGCGCAAGCCTGCGCCACAGGTCTCCGCGCAGCTCGCGATCGAGCTCGGCGCTGTCGATCGGTTCGCCCGGATCGAACGCGGTGCCGCTGTCGAAGGGATGCTCGGCGAGGATCCTGCGACACAGCCTGTGCAGTGTGCCGATCGGGGCGAGGTCGAGCTCGGCAAGCGCGAGCGCGAGGTGGTTGCGATCGCCGATGCGTGCGAAAGCATCCATCGACGACCAGCGCATGTGCAGCCAGCGCGCGCCGTCGTCGTCGCGCACGGGCGCATCGGAATCGAATCCGGTGATGAGCGAAGTCGCTTCGAGCAGACGTGCGCGGATGCGTTCGCGCAGCTCCTGCGCAGCTGCGATGCTGAATGTCGCGACGACAATCTGGCGCGGACCGTGCCCGCATTCGAGCAGCAGTCGCAGGTACAGCACCGCGATCGTCCAGGTCTTGCCGGTGCCCGCGCTTGCTTCCACCAGGCAACGGCCGTCTCCTGCCAGCGGCAATGTCTGCCAGTTGGCGCAGGGGATCGTGCACGGGATGGGCGCTGCTTTCATGGAGCCTGCCCGGTGGCGGCATCGAGATTGATCGCTTGGTGGAACGCCTTCGCGATTGCATCGAGTCGCACGCGTTCATCGCTTTGGCGCGCGAACATCGCAGCACCCGCAAGCAAGCGCTCGTATCCGCTGGCGTAGTTGCGTTCGCCCCGGCCTTCGTAACCATGCCATGCGGTAGCAACGCTGTCGGTCGGAGCATCGGGCGTTGCGGTGGCTGCGGCCCAGCTCGTCTTCGCGAAATACCAGCGCGGGTCCGCTTGCAGCGTCCACCAATGGTCCAGCAATGCGACGACGCGAACGCGCATGCCAGCAAGCAGGCTCGCGCGAAGCGCGTCGTGCGCAGCCATGAAGCCGTCGTCCCAGGCATTGATGGCCTCCTGCCACGGAAGCGCTTTCCCATCGCACAACACATACAGCCGCGCGCAGTGCATTGCCTGCGGATCGTCGAGCCGCAGCATCGCCCATTCGAGGAACAGGCCGATGCGCCGGCTGAAGTCGAGCGTGTCTTCGGTCTTGCCCGGAAACACATCGAACACCCAGCGCGCGCCTTCGGTTGCGTAGGCCCGCGCCAGCGCGCCCTCGATGCGATACGCACCAACCGCGTGTCGCAGGGCAAGCGTGTGTCGCGCTGGCATTCCATCCGCGAACAACACGTGCGCGTTGGCGGATGCGAGCAGCTTGGAAACGCTCTTCGCTTCGTTCTTCCACGCATCTTCGCCTGGCCGACCGGGAGGAAGCAGGCCACTCAGTCGCAGCCATTCGGGTGGCTGCCCGGGAATGTCGCGCGCCGTGCTGGCAATCGCATCGAAGAACACACGGCGTCCCACCCGATCGATCTTCTCGAAGCTTGCATCGAGCGATTCGCTGTCGCGCAGGCTGTCGTCATCGAGTGCATCCAGGCGCAGCCTGATGCGCCGGGTCAGGAAATCCTTTGCGGGATTGCGGAAATAGGCGAGGACTTCATGCAGCGGCGCGATGCGTTCGCCTCCGAAAGCTGCAGACGCAACAATTGACTGGTAAGTCCGAGTGGCCGCGCCCGACGCGGCTTCGATCGCATTGCCCGGATCGATCCGCGCGAATTCGCCACGGAACGAAAACAACGCGGGATCGGAGCCGTCGAAATAGCGCACGTCGAACGGTTGCAACGGATGCCTGACCAGCCACGGCCTGCGATTGGTCGTCGACCCGGTGGCGCTCGATTCGATTTCAGAGAGGTCCTTGTCCTCGGCAGACAATCCCGCGCTGCGATCGAGCAAGGCCAGCAGCTCCGCAAGCGGCGCCGCCGGATTGCGCGCCTTGCCGTCGCGCACGCCGCAGCCGATGTAGCTCAGGTGCAACGCAGCGCGCGCGGACATCAACGATTGCAGGAACAGCCAGCGATCGTCGTTGCGCACGTCGCGGTCTCCCATCCGCCGATGCACGAACATCGGATCGATCCCCGGATCGTTGTCCGGGCGCGGGAACACGCCGTCGTCGAGCCCGAGCACGGCGATGATCCCGAACGGAATTGCGCGCTGCGGCACCATCCCGCAAAAAGTCGCGCCACCCATCAGGAAGCGTTGTCGCTCGGATACCGCGGCAAGCCGTTCGCGCAGCCACTCGCGCACGACCTCGAAGGCAAGCCTGGGATCGAGCCCGCTCTGCGCTGGCTCGCTCGCAAGCGCGCGGATTGCCTCGAGGAGGCTGTCCCAGGCATCGCGTTCTGCGTGGTCGTCCGTATCGATGCGGAACATCGCGACCATGCGTTCTTCCACGTGTCGCGACCAGGTACTTGCAGGGTGCGTGCCACCGCTGACGTCGCACCAGCGTGCTACCTCGACAAGGAACTCATCGAGCGTTCCGAGTGTCGCCGCCTGCGGCCCGGAAATGCTGTCGAGGGGCAGGATGTCGATGCCGTCGGGGAGTCGTGCGACGTGCGCTGCTGCGTCGCCTTCCGCACCCATCGCGTAGCCCGCCAGCATCCGATCCATGCCCCATGAAAACGTCTGCTCGCTGATCGGCGGCACGTCGAAGCGCGCGCGGAACGCAGGGTCCAGGGCCCACGCGACACGCGCATCGCGCAACCAGCGCGAGATCGCATCGATGTCCGCGTCGGAAAGACCGAACCGGTTCGCGACCGGCGCCAGGCTGAGCAGATCGACGACCTCGGGCGCAGTCAGCCGTGACCGCGGCAGGTCGATCAATCGGGTGAATGCGTCGAACAACGGATGCGCGCGCGCAATCGCAAGGTCGGCAAGGTGGTACGGCAATGGGCCCTGATGGCGCCCGGCCTCGCCAAACACCGCAGGCAGCAAGGGCGCATAGGCCTGGATGTCGGGTGCCATCACCACGATGTCGGAGGGTTTGAGCTCGGGTCGTCGCTTGAGTTCGAACAGCAGCGCATCGCGCAGCACTTCGAGTTCGCGCAGGCGCGTGTGGCAGGCATGTACGCGCAACGATGCGTCGGCGCGCGCGGCGGCGGCGTCGTCGTACTGCGGCGGTGCCAGGTCGGGCTGTGCGCGGCGGATGCTCTCCTGCAGCCATTCCAATCGGTTCGCCGGGTCGATCTCCGCTTCGCGCTTGTCCTGGTGGTGGCGCTCGTCGATTGCCACGTCGCCGTTGTCGAGCGACAACAGGAAGTGCTGGCCGATTCGGCCCCAGCTCGCGAGCAAGGGATGGTCCAGTTGCAGAAATGCGGATTCGGTTGCCGTCGCATCCGGCGCGCGCTGCACCAGCTCGCGCAGGCGCGCTCGTTCGGTGGTCATGCCGCCCCAGAACTCGCGGCACGGATCCGGCACGTAGAACACGACCAACCGCTGTTTCGCAACCGCACGCAACACCGCCAGTTCGGTCGGCGCAAGATGGCTGATGCCGAAGATGTGCAGTGGCGTGTCATCGGCGGACGCATTCGCACGATCCAGCCGGCCGAGCAGGCGATTGAGTCTTTCGCCGCGATGCGGCTGGTTGATCGATTGCCGCAGGCGCTGCCACAGCGGCGCCAGGAACCCCGCATCGCCGATCGCAGGACGGCCCGCCGCCCACGACTCCAGCCAGTCGGGCCGATAGACAAGATATTGCGAGTAGATGCGGGCCAGGCTGTCGGCGAGTTGAAAGCGCCTGCGCGCGTTGTCGGCACCGTGCACGTAGGCATCGATGCGTGGGTCGTCGAGGCCATCGAGCGCAGCATGAATCCGCCAGCGCAGGAATTCGCGCCGATACGCGCGCGGCGCGAATGCCGCTTCGCCGAGCGTCGCCTGCGCAAGCGTGTCCAGCCACGCACTCGGCAGCACGATGTCGAGGTTCGCGACGATGCCGGCGTTCCCGCGCTTTCGCGCCAATGCGCCCAACAGCCACTGCCGCATCCCCGGATGCGCGGCGATCACGGTCTGCGGCTGCAGCACGGCATCGGGCTGGCTCGAATCCAGCAGCACCAGCAGCGGATCGAGCAGCGCCTCGAGCCGGCTGGCGCGGTACATCACGATGCCAGTGCCGATGCCTTGCGCTGCCATGTTCCGCATTCTCCGGATCCGCCGCTGAACTCAGCCGCATGCAGCATGCAGGCTAACCGGATCGCGTCCCGGTTGGCGAGGCGCACGTCCGACGCGTGGATCGCTCGGCTGAACAGCATGGTTTGCTAGGCTGCGGGGATGGCTGGAAACAAGAAATCCCCATCGCATCGCGCGCCGCCGCGACATCTGCCGAAGCAATCCGCACCGGTACTGTTGCCGATCCGGATGCAGCAGCCCGGCCTGCCGCTGCCACCAGCGCAAGCGCCGCGGGGTTGGACATGGAGGCTCGGGCAGTACTGGCGGCTGGTCCGCGGCGACCGCCCGATCGGAATCCTGTTGCTGCTGTGGCCGACCTGGTGGGCGTTATGGCTCGCCGCCGATGGTTTGGCGTCGCGACGCCTGTGGCTGATCTTCACGGTCGGGGTCTGGCTCACCCGCTCGGCCGGCTGCGTGATCAATGATTACGCCGACCGCTGGCTCGATCCCCAGGTCGAGCGCACGAAGTCGCGACCGCTCGCGACCGGGGCAGTCAGCGGCCGCGAGGCGCTGCTGGTGTTTGCGGTGCTCATGCTCGCCGCGTTCGCTCTGGTCCTGATGACCAATCGGCTGACCGTGTACCTGAGCGTGGCAGGCGCGCTGCTCGCAGCGAGCTATCCGTATCTCAAGCGCCATACCTACCTCCCGCAGGTCTACCTGGGGATCGCGTTCGGCTGGGGCATCCCGATGGCGTTCGCCGCAACCCACGGCACGGTGCCGGCGCTCGCCTGGCTGCTGTTCATCGCGAACGTGGTCTGGGCGACGGCATACGACACCTGGTACGCGATGGTCGATCGCGACGACGATGTGCGCGCAGGCGCGAAGTCCACCGCAATCCTGTTCGGCGAGGCGGACCTGGCCGCGCAGGCAGTGCTCTACGCGCTGTTCCTGGCCACGCTGGTTCTCGTGGGCGTGCGAGCAACGCTGGCGCCTGCGTATTACGTCGGATTGGCAATCGTTGCGATGCTGGTCGCGTGGGAATTCCGGATCGCGCGTCGGCGTGATCGCGATGGCTGCTTCCGCGCATTCCTGCACAACAACTGGATCGGCGCGACCGTGTTCGCGGGCCTCGTGCTTGGCGTGGTGATGCGATAATCCGATGCGCAACCGCGCCGGCGAGGTACACGTGATGCGATCGCAACGTGCAGGAAAGATGTTCGCGCCGCTGTGGCTTGCGGCGCTGTTCATCGCGTGTGCCGCGACGTGCGCCGGGCGGGTCGCCGCCGCGGATGCACCCGACACGCGTCTTGAGGCATACCGACAGCACTTGGCCATGGTTTTGCAGAGAAGTCCGTCGCCACGCGACTGGGCGCTCGGCTCGCAATTGCTCGAGACCCGTCTGGTGCGTGGCGCGTCCCTGCGCGAGCGTGGCCTGATCCTGCAGAAGGCAGCGAAGGCCGCGCCGCGGGATCGTCTGGTCCAGACCCTTTGGGCAAATATCCCGTTGCACGAACAGCACTGCCGGACCACGCGGCGTTGCACGGATCATGCGGCGGCCTTGGCGCGCCTGGACCCGGGGAACGGCGCCGCCTGGGCAGCGGTCATCGATCATGCGTGGAAGCAAGGCGACGTCCGTGGCGCCGAGGCAGCGCTCAGGCGCATGGCGGGCGCAGATCGCTACAACGAGCATCTCGGCGAAGCGGTCGCGGCGTGGCGCGATGTCCTGCGCCGGTATCCGCCACCGCTGCCGCAGGTTCTGCCGCGGCATGGCGCCGACACGTCGGCGGACATCCTTGATGCACTCGATCTTGCCTTTGACGAAGCTGTTCAAACGATCGTTCCTCCGATCCCATCGCTGTTCGATGCATGCCGCCGGGCAAAGTATCCGAACGTCGGCGCGCGGCGTTTCCAGACCTGCGGGAAAATCGCGCGCCTGATGATGGGGCGCTCCCAAACCCTGATCGGCAGGGGATTCGGTGTCGCCATCCTGCGCGCCTCGCACGTGGGAACGCAGGCGGACATCCCCATGGTCCGCGCAGTGACCTGGCAATTGGAGCAATACCGGCCCATCGCCGCTACGCTGGGAAGCAATGCGGTCGCAAAGCAAAACCACCTGAATCTCATCGAGTCGACCGATAGCGAAATGCAGGTCATCCAGTACGAACTGAAGGGTGGGGGAATTGCGCTGACTCCGCCTGATGGCTGGAAGCAAACGCTCAACGGAAAGCAGATCGAACCGCTGTACGACCTGGCCAGCCAGGTTCCCTAACGTGTCGGCACCCGCGCCGCGACCCATGCGTCCACGCGCAGGACGCCAGCGCGCCTGAGCACGCGTGCGCACTCGAACACAGTGGCGCCGGTGGTCATCACGTCGTCGATGAGCACGACGTGCGCGGGCAGCGTGTCGGCCCCAACTGCGAACGCACCACGCGGGTTGCGCCGCCGCGCGAGGGCACCGAGGCCGCTCTGCGGGGCGATGTCGCGAATGCGGCGCAATCCGTCCCGCAGCAGCGGGATCTCGAACGCCTTCGACAATGGCCGCGCGAGTTCGAGCGCCTGGTTATAACCGCGCTGGCGCAACCGGGAGCGATGCAGCGGTACGGCGATCAATGCCTGCGGGAGCGCGGGATCAACAGACATCGCTTCGACAAGCCTGACCTGCATTGCTTCGGCGAGTTCGCGCCCGGCAGCAAGGTCGTGATGGAACTTGAAGCGCGGCAGCAGGCTGTCGACCGGAAACCCGTAACGGAATGCGGCGTGGACAGCATCCACCGGCGGAGGCTTCTTCAGGCAGCGTCCACAGTCCGCGACGGGCGAGGGCATCGGCAGCCCGCAGCGCGCGCATGCAGAGAGGTTCCACGGAAGAGCGCGCTGGCAGCTTGTGCACAGGTCATGTCCGTCAGCACCCGCCTCGCCGCACACCAGGCATCGCAGTGGCAACGCCAATCGGCCGAGCCAGGCAAACCAGTTGTCAACTTTCACACCGGCACTTGAGTTGACAGGCATCCGCAGCGTTCCCAGACTGGTGTCCTGACACAGTGCCAGCCGGGAGACCCACATGCCAGCAACCCCGCAACACTCCAGCCCGAAGCAGTGCAGCCCCCATCACCCCAGCGCCCTGTCGCGCGCCGCCGTGCGCGCCTTGTTCGAGCTGCCGTTCACCGAACTTGTGTTCCGCGCCGCAACCGTGCATCGCGCGCATTTCGATCCGGCGGAAGTACAGGTCTCGACATTGTTGTCGGTGAAGACCGGCGGCTGCCCGGAGGATTGCGCGTACTGCCCGCAGGCCGCGCGCTACGCGACGGGAGTCAGGGCGCAGAAGTTGATGACGACCGAAGCCGTGCTGGAGAAGGCGCGCGAGGCCAAGGCGGCCGGCGCGAGCCGCTTCTGCATGGGCGCTGCGTGGCGTTCGCCGAAGGATCGCGATGTCGTCAAGGTCGCCGAGATGGTGTCGGCAGTGAAGGCGCTCGGGCTGGAGACCTGCGCCACGCTCGGCATGCTGACCGGTGCGCAGGCCGACGCGCTCAAGCGCGCGGGGCTGGACTACTACAACCACAACCTCGACACCGCGCCGGAGTTCTACGGCGAGATCATCCACACGCGCGCGTTCCAGGATCGCCTCGACACGCTAGAGCACGTGCGCGCTGCCGGCATGAAGACCTGCTGCGGCGGCATCATCGGCATGGGCGAATCACGCGACCAGCGCGCGGGCCTGCTGCATGCGCTGGCAAGCCTGCCAGCGCATCCGGACTCGGTGCCGATCAACCGCCTCGTGCAGGTACCCGGTACGCCGCTTGCCGGCACCGCCGAAATCGATCCGTTCGAGTTCGTGCGCACGATCGCAGTCGCCCGCATCCTGATGCCGCGCGCGATGGTCCGGCTGTCGGCGGGTCGCGAATCGATGTCCGATGAGCTGCAGGCGCTGTGCTTCCTGGCAGGCGCAAACTCGATCTTCCATGGCGAGAAGCTGCTGACCACCGGCAATCCGGACGTCGCGCGCGACCAGGCGCTGTTCGCGAAGCTGGGGCTGCGTCCGATGCCCGTCCTGAGCACTGACGAAGGGCCGGTCGCGCCGGTCCTGGAAGGACCAGCAACGACCGTCCATGCCGATGTCCTGGTGCCGGCGGAAGTGCCCGCCTGCATGGCATGAAATCCTTCGCGGCCCGGTTGTCGGACAAGCGGTCGGCTCTGGCCGACAAGCCCGAAAAAAGCGCGCAGCGCGTCTCGCTTTCGCCGCCGGTTTCGGCGCAATCATCGGCGAAAGGGGCCGATTCCAGGCGCGTCATGAACAGCTTCGACGACGGCGGGGCCGTCAACAACAGGGTTAGCCTTGGCCAGCGCCTGCAGGAGGCGGCCGAGCAACGCGTCGAGCACGACCTCGTGCGCCATCGCCGCGAGTTGACCCAGCGCAAGGACGCGCGCGTGCTGTCGGACGGCCAGCGCCTGCTGAACTTCAGCAGCAACGATTACCTGGGTCTCGCGCAGCACCCTGCGATGGTCAGCGCGATGCAGGTCGCCGCGCAGAATTGCGGCGTCGGTGCAGGCGCATCGCACCTGGTCTGCGGGCACCACGCGGAACACTCGGCGCTCGAGCGCGCGCTTGCCGACTGGCTGGGCTATCCGCGCGCGCTGCTGTTCGGGTCGGGTTACCTGGCCAACCTTGCGGTCGCACAGTCGCTGCTGCAACCGGGGGACACCTGCCTGCAGGACAAGCTCAACCATGCCAGCCTGATCGACAGCGCGCGGCTCGCCCAATCCAACCTGGTGCGCTATCCGCATGCCGATGCCGCCGCTGCGCGCCGCCAGGCCGAAACGCATTCCGGTGGCGCGCTGATGCTTGCCACCGACGGCGTCTTCAGCATGGATGGAGATGTCGCGCCGCTCGCCGAGCTCGCTGCGATCGCGCGCGATCACCAGGGCCTGCTCTACGTTGACGAAGCGCATGCGGTCGGCGTCATGGGGCCGGACGGGCGCGGCAGCGCGGCGGCGGCCGGACTCGGCCCCGACGAGGCGCCCTTGCTGCTGGTCACGCTCGGCAAGGCGCTCGGCAGTTACGGCGCCGTGCTGGTCGGGCAATACGCGGTGATTGAACACATCGCGCAGACCGCGCGACCCTACATCTACACGACCGCACTGCCGCCCGCACTTGCGGTTGCGGCGCTCGCTGCGGTCAAGCTGGCGCGCCAGGACGCATGGCGACGCGTGAAGCTGGCAGCACTGATCGACCGGTTCCGGCGCGGCGCGATCGAGCGCGGCCTCGGCCTGCTCGCATCGCAAACGCCGATCCAGCCGCTGCTGATCGGCGACAACGCACTTGCATTGCAGGCGGCGCACGACCTTGAGGTCCGCGGTTTCCTGGTCGCGGCGATCCGACCGCCCAGCGTTCCATCGGGCAGCGCGCGCTTGCGCATCACGCTCACCGCTGCGCACGAAAACCAGGACGTGGATGCGTTGCTCGACGCACTCGAACCGCTTGCGCCAGTGCTCGCTGGCCGCAAGGCCGCGGGAGAAGGCGTCGCGGAGCCTGACGGAGTCGCGTGCTGATGCGGATCGCAACCCGCGGCGACGGTCCGCCGCTGGTGCTCATCCACGGTTGGGCGATGCACTGCGGATTGTTCGGTGGCCTGCTCGATCGCCTCGCCGAACGACGTACCCTGCATCTGGTCGATCTGCCCGGACACGGCAATAGTCGCGACGATGCATCGCCGCTGGAACTGGAGTCGTGCGTCGTCGCGATCGCCGCGCACACGCCGCCAGCGCCATGGCTGGGATGGTCGATGGGCGGATTGTTCGCATTGCATGCCGCAGCCACGCGTCCTGCGCTGGTCGGCGCACTGGTGATGCTGTGCTCGACGCCGCGCTTCGTGCGTGCACACGATTGGCCGCACGGCATGGATACCGACGTGTTCCGGATGTTCGCAATGAGCCTGGGCAGCGACTACCGCGGCACCCTCGAACGCTTCCTTGCGCTCGAAACGCTGGGCTGCGAACGCGCGGTGACCGAACTGCGGACGTTGCGTGCAGAGGCGTTTGCGCATGGCGGCCCGGCCCTGTCGGCGCTCGTTGATGGACTGCGGCTGCTCGAAACCTGCGACTTGCGCGAATCCTTGCCGGGCCTGGCATGCCCCAGCTTGTGGATCGGTGCACGGCGCGACCGCCTGGTGGACTGGCGCGCGGTGGCCGCGGCCGTGGCGATGACGTCGCACGCGCATAACCTGCGGCTTGACTCCGGCCACGCCCCGTTCCTCACCCACGCCGATGCACTTGCCGCGGCGGTCCTGGAATTTCTCGACAACACCACTACCGGGCAGGCAATTGCGGATTCCGCTGCGCATGTGGCTGCGCGCGCATGAAATCCATCGATGCAACACGGCTGCGTCGCGCATTCGGGCGCGCGGCACCCGCTTACGATGCGGTCGCCGCGTTGCAGCGCGAGGTAGCAACCCGCCTGCTCGACCAGGTCGATGCACTCGGCGCATCTGTCCCCGCGCGCGTTTTCGACCTGGGTTGCGGCCCGGGCCGCGCGGCGCAGGCGATCCATCAACGCTGGCCGAAGTCGCAGGTTGTCGCGGTCGATTTTGCGCTGCCGATGCTGCGCCAGGTCGACAACGGTACGCGCTGGTGGCGACCATTGCAGCGCGCGGTACAACCGGTGTGCGCGGATGTCGGCGCGTTGCCGTTTGCGGCCGACAGCGCCGACCTGTTGTTCTCCAGCCTGTGCCTGCAATGGATCTCGGACCTGCCCGCCGCGCTGCGCGGATTCCGGCGCGTGCTGCGTCCTGGCGGATTGCTGTTGTTCTCGACGTTTGGTCCGGACACGCTGTTGGAATTGCGCGACGCGTTCGCCACGGCCGATGCCGGCGACCCGGTGACGCCGTTCGCGCACATCCAGCAGGTGGGCGATGCCCTGCAGGCGGCTGGCTTTCGCGATCCAGTGCTGCACCGCGACCGCTTCACTCTGACCTACCCTGATGCTGTTTCGCTCATGCGCGAGCTGCGCGCGCTCGGGGCGCACAACGCACGTGCCGACCGGCGTCGCTCGCTGATGGGGAAAAGGCGCATGCAGCGCGTGTTCGATGCCTACGAAACCCTGCGCCGCGACGGCGTCCTGCCGAGCACCTGGGAAGTCATCTATGCGCAGGCATTCGCGCCACAGCCGGGCCAGCCGATCCGCGACGACGACGGAGAACTCGCGCGGGTTCCATTGAGCGCGATCCCGATCCGGCGGCGCGGAACAAGTTGAGCCGCGCCATGGGTTCGGCCTCCCGAAAGGAGCAGGAACTTTCTTGAATCAGTGCGGCCCTGCTTTCAATGCGGCCAGCTTTCAATGCGGCCAGCTTTCAATGCGGCCCTGCTTTCAATGAGGGCCAGCTTTCAATGAGGGCCAGGCTCGGCGTTCATGTCGATCTCGCGCACGCCCTTGGCGTCGCGCCGCGCTTCGACCAGCGCACGGATGCGCTCCCACAACGCCGACGGATCGTTCATGCCGTCGAGCATCACCTGCGGTGAGTTGTCCTGGGTCGTGCGCAACACGATCGTGCCGATACCGAGCAGGCGCTGCACGAACGTCTGCGTGAAGTGCGAGTCCTTCACCCGGTACAGTTCGACATTGTCGGTGACATGGGTGAGCACGCCGCGCTGGATCTTCATGCGCTGGTCGGTCAGCGTGTAGACCCGGCTGTTGGTCATGAGCCAATGCCATCCGGCCACCACGATCGGCAGCAGCAGCAGTACATACAGGTAGTGCGCGTTCGCGGACGTGTCCAGCTTGATCGCGGCAACGATGATCACCACCGCGATCAACGCGCACAGCATGAAAATGCCGAGATTGTTTTTTTGCGATGGCGTGCCCGACCAGACCACGGTTTCCTGGGCAGGGTTCGCTGGCAACGAGCTCATGGTGTGCTTCCTGGCGGCATTGCGCGCAAGTGTGCCAGAAAGCGGGGTGCACGCTGCCGGTTACGGCGCATCGAGGTTTCCTCCGCTGATCACCACGCCCACGCGTTGCCCGGCAAAGCGTCCGCGCTCGCGCAGCACCGCCGCGAGGCCAACCGCGGCGGACGGTTCAACGACGAGTTTCAGGCGCTCCCACAACAGCCGCATCGCGGCGACGATTTCCGCCTCGTCGACCAAAAGGATGCCGTCAAGCGCGCGACGCAGGATCGCGAACGTGATCGGCGCGAGGTGCCCGCGCAGGCCGTCGCAGAGCGTCTGTGGCGTGCGGTCGGTGATCAGGCGGCCCTCCAGCAGGGAATCGTGCGCGTCGGCGGCTGCAGCCGGTTCCGCGCCCCACAACAGCGTGCGTGGCGACAGCCCACGCGTCGCGATCGCGCAACCCGACATCAGGCCGCCGCCGCCGATCGGGGCGACCAGCGCATCCAGCCCGTCGCACTGCCGCAACAGCTCCAGCGCGACGGTGCCTTGTCCTGCGATCACCCGTGGATCGGCGAACGGGTGCACAAGTTCGCCGCCGGTGTGTTCGAGCAACACCGCCGTCGCCGCATCGCGCGCGGCCATGTTCGCAGCGCACTCCACGATGCGCGCGCCATAACGCACGATTGCCGCGCGCTTGAACGGCGACGCATTTTCAGGCACCACCACGTGCGCCGCGATACCACGCAGGCTGGCCGCAAGAGCGAGCGCGGCGCCATGGTTGCCGGAACTCTGGGTCACCACGCCACGTGCGGCTGCGGACGCGGACAACCCGAACACCGCGTTGCACGCGCCACGGAACTTGAACGCGCCCATGCGCTGCAGGTTCTCGCACTTGAAATACAGCGCGCAGCCGGCCAGCGCGTCCAGGCTCGCCGAGCGCAGCACCGGGGTGACCTGTGCGTGCGGGGCGATGCGTGCCGCGGCCGCGAGCACCGATTGCATGTCCACCGATTGCATGTCCATCGGAGCGGCAGCCGGCGTTTTTGCGACGTGCGTCGGATTGGTAGGCATCGGGCGCATGCTAGCCTAGCCGCCGCGTCGCAGCGCACTCCTTCCCGCGGATTTCCGTATGCCTGATTCCCGGCCGTCCGGCCACCCCGAAGTGCACCTTTCCGATTACCTTGCGCCGGCTTGGCGCATCGCCCATGCCGATCTTTGCTTCGAGCTTGGCGCCGATGCCACCGAGGTCATCGCGCGGCTGCACCTTGAACCGGATCCGGAGCAACGCGGCGCACTGCTGGTACTCGACGGCGTGGAGCTTGAACTGCTTGCCATCGCGCTCGACGGCAAGACCCTCGATGCCGGGCAGTTCGATGTCGACGCGGAACGGCTGACGATCGACAACGTCGACGGGGCTTGCGTGCTCGAAACGCGCGTGCGCATCGCGCCTTCGCGCAACACCCAGCTGCAGGGGCTCTATCGCAGCGGCGAGATGCTGCTGACCCAGTGCGAGGCGCAGGGCTTCCGCCGCATCACCTGGTTCATCGATCGCCCGGACGTGATGCCGACGTGGCGGATCGCCTTGCGCGCCGACCACGCGCGCTATCCGGTGCTGCTCGCGAACGGCAACCCGCAACGGGTTGACGGACGCGAACACCGCGAGCTCGGCGATGGCCGCATCGAAGCGGTCTGGGACAATCCGCATCCGACCCCGAGCTACCTGTTTGCCCTGGTTGCCGGGCAGCTCGAATGCGTCGGCAAGGACATTGTGACTGCCGAGGGCCGTGCGGTGCGCCTGCAGGTCTGGGCAGCAAGCAACGATGTCGCGCGCTGCGCATTCGCGCTCGGCGCGGTCGAGCGCGCGGTGCGCTGGGACGAGCGCCGCTTCGGCCGCAGCTACGATCTTGATGTGTTCAACGTCGTCGCCGCGCAGGACTTCACCATGGGCGCGATGGAAAACAAGGGCCTGAACATCTTCAACGCGCGCTACATCCTTGCCGACGAGGACAGCGCGACCGATGCGGATTACCTTGGCATCGAGTCGGTGATCGGCCACGAATACTTCCACAACTGGTCGGGCAACCGGATCACCCTGCGCGACTGGTTCCAGCTGTCGCTCAAGGAAGGCCTGACCGTGTTCCGCGACCAGGAATTCGTGTCCGACCTGCACTCGCGCGAGGTCAAGCGGATCGAGGATGTGCGCCTGTTGCGCTCGCGCCAGTTCGCCGAGGATGCCGGCGCGCTCGCGCACCCGGTGCGGCCCGCGCAGTACCGCGAGATCAACAATTTCTACACGCTCACCGTGTACGAGAAGGGCGCCGAGATCGTGCGCATGCTGCACACCCTGCTGGGTGAGGCGACGTTTCGCGCGGGCATGGACCGCTATTTCTCCGACAATGACGGACGCGCCGCGACGATCGAGGATTTCTTGGGCGCGCACGCGAAGGAATCCGGGCGCGACCTCGCGCAGTTCGCGCGCTGGTATGCGCAGGCCGGCACGCCGGAACTCGACATCCAGGACAGTTTCCAGGATGGCCGTTACACCCTGCGCTTCACCCAGCGCCAGCCGGCCGCCGCCGGCGCGCACGCCGCACCCCTGTTCTTTCCGCTGCGGTTCGCCCTGTATGGGGCCGCGGGCCAGCGGCTTGACGGGCTCGTCCACGGCGACGCGATCGTGCGCGGCGACCTGATCGAATTGACGTGCACCCAACACACCCTGGTGTTCGACGGATTGCCGGAGCGACCCTTGCCCTCGTTCAACCAGGGTTTCAGCGCGCCGGTCAAGCTGCACTACGACTACACGCCAGAAGCGCTTGCGCGGCTGGCGCGCTGCGAGCGCGATGGAGTCATCCGCTGGGACATGATCCAGCGGCTTGCGATGGACGTGCTGCTGCGGCGTTCGAATGCGCATGTGCAGGCGAAGGCCGCGCTGTCCCTCGCGCTCGCCGACCTGCTCGACGACGATGCAGCCGATCCCGCATTCGTCGCCGAGTGCATGCAGCTGCCGGATTTCGATACCCTCGCCGACGCCCTGGCGACGATCGACATCGACGTGGTACTCGCCGACCGCGTCGACCTGCTGCGCGATCTGGCGTGCACGCACGAGGACCGCCTGCGCCGGCGGTACGATGCGCTGGCGACGCTCGCCGGGCACGGTCTCGACGGCGCGGCGATGGGAGCGCGCCGGCTGCGCAACATGTGCCTTGCATGGCTCACCGACATCGATCCGCGCGGTGCGCTCGCCACCGCCCAGTTCGACACCGCAACCCGGATGACCGACCGGCTGGGCGCGCTGCGCTGCCTGGTGCACGCGAATGCGCCGACGGCGGCGCAGGTGCTCGAGGCATTCGCAGAACGCCATCGCGACGACCCGCTCGCGACTGACAAATGGATCGCAGTCGCCTGCACGCGTCCGCACGTCGACGCCGTCGAACGCGTGCGCGGGTTGCTCGAATCAAGCTGGTGGTCGCCGACCAATCCCAATCGTGTGCGTGCGGTGCTCGGAAGTTTCTCGCGCATGAATCCCACCGCATTCCACCGCGCCGATGGTGCGGGCTACGCCTTGCTCGTCGCGCAGTTGCCGATGCTCGATGCGATCAATTCGCAGGTCGCAGCGCGGCTGTTGGCGGGTTTCGAAAGCTGGCGGCGCTGGGCGGGTGGCCACGATGCGCTCGCGGCAAAGGCGCTCGAATCCCTGCGTGGCAGGTTGCTGTCGCGCGATGCCAAGGACCTGCTCGCGCGCCTGCTGCACGATGCCGCGCCGGTGCAGGCGGCAGTCGCCGAAAGCGCCTGAACGCCAGCGCGGATTGCATCCGCGGCAGGGTTAAGCACGGATTCACCACGCGAGGCCAAGACTCGGGATCATCGATGCCGGGGGCTATGAACATGAATGGCCGCATTGCAATCCTTGCCACCATCGCATTGGCCGCCAGTGGCTGCGCGACGTACGACGACGCGTACAACCAGGGCTATCGCGCTGGCCGCGACAACGCGCCGCCGGGTGCCGGCGCAAGCTATTACGCCGCGGCAGCCGATGGCTACGGCTACTACGACCGGTCCGAAGTCGCGTTCAACGACTACACGCCGGGCTGGTATGGCGGCTACGGATTCGGGTTCGCCTACGACCCATGGTTTTACAACAACTGGTATTGCTGCCGCGATCGGGATGACTGGGGTCGCCACCACGGCCATGACCACGACGGCGACGACTGGGGTCGCCACCATGGGAATGACCACGATGCCGACGACCGGGGTCGGCACGGTCCACCCCATCGCGACGTGGCTTTCCGGCCCGGCCCGGCCATGCAGGGCCGCCCGGCACGCGAGGGCCGCGTGGAGCCCCACCGTGAGTCCCGCCCCGTGCGTCCGCACCAGTGAGTCTTTTGGTCGACGCGCGCCCCGCAGGCACTTGCACCGCGCCGACCATGGTGGACAATGACAACCTGCGTCGCATTGCGACGAGAAATGACACGGCGCGACCAGCGCCATGCCTGTCCGGCGCCCGGCACCCGGTTCCCAAGGATCCCCCCTGTTCCTGAAGACCTGCCGGGCGTCGGCTTTTCCAGCCGACGCGATCGCCTCAGCGCGGCACGCTGGGAAACGCGAACAGTCTTGGCAGCCTTTCCGGCGCGGAAGCGAACGCGCAAAAAAATGTGGCCGGAGGTCTCCCCCGAGACCCCCGGCCATGCCCCGTTGACGCGCTGACCGTCCCTGTTCCTATTGCCAGCCATGCGTGCGGCACTGGGCCGCGGGTGCAAGGAGAATAAAGCAGGAAGCGTGCCAAGCATGCATGCCGCCTGGCGGTCGCAGAGTTAGAATGGCCGGTGGGCCGCATGGTCCAAGCCGCCGTGTCCTGGTCGACTGCATCCTGGCCCGCCTCCAATCGATCCGATGAATACACACACGCAAACATACGATGTGATCGTTGTCGGCGGCGGTCACGCCGGCACCGAAGCGGCCCTCGCCTCCGCGCGCGCTGGCGCCCGTACACTCCTGCTCACCCACGCGATCGAAACCGTCGGTGCGATGAGCTGCAATCCGGCGATCGGCGGCATTGGCAAGGGCCATCTGGTCCGCGAGATTGACGCCCTGGGCGGCGCGATGGCGCATTGCGCCGACCTTGCCGGCATCCAGTGGCGTCGGCTCAATGCGAGCAAGGGGCCAGCCGTGCGCGCCACGCGCTGCCAGGCCGATCGCGCCCTGTACCGCGCGGCGGTCAGGCGCACCGTCGAATCGCAGCCAAACCTCGCACTCTTCCAGCAAGCCGTCGATGACCTGGTGATCGCGGGCGATGGCAGCGGCACCGACCGCGTCACCGGCGTCGTCACCCAGATGGGTCTGCGCTTTGACGCCGCGTGCGTGGTGCTCACCGCGGGCACGTTCCTCGCCGGCAAGATCCACATCGGCCAGGCCAACCATTCCGGTGGACGCGCCGGCGAGCCGCCATCGACCGCGCTCGCGCAAAAGCTGCGCGAAGGCCGCTTCGTCGTCGATCGCCTCAAGACCGGCACGCCCCCGCGCATCGACGGCCGCAGCATCGACTACGCGGTGATGGACGAACAACCCGGCGACGATCCCGCGCCGGTGTTCTCGTTCCTCGGATCACGCGATCAGCATCCGCGCCAGCTGTCGTGCTGGATCACCCACACCAGTGAGCGCACCCACGACATCATCCGTGGCGCGCTCGACCGCTCGCCGCTGTACACCGGCGTGATCGAAGGAGTAGGCCCGCGCTATTGCCCGTCGATCGAGGACAAGGTGGTGCGCTTCGCGGACAAGACCTCGCACCAGATCTTCGTCGAGCCCGAGGGCCTGGACACCCAGGAGATCTATCCGAACGGCATCTCGACGTCGCTGCCGTTCGATGCGCAGATCGACCTCGTACGCAGCATCCGCGGCTTCGAGAACGCACACATCACGCGGCCCGGCTATGCGATCGAATACGACTACTTCGACCCGCGCGGCCTGAAGGCGTCGCTGGAAACCAAAGCGGTCGCGGGCCTGTTCTTCGCCGGCCAGATCAACGGCACCACCGGCTACGAGGAGGCGGCAGCGCAAGGCCTGGTCGCCGGCCTCAACGCTGCACTGCAGACGCAAGGCCGCGATGCGTGGACACCGCGCCGCGACCAGGCCTACATCGGCGTGCTGATTGACGACCTGATCACCCACGGAACCACCGAGCCGTACCGCATGTTCACCTCGCGCGCCGAATACCGGCTGATGCTGCGCGAGGACAACGCGGACCTGCGGCTGACCGAAATCGGACGTGGCCTCAGCCTCGTCGATGACCTGCGCTGGGCCACCTTCGCAACCAAGCGCGAAGCGATCGAGCGCGAAACCGCGCGGCTGTCGACCCTGCGTGCGGCGCCGGGCAATGCGCTCGGTCGCGCGATCGAAGCTGACCTCGGGGTGACCCTGAGCCACGACGCATCCGCGCTGGAACTGCTGCGGCGTCCCGAATTCGATTACGCCGCATTGATGCAGCTCGCGGCGATCGGTCCGGGCGTCGACGACCCGGCCGTATCCGAGCAGGTCGAGATCGCGATGAAATATTCCGGCTACCTCGAACGCCAGAACGAAGACATCGCGCGCCAGCGCCGCAACGAGGACACCGCGATTCCAGACGGCTTCGACTACGCGGGTGTGCGCGGTTTGTCGGCGGAAGTGCTCGCGAAGTTCAGCAAGGTGCGCCCCGAGACCGTCGGCCAGGCGCAGCGCATCCCCGGCATCACCCCTGCCGCAATCTCGCTGCTGCTGGTGCACCTCACGCGCCACGGCGCCCGACCGAAGCGCAACCGCCGCACGGCCTGAGCAGCGCGACTTCCCCGAAGGACCATGCGGAAGGCCCCCCGTTGGGAGAGGTGCTTCAGGACAGTTGCTCTCCCCAGGAAGAGGGGCTTGAACGAGGTTCCGGCAGCGCCTGGCGCGGTGTGCGTTGTTACCCCAAAGTCAAGCGCTTCCCGGTGACGGTTTTGTCATCCCCCGGTAGGGCTCCGGACAGGTCTCCTCGGGCATGCTGTTCTCCACGGATCGCAAGGGGCGATGCGGCTTTTCAAGGGGACATGCAGATGGACATCCGCGGCAATCGAGAGCGCACGGCAGTGGGCGGACGCGACAACGTCCGTCAAACCGCTGGCGACCGCGTTTGCTTGCGCGATGCCTCTGCGCGGAGCCGCGGCGACGCGATGGTGCGCGCGGTTTCCTGCCGGAAAGATGCCGCTGCGCAAGTGGATTGCGCCATTTCCTTCCAGGAAAATCCCGCCGCGCATGGGAATTGCGTCATTTCCTTCCGGAAACATCCCGACGCGCATCGGAATTGCGCCATTTCCTCCTGGGGAAATTCCGCCGCACATGGGGATTGCTCCATTTCCTCCCGGAAAAATCCCGCCGCACATGGGGATTGCGCCATTTCCTCCTGGAAAAATTCCGCCGCACTTGGGGATTGCTCCATTTCCTCCCGGAAAAATCCCGCGGCGCAGGGGAATTGCGGCATTTCCACCCGTGAAAGTGCCGCGGCGCACGAGGATTGCGGCAGCGATCATGGGAAAAGCGTTTCCACAAGGGTACTACGGATAGGAAGCCCTCCAGCGCATCCTGCGGGAGCATCCACCCACAGTCCCGTCCAACTATCTCGCAAGAATTCCAAACTTATTCGCTAGCTTTCCAATCTTTTCCGTGTCCGGACATGCATGAATTTCAGGAAAACACCTATCCAAGCGGCCTGGTGGTAGCGACCGCGCCCAATGCATTGGGCCAGCCGAGCATGGCGGGCACCTACGCCACGGGTATCGGTTACTTCGCCAATGGAGGGATGTCCGGCTTCACCTATGGCAATGGCGCCGTGCACA
>JBBQTD010000044.1:0-26868 GCA_038234715.1 Lysobacterales bacterium | reverse complement strand
ATTGAGTTCGATATAGCGATGGCACGTCAGCAAGTAGCGATCCGAGTCCACGACGCAGGCTTTGTAGCGCCCTTCCCACAGCGTGCCTGTGCGGTGCCATGTGTGGTTGAAGTAGGCGACGTAGCGGCGACCAAGTGCTTGGATCATCGCCGCAATCGCATAGTGTTCCGGTGGGGTCGCCAACAGGTGTACGTGGTTGGTCATCAGCACATAGGCGTGGACGGCGACCCCGTGCCGTGCTGCGGCCTCGCGCAGGTCATGCAGATAGCGGTGGCGGTCATCGTCGCTGGCGAAACACGGCTGGCGGTCGTTGCCACGCTGGATCACATGCTGGGGAATGCCGGGCAGGTCGAAACGAGGAAGACGGGCCATCGCGGCAGACTGCCCGCTTCAAGCAAACTCCGCCGTCGGGAGGCGACCGAGCTACGTGTAGGAAAACGCTGACGGGATGCAGCGAGGGGCCAAATGAACCTGACCCCTTTGCCCTCACATGCAGAACATAAGCAGCGCCATTGTATTTATTACTTTGCTGCGGCGTGTGGTGCGGAATTCGGTATGGTCGCCAGATAGTGCTCCGCAAAGCGCCGGGCAGCCGTCGTCGACACGTGATTGTCGTCCCAGTAGAGGCTGTAACCGTCCTTGAGCACGGGACAACTGGCGGCGGTGCAGAAGAAATCTTCCGTGTCGACGTACTGGATTTTCGGGTTCAGCTTTACTACATCCAGCAGCGTCTTGCGTGCACTTGCGATCTGCGTATCGAACACGCTGCGATCGATTGCGCATGCACCCAGGTTGGACTGCTCGATGCAGCGCACTGCACTGTCGCGTAGGCGCGGAGTAGGGCCGAGCACAATGATCCGCTTCACATGCGGCAAGACCTGTTGGAGAGCCGCCTCCAGCTCCGCCTTGAAGGCCAGTGCAATTTGCGGATCGTCGCCGGCGACGAGGTAGGCCTGCCAGAACCCCGAGAGAATCAGCGTGTCCACGTCCTGGATCTGTGCGACCACCAGGGTGTTGAAGCGCTTGCATAGCTCGCCGGCCTTGGCCGTGCGGCCCGGGATCATATAGCCGAGCGCAGGCGGACACGCATCGCGCGTGTAATCGACCGCTGCGACACCGTCGTGCTGTGCAAGCGCCCATGCAAGCGGTTCCCATGCGAGAGCGTGGGAGTCGCCCCAGATCACCACACGCACGGGTTTGTCCGGTACGGAATTGCAGTTCCGCTTGGGGAACACAGCAAGCGATTCAAGTTGGGGGTAATGGCAGCGATAGGAGTTTGCCGGCATGTCCAGGGCGGTGCGTTCCGACAGGGTTTGCTGGTGAACGGCCTGATGCACTTGATTCAGGGAGTTTCCGAGTGTGGCCACAAACAAGGCGAACGCAATGGTCGTGGCCAGACCGGTCAGCACCAGCTTGCGGTTCGATGTCTTCGGATCCGGAATGCGGCACGGCTTCTCGACGAAGCGATAGCTCAGCCAAGCCAGGGCGACCGCACAGCCGATCAGCAAGAGACGCACGGAGAGAGGCGACGTCCCGATTCGGATCGCACGATCGATGGCAAGCAAGGGCCAATGCCACAAGTACAGCGCGTAGGAAATCAGCCCGACAAACACCATCGGACGCGAGCTTAGCCATGCGCCCACCAGACCCAACCGCGACGAGCCGTGGATGGCGTAGATCAGCAAGGCCGAACCCGCGACCGCAGGCAGTGCGCCCAGGCCCGGGAAATGCGCGTCCGGAATCGCCACTCCTGCCAGAACCGCGACAACACCCGCCGTTGCCGCTGGCCGTCCATCCCGGAGTTGACCTGCTGGTAGCAGCGCGACCAAGCCACCGAATGCGAGCTCCCAGAAACGGGCGGGCATCTGGTAAAAGGCCGCCGATGGATCGTTGCGAAGCAGAATCTCTGCCAGCGTCAGCGATGCAATGGACACCCCTGCCAGGACCGGCACGGACAATTTTGGTCGTCGCAACAACAACAGCAAGGCGAGCGGCCACAACAGGTAGAACTGTTCCTCGACCGCCAGCGACCACAGATGCAGCAAAGGCAAGAGCGCCGAGTTTCCGTCGAAGTAACCGCCAGAGGTGATCTGGAAAAAGAAGTTCGCCACAAACAACAGTGAAGCAGCAGCGGACCGGGTGACCTTGAGCTGTTCCCCGAATGGCGACAGCAGGAAAGTCGAAGCCGCGACGGTCCCGATCACCACCAGGATCAGGGCCGGAAAAATACGTCGAACCCGGCGGGCATAGAATCCGAACAGGTCGATCCTGCCCGTCATCGCCCACTCCATGTGCAGCAGGGAGGTGATCAGATAACCGGAAATGACGAAGAAAACGTCCACGCCGGCAAAACCAGCGGCTGGCCCGATCCCCGCATGGAACAAAACAACCGAAACGACCGCGATCGCACGCAGACCATCGATTTCAGGGCGGTAGGCGATCTTGCTCAAGTTCGGTGATCGATCAGAGGGCTGCGGAGGATATCAAGAACCCAGAAGTGGCCCCGGAAACCTGCACAGCCCGATAAGTGGAATCCCTGCTTCTACAGGCCTTCATTGGCCGCAGGAGACAGGAGCACATGAGACGACCGCGACGTAACCTATCGCCGGAGTTCAATGCCCCCAACCGTCCAGCCAATAGTCCGCAAGCGCCAATCAAGGGCGGCTTCCGCCGCTGTTCTGCGGTGCAGCCACGCTGGGTCTGGAACGCGCAAGGTACTGTGCAGCGAACTTGCGCGCGGCGGTCGATGCGACGTGGTTGGAGTCCCAATAAAGGCCGTAGCCGTCCCTCACCGGCGGACACTCGATGGCGTCGCAGAAGAAATCGGTCAGGTCGACGTATTCGACGTTGCTGTATTTCGCCGCCAGTGCGCGCAGAAAATTGCGTTGCGCAAGCGCCTGCGCATCGAACTGGCTGCGCGTGATCGCGCACGCGGCAAGATTGTGCGAGCGGATGCACAGCGGGACCGAATCGTGCAGGAAGGGCGTTGGCCCGAGCAGGATGACCCGGCGCACCTTTGGCACAACGCGTGCCAAGGTCGCCGCAAACTTTCCGTTGAAGTCCGTGTCGGCTGACTCGTTTGGCCAATATGCACTGAAAACCAGAGTATCCAGACCGTCGATCCGGGCCAAGACCAGTTGGTTGAACTGGCGGCAGCGATTCGCCTCAAGCGCATGCTTGCCATTGTCCCAGCCCAGCGATGGTGCGCAGGCGTCGCGGATGTAGGCGGTGGCTGCGACGCCGTCGTGCTGCGCGATTGCCCATGCAAACGGCTCCCACGCCAGGGCGTGCGAATCGCCCCAGATCGCCACGCGAACCGGCTGGCCCGCGGGCACGCTGCAGCCCGGCCTCGGAAAACTGTCCAGCGACTCGCCGCCCTGGAAGTTGCAGGCGACACGATTGGCGGGCTGGTCGCTCTCGGTCACCGACGCCAGATCCGTAGGTTGTGCTGGCTCGTCCATGAAATTGCCGAGACTGAAAAGCCCGGCGCACAGCGCTGCCGACATCGCAAGTCCCGCAGCAACGACCTGGCGCGCACTCACCTTGGGGTCTGGCCGGCGCAGCGGTTGCTCCACCCAGCGGTAACTCATCCAGGCGAGCAGCACCGCGACCGCGCAAAGCCCGGCCCGGATCGCAACGGGAATGGTTCCCTGATGGGTCGCGTGCGCCAGCGCCAGCAGTGGCCAGTGCCACAGATACAGCGAGTAGGAAATCAACCCGAGGAAGACCATGACGCGCGAGCGCAGCAACGCGCCTGCCCATCCAAGCTGCGTCGACCCATGCACGGCGTAAATCAGCAGGCCAGCCCCGAGCACCGCCGGCAACGCGCCCACGCCCGGGAAATGGACGATCGGCAACGCCGTGGACGCGAGCACGAGCAGCACGCCTGCACCAGCGAACTTCGCCCCATCGGCCAACTCCTGTCGGGGACGCAGCGCGACCAGACCTCCCAGCGCGAGTTCCCAGAAGCGCGCCGGCATCTCGTAGAACGCCGCGTTCGGAGCGACATACAGCAACACCTCGGCCAATCCCAGCGAGAGTGCGCCGCACAACCCCACTGCTGGCACAACCCACTGCCGTCGCAGCCGCAAGAGCAACAACAGGCCCAGAGGCCACAACAGATAGAACTGCTCTTCCACGCCCAGCGACCACAGATGCAGCAGCGGCAGGCGATCCGCACTCGAATCGAAATAGCCGCCGGTATGCGCCTGGAAGAAGATGTTCGCAGCGAACAACAGCGACGCGATACCGGACAGCGTCACCTTTTTGATTTCGCCATATGGCGACAACAGACAAGCCGATGCCGCGACCGTGGCGAGCACGACCACCACCAGCGCCGGCAGGATCCGACGCACGCGCCGTGCGTAAAACGCAAACAGGTCGATCCTGCCCGATGCCTGTTCCTCGGCCCACAACAATGACGTGATCAGATAGCCGGAGATCACGAAGAACACATCGACGCCGACCTGACCGGCGCGCAGCCCGAAGCCGGCGTGATAGATCACCACCGCCGACACGGCGATCGCCCGAAGCCCATCGATTTCGGGGCGGTACCGGATGCTGCTCACACGACCCAACTAGGAAGCACCCATATCAGTGTTCAGTCCTCGCATTGGCCGCGTGCCGTCAAACTGACGAAACACGTGCTACGGCGCATACATCGTCGCTTCGATCCTGTGGCCGCTGATCGTGCCCTTGATTGCAACCTGCGCACGCGGCACGTGGCTGAGCCATTTGAAGTCCAACTCAGCCGGCGTCATGCCGGGACGCTTGATCGACACGTGGGCGACGACTTCGCCTGGCCAGGCGTAGCCCCACGTCATCGTTCCCGAGACTGGGAGGTCCTGAACCCAACGTACGTTGTCGAGGGTGAAGTTGGTGGTGTTTCCCGATCCGGAATAGGAGTACGTGCCGCCGCGCAGGCCGACGCCATCGCCGGTGAAGTTGACCCACCAGCGCGCCAACACCTCGCCCACGGTGAACGCGGCAGCTGCCGCCACGCGCAGGTCCGCGTCGGTGCCTTCGTTGCCTGCGGATGCAATCGCGGGCTCCACCTCCAGCGCCGTGAGCACGAACTTCGGCAGCAGATGCACTTCGGCGATCTTCTTCGCGCACGAGGTGTCGCCCGGGTCGAGCGTGTCGACAAAACGCTGCACGATCACCGATGCACAATTGTCCTGGTCGCCGCCCGCGGTGACGTGGAAGCTGTTCGCGACGACAACCTGGTGGCCGTGGTCGAACAGTCGCATCGCTTGCCTGCCCTGCAATGCAGGGGTGAGCGAATCAAGATCGCCAGACATCACCAGCACCGGCGCCCTGGTGAACGCCGCGGTTGCCGGAACCGGCTCACCGGGCGGATACAACGGTGTCACTGCGGGCGCTTCCCAATGCAGGCACAGGTCGAGCACGCTGGTGTCCAGCGGGACCTTGTCGAACTCGGCGATCGTGAAGGGTTCGTACACGCCGGGATCACTGCGTTGCTCGGCGAGCAGCGCCTGCCTGCGTTGCTGCAGGCGCAGCGACAGCGGCGCATTCATGTCGTAGATCTGCGGATAGTCCTGGCAGCTCACCGCCTGGAACATTGCGGAACTGAACGCGGTGACGTCGCTACCGCTGCCGCCGGAGACATCGG
This sequence comes from Lysobacterales bacterium, assembly GCA_038234715.1. Taxonomy (GTDB): domain Bacteria; phylum Pseudomonadota; class Gammaproteobacteria; order Xanthomonadales; family Xanthomonadaceae; genus SZAS-103. The sequence continues at coordinate 21,236 of JBBQTD010000044.1, read as the reverse complement.
TCAACTGGTTCTCTGCGATCAGGCGCAGCAGCGGTGTGGCGTCGCCTACCTCAAGGTACGCGCGCGCGGCCGGGTCGAGTTCGCGATACACGACCGATTGCATCGCGTTCGACACCATCAGGTAATCGAGATTGGTGGCGTTTGCCTCGACGGTGTGCAGCACGCCGTTGCCGTCGGGCGCAGTACCTGTGAATGGATGCGCGCGCAGCGACGCGACGAGTTGCCCGATGCGATCCATCGATTCGTCCGGCAGCGAACTGCACGCTGGCGATCGCCTGCACGCCGCGTTGAACGCGTAGCGCGCGGTGATCGCGATTTCCGGATACCACGGCGACAGGCCGCGCACTGGGTACGCGCTGTCGAGTACCATCGAACGCAGGCGATCGGGATGGCGGCCGGCAAACGTCTGCGAAATAAAGGTGCCATACGAATCGCCGTACAGGTTGATCACGGAGATGGCGAGCGCGTCAAGGATCGCGGCGACATCGTCCGCGGCAAGGCCGCTGCCGTAGAGGTAGCGGGAGTTGCCAAGCTGCGCGCTGCACGCTGCGATGCCAGCAACGCGCAGGATCGATTCGGACTGCAGTTTCGGGCAATCCACCGCTTGCGACTTGCCGGTGCCCCGTTCATCAATGAGCAGCAGATCGCGCCGGTCCAGTAGCGGCGAAAACAGGCCAAGATAGGTATCGCGCGAACCCGTCGTCGAGTATCCCGGCCCACCTTCTGCCGCCATGATCGGTTCGAGTGCGTCCTGTGACGTGTCTGTATGCGGGTAGTACTCGAACTGGATGTCGATCGTCCCGCGCACGATGCCGGTCGGATCCAGCGCGCGCGGCACCGAGCCGCAGTAGGCGGCCAGACCCGGGCAGCGGGTCAAGGTCAGCGAGCCGACCTGGATGGAATCCCGCATAGACTGCGTTGCGGCCAACGCGTGCTGTGCGGCTGGACGCTTGTGCGCAATGGGCGGCGCGGCAACGCACAGGCCGGCGCAGAGGATGCAGGTCAATCCAAGCGATAGGCGGCTGAACATGAGGCGACTCCGGTTGCTGTCCGAAACTCTACTCCGAACCGGCTCGTCGGGATTTCAGGAGGTTGTTTGAAGAGGGATGGCCTGCCCCCTTTCAACGCGTGCAAGGCGTGATCCGGTCTTGGCGATTCGCGCAGCCGATTGCCGCGTCCCGCTGGCGTCGCCAATTCAACGACACTGATCCACGGGTTCCCACACGATTTCCGTGGGTACATCCCAGTACATGTCGACCACGACGCCCTTGTCGTTCAGCAGCACACCGAGATAGCGCACCAGCGGATTCAATGCGGTGATCCATGTGACCACGCGCTTCCGGTGGATGATCCCGTCCCGGCTTGGTTCTCCGAGCTGGGCACGCAATTGCTCAAACGTCGTCTGGCACAAGCGGATCGACGCAATGGCTGGCTTTGGATCGGCACTCGGCGCGGCCGCTTCCTGCGGACGCGTCGTCGCGCAGCTCGCGACGAGCAGCACGCAGGCACACAGCAAAAGCAGGCGACGGATGTTCATTTACAGCTCCACGCAGTGCTGGATGGGGATCGCAGAGTTCAGCCAAGTCCACAATCAGTCTGGATGATTGCGGCCCGATGCGCACTCACCTTCCCGGAATCGGAAGGCGCTCCATCAGCTCGATCGCATCGCCCGGGAAGATCGCGAAATGCGGGTGATTCTCGAACATTCTTGCGGCTTCTTCGTGCGATTCGGCGCGAACGACGGTATAGGCGGCCATGTCGTTGCGCACGTCCTCGATCCCGCTTCCTGAGATGCGTTTGGTCTTGCCGAGCGGGCCGCCCTCGTCAACGATGGCGTTCGCATGCGATTGCATCCATGCCTGCCATGCCTGCATGCCGGCCATTTCCTTCGGCTTGCGCTCGGCTTCGTCCATTTGCTTCCATGCGTCCATCTTCGCTGCGGAACCGAGAAACACGGCAACAAACGTCTTCATGGCACGTCCTCTGGCGGGGTGGTAGGCGATGGTGCACCCACGGCCACAGCGGCGTCAAAAGGCCGCGAACGGGCCGGGTTGCCGGTAGCGTTCGTGCTGAACACAGTGGTGCACTGGGGGGAAGCGGTTGGGCGCACTGGTATCACAATTGACACTTGGCCGGCGCCCCGTGCAGCCCCATCATAGGCAACATGCCCAGAGCGAATGCCCACTCTCCCCGCCCTGCCCTCGCGGAGCCAGCGGTGGGGCAACTGCCGTTCGGGCAGCCGCACGCCGACACTATTCCCGAGACGTTGCGCGCGTTTCATCCTGCGGTTGCGGCATGGTTTGCGGGTACGTTTCCAGCGCCAACCCCGGCACAGATTGCGGCTTGGCCGGTGATCCAGTCGGGACGGCATGCGCTGATCGCGGCCCCAACCGGTTCGGGCAAGACGCTCGCGGCGTTCCTTGCCGCGATTGACTCGCTGGTCAGGGCGGGAACGGACACGGGCTCGCTGCCGGATGAAACGGTGATCGTGTATGTGTCGCCGCTCAAGGCACTGTCGAACGACATCCAGTTGAACCTGGAAGGCCCGCTGGAAGCGATTCGCGAGCGCCTTTTGCGGATGGGCTTTCCGGATGTCGCGATCCGCACTGCAGTGCGCACCGGCGACACCTCACAAGCCGAACGCACAGCAATGCGGCGCATGCCGCCGCACATCCTGGTGACCACGCCTGAATCGCTGTATGTGCTGCTGGGTTCGGAATCGGGACGGCGTGGGCTGGCGACTGCGCGCACGGTGATCGTCGACGAAATCCACGCGGTCGCGGCGAGCAAGCGCGGCAGCCATCTTGCGCTGTCGCTGCAGCGCCTCGAAGCATTGTGCGGGCATCGGCTCACGCGCATTGGCCTGTCCGCCACGCAGAAACCCATCGATGAGGTCGGGCGGTTCCTGGTCGGCACGCGCGACATCGGCGCGGACGGCACACCCGATTGCAGCATCGTCGACATCGGACACGGCCGTCCGCGCGACCTTGCCATCGAAGTGCCACCGGTGCCGTTGAGCGCGGTGATGGCGAACGATGTGTGGGACCTGGTGTATGCGCGCCTGGCGGAACTTGCGAATGCACATCGCACCACGCTGATCTTCGTCAACACGCGGCGCATGGCCGAACGCGCTGCGCGGCACCTCAGCGAGTTGCTCGGACGCGAAGCGGTCGCGGCGCACCACGGCAGCCTTGCGCGCGAACTGCGCCTGGACGCGGAACAGCGGCTCAAGCGCGGCGACCTGCGCGTGCTGGTTGCGACTGCGTCGCTGGAACTGGGCATCGACATCGGCGACGTCGACCTGGTGTGCCAGCTTGGATCGCCGCGCTCCATCGCGGCATTCCTGCAACGCGTCGGACGCTCGGGCCATGCGGTGGACGGTACGCCGAAGGGCCGCCTGTTCCCACAGACGCGCGACGACCTGATCGAATGCGCGGCGTTGTTCGATTGCGTGCGTCGCGGCGAACTCGACACCTTGTTGATCCCGCGCGCACCGCTGGATGTGCTTGCACAGCAAATCGTCGCCGAAGTCGGCAGCCGCGAATGGGACGAGGACGCGCTGTACGCCATGGTGTGCGGCGCGTATCCGTATTCGCGACTCGAGCGCAAGGACTTCACCGAAGTCGTGCGCATGGTTGCCGATGGCTTCACCACGCGGCGCGGAACGCGTGCTGCGCATATCCATCGCGATGCGGTGAACCGCAAGCTGCGCGGCAACGCGGGCGGAAGGCTCACTGCGGTGACTTCGGGCGGAACGATCCCTGACAACGCGGACTATGCGGTGGTACTCGAACCGCAGTCGACGATGATCGGCAGCGTCAACGAAGACTTCGCCATCGAAAGCATGGCCGGGGACATTTTCCAGCTCGGCAACGTGTCGTACCGCATCCTGCGCGTTGAGCGCGACCGCGTGCGCGTCGAGGATGCGAACGGCATGCCGCCAAGCATTCCTTTCTGGCTCGGCGAAGCGCCCGGGCGCAGTGATGCATTGTCGATCGGCGTATCGCGACTGCGCGCAGAGATTGCCCAGCGGCTGGCTGAGCCCCTCTCCCGACGGGAAAGGGGCTTTGAGCGTTCAACCGAGCACTCTACGGAGAGGGGCTTCAATGCGGCGCTGCACTGGCTGATCGACGATGTCGGGATCGGCGACAACCCTGCGCGGCAGATCGTCGATTACCTCGCGCAGGCGCTGTCCGCCTTCGGCATGTTGCCGACGCGCAACGAGCTTGCGATGGAGCGTTTCTTCGACGAGTCCGGCGGCACCCAGCTCATCATCCATTCGCCGTACGGCAGTCGCATCAACCGCGCGTGGGGGCTCGCGCTGCGCAAACGGTTCTGCCGCACATTCAACTTCGAACTGCAGGCCGCGGCGACCGAAGACGCCATCGTGCTGTCGCTGTCGACCAGCCACAGTTTTCCGCTGGAGGATGTCTCACACTTCCTGCATTCGGCCACTGCAGGCGACGTGCTGGTGCAGGCATTGCTAGATGCGCCGCTGTTCGCGGTGCGCTGGCGCTGGAATGCGACGACCGCACTTGCATTGCCGCGCTTCATCGGCGGCACCAAAGTCGCGCCGCAATTGCAGCGCATGAAAAGCGAGGATTTGCTCGCGACGGTGTTCCCCGACCAGGTCGCATGCCTGGAGAACATCGTCGGCGAACGCAAGATTCCCGACCATCCGCTCGTTGCACAGACCATGCACGACTGCCTGCACGAGGCGATGGATCTCGACGGCTTGCTTGACCTGCTGCGCTCGATCGAATCGGGCGAGACGCGCATCGTTGCGCGCGACCTGATTGCGCCTTCACCGCTTGCCGCCGAAATACTCAGTTCCAAGCCTTATACCTTTCTCGACGATGCGCCGCTGGAGGAGCGCCGCACGCAGGCCGTGTTCAACCGGCGCTGGGCGGATCCGGAAAGCGCCGACGACCTGGGTCGCCTCGACCCTGAAGCGATCGCGGCGGTGCGCGCGGAAGCGTGGCCCGAAGCGCGCAATGCCGACGAAATGCACGAGGCGCTGATTGGCCTTGGCATCATCGGCGCACACGAAGCGCATGCGCATGCCCACTGGCCGGAGATGCTTGAGGCCCTCGCCAACGACCGCCGCGCCACGCGCGTGGACTGCGCAACGGCGATTTTCTGGATCGCCGCCGAACGCCTGCCGCAACTGCATGCATTGCATGCACGGGCCGAGCCCGATCCAGCGATCGATGCGCCGCAGGAATTCGCCGCCGTCGCATGGACGCCGGAGGATGCACTGGTCGACCTGGTGCGCGCACGACTCACCGGTCTTGGTCCGTCAACGTCAGCCGCGCTGGCTGGAACATTCGCGCTGCCGCAACCGGATATCGATGCAGCGCTGATCCGGCTCGAGGTCGAAGGCTACGTGATGCGCGGGAAGTTCGACGCCGGCGTGGATGCCGCGCCGGTACAGTGGTGCGAACGCCACTTGCTTGCGCGTATCCATCGCTACACGATCGGTCGCCTGCGCCGCGAGATCGAGCCGGTCGCGGTGCGCGACTACATGCGCTTCGCATTCGACTGGCAGCGCGTGAACCCGGGCACGCGTATGAAGGGCGCCGAATCGCTGTCGAATGCGCTTGCGCTGCTCGAAGGCTTCGAGGCCGCGGCAGGCGCGTGGGAAAAGGAACTGCTTCCGGCGCGCGTCACCGACTACGATCCGGACTGGCTTGATGGCCAGTGCCAATCCGGACGCGTTGTATGGACGCGCCTGCGACTGACCGCGAGCGCATTGCGCGACCTGGCGCAGCCCGCACGCACCGGTCCGGTGCGCAGTTCGCCGATCGTGCTGCTGCCAAGGCGCGAGCTTGGTATCTGGGCTGCACTGGCGGCGCAGTCTGCCGATGACCCTGCTGCGGTGTCGTCGCGCGCGCGCCTGGTCGCCGACTACCTTGGGGCCCACGGTGCCTCGTTCTTCGACGAGCTCGTGGCGGGCACGCGCTTGTTGCAGACCGAACTCGAGGACGCGCTCGGAGAACTCGTCGCGCAAGGCATGGTCAATTCCGACAGCTTCACCGGCTTGCGCGCGCTGATCGTGCCCGCATCCAAACGGCCACGCGCAGGTGCGCCACGCAGGTCGCGTCGCGGAGCGATCGGCATCGAGGATGCAGGACGCTGGGCGCTGATCCGCCGTGGCGAACAAGCCACTCCATCAGCGGGGGCGGCGCCGCGCGATTCCAACTCCGACCTCGAACACATAGCGCGCACGTTGCTGCGCCGCTATGGCGTGGTCTGCTGGCGCATGCTCGAACGCGAGGCAGCGTGGCTGCCGCCGTGGCGCATCCTGTTGCGCGTGTATCACCGCCTGGAGGCGCGCGGTGAAATCCGTGGCGGCCGTTTTATCGCTGGGCTGTCGGGCGAGCAATTCGCATTGCCTGAAGCGATTGGCCTGCTGCGCCAGGTTCGCCAGCGTCCACACGACGGCAGCCTCGTCTGCGTGAGCGGAGCCGATCCGCTGAACCTGGTCGGCACGATCCTGCCAGGACAACGCGTGCCTGCAATCACCGGATCGCGGATCGCGTTCCGCGATGGCGTGGCGATCGCCACGATGATCTCCGACGAGATCAATCTGCTCGAAGCGTTGTCGCCAGCGGATTCAGCCAGGGCGCGACAGGCGTTGTTGCGCCATGGGGCCGCTCCAGCTTCGCCTCACCCGGCTTCGCCATACTCCGGCCCGCCCACCGATCTTGCGTTGGCCCTGCGCCAGTTGCGCCACTGAGGCGCAAGCTGCACCGGACCGTTGTTTGCGCGATCGCCGGCGCATGCCATCACCACGGCACAGGCGCTATCCTTGCCGGCAATGTCCGGGTATCGCCGGGCACTTCCCAACCTGACTGGATGATGTCATGCGCACGATGCAGCTCGCACTGCTTGCAACTTCACTCGTCCTTGCAATCGCCACCACACCTGCGGCGACATCATCTGCCCCGGCCATGACGATGGCCCAGGTTCCTCCCGGGACGAACGCCACCGATGTCCGATTTGCCGACTTGTGCAAGCGGTGGCTCGACGGCGCGATGCGGCTGTCGCCAGTCAATGCGACGCAGACGGGCGATCATCGCTTCGACTCGGATATCGACGACCTCAGCCCAGCCGGCCGCGCAAAGGAAACCGCGTTTTCCAGGCAAATGCTTGCCGAGCTCGACACCATCGACCGCAGCAAGCTCTCGCGCGACAACCAGGTGGATGCCGCGGTCCTGCACAACCAGCTGCGCTACGACATCTGGACCACCGAATCGCTGCAGAGCTGGGCGTGGGACCCGACGATCTACAGCGAGCTCGAAGGCAGCGCGTTGTTCACGCTGATGGCGCGCGATTACGCGCCGCTGCCGGATCGCCTGCGCAGCGCGACGCTGCGCATGGAGAAATTGCCCGCGCTGTTCGCGCAGATGCGCGCGAACCTCGATCCTGCACGTGTGCCGCTGATCCATGCGCAGACCGTATCGAAACAGAACAACGGCATGATGGAAGTCGTCGATTCGATGATCCTTCCTCAAGCAAAGCAATTGCCAGACGCGGAGCGCGTGCGCCTGGAAGCCGCCGCAGCGAATTTGCGCAAGGCGGTCGCCGAACAACAGGCATGGCTCGACAAGACCCTGGTTCCGAATGCGAAGGGCGACTTCCGCATCGGCAGGAAGCTGTTCGACGAAAAGCTCGGATTCGCGCTCGATTCGACCCTGTCGCGCGCCGAGATTCGCCAGCGTGCCGAGGCCGAGATCGTGCATATCCGCGCGCAGATGTATGCCATTGCGCGCGAAGCGCTCGCCGGCAGGGCAGGTGCGCCGCCCACGCCGGAGCATCCGACCGCGGACCAGCAGCAGGCAGCGATCAAGGCCGCACTCGACCTTGCCGCTGACGATCGCCCGGCTCGCGACCAGGTCGTGGAGACCGCGAAGGAGCAACTCGCGAAGGCGACCGCGTTCGTGCGCGAGAAAAACCTCATCACCCTGCCCGACTCGGCTGTCAAGGTGATCCTGATGCCGGAGTTCCAGCGCGGCGTGACGGTGGCCTATTGCGATTCACCCGGTCCGCTCGACAACAAGATGGATACGTTCTATGCGGTATCGCCGATCCCCGACGACTGGACGGCCGACCAGACCACGTCATTCTTGCGCGAATACAACCGTCGCTCGATCGCAGAGCTCGGCGTGCACGAAGCGATGCCCGGCCACTACGTGCAGATCTGGCACTCGAACAAGTTTCCGTCCACTTTGCGGTCGGTGCTTGGATCGGGTTCGTTTGTCGAAGGCTGGGCGGTGTATGCCGAGCACATGATGGCCGAGCAGGGATTCCTCGAGCACGATCCGCTGTATCGCCTCGTCCAGCTCAAGTGGTACCTGCGCGCAACCTCGAACGCGATCCTCGACCAGGCGATCCACGTGGACGGCATGTCACGCGACGATGCAATGAAATTCATGACCGTGACGACTTTCCAGGAGGAACGCGAAGCCGCCGGAAAGTGGACGCGCGCGCAACTGAGCTCGACCCAGTTGTCCACGTATTTCGTCGGCGTGCAGGAACACTTCGACCTGCGCCGCGAGGCCGAACTGCGCTGGGGCAAGGACTTCGACCTCAAGCGATACCACGACACGGTGACGTCGTTCGGATCGCCACCCGCGCGCTATGTCGGCGAGCTGATGTTCGATCATCCGATCAAGTGACGCCCATCCGGCCGCCGCAGGCATGAGACCCGACCACATCACCATCCTGGTCACATCCCTCGCTACCAGCATGCCGTGGTACGACGCGCTGTTGCCCATGATCGGATTCCGGAAAATGCGTGCGCACGTGTGGTCGGACGACGCCGGGTTCTTCATCCAGTTCATGCAGGCAAAGCCGGAAACCCGCCCGTACGAACGCTACGGCGCGGGCATGAACCACCTGGGCTTTTCCGCGCCATCGGTCGATGCGGTCGCGGCGATCCGCACTGCGATGGATGAACGCGGTTTCGAGGTACCCGCGATCCAGGATCTGGGTGGAGTGTCAGCGCTGTTCATGAAGGATCCCGACGGCATCCGCTTTGAGATCAGCCACTACCCGCCCGGTACGTCCGTGGTGGACTAGGAAGAGTGCGACCATCATCAATCCCGGGCAGGAACACATCCAGCATGCCGACCATCGCGTTCCAGCTCACGCAGGACTACGTCGAACTCAACCAGCTGCTCAAGCTCGCCGGGCTCTGCGACAGCGGCGGCATGGGCAAGACCATCGTCGCAAGCGGCGCGGTGACAGTCGATGGCACGGTGGAGTTGCGCAAGACCTGCAAGATCCGATCCGGCCAGGTCGTCACTGTCGGGGACGTCGATGTCCGCGTGAACTAAGGCTTGCCTGTCCGGACCGCCGTGGCCTTGGTCACCACGATCGTGGCGGAGCCGATGCTGGCGTCGATCAACGCGAATCCGTAGCCGGCGAGCGCATGTTTCGTGTTGTGCAAGTTGGTACCCAGCGGCAACTTCTGCGGCGCGCCAACATCGCCTCCATGCACCGTCAATTGCGGCGCAAGTTCGCCTGCCCAGACGCACGACACTCCTCGATGGCAGCGCGAATCGTCGATCCTGTCGAGTACAACCGTCAAGCCATCCATGAACGTGATCGAACTTCCGGGTTTCATGACGTTGGTCGATCCAAACGACACCCGCGTTGTCAATGCACCTTCCACTGCGGCGTTGCCTGATTTGGGGACGGAAGCGGCCTGCGGTTGCGTCCACGCCGTGGCGGCGAGGACAGTACCGACAACGATGCACTGGGCTTGAAGCCGGTGACGCGACCGATTCTGCATGAAGCTTTCCCCCGGTCTTCGCAGGACATGCCTGGCAGTGCGCCATTCAACAACGCAGCAGGTCAATCCTTGCTGCGCGGCCGAACGGATGACCCATTCAAGCAGTGTCCTGCGCGCGGCGCAACGACCAGAACGCGATGTCGGGTCGATACGCATAGCCGCATTGTTCGTACACGCGCTTCGCGCGCAGGTTTTCGTGGCTTGCATGCAGGAATGGCGTGCGCCCGCCGTCGAGATTGTCGTTCGACAACCAGCCGAGCAGCCGCCGGGCGTATCCGCGGCCGGTGTATGCCGGGTGCGTGCAGATCGCGCTGATTTCCTGGTAGCCAGTCATCCCCATGCGCTCGCCGATCATCGCGGCAAGCTGACCGTCCTGGTAGATGCCGAAGTACCGGCCCAACTGCATCGTCTGCGGCCGGAAATAGTGCGGATACACCAGGGCTGTCAGTGCCAGCACATCGGTACGGTGCACTTGCGTGAGTTCGATGATCGCCGGCCCATCGAGCACGTCCACGTGCTGCGTGCAGTTCATCTGCGCGAGCATCGTCGGCCCTTTCAGGCTCCAGCCGTGTGGCACCGACGGCACTGGCCCGAGCAGGTACACGCTGTCGCCAGCAGGCACCAGCGATTCCAGCGCTTGGGCGGCATCGATTCCAGTTGCTGCCACGGCGAGGAACGGCGCGACGAGCGCCGGGTAGCGCGCGGTATCGCCATGCCTTAGCGCCAGCGACCGGTGTCGTGTGGCCAGGGATTCCCAGATGGGATTGTCGAGTTCCGGCGCAATCATGCGACCAGTTTGCCGCAACCGCGCAGCGCCCACGAGTTGCACGCGGATGTCGGGGCCAGCTTTTGTTGCGTCAGCTTTCTTGTTGTTTCAGTTTCTTGTTGTTGCTTCAGCTTTCAGTTTCTTCCCCATCTCCGTCGGGATCGGACTTCGAGCTGTGCTGCGCATCGCCCGGGTCGTCGATCGGGCTATCGTCCTGCGTCGACTCCAGTTCACCCTCCTCGGAGCTTTCGCTTTCGCGCTGCGGCTGGGGCTTCTGGCCGTAAGATGCGTTGCCTGGATTGGCCGGTGTTGATGCGTGGCCTGTCGAATGTCGACTGCTGGACATGGTCCTCTCCGTGGTGGTGTCGCTGTCTGGCGCGTTGCTGCGCCGAACCATGATCCTGACGCAGGGCCCAGGATGCTTGCGCTATTTCGACGGCGCGACCTTGACGGCTTGAGCGCGCGTTTGACTGGCCTTCACTGCTGCGGCCCGGCGCGGCCGCTGCTTCGCCGAGATCGACTTGATGATCAGCCTCGAGCCGCCGTCGGCTGGAAGTGGTGTCTTCGCCTTCTGCAGTGCCTGGTCAATCAGCGCGGAAACATTTGGCTGATCCAGCGAAGTCGCTGCTTCAAGGCGGATACTCCGTACGACATTGCCGCTGCCCCTGAGTAAGCCGTGGGGATCGGCAAGCGCGGCTCCCTGGAGGAAGCACAGGCTCAGGCCCTTCGCCTGCGCGGCGAGGGAGAAGATCGCGTCTCCTGCCTTCTCGTTCGGCCCATAGCCGATCACGAAGAAATTGTAGTTGTCGTAGACCAGCTCGAGTGCATTTGGCAATCGCTTGCGCATCTTCGCGCGGGCGGCAACGACCAAGGCCGCCATTTCCGGGGTGAATTTCGCGATGAAGCCCGCGAGTTGCTCCTCGGCCGATGGCGCTTTCATCTGCTTGCTCCTCCGAATCCGGCCCCTGTGAGGATAGTCGGATTCGCTCCGCGGCGTCGCATGCTCGATGCGTGCATTCGAATGATGGCGCTCATCCCATCGCAATCGCAAACGCTTTCCGTCGCTGCCGCATTCTCATGCACCATGGAAGTAGATCCATGCCGCGCCGAGAAGTGCACTGCCCAGTAGCGTCCAGCCCATGGCGAGCTTGAAGCGTAGCATCGCCACAAGTGCCGCCACGCCGAGTACGAGCGCTGCGATGTCCAGGCTGCCTGGTGATGGAACATCGACGTGCACCAGCCCCCACGTGCGCGCCTGGACGTCGTGGAAGATCGTGTGTACCGCGAACCACACCGACAGGTTCAGGATCACGCCGACCACCGCTGCGGTGATCGCCGACAACGCCGCATGCAATGCGCGGTTGCTGCGCAGCGCCTCGACGTAGGGCCCGCCGACGAAGATCCACAGGAAGCATGGAACAAACGTCACCCAGGTCGTGAGCAGCGAGCCGAGTACGCCGGCGGTGTATGGATTGAGGCCGTTGGGATTGCGGAACGCAGCAATGAACGCGACGTATTGCACGACCATGATCAGCGGGCCGGGCGTGGTTTCGGCCAGCGCGAGGCCATCGACCATCTCGCCGGCGGTGAGCCAGCCATAGCCTTCGACCGCGCGCTGGGCGATGTAGGCCAGCACCGCGTACGCGCCGCCGAACGTGACGACCGCGGCTTCGCCGAAGAAGACGCCCTGCTGCGTGAAAATGCTGTGCGGGCCGAAGATGCCCGCAACGGCGAGGACCGGACCGACCCAGAGCACGACGCAAACGATCGCCACGACGATTGCGCGGCGCAGCGAACGCGTGGTGTGGGTCAGCTCGCCACGCGCAATCTTCTGGTCGATCAGGTAGTCGCCTTGCGCCAATTTCGCAGCCGTGGCCGGTGCGGGAAAACTTCCCGGCAGCCAAAGCCGACCGACCACCCCGGCCAGGGCAGCGCCCAGCACCACGAACGGAAATGGAACCTTGAAGAAATAGATCGCGACGAATGCAGTGGCGGCGATCGCAACCATCACCCGGTTTTTCAGCGCGCGCTTGCCCAGCCGCAGCACCGCGTCGACCACGACGGCAAGAATCGCGGCCTTGATGCCGAAGAACAACGCGCTGACGGCCGGGAGCTGCGCGTAGGTCGCATACAGCCAGCTCAGCACACCTATCACGAGCATGCCAGGCACCACGAACAACGTCCCCGCAATCACGCCGCCGCGCGTGCGATGCATCAACCAGCCGATATAGATCGCGAGCTGCTGCGCCTCCGGCCCTGGCAGCAACATGCAATAGCTCAGCGCATGCAGGAAACGCTCGTCGCTGATCCAGCGGCGTTTCTCGACCAGCTCGCGATGCATCAGCGCGATCTGCCCCGCAGGACCGCCAAAGCCGAGCCAGCCGATCTTCGCCCAGACGCGCGTCGCCTCAGCGAGGCTGACGTTGTCGCGGGCTGCCGTGGCGGAAGCTGCTACGGGCATTGCGGTAGCTACTTGTGATTGCGCTCGCCGAGTCTACCCATCCCGGATCACGGATTGCCGGAATCGCCTGCTGAACAAATCAGGATCGCATCAATGCGTCGAGAACTTCAGCGGCACGTTGATGGTCCTGCCTGCCGCCGCCGGGATCCACCATGATCGTGCGGCGTTCAGCGCTGCGGCATCGAGCGCCGCGAACGTGCTCGATTGCGCGACGGTAGCGGCCTTCACCGATCCGTCCGGGTTGATGACCAGTTGCACCACGACGGTACCCTCGTGGCCCGCGGCCTTTTCGGCCTCCGGGTAGTCCGGCGCTGGCGTGTAGGCCGGGATGTTCGATGGAGGTGGCTTCGGGGGCTGTTGTGCCAGGACGACTGGTGGCGGCAGCGGGGGCACCGGTGTGGATTGCCGGGCGACCGCAGCCGGGACCGGCTGCGGCACCGGTGCGACGCGTTGCGCAGGCGGTCGAAACTGCGCCGGTGGTCGCGATGCCGGCTGTTGCTGCGCGACCGGTTGCGGCAGTGGCGGCAATGCGATCTCCTCCTCCACCGGCGTGCAGGTTGCCACTTCCATCGCGCGCAGCTGCGTCATGGTGTAGAAACCCGGCGAACCGGCCGCCTCGAAATCGAGCTCGTCCTGGATTTCCTGCCGTGTCGCCGCGCAACGCACCCTGCGGTTGAGTTCCTGCTGCTGCAGCGGCGAGATGCCGGATGCCGTATGCGGTTTCGGTCCGAGGATCGAAAGCAGGATGCGCCCCCGCTCCGCATTACCCTGCCTCGGACTCTCGCGCTCCTGCGCGATGCAGGCGCCGCCGACCAGCAGCATTCCGAGCAGACCCAGGTGTCGTGCGACGATCGTCATGGTTCAAAGAGTAGCCGATGCCGAAACCGAACGGGAACAGCCGGTGCTGTGTTCGACATGCCGCGTTCCGAAACTACCCAGCCTTCTCGATCGTGTCCACCACGCCGCTGACGACCTGCGACAGGCGATGCAGCGTCGGCACGATGGGCTGGCCTTCGAATGCATGCCCTTTTTCGAACAAGGCGTGGAACGTCGCGCTGGTGTAGTTCGCAAGCTGCACCGGCCCGGAAGCCTTCGGCACCGAGAACTCCCCGTGTGCACCCAGATCGACCTTGCCGATCTTCACGATGCTGCGGTTCTCGTCGCGGATCGACACGTTGTGCAGCGTGATGACCGCGAACACCGGCATGATCAGGCGGTGCCGCTCGTCCAGGTCAAGCTCGTTGAGACCGTACAACGACTCGTCCCCATCCTTGTAGGGCTTGATGGTGTCGACGATGAGGTCCAGCAGGTCGAGCCGCGCGGCCTTCATCGGCCCGGCCGCGAGCGCGACCACGAGCTTCTCCCGCGAGGAATCGAACAGGAACCGCGTGTAGCGCGTGGGTTGCTTGCCGCCGCTGCGGATGATGTCGCTGGCGAGGAAGTCCAGCGCCGAGCGCAGGTTGTGCACGGCGTCGCCCAGCATCAGCGGAATCTCGCCGGGCAGTTCGCGGGTGCGCTCGAGCCTGACGATCGATACGCCCTCCTTCGCATCGGCCTCGACGCCAATCCGGCAGAAGTCGGTCTTGCAATACGCTTCAAGCGTCGCCGCGAGGCCCCGGATGTGCTGGTTGGCCCGATTGATCCGCTGCCTGGGTCCTTCGAACATGCGCTGGTCCTCGCGATGGGTTTGCCGGTCAAGGATACCTGCGTTGTCGGACAGGGGAAGGGGGCCGCGCAAATGGTCGGTCAGGGGGCCTTCGTCGTCTGGCCACGATCGCTAGGCGATGCCGACGTCCTGCTGCTGTTGCCTTCGTCCATTCGATGGTCCCTAGGGAAGATGCCACGCAATACCCTTGAGCACGAATGCAACCAGAATGAGGCACTGCAGGCCAATGAACATCCAATAGAACCCCGGGTCGTCCTGGCGGGTGGCGTCCGCACGCCACCATGTCCCCATGGCCTTGCCAGACACAAGTTGCCAGGCCAGGACGGCGGCAAGGAACAACGCCATCAAGTAGTAGGTCGTCGTGCTCACTCGAAGAAATGCCAGTTGGGTTGGCTCATGGGTCGGCTTGCCTGCAATGCCGCATTGCGCATGCCCAGAGTCGGCAGTGGGCTTTGGAAAAGCAGATGCCTTGCGGTTGACGCATTATCTTCCTCGATACCACGTTCGCCTTGAGAGGCGCGTTCCGTTCAATCGCATCATCCACCCGCTTTTACAGCCCCGCCGCATCCAGAAGAAGCATCAGTTTCGTCTTGCGGGCATGCCGCTTGCGAACTTCGGTCACGAAAGGTTGCCACTCGGCCGATGGCAGCAACTTCGCGGCGTTGTCGATCGTGTCGACGAGTACTGGATACTCTCTCGGGTTCAGCGCGTCGACCTGCTTGTGCGCAAGCCGCAGGTAGAAGGCGCCGGCCGTCGTCGGGTCGGAACGCCGCAAACGCTGTGCCAGATCGCGCAGGGTATCCGACCAGACCGAGGGTTCTCGCGCCAACTCCACTGCAGCGGCGAGATCGCCATCGTGCAGCAACAGTCGTACCCGTTGATTGACCTGCCCTTTCTCGCGCACCGTCACTTCTTCCAGTGCGCGCTCACGCCACAGTGGCCACGCGTTGCCGGCCGCACGCTTGAGCGCGTCCCAGCCTTGGCTGTCGGGATGCAGGCGGAAGGCCTGCCATGTTTGATCGATGGCTTCTTCGAGCATGCCCGCTGCTGCCAGGCAACCCGACAATGCCGCACGCAGGCGCGTATCTGTCGGGAACCGTTTCACCGCAGCCTCCCCCCACGCCAGCGCTTCACGTTCGCGACCGAATTCGCGCAGGCTTTCCAGCACTCGCAGATGGTGGTACGGCTGCGAGAGATCACGGCGCAACACGCGCTGCAACAGTTCGAAATCCGCTGAGCAGCGCGCGAGGGCTTCGGTGCGACTGAACACGCCATGCGCCTCACTGAAGCGGTCATGGTCACCGGCCATCTGCGGAACCTTTTCGTACTCCGCCATGACCGCCCTGGCGTAGTCGGATTGTCCTCTTGCACCCAGGCAATCCCAGTAGCGGGGCAACGCGAGCAGACCCCAATCATCCTTGCATTGCAGCGCATGCAATGGCTTTGCCAGGACTTGGCCTGGCGGTTTTGCCGCGCAGGCACGCGCATGCAGATCAGCGATTGCATGCATGCACTCGCCGATCGCCCCTGACGAGTCGTCGCTGCGGCCATACACTGGGAACAGTCTGCCGAGGGCATATTCGCAAAGTGCACGGCATTCGACCGGATCGCGCAGCAACACGCCTTCGAGCAGTTCAATCCCGGCATCAAGCTTGTTCGCGTAGGCGATGCTGCGGCGGTAGTCGAGAAAACCACCAGCGTTCAGCAGCTTTGCCAGCGCAGGCTTCAATGTCCCAGGCTGTTCCGCCGCGCGATACAGCATCAGTCGTTTCTCGACATCGCGGTCGCGTTCGGCCAATGCACTGAGCCAGCCTGCGAGTCGTTCGGCAGGCTGTACTCGCAGGTAGTCCAGCAATGCGTTCTTGGCGCTCGGCTTGCTTGGCGCAGCTGGGCTGACGGCCTCGACCGCGCCATCTTGCGCAGTCAGGACTGCGGCCACCAGATGCTTGCAGAAGGCGCCATCGGAAGCTGCCACGCATTCGCAACACCAGACCAGGACGTCGCCTTTCGGCTTCAACCAGAACTTGTACTTCTGCGACCCGCGCACCTCGCCCGCCAACGACGTGGAGGTCTGTTCCGAAAACGTCACGCGCCCTTCAGCGTGATACTTGCGGCCACGCTGCAACGCCGACGGCCCGGCGACATGCCGGAGCATGGCCTCGTCAAACACACCAACGATGGAAACGTCTTCCGACATGCACCCTCCTACCAATCCGTCGGCTTGTAATCCTTCAGGAACTTGCCCCACACGTGTTCGCCGGTGTTGAAGCCAGCGATGATCGGATCGACGATGCGCGCGGCGCCGTCGATGATGTCCAGCGGCGGATGGAAGCGCTCCTCGACAACCTTGCGCGCG
This sequence comes from Lysobacterales bacterium, assembly GCA_038234715.1. Lineage (GTDB taxonomy): Bacteria > Pseudomonadota > Gammaproteobacteria > Xanthomonadales > Xanthomonadaceae > SZAS-103. The sequence continues at coordinate 4,188 of JBBQTD010000044.1, read as the reverse complement.
GCGAGCGCTGCGGGATCCTCATCGGTGACCCAGCCGGTGTCGACGGCGTTCATGTGGATGCCATCGCCGTGGTAATCCGTCGCCGAGGTGCGCGTCATCATGTTCAGTGCGGCCTTGGCCATGTTCGTGTGCGGGTGGCGGGTGGTCTTGAACTTGCGGTAGAACTGGCCTTCGACCGCGGACACGTTGACGATGTGTTTGTCGCGTTCGCTTGTGCGCAGCATCAGCGGCTTGAGCCTCGCGTTGATGATGAACGGCGCGATCGCATTGACAAGCTGCACCTCGAGCAGTTCCACCGATGGCACCTCGGCCATCAGCAGGCGCCATGAATTGCGCTCGCGCAAGTCGATCTGCTGCAGGTCCTGGTCGAGGCGACCCTGCGGGAACAGGTGTTGCTGGCCGGCGAATTCTTCCGCGAGCAACGGCACCTGCGACAACGCGGCAGCGCGGGTGATGCCCGGTGCATTGTCGGTCGCGAGGTGCGTCGACATCGACGATGCGCCCGCTTCGGGCAGCATGTCATAGCGTCGCAATCCTTCGTAGCGACCCAGCAATTTGCGCAGGTGGGCCGGCACGTCGTGCGCGGCAGCGGTCTCGCCTTCCATCATGTGCGCGTAAAACTCTGGAGGGCGGCGCACCGTCTGGCATGCGTTGTTGATGATGAAGTCGAGCCGCTCGCGCGTGGTCACAAGTTCATGGCAGAACGCTTCAACGCTCGGCGTGTGGCGCAGGTCCAGGCCGAAGATCTCCAGGCGGTCGGACCATTCCGCGAAGTCCGTCTCCTCCGCGTAACGCGCTGCCGAATCGCGCGGGAAACGCGTCGTCACGATCAGGCTCGCGCCCGCACGCAGCAACTTCAGGCCAGCCTGGAATCCGATCTTCACGCGTCCGCCGGTCAACAGCGCAACGCGCCCATGCAGGTCCGCGGTCTCGGTGCGCTTGCCGAAGTTGAAGTCCGCACAGGTCGGGCACAGCTGGTCGTAGAAATGATGGATCTGCAGGTACTTCTGCTTGCACACGTAGCAATGTTGCGGCTCGATCGCTTCCCTGCGTCCGGGTTGGTTTTCCTCCTCCGCGTCGTCCGGCAGGAAGCCTTCCGGCGCAAACACGTTCGGCGTGGTGAATACCGGACGCCGACGCAGTTCCCGGATGCCCGTCGTGTGGAGCACCGCTTCCTCTTTCGCGACCTGCGCGGCATTGCGCTCGCGCGATTGCGCCTTGCGCTTGCGGCGCCTCTGCACCGGATCGGGGTGATAGAAGTGCCCTACCGCCGCATGGAACCTCTGGCGATCCTCCGGCGGCAGTCGGTCGAGCAGCGAATGGTCCGCGGCGATGCCTTCGAGCAACGCGGTCGCATCGCGGACTTCGTCGGCGAGGGTGTCTTTTTCATCGTGCAGCGGTGATGGCATTACCTTCCCTTCGAAGCGAAAACCTTGACTGTGTTTCGTGGGGAGGGCTAACGAACATCAGAGCCCCCTCTTCCGCCCTGCGGGCACCTTCTCCCGCAAGGGGAGAAGGGAAAAGGGTCAAACCATCGGCAGCTTCAGGCCTTGTTCTTTCGCGCACTGCACGGCGACTTCGTAGCCCGCATCCGCATGGCGCATCACGCCGGTGGCGGGATCGTTCCACAGCACGCGTGCGATGCGCTTGTCCGCCGCTGCGCTGCCGTCGCACACGATCACGACGCCGGCGTGTTGCGAGTAGCCCATGCCGACGCCGCCGCCGTGGTGCAACGATACCCAGGTCGCCCCGCCCGCGACGTTGAGCATTGCGTTCAGCAACGGCCAGTCGCTGACCGCGTCGCTGCCGTCGCGCATCGCTTCGGTCTCGCGGTTCGGCGAGGCGACGCTGCCGCTGTCGAGGTGGTCGCGACCAATCACGATCGGCGCCTTCAGTTCGCCATTGCGCACCATTTCGTTGAACGCGAGCCCAAGCTTGTCGCGCAGCCCAAGGCCAACCCAGCAGATGCGCGCGGGCAGGCCCTGGAAGCTGATGCGTTCGCGCGCCATGTCCAGCCAGCGATGCAGGTGCGCGTCGTCGGGGATGAGTTCCTTGACCTTCGCATCCGTCTTGTAGATGTCCTCGGGATCGCCGCTCAACGCAACCCAGCGGAACGGGCCGACGCCACGGCAGAACAGCGGGCGCACGTACGCGGGCACGAAGCCGGGGAAGTCGAACGCGTTCGCGCAGCCTTCGTCCTTCGCCATCTGGCGGATGTTGTTGCCGTAGTCGAAGGTCGGGATCTGGATGCGCTGGAATGCGAGCATCGCCTCGACGTGCACGCGCATGGATTTCTTCGCCGCATCGCGCACGGCGTCCGGATCGGACTTCTGCTCGGCAAGCCAGCGCTCCACCGTCCATCCGATCGGCAGGTAGCCGTGCACAGGGTCGTGCGCCGAGGTCTGGTCGGTGACTGCATCGGGCTTCGCGCCGCGGCGCACGAGTTCGGGCAGGATTTCCGCAGCATTGCCGAGCAGCGCGATCGACTTCGCCTCGCCTGTCTTCGTATACTTCTTGATGCGCGCGAGTGCGTCGTCGAGGTCGGTCGCCTGTTCGTCCACGTAACGCGTGCGCAGGCGCATGTCGATCCGCGACTGCTGGCATTCGATATTGAGTGAGCACGCGCCGGCAAGCGACGCGGCCAGCGGCTGCGCCCCGCCCATCCCGCCAAGGCCCGCGGTCAGGATCCAGCGCCCGACCAGGTTTCCACCGAAGTGCTGGCGGCCCATCTCGACGAACGTCTCGTACGTACCCTGCACGATGCCCTGCGAACCGATGTAGATCCACGAGCCCGCCGTCATCTGGCCGTACATCATCAGGCCCTTGCGATCGAGCTCGTGGAAGTGTTCCCACGTGGACCACGCAGGCACGAGGTTGGAATTCGCGATGAGCACGCGCGGCGCATCGGCATGGGTCGGGAAGATTCCGACCGGCTTGCCGGACTGGATCAGCAGGGTCTCATCGTCGCCAAGTTCGCGCAGCGACTTGAGGATCGCGTCGTAGCAATCCCAGTCGCGCGCCGCGCGGCCGATGCCACCGTAGACGACAAGCTCGGCCGGGTTCTCCGCGACTTCCGCGTCGAGGTTGTTCTGGATCATCCGGAACGGCGCCTCGGTCAGCCAGGACTTGCAGGTGAGCGTGCTGCCACGCGGCGCGCGGATCACGCGCGTGGGGTCGTTGCGATTGGATGCGGACATGCTGGCTCCGGTGCCGTGCGTGGCGAAGCCGCAGATTATCGCACCACTGCCGCCAGCCTCCCGGCGCCATGCCCGGAACCCCCTCTCCCACCGGGAGAGGGGTTCGGATGAGGGGCATTCACTGCGCAGACTTCAATCGGCCCTTCGGATCCGAGGCAGTTGCTTCCCAACGAAGCTGCCACCACCAATTGCCTGCCGGCGAATATCCATGCACCGCTGACCCGTCATCTCGCCGAAAGCACGAATGACGGGCAGGACTTCAGACCTCCACTACGCAGCAGCGTCCTCTTCCGATGGCGGCTGTAACTCCACTGCCAGCGCTTCGAGTTCGCCGATCTCCGTTTCCAGCGCGTCATGCAGCTCGGCCTGGCGGGTCATCAGGTTCTCGATCGTGTCGGCCCGCTTGAGCGACTTCAATTCACCGTCGAACAGCAGCCATTGCGTGGTGAGCTGTTCGACGTAGTTCTTGGAGTAGTGCCGCATCTCCTTGAGCTGCGTCAGCGTGGCGTTCACATGTTCAAGTTCGGTCTTTGTCGGTGCGGACATGGCGATCTCCTTTTCGCGAGTGTCCTGGCAGGATAGCTGCCCGATGCTGGCTCGCAGCCCAACCAGTCCAAGCCGCCTTCCATGTCAGGCCAGGGGATTGCTGTATAGGGGGCATGACGCACCGGAGACCGCCTGCCTGCGCTTGAGGTTTGGGGCGGCGCCCCCTCACAAACAAAAAGCCGGGACGTCTCCGCCCCGGCCTGCCTGTTCCCTCCGATCCGCATCCCTGACACCCGTCGATCGCGTCCTTGCGATCGACCCCGCAGGCCGCTTAAGTTACGTCGCGGTCAACGCTGCACTGTCGCTCTAGGGAAGGTCTGAACAAGTCGCCCGAAGTGTGTTGAAATTGGATCGGGCGAACAAGGGCTGCATTGCATGGACCAGATGAGCTTCGGCGATGCGGAATACGCCGCCAAGAAGAAGACGACGCGCCGCGAGGTGTTTC
>JBBQTD010000043.1:0-27398 GCA_038234715.1 Lysobacterales bacterium | reverse complement strand
GCAGTCAACGGCACCTGCGTGCTGGTCGGCAGCTACATCGTGACCGCTGGCGATGCCGGCACTGGCTCGGTGACCAACACCGGCTCGGCCACCTCGACCCAGGTTCCCGGTCCGATCACAGCGTCCGTGAATACGCCTGTCCTGCCGACACCGGCACCGGCCATGACCGTCAGCAAGGTACTGACCAGCTTCGTGGACAACGACGGGTCGGGCGGTGTCACCCCGGGCGACCAGTTGAACTACAAGGTCACCGCAACCAACACCGGCAATGTCCAGCTGACCAACGTCCATGTGAGCGACGACCATTTCGCCGGCGTGAACAATTGCAGTCCGGTTGCGGTCAACGGCACCTGCGTGCTGGTTGGCAGCTACATCGTGACCGCTGCCGATGCCGGCACCGGATCGGTGACCAACACCGGCTCGGCGACCTCGACCCAGGTTCCGGGCCCGATCACCGCATCCGTGAATACGCCTGTCCTGCCGACACCGGCGCCGGCCATGACCGTCAGCAAGGTACTGACCAGCTTCGTGGACAACGACGGGTCGGGCGGTGTCACCCCGGGCGACCAGTTGAACTACAAGGTCACCGCAACGAACACCGGCAATGTGCAGCTGACCAACGTCCATGTGAGCGACGACCATTTCGCCGGCGTGAACAATTGCAGTCCGGTTGCGGTCAACGGCACCTGCGTGCTGGTCGGCAGCTACATCGTGACCGCTGGCGATGCCGGCACTGGCTCGGTGACGAACACCGGATCGGCCACGTCCACCCAGGTGGCAGGCCCGCTGACGGCAAGTGTCAACACGCCGGTTGGCACACTGACCCGCGCTATCGCGATCGAGACCGGCGACAACCAGAGCGGCCCCCCCAACACTCCCCTGCCCGGCGATCTCGAAGTTAACGTCACCAATAACGGATCGTCGGCCAATGGCGTCACGGTGAACTGGGCAGTTACGTCGGGAACTGCGACATTGAGCGCCCCGACGTCCGTCGTCAGCGGCGGCATCGCATCAATCAACGTGACCCTTGGCGGCACGCCCGGTGTGGTCAAAATCACGGCGACGCGCGCGGACGATGCGACAAAGTCCGTCACCTTCCACGAGACGATCACCCCGATCACTCCACCGACATTGAGTCTTGTCTCAGGCAACAACCAGATTGGCGTGGTCACGACCCATGCGACGAACCCGCTCATCGTGCATCTGGTCGACAGCAATGGCGCACCGTTCTCCGCGCAGACAGTCACTTGGCAAGTCGTCAGCGGCCCGGCGCAGCTCGATAACGCGAGCAGCATCACCGACAGCAGCGGCAATACGCAGGTCGGATTCAGATACGGGTCGACCACTGGTGCAATTGTGATTCGCGCGAGCTTCGGCAGTTCGACGGTCGACTTCAACGCGACTTCGCAGTCGTACCAGGTTGCAATCGTTGGCGGCAATGGCCAGACAGCGGCTCCGGGCCAGCCGCTGCCGCAGGACTTTGTCGTCGTCGTATCGGTGCCTTCCGATGTCACGTCCGCACGGACCGCTGGCGCACATCCGCAATTCTCTGGCAGCCTGGCCGGAATTGCCGTGCAGTGGAACGCCGTCGCCGGCGGTGGGAGCTTGTCGAAGGGCAACGCGACTGTGACCGATGCAAGCGGACACGCGACCAATCGCTACACCGTAGGAAGCAGCATTGGACTCAATCAGGTCCAGGTCGTCGTGCCGGGCGGTGCGAGTGTCACCTTCAATGCGAACTCCTCGAATGCAGCAACCGCAACGCTTCAAGTCGTTTCGGGCAACGCGCAGACGCTGACGACGAACTCTCCGTCGGCACCGCTGGTGGTATTGCTTACGAGCAATGGCGCGCCCGTACCCAATGCAACGATCGCCTGGACAGCGACCAATGCAACGCTCGCCAGTGCGACATCGCTCACCGACAGCACCGGCCACGCGAGCAACACGGCGTCGGTGACGAATCCAGGCGCGGCAACGGTGACCGCTTCCTCGAGCGCACCGATCGCGAATCCGGTCTCGTTCGGGATGAATGGCGGAATCTCAAACATCGCCGGCCTGACTCCCGAACAGGGACAAGTCGCGCATGCCATCGACAATGCGTGCGCTGCACTCCACGCGCGTAGTTCGCTGACGCCACAACAGCAGGATCTGTTAGAGCAGTGCCAGTCGCTTGCATTCTCTGCCGGACAGGATCCTGGCCAGGCGATCAACGCGTTGAACCAGTTGTTCTCGAACGTGTCATTCCTCGAGACCAGCGCCGCGCTGCTGATCTCCACGGCGCAGTTCGACAACATCAAGGCGCGCATCGCCGCATTGCGTAGCGGAACCCATGGCAGCTCTTTCGGCGGTCTCGCGTTCGCGACGCCCGATGGCACGCTGCCGCTTGGATCCCTCAGCGACTCACTGCTCGGTTTTTCCGCAGGGCCCAAGGACGACAAGAAGCAGGATGCCGGCTCAGACTTCGATCGTTGGGGCTTCTTCCTTTCCGGAACCTTCAGCCAGGGCTCTTCGGATCCGCGCCAGGTCACTCCAGGATTCGGGTTCAACACCAGTGGTGTCACTGCGGGCGTGGATTATCGTTACAGCGACAAGCTGATCTTCGGCGTCAGCGCCGGCTATGCGAAGTACAACAGCAACGTCGATGCGAGTAGCGGCGGCGGCGGCCTGAATACGACGGGCTGGAGCCTGTCGGCGTATTCAACGTTCTTCCGCAAGGACAACTGGTACGTCGATGGCGTGCTGACCTTCGGCAACAACAGCTATGACATCACGCGGCGGATCATCTTCACGCTGACCAACAGCATGGGCACCGAGTCGGTCGACCAGATCGCAAACGGGCATTCGAGCGGCAACACATTGGCGACCGCATTGACGTTCGGGCGTGATTTCTCGAAGGGACCGTGGTCTTTCGGGCCGTATTTCCGTGGCACATACACCAGAATCAGCTTCGGCGACTACCAGGAAGTGCTGCAGCCGAACGCTGCCGGCAATGGCCTGGGGCTTCAGGTCAAAACCAACGATCTCACCTCCACGGCCGGCGTGTTGGGCGCCAAGGTGAACTACGCAGCCAGTCACAGCTGGGGCGTGATGATGCCGCATGTCGAAGTCGAATGGGAACACGACTTCCAGAACAACCCGGACAGCGTGACCGCCCGCTTCCTGCAGGATCCAACTCAGACTCCGATCACGGTACGCGGCGATGCGCTTGATACCGATTTTTTCCGCCTCGGCCTCGGGATGTCGTTCGTGTTCGCGCACGGCCGTTCAGGTTTCATCTACTACGAGAAGACCCTTGGACGCAGTGGAATCACCCAGGACAATATCGCGATCGGCTTGCGACTCGAGTTCTGAGCCGACCGAGAACGATCTTGCACTAGCCATGCCCGCAAGGGCATGGTGTAGTTGGCACTATGTGCTGAAGCTTGGGGTGGGCATTTTGCGGTGCGCTGTTCGCAAGTAGTGCTCGGGGACATGCGATGCGGTAGACCGGCGATTGCTGGGCGCCTTTGCGCTTCGTCGTTGTCGTTGGAACCCCGAACGCCAACCGGCTCCAAGACGAGGGTCGCCGTACTCCATTCGGTGGGACGTAGCAGACAAACGAAACATCAGGGGAGCTAGATCATGAACAACCGGCGTATCGCGTGCGTCAGTGTCCGCAAGCCCTTTGCCTCTGGATCACGTGTGTTTCGATGCGCGCTGAGTGCCCTGCTGATGGCCGGCACCTTAGGTGGGCAAGTCTCCATCGCCGCACAGCCAGGAAGCGAACCGGGCATGCCCTATGCGGCCACATTGGCGCCGCTTCAACCGGATTCCGGATCGGCAACGGTCGCTCCGGGCCAGAGCATCACCCTCTCCGCGATCAAGAAAATCGATGATCATGGCGTCGCCGGCCAGAAGGTGGACTGGACCGTCACCGGTCCCGGACCAGCAAGCCTGACCCCCGACAGCAGCAAGACCGCAGCCCAGAGCACGGCCAGCGATGCCGGCGTCGCGACCACCGTTTTCCGTGCGCTTACGCCTGGCAGCTATACCGTGAATGCGTCGACCCAAAAGAATCCGGGATGTTCGGGCCGGTCGTGCGCAACATACGTCAGCATCCGCTTCGCATTGGACGTTGCGGCCGCCGCCACGACTGAGCCCAGCAGTGGATCCTCAGGCGTGAGCAGGAACGAGGTGATTGGCGCTGCAATTGGAATAGGAGCCGCAATAGCAATCGCCGAAAACAACAACAATAACAATAACAAGGGCATCACGATCCTGCGCACCCTCGCCCTCACCGCAGGAGACGCGCAGAGCGCGGCAGCGAACACTCCATTGCCACAGCCCCTGGTTGTTCATGCCGAAAATAATGGCGTAAGCGTGGCGTCAATTGGCGTGCATTGGTCCGCAAGTGGTGGCGCAGTGCTGAGCTCGCCGGTCAGCTTTACCGATGCAAACGGCGTTGCGGCAGTTCGGGTCCTGAGCGTTGGGCCCGGACCGGGTCCCGTCACGATCACTGCGACGCGCAGCGATGATTCAAGCGCAACCGTGAGTTTCACTGCAAATGTCCTGCTACCGTCGCTCCGGATCGTGTCCGGCGACGGACAAACCGGATTTGCAAATTCGCGAGTCACCAATCCGCTGGTGGTTGAGGCGGACCTCGGAGCGAACCCGCAAGCCGGTGTACCGATCACATGGGCGGTGACCGGGGGCGACGCGAGCATTGTCAGCAATACGGGCGCGACCAATGGATCCGGTCAATCCAGCGCCATCGTAAAGTTCGGGCCAGTGCCTGGTCCCGTCCTGATCACGGCAACCCGTGCCGATGGCTCTGGGGTCAGCCAGACGTTCCACCTGACCTCGACCCAAACCTTCGCGTTCGTGATCGTCAGCGGTGACCAGCAATCCGGCTTCACCAACACAAGGGTGACAAATCCGCTTGTCGTCGAGGCGGACCTCAATGGCGCACCCGAAGCCGCGGTTCCTGTCACCTGGGCGGTGACTGGGGGCGATGCGTCGATCATTCTCAGTACCAGTCCGACGAACGGCGTCGGCCAAGCCCGTGCGTTCGTCAAGTTTGGGCCTAATCCGGGCCCGGTTGATATCACCGCAACACGGACTGATCAGAATCTGAGCCAGACCTTCCATCTGACATCGATCCAGACCAATACACTCACGATTGTCGCCGGAGACCAGCAAACAGGTCCGCCGAACGCGGCACTGCCGATCCGGCTCGTCGTCAATGCGCAGACAAACAACGCCCCGATCCGCGGCGTGCCGATCAACTGGAGCGCGAGCGGCGGCGCCACCCTTAGCGTGCCAACCAGCGTCACGAACGGTGCGGGCAATGCGACTGTCAAGGTCACCAACGTCGGTCCGGGACCGGGACCGATCATGGTCACGGCAACGCGCGCCGACGATCCGGCCGCAACCGTCATGTTTACCGAAAACATCATTCCACCCACGCTGACCATAGTCAGCGGCAACGGACAGTCGGGCCTGATCGGCAGTCCGGCTGCAGCGGCGCTGGTGGTGAAACTGGTCGATGGTGCGGGCATGCCGGTGTCGGGCCAGCCGATCGCCTGGGTCGTCACGGGCGGATCCGCAACGGTCGCCTCGCCAAGCACCAACACCGACCCGACAGGACAGGCGACGGTCAATTTCACCTACGGAAACAATCCCGGTGCGATCGTGATCAGCGCGTCCGCCTATGGCGGCCTGCAGGTTGTGAACTTCAACGAAACCGCAACCAATGCGACTGCGTTGCTGAAGATCACCGGCGATGGCCAGTCCGGGGCTCCTGGCGCGCCCTTGCCGGTCGCCTTGAAAGTGCGCATCCAGGCGCCGCCGGGATCACTCGCCGGCGTGCCGATCACGTTTACCGTCCTGTCGGGCTCTGCAACCGTGACGGTGTCCTCGACGACAACTGATCCGCTTGGAGAAGCCAAGACGAATGTGAAACTCGGACTCACCCCCGGCACGGTCAAGGTGCTGGCTCAGGTTTCTGGAGGCGGTCCGAGCGCCACCTTTACCGAAACCGTCACGGGCGTCCTGGTCCCGGGTGCATTGACGATTGTCTCCGGGGACAAGCAAACCATCGCCCCGAACACCGCGTCGGTCCCGCTGGTGGTGTTGCTGAAAGGCAATGGCGCACCGTTGGCGGGCCAGACGATCACGTGGAGCGCTACCTCGGGCAATCTTTCCACCGGAAGCAGCGTGACCGATGCAAGCGGCCATGCGAGCACGATCCTCACGCCAACCGCTTCCGGCCCGATCGCGGTGACCGCAAACTTCGCCGCCTTCGCGCAGTTCACCGCAGCACAGGTCACCTTCTCCGAAAACACGACGCTCAGCTCGGTCGCGACCCAGTCCAGCAACGACGTGTCGGTCGGCGTGGCACTCGACACGGCCTGTTCAAGCCTGCAGAGCATCGCGAATCGTACGCAGCAGCAGCAGGACCTGTTGAACCAGTGCCTGTCTCTCAACGCGTCGAGCAGTGTGTCGCCCACTGCTGCAGCTGCGGCAATCCACCAGCTCACACCGGACGTGACCGAGACCCAGAGCCAGACCGCCGCTACCGCGACTACGGCACAGTTCAACAACTTGTCGGGACGCATGAATGCGTTGCGCGGCGGCGCCCAGGGCGTTTCGCTCGCTGGCCTGGCTTTCAACAACAGCAGCGGAAGCCTTCCACTGTCCGATGTCGGCAGTGCCCTGCTCGGAGTGAACGACAAGCCCAAGGAAGACACCGGCAACAGTTTCTCGCGCTGGGGTTTCTTCGGGTCGGGGCAGATCGACCGCCAGAACGCGAGTGTCCAGGGCAGTAATCCTGCCTATAACCTGGACGTGAATGGACTGACTTTCGGCGTCGACTACCGCAAATCGGATTCGCTCGTCCTTGGAGGCGCGGTCGGATACACCCATCAGAAGACCACCCTTGCGGGCGGCGATGGCGACTTGAGCATGAGCGGCTGGAGCCTGTCCGGCTACGCGACGTGGTACCGGAAGAACAACTGGTACCTCGACAGCTCGATCACCTGGGCAAACAACAACTACGATTCGCGCCGGCACATCAGCTTCAGCCTGCCACTTCCGGATGGCACCAGCGCGAGCGTGGACCAGCTTGCACAGGCTTCGTCCGGCGGCAACAACCTGGCCGGGTCGCTGACCTTCGGCCGCGACTTCAACAACAAGGCATGGGCCTACGGCCTGTATGGCAAGGCGCAGTACAGCCGACAGAGCTTCGATGCATTCCAGGAGCAACTCAACGCGTCGATGCCAGGCAGCGGTCTGGGCCTGCGCGTGGACTCGCGTTCGGTAACCCAGGTGGATTCGGTACTGGGCGGCAAGATCGACTACACGCACAGCACCGGTTGGGGCGTGATGATTCCGCACGCCGAAGCGGAATGGCAGCATCAGTTCCGCGGCAATCCCGACGCGTTCCGGGCCTTCTTCGTCAATGATCCGACCAACACGCCGATCCTGATCACCGGCGCGCCGATCGACACCGACTTCTTCCGGCTTGGCCTCGGAATGTCGTTCGTCTTCCCGCACGGACGATCTGCTTTCGTCCTCTACGATCGCACGATCGGAGAAAGAGGCATTTCCGAATACAACCTGTCGCTCGGCTTCCGGACGGAATTCTGATGCCGCTTCCTACACGCGGGCAGCCAACGGCCGCACTCGAACGAGTTCGGTCCGGTCGGCAAGGAAATGAAACGTGTGTTTGTAGGGATCTGCGTCGATCCGATGGGTATGCTGGTGTTCGCAGATTCCCTCTCTATCTGAACAGCGTCACTTTCGATCGGTGGACCGAAACTTCGGTGCCCAGAGAAAGGAGAGATCTATGAGACAGCACGGGCATGACACCGAATTCCCATATCTTTCGCATAGGCAAGGCTCGGGTCGATCAGGGATCCTCCACCCAGGATGGGTGGCGGTTGTGCTCGCTCTCTTGCTGTTGGTCCCAGGCCAAGTGGGTGCCCAAGCCATCGGCCCGGCAATGAATCTGCAGGCGGTGTTGAGTAATTTTGTCGACAATGACCACAGCGGGAACATAACCCAGGGCGACCAACTGAATTTCACCGACACCGCAACCAATACCGGCACGGTGCACCTGACGAATGTGCACGTTTCGGACACGTTCAACCCGGCGGGCATCACGTGTCCCGGCATTACGCCAGGACAAACGTGCCCCCTCAGCAGCTCACACATCGTTACCGCGGCAGATGTCAGTGCGGGCCAGGTTGTCGATACCGCCACCGCAACCTCGAACGAACTTCCGCCCCAATCCAGTGGAAGCGGTGTTCCCACCATTCCGCCCACGCTGAGCCTGGTGTCCGGTAACAATCAAGATATTCCAGTCAATTCGCGGTCGGCGCCACTGGTCGTCCAACTCACTAACAATGGCGTGCCAGTCGCCAATGCCACAATCAACTGGAGCGCCACCAAAGCGGTCCTCGCCCATCGGAGATCGACCACCGATGCTTCCGGCAAGGCCAGCAACACGGCCGTCTTGCTTCAGACCGGTGCGGCCAGCGTGAGCGCATCATCCGTTTCGCCAGCCGCCGGTCCCGTCACATTTGTGCTGAACGGCGGATTCTCCAGCATCACTGGCCTGACATTACCCGAGGCACAGGTGGCCAATGCCCTCGATCACGCGTGTCCCACGCTGGCGGGATTGTCTTCGCTCACATCCGCCCAACAGGACTTGCTGGCGCAATGCCGGGCCTTGGCTGCTGCGGCTGGGCAGAACCCGGACAAGGTGACCAATGCCCTTAACCAGATGCTGCCGCACAATGCCCTGCTCCAAACGAATGCGTCGATCCTGGTGGCCGACGCGCAGTTCGACAACATCAAGGCTCGCTTGGCGGCGATTCGCTCCGGCAACGGCGGGGACCACTTCGGCGGGCTGGCGTTCAGTTCGCCGGATGGAGTTCTGCCGATGGGCCAGCTCGGAGATGCCGCGCTGGGCTTCGACGCCAAGCAAACAGCCCAGACTCGGGAAGCAGGCGCCGGATTCGATCGTTTCGGCTTCTTCCTGACTGGCACTTTCGGCAACGGATCGGCCGACCCGCGCCAAGCCACGCCAGGCTACGGATTCCATTCGGGAGGTATCACGGCCGGTGTCGACTATCGGGTCAGCGACCAGGTGATCGTCGGCGTCAGCGCCGGATATGCTAACTATTCCAGTAACGTGGATGTCGTTGGAGGCGGCCTGGACACACACGGCTGGAGCTTGTCGGCGTATTCGACCGTGTTTCGCCAGGATAACTGGTATGTCGACGGCGTCCTGACAGGGAGCAAGAACAACTACGACATCAATCGCCGGATCACCTACGCCCTGACCACGAGTGCCGGCACTGTTTCGGTGGATCAAATTGCCACTTCCCATTCAAACGGAGTCACCTTGGCGGGCGCCTTGACATTGGGTCGCGATTTTTCGAAGGGTCCGTGGTCGTTCGGGCCTTATCTACGCGGCACGTGGGCCCGTACCGATTTCGGAAGTTATCAGGAGACGCTGAATGCGAATCAGCCGGGTAGTGGTCTTGGGCTGGCGGTTCAGAACCGTGTGATGACGAATGGTTCAAGCGTGTTGGGCGGCAAGGTCACCTTGGCGTCCAGCCAGAGCTGGGGCGTCGTGTTGCCACATGCCGAAGTCGAATGGGAACACGACTTTCAGAACAATCCGGACAGCATCACCGCACGCTTCCTGCAGGATCCAACCGCGACACCGTTCCAGTTGCGCGGGGACGCCATCGACGCTGACTTCTTCCGGCTCGGGTTGGGTCTTTCGTTCCAGTTTGAACGAGGCCGTTCGGGATTCATCTACTACGAAAAAATCCTGGGCCTGTCCGGTGTTACCCAGAACAACCTGTCGCTTGGCTTCCGGATGGAATTCTGATGCGGCGCGCACGCGGCATACCCGATTCGTTGCATCGAATTCCGGCGTGCCCGGGACGGCTACCGGGCGCGTCGGGCTTGCACGCAATGCGGCCGTCCACTCATGATTCGTTGCAGATGACCGCAACGATCCGCCCTACCCTGTCCCGCGGACTCGCTCCATGATCGAATTCGGCCATCTCAGCCACGTCGGTCTTCGCCGCGAGCTCAACGAAGACACATACTACGGCGATGCCAATCTCGGGCTTTGGCTGGTTGCCGACGGCATGGGCGGCCATGAGTTCGGTGAAGTCGCCAGCGCGGTCGCGCGCGAAGCGATCGTTACCAACGTCCGCAACGGAAAGTCGCTGGTGGACTCGATCCGCATTGCCGACGAGGAAATCATCCGCCACTCGAGGCTTCGTACCGAGGGACTGCCCATGGGCACGACGGTGGCCGCGGCACGGCTGGACGGAAACCGCTTCGAGGTCGCATGGGTCGGCGACAGCCGCGTGTATCTGTGGAACGGACAGCTCTGCCAGCTCTCGCAGGATCATTCCTACGTGCAGGAATTGATCGACCAGGGCGCAATCACCGCCGAACAGGCGCGCAGCCATCCGCATCGCAATGTCGTCACCCAGGCGCTCGGCGTCACCGACCCGCAAAACCTGAAAGTCGAGAGCATCACCGGCGAATTGCGCCCTGGCATGCAGCTGTTGTTGTGCAGCGACGGCCTGACCGAGGAAGTCGACAACGCCGCTATTGGCAGGATCCTGACGCAGACCCAGTTTTCAGCGCAGGAATGCGTCGACCACCTGATCGCTGCGGCGCTTGATGGAGGCGGCAGCGACAATGTCACTGTGTTGCTCGTCAGGCAGCTCTAGGCAAAACGCGGCTCCCTTCTCGCGTCGATGCACGGCCTGTCGACGTTACGGCACGTGGGCAGCGAACACCGGGTACCCCTTGTCAGTTACCTGAAGACGAAATCCCGCGGTTCGCATCGTCCGCCAACTTCTGCAGCTTCTTGAGTTCCCCATTGTCCGGCTCAGCCTTGAGGCCGCTTTCCGCAATCAGCTGGCATGCGCCCCATAGCTGTTTGGTGCAGGCATGCTGCGCGTTGCGCAGGTAATAATTCGCGATGACGTCCAACCCGCTCGTGGCGCGCGCGTTGTCGTGTTGCAGGTCGAGCACCTTGCGGTACAGCTCCACGGCATTCGTTCCGTCCGGGCCGACCAGGTTGCGCCCCGTATCTTCGGAACTGGTCGTGCCGTGTTTCACGTACGCATCGGCCTGGTCGAGCATCTGCTGCATGTCGCCGCCGTATTGTTCCTCGATGGTCTTCGGCTGGATGACGCCCGGTTTGTCGCCGCTGCTGGCGTCGGTACCGATGGCGTCGCCAATGCCGGATGCAGGCGTCAGCGGCTGACTGGAAGACGGTGGGATGACTTGCGCCATCGGCAACTCGGGCGTGCGCAGCAACAGCCACACCGCCACCGCAATCACCACCACCCCGGACCCGACCGCTGGCCATAGCCAGCCAGGATGGGTCGCGTCGCGATTCACCACGCGGGTACGCTGCATGGTCGCACCGGAGCTGATCCGGTTGGACGACTTGGATGCCGTCTTGGAAAGCGTGCTGGTGCCCTGCGGCGATTTCGCAAGCAGCTGGTGCACTTCGTCGGCGAGGATCGCTCCGGTCTGCACGCGCTCGACCGGCTGCTTGTTCATCGTGCGATCAATGAGCGGCTGCAGCCACGCAAAATCGGCGGGCAACTGCGGGATCGGCTGCGTCACGTGCATCAGGGCGACGGTAAATGGATCGGCGGCCTGGTATGGCGGCGCGCCAGTCAGCATCTCGTAGAGGACCGTGCCGAGGCTGTAGAGGTCGGACCGGCCGTCCACGGGCTCCGCGCGCGCCTGCTCGGGGCTCATGTAATCGGGCGTACCGATCGACGCGCCCGCAACGGTGGAGCTTGAACTGGAATCCATCGCCTTGGCGATGCCGAAGTCGGCGAGCACGACGCTGCCATCCTTGCGGAAAAGGATGTTGCCGGGCTTGACATCGCGGTGGACGAAACCCTTCTGGTGCGCAAAGTCGAGCCCGCGCGCCATCTCGACCACGATGTCGAGGATCTCGCCGACAGTCAGGCCGCCGGCCGTGATGCGCTCCTTGAGCGTACCCCCGGGAATGTACTCCGCCGCAAGATAGTAGACACCCGCGTGCGTGCCAATGTCGTAGACGGTCACCAGGTTCTGGTGCTGCAGTTTCGCGGTGATCCGGCCTTCCTTGAGGAAGCGCTCGGTGAACTCTGAATTTGCCGCGAGAGCTGGCGCCATCACCTTCAACGCGACTTCGCGGTCCAGCGACTCCTGCACGGCAAGGAAAACCGACGCCATGCCGCCCTCGCCGATCGGCCGAAGGATCTTGTATCCCGGGATCGCAATATCAACAGAATGCAGCAGGACGGTGGATGAGCTCACTCAAGACCCCGTGGCGTGCGCAAAAAAGCGGAGGGGACAAGTCCCAACCTCGCGGCAATTATCCACGACTGGGGCGCCCGCAACCGAGCTTTGACGCGATTGGTCATGCGGCGTCTCCCGCCCAGATGCAACGGCCTGCGCTGGCAGCCTGGATGCGCAACAGCCGCTCGCGATGCAATGCGGCCTCGCTCGCGTCCGCACGCAGCACCCGGTGCACATGAAGGGCGGCGACCTGCAATCGCACGGCTGCGCTGGGGCCGATCGCAACGATGTCGAAACCCAGGTCGCCCTGCCCCGCAGTCAGATGCAGGTAGGCTTCTGCCAGAAGTTGCGCATCGAGCAATGCGCCGTGCAGGCTGCGCTGGGTATTGTCCACGCCCAGCCGCTTGCACAATGCGTCGAGGCTGTTGCGCTGGCCCGGGAATCGCTGCCGCGCGAGTTCCAGCGAATCGAGGACCATGCAGCGCTCGCGCAAGCCTGCGTGGCCGGCATCGAGCAAGCTCAGCTCGTAGTCGAGGAATCCGATGTCGAACGCTGCGTTGTGGATGACCAGTTCCGCGCCGTCGATGAAGGCGAGGAACTCATCGACAACCTCGCCAAACAGCGGCTTGTCGCTCAGGAACTCCATGGTGAGCCCGGTGACCTCCTGCGCTCCGGGTTCCATGTCGCGGCCGGGATTGAGATAGCGCTGGAAATGGCGGCCTGTCGGTCGCCGCTGGATCAGTTCCACGCAGCCGATCTCCACCACCCGATTGCCCTTCTCCCAGGACAGGCCAGTGGTTTCGGTATCGAGCACGATCTGCCGCGTCATCGCGTGGTTCCCGCGGATCGATCCGAAGGTCGCGAAGCAAAGCCCGCGCAGCTCTCCCGGAACAAACGACATCGGAAAATTGCCTCCGCAGCCGATGCTGAAATCAAGGTGGGCATGCGATTCATGGTTTCGTGTTCGCGGAAGGGGCGAGCGGCATGTTCTGGGAAGCTTGCCGCGCAGCAGCGGTTGCAAGCGCATCCACGCGTTCGTTGTCCGGGTGACCTGCGTGTCCCTTCACCCAACGCCACTGTACGCGATGACCGGAGGCGGCGGCCTGCAGCCGCTCCCACAAGTCGCGATTCTTGACCATTTGGCCACCGCTTGTTTTCCACCCTTTGCGTAGCCAGTTGGGCAGCCACACACTGATCCCCTGTTGTACGTATTTCGAATCGGTATACAGCACGGCAGTACATGGCTGCGTCAGTGCTTCGAGCGCCATGATCGCGCCCATGAGCTCCATGCGGTTGTTGGTGGTCGCGTCCTCGAAGCCGGACAGTTCGCGCTCGCGGCCGGCACAGCGCAGCAGCGCGCCCCAGCCGCCGGGACCAGGATTGCCCAGACACGCGCCATCGGTGTGGATCTCCACAGTTTTCAATACTTCTGATGTCGCGTTCAGTTCCATCGGTCGTCCATCAATCGGGGATCTCATGCTGTTGTTGTTTCCCTCATTCAGTGCTCGTGCGCGCGCCGAAACGCAGCCCGACCGGCACGCGCAACGGGGTCAGCCCCACGTCGCGGCGGCGAGCCTCGAGCAGAAATCCGCTGCGCAATGGCGATCCTGGCCGGTGCCGCCCGGCGACATCGATCGCCGGCGCCGCACGCGCGGACCAGCGTGCGCCAACATAACGACAACCCAGGATCTCCATGTCCAGGCCGGTCAGTAGCGCGCCGACGGCGTCCGGCGACCAGATGCGCACGCCGCCGAACATCCAGCGCAAATGCGCCGGGCTCCACGGATTCAATCCGAGCACCAGCAATGTACCCTCCGGTTCAAGCAGCCGCGCGCATTCGGCAGCCAGCCCGACCGCATCGCGCGCGGCCTCAAATGCGCATGACATGAAGATCAACGCGAGGCTCTCGTCGCTGAGCGGAAGTGCCGATTCGCTGCAACGCAGGTCGCCGACAAAGCCATCGCCGGAGCGCTGCAATTGCAGCCGGGTGTGCAGGTTCGCGGCAGCAAACGCATATCCAGAGTCGGCATGCGGTTCGATGAACATCCCGTAGCGGCCACTGAATCGTGCCACGTCCACGGCTGCGTCGCGGTGACAATGGCCCAGCAATGCGCGCACGCTAGCGCTGGAGAGGGTCGTCTCGGCGCGGCTCACGGGTTGACGCGGGGATTGCGTAGCGGGCATGGTGTTGATTTTGCGGCAATCGGCAGCCGGGGTCACCCACCAAGGTCATTGATGATGCTGAAGCTCAATCCAATTCCCGCATTCGAAGACAACTACATCTGGACGTTGGCCCACGCCGATGGCGGCGCGTTGATCGTTGATCCGGGCGACGCTGCGCCAGTGTTCGACGCAATCGGGCAAGGATTGCGTCCGGTTGCGATCCTACTGACCCACCACCATCCCGACCACATCGGCGGCGCCGAACGCCTGCTGCAACGCTTTGACGTGCCCTGCTACGCACCGGTCGAGCCGCGCATCGGCTGCGCAACCCGCCGCGTCAAGCACGGCGACAGCTTCGCCATTCCCGAACTCGATCTGACCTTTTCCACGCTCGAGGTGCACGGCCACACCAGTTCGCACGTTGCCTTTGTTGGGCACGGCATTGTGTTTTGCGGCGATACATTGTTCAGCCTTGGCTGCGGGCGCATGTTCGAGGGCACGCCGGAACAAATGAGTGCGTCGCTGGACCGCCTTGCCGCGTTGCCTTCCGAAACGCTGGTGTGCTGCGGCCACGAGTACACATTGTCCAATGGTGCGTTCGCGCACGTGATCGAACCAGACAACCAGGCGCTGCACAATCGACTGCACGAAGCGCGGGGCCTGCGGGACGCCGGCCGCCCGACCGTTCCGAGCACGATCGGGAGCGAACTTGCGTGCAATCCTTTCCTCCGCCTGGATAACGCGACAGTCCGCGCGGCGGTGGAACAGCGACTTGGCGCGGCATGCAAGGACCGCGTGGAGGCCTTCGCAGCGATGCGAAACTGGAAAGACGGCTTCCGCGCATGATGCATTTTGGATGTCGATGGTTTCTCGCCATATCGATCGCAGTTGCGACGGTCGTGCTCGGAGGCTGCGAGACCACTGGCGACACGCGCCCACCCACGCCAGCCGCCAACAGCACTCCGGTTTCCGAACCGATCCCACTGCCGTCCGCCCCACCGGTCGAAGTCTCCAACCTGCCTCCTGAGATTTCCGCTCCGATCACGCCCCCGTCCAACGCACCGCTGCCGATCGAAGGCGACGTGC
Source organism: Lysobacterales bacterium (assembly GCA_038234715.1). GTDB lineage: Bacteria > Pseudomonadota > Gammaproteobacteria > Xanthomonadales > Xanthomonadaceae > SZAS-103. The sequence goes on along the minus strand of JBBQTD010000043.1, from coordinate 11,825 downwards.
TGACGAGCGGCGCAGTACTGGAGCGACTGCGCTCGCGCTTCAGCACGCCGACCTGCATCGTGGGCCCCAACAACACGCGCTGGCGGCACAAGTACGCCGGCTATCCGCAGCACTTCGCCGACGAGGTGGAAGCGACGTTGCCAATGATGCTGGTGGTACTCGATGAGATCGAGCGGCGCAGGATGCCCGGCGAATTCGCGCTGATTCCGATCGTCGAAAGTTGGTATCGCCCGGACACCCACAGCTTCGGTGGCGCGTCCGGCATGTGGCAAATGCTCGATGAAACCTCGCGCAACAACGGCGCCACGGTGATCAATGGCTACGACGGTCGGCTGTCGACGCTCGACTCCACGGCCAGCGCACTGACCTACCTCGGCAAGCTGCACGCGATGTTCAACGACTGGCGGCTCACCGCGATGGCGTACAACTCCGGCGAGTACCGGCTGATGCGCACAATGTCGCCGGAGGAACTGGCGCAGCGCAGCGCCGGTGGTATCCGATATCGCCGTCCCAATGGATTGGCCGGCGGAACCTACGAATACGTTTCGAAGATGCGTGCGCTGACGTGCCTGCTGGCACAGCCGGAGCGCCAATCGATTCCATTGATAGCGACACTGCCGATCATCCACTGGATCCCGTACACGATGCCCGCGGACATCACGTCGCTCGACGAATTGGCTCGTCGGCTGGGCACGGATGCAGATGAATTGAAGGCGTTCAACCGCGGCTATCGCAACGGTCGCGTGGTGGATGGTGCGCCGCGCACTTTGCTGGTGCCGGCAAGTACCCGGCAGCGCTGGGCATACATTTCTGGAAAGGTCATCCAGACTTCCGCGAGCACGTCGATTGCGGCCCCAACGACCACGGTGGACGGACTCACCCGCACGATCATGGTTCCCGCATCGGTCCAGACGCCTGCATCCACGTCGCAGGCGCCAGCCAAGTCTGGTACTGCAACGGACGGCGTGCGCACCCACACAGTCGTTATCGGTGAAACACTGGCGATGATCGCCCAGCGCTATCACATCGATGCGGACAAGCTGCGTTTGTGGAATCAACTCGACGGCGATGCGGTGCTCTCCCCCGGCGAGAAAATCCGGCTGGAGCCGTGAGCCTGGAGCGGTCAAACTAGGCCTGTTGCAACCGGCCAGTCGCGCCGGCAACCACTTCTTGGAGGCAACATGGGTTTTCTGCAGGGGAAACGAGCACTGATTACCGGTGTGCTGAACCAACGCTCGATCGCTTACGGCATCGCCAGCGCGATGCGTCGCGAAGGCGCCGAGCTTGCATTCACCTACGTCAACGACAAGCTCAAGGCGCGCGTCGAGGAAGCCGCGCATGCGTTCGGCTCCGACATCGTGCTGCCTTGCGACGTCGGCAACGACGAGCAGATCGCGCAATTGTTCGTGGATCTCGGCAAGCGCTGGGATGGGCTCGACATCCTCGTGCACTCGATCGGCTTCGCACCCGGCGAGGCACTGACCGGCGGATTCCTGGATGGACTGACCCGCGCGAACTTCGCGATCGCGCACGACATCTCGGCCTACAGCTTTCCAGCGCTCGCCAAGGCGGCGCGGCAAATGATGCACGGCCGCAAGGGTGCGTTGTTGACGCTGACCTATCTTGGATCCGATCGCGCGTTGATGAACTACAACGTGATGGGACTTGCGAAAGCGAGCCTGGAATCGAGCGTGCGCTATCTCGCCTACAACCTCGGTCCCGAAGGCACGCGCGTGAATGCGATTTCTGCGGGCCCAATCAAGACCCTCGCGGCCGCAGGCGTCGGCAACATCCGCAAAATGCTCGACCACGTCGAACAGAATTCGCCGCTACGCCGCAACGTGACGACCGAAGAAGTCGGCAACGTCGCCGCATTCCTGTGCTCGGACCTCGCGGCAGGCATCACCGGCGAGGTCACCTTCGTGGACGCCGGCTACAACATCCTCGGAATGACAGGGCTGGAGTGAGCGCTGATACGATGACTCAATGTCATCGCATGCGAACTCCAGCGCCCGCAGCAGGGTGAGCTAACGCGTGAGGCATGCTTCGCGCGCCGGCGAACGCACAGACAGGATGTCTGGGCCGGACTTTTCGATGGAGCAGGAGTGCGCAATCGAAAAGGGAGGGCTGGGTCGTCATCGCATGCGATGACGGTTGGTGATGCATGGATGCCGACCTTAGTCGCGAGTGAGCGCTGATACGATGACTCAATGTCATCGCATGCGGACTCCAGCGCCCGCAGCAGGGTGAGCTAACGCGTGAGGCATGCCTCGCGCGCCGGCGAACGCACAGACAGGATGTCTGGGCCGGACTTTTCGATGGAGCAGGAGTGCGCAATCGAAAAGGGAGGGCTGGGTCGTCATCGCATGCGATGACGGTTGGAGAGGCAAGGGATGCCGAACTGAATCGCCTGCAAGTAGCGATGCGCTTACCGAAAATCGCCAGCTCGCCACTGCAATGCCCCGGGCAAAAGCCGGGACCGCTACTACAACCGATCCTCGGCAATCTGCACCGGAAACTCGTTTCTCAACGCATCGATAAACGTGCGTTCTTCGAGCGCCGCCCGCATCTGCGCAAACCGCTGACGCAACATGCTGCGTTGTGCGGGATCCATCTTGGCAGGATCGCCGTCGGTCACGCTGGTTGCCTCGACCAAGGCGTAGCGATCCGGTGCAAGCGATGCGATGGCCACCTGGAGGGGCTGGCCCTGCACCGGACGCGGCAGCCGGAATCCCGCCGCGACCAGGTCAGCGGATGGAGCCGTGACGGTGCGCGCCGCTGCAGTCATCGTCTGTACGCTGCCACCGATCGCGGTAGCAAGCCTGTCCAGCGACTCACCTTTCACGGCGCGAGCCAACAACGCATCGGCAGCTGTCTTGGCGGCCTTGATGCGTCGATCGGACTGCAGGTCCGCGAGTACGCGATCGTGCACCTGCGCGAGTGGCAACGTCTTGACGGGAAGATGCTGTGCATCGCGGATCACGACGACGTGATCGTGGTTCTTGCCGATCTCGATCGCATCGCTGGTGTTGCCGTCTTCGAGGGCCGACGACGAAAACGCCGCCTTCAGCACCTTCGGGTCGGCAGCGATGCCAGTCCCGCCCGCGCGCGTGAACAGCGGCGTTTTCTGGATCGTCAGTCCCAACTCGCGTGCAGCCGGAGCGAGCGTCGTGGAATCCTTCAACGTCAAGTCGACGAGCTTGCCGGAGCGGTCGCTGAAGAGCTTCTCGCGCGCATCCTTGAGTTCATCGCGCGCAAGTTCGGCACGGACGGATTCGAAAGGAACTTGCCGCCCAGGGCGGACATCGCGCAACTGTATGACATGCCAGCCCTCGACCGTGCGTACCGGTTCGCTGATCTGTCCAGGCTTGAGCGCGTATAGGGCGCTGGCAAACGCCTTCTGCTGGATCACATTCTGGGTCAACCAGCCCAGGTCGCCACCGAGGTTCTTCGATCCCTCGTCCTGCGAATTGGCGCGTGCAAGCGCTGCGAAGTCGGCACCCTGCGCGCGGGCCTGAACCGCGAGTGCGGCTGCCCTCGCCTGCGCGGCCTTCGCGGTCGCTGCGTCTGCATTCGCGGGGACGTTGATCAGGATATCCGAGGCAAGTCTCTGTTCTGGCTCGATGTAGCGATTCTTCTGCTGGTCGTAACGCTGGTGCAGGGTGTCGTCGTCGACAGTGGTGGGAACGGCAAGCGTCGATGCGTCTAGCTCGAGATATTCCAGCGCGACCTGTTCCTCGGTGCGGTATTGCGCGGCATGCGCCTGGTACCAGGACTGCAAATCGGCAGTACTGGGGACGGGCGCATCTGCTGGAACCGGAAGTGCAAGATAGCGCAGGTCGCGCTTTTGTTCGCCAAGGCGCATCGTGGAGTCGATGTCGGCGTTGCTTGCGATTCCGGAAGCGCCTATTTCATTCGGCAGCGTTGCAAGCAACATGTCCTCACGTGCATCCGCTTCGTACTGCGCTGGAGTCTTTGGCGGGCTCTGCATTTCTAGGACCTCCTTGTACCGGGTCGGGTCGAACTTGCCGTCGACCTGGAACAAGGGCTCCGCTGCGATCTTGTCGTAAAGCTGTTGTCCCGACACCTTGACGCCATCGCGGTTTGCCGCTGCGGTGAGCAACTCACGCTGGACCAGGCGATCCATCACTTCGCGCTTCTTGGCGATGGTGTCGAACTTGGTCGCGTCGAATTTCTCCTTGAGCTCATCGCGTTGCTGCCTGCGTTCGGCTTCGAACGAGCGGCGGAATTCATCCTGGGAGATTTCCTTGTATTTGGCGCCAATCCCGGTACCCAGCCATCCCTGCTTAATGGTGATGCGCGCCGCGTAAGTCTCCGTCCGGCCGGTGAAATAGCCATTGATACCAAAAAAAGCGAAGGTGACGATGAATGGCCCGAGGACCAGTGCGAGAACCCAGCCGGAGCTTGCTTCGCGAATTTTCGTCAGCATGTCTGGTTTGACCCTAGTGCGTTGCCCGGTGCCCCGGGGCGAATGGACAAGATTACCCTGCGTGCCGCCGTGTCGAAACTTCTGCCCCGGTTGCCGCCAGTGGTACTGGACTGCAGTCGACCGCGTCCAGCGATCGCATCCTCGGAAAAAGCAAGGGCGCCTCGCGGCGCCCCGTTGTGAAATGGCGGAGTGGACGGGACTCGAACCCGCGACCTCCGGCGTGACAGGCCAGCATTCTAACCAACTGAACTACCACTCCGCGTTGAACTTTGCATTGCGAAAATCTCGCGTTGCGAAACTATTCCGTTGCGCCACCATCGCCCGCACACGGGTGCGCGGACGATGCGAAAACAGCGACATGACGAAGCATGGTGGGTGCTGAGGGTTTCGAACCCCCGACCCTCGCCTTGTAAGGGCGACGCTCTACCGCTGAGCTAAGCACCCGAAGGCGTCCTTTTGAAAAATCAGGTCGGAAGACCGGACTTCTCGCGGATGGGACCGCATGTACTCAGTTTACGGCATCCTTGAGGGCCTTGCCAGCCTTGAATGCAGGGTTCTTCGATGCCTTGATCTTGATGGTGTCGCCGGTACGCGGATTGCGGCCTGTGCGGGCAGCGCGTTTACGGATCGAGAAAGTGCCGAAACCCACGAGGGTTACGCCGTCGCCTTTCTTGAGGGCCTTGGTGATTGTCTCGACCATCGCGTCAACGGCGCGACCGGCATCGACTTTCGACAGTTCGGCGGATTCGGCAACCGAAGCGATGAAATCAGCCTTGTTCATTGAGTAACTCCTGGGCAATTGGGACCCGCGATTATTTCAATCCAGACATGCTTTCGTCCCCTGCACATCCGATTGACCTGTGCCGCACGCATGTTCAATTGCATCGCGTTGCGGTCGAAACGATTTATACCAGCGCGCGTTGTAGCGCGCAACACGCCAGAGTGAGGAACGGCGCGGTTTTCAGCTACATCGCAATTTTTTCGATTGACACGTTCGCGTGTGCATGCTTGAAACTCAATGGGTCCTCAACGCATCGGATTTCGACGAACCCGCTTCGCTCTCGCCGGCGTCGGGAGCATTCGTCGGACTCGAGCGCGGCACCAGTGGCCTCTCCAGCGCGATGTCAAGAACCTCGTCGATCCAGCGTACCGGCAGGATCTTCATTCCCTGGGTCACGTTGCGCGGAATCTCGGCTAGATCCTTGCGGTTTTCCTCCGGAATGATCACGGTATGGATACCGCCGCGCAGCGCAGCGAGCAATTTTTCCTTCAGGCCGCCGATCGGAAGCACGCGACCGCGCAGCGTGATCTCGCCGGTCATCGCCACGTCGGCGCGCACCGGGACTTTCGACAATGCAGACACCAGCGCGGTTGCCATCGCAATGCCCGCACTCGGACCGTCCTTCGGGGTCGCGCCTTCGGGCACATGCAGGTGGAAGTCGAGTTTCTGGTGGAAATCCTGGTCAAGTCCCAGCGATTCCGCGCGCGCGCGAACCACCGAATGCGCGGCCTTCACCGATTCCTGCATGACCTCGCCAAGCTTTCCGGTCAGGATCATCTGGCCCTTGCCTGGCACCAGGGTTGCCTCGATTTGCAGCAGTTCGCCGCCGACCTCGGTCCATGCAAGGCCAGTTACAAGGCCGACTTCGTTGTGCTCTTCGGCGCGACCGAAATCGTGGCGACGCACACCGAGGAAGTGTTCCAGGTTCTTCGGAGTGACGAGCTTGGTCTGCACTTTCTTCGCATTCTTTTTCTGCGACTTCGGACCTTCCAGCGCGATCTCCTTGATCACCTTGCGGCAGATCTTCGAGATCTCGCGCTCGAGGTTGCGCACGCCGGATTCGCGCGTGTAATAGCGCACGATGTCGCGCAGCGCGCCTTCGCTGACCTTCAGCTCGCCATCGCGCAGTCCGTTCGCCTTGAGCTGTTTGGGCAACAGGTAACGCATCGCGATGTTGAGTTTCTCGTCCTCGGTGTAGCCGGGGATGCGGATGACCTCCATGCGATCGAGCAACGGACTCGGGATGTTGAGCGAGTTCGCAGTCGCGATCCACATGACCTCGGAAAGGTCGAAATCGACTTCGAGGTAGTGATCGCTGAAGGAATGGTTCTGTTCCGGATCGAGCACTTCGAGCAGCGCCGACGACGGATCGCCACGGAAATCCATCGACATCTTGTCGATCTCGTCAAGCACGAACAGCGGGTTGCGCGTGCCGATCTTGCTGAGGTTCTGCAGGATGCGTCCCGGCATCGACCCGATGTACGTACGCCTGTGGCCGCGGATCTCCGCCTCGTCGCGGACGCCACCCAGCGACATGCGCACGAACTTGCGGTTGGTCGCCTTCGCCACACTCTGGCCAAGTGACGTCTTGCCCACGCCCGGGGGTCCCACCAGGCACAGGATCGCTCCTTTCATGTTTTTCACGCGACTCTGCACCGCAAGGTATTCGAGGATGCGTTCCTTGACCTTTTCCAGGCCGAAGTGATCGGCATCGAGCACGTCGAGCGCGACCTTGAGGTCCTTGCGCACCTTGGTGCGCTTCTTCCACGGCACGCCGACCATCCAGTCCAGGTAGTTGCGCACGACGGTGGATTCGGCCGACATCGGCGACATCTGCTTGAGCTTGTTGAGCTCGGCCTTCGCCTTGGTCTCGACTGCCTTTGGCATGCCTGCGGCGGCGATCTTGCGCGCGAGTTCCTCGAGTTCGTTCGGCGCCTCGTCGGCTTCGCCGAGTTCCTTCTGGATCGCCTTCATCTGCTCGTTGAGGTAGTACTCGCGCTGGCTCTTCTCCATCTGCGATTTCACCCGCCCACGGATGCGCTTCTCGAGTTGCTGCACATCGATTTCGCCGTCCACGTAGCCGATCAGCAATTCCAGCCGCGTGGCGACATCGAGGGTTTCCAACAGCTTCTGTTTCTCGGAAAGACGCACGCCGATATGCGCCGCGACCGTGTCGGCCAATCGGCTCGGATCGCTGATCCCGTTGATCGTCGCCAGCAACTCCGGTGGCAGCTTTCGGTTCGTCTTGAGGTACTGCTCGAACTGCGTCGTCAGTGAGCGCGCGGTGACCTCGATCTCGCGCGGATCGTTGGACTGTTCGGATTCGATCACGTCCGCGATTGCGGTCATCACGCCATCGCGCTCGCTGCACGAACGCAAACGCACGCGCGCCGTGCCCTCGACGAGCACCTTGATGGTGCCGTCCGGCAGTTTCAACAACTGCAACACTTGAGCGAGCGTGCCCCACTCGTACAGGTCTTTTTCCGCTGGCTCGTCGACTTCGGGGCTTTTCTGCGCGACCAGCAGGATCTGCTTGTCGGATTCCATGGCAAATTCGAGCGCGCGCACAGAACGGTCGCGCCCGACGAACAGAGGGATCACCATGTGCGGATACACCACCACGTCGCGCAGCGGCAGTACCGGCAGATCGACGTGGTTGGGGTGGGTGGTTGCCATTTGCGGAAACTCCTGCGGCGCGGTGCGCGCCCTGCGAAAGTTATGGGGCTGGCCGCGCGAGCTTGCAAGCGGCATCCGCCTGCCGGCTGGGCGCCAATTCCAGAACCTTGTGGAAACAGCGACTTATCTGCGGTGCAGGCAATCGCGGCAGGGCCGGACTCGGTCCGCCCGCGGCTATTCCGAAGAGGCTGCGCGCTTGGGCTCGGCCGTGTTGCTGTAGATCAGGTACGGCTCGGTCTGGTGCTCGATCACCGACTCGTCGACGACGACCTTGGTGACGTTTTCCAGCGACGGCAGTTCGTACATCGTGTCCAGCAGCACCGACTCGAGGATCGTGCGCAACCCACGCGCGCCCGTCTTGCGCTTGAGCGCCTTGCGCGCGACTGCTGCGAGCGCTTCCGGACGCAATTCGAGCTCCACCCCTTCCATGTCGAACAGCTTCTTGAACTGCTTGCTGATCGCATTCTTGGGCTGGGTCAGGATCTTCACCAGCGCAGCCTCGTCGAGTTCTTCGAGCGTCGCCACGACCGGCAGGCGTCCGACGAATTCGGGAATCAGGCCGAACTTGATCAGATCCTCGGGTTCCACATCGGCCAGCAAGCGGCCAATCTCGGTTTTCTTCGACTGGCTCTTCACCTTCGCACCAAAACCGATGCCGCCGGCGTCGGTGCTGCGCTGCTGGACGATCTTCTCCAGGCCAGCAAACGCGCCGCCGCAGATGAACAGGATATTGCGCGTATCGACCTGCAGGAATTCCTGCTGCGGATGCTTGCGGCCGCCCTGCGGCGGCACCGAGGCGATCGTGCCTTCGATCAGCTTCAGCAGCGCCTGCTGAACGCCCTCGCCCGACACGTCGCGAGTGATCGACGGGTTTTCGGATTTGCGCGAAATCTTGTCGATTTCGTCGATGTAGACAATGCCCGTCTGCGCCTTCTCGACGTCGTAGTCGCACTTCTGCAGCAGCTTCTGGATGATGTTCTCGACGTCTTCGCCGACGTAGCCCGCTTCGGTCAGCGTCGTCGCATCGGCGATCGTGAACGGCACGTTGAGCAGCCGCGCCAGTGTCTCGGCCAGCAGCGTCTTGCCCGAACCGGTGGGGCCGACCAGCAGGATGTTCGATTTCGACAGTTCGATGTCGTCGTTCTTGCTGCGGCTCTCGATGCGCTTGTAGTGGTTGTAGACCGCCACCGACAGCGTCTTTTTCGCGCGCGGCTGGCCGACCACATACTGGTCGAGCACATCCATGATCTCGCGCGGCTTCGGCAGGTGGCTGCCCGATGCCTGGGCTTTTTCCTCGAGCTCTTCGCGGATGATGTCGTTGCAGAGCTCGACGCACTCGTCGCAGATGAACACGCTCGGACCCGCGATAAGCTTGCGGACTTCGTGCTGGCTCTTGCCGCAGAACGAGCAGTAAAGGATCTTGCCGCTGTCGCTGGATCGGCCTGGACGGTCTTCGCTCATGCTTCTCGCTCTCCGGAGCGGAGGTTCATCGGCAGAATAGCATAGCCCGCACCAGTGTCCGGCGCGGGGTCAGCGGTTGTTGGGACATGCGTCCCGGTTCGGCGGATCAGGATGACTGGATCGACTCGTCGGCGCGCCGTGCGATCACCTGGTCGATCAGGCCGTACACCTTGGATTCCTCGGCGCTCTTGAAATTGTCGCGATCGGTATCGCGCGCAATCGTCTCCACCGACTGGCCAGTGTGCTTGGCCAGGATTTCGTTGAGCTTGACCTTCAGCGACAGGATCTCACGCGCGTGGATCTCGATGTCGGTCGCCTGGCCCTGAAAGCCGCCAAGGGGCTGGTGGATCATCACCCGCGAATTCGGCAGCGCATAACGCTTGCCATGCGTGCCCGCCGCAAGCAGCAGCGAACCCATGCTCGCCGCCTGGCCAACGCAGATCGTGCTGATGTCGGGCTTGATGAACTGCATGGTGTCGTAGATCGCCATGCCCGCCGTGACGATGCCGCCTGGCGAGTTGATGTACAGGCTGATGTCCTTCTCGGGATTGTCGGCCTCGAGGAACAACATCTGCGCGACGATCACGTTGGCCACATAGTCGTCGATCGGCCCGACCATGAAGATCACGCGCTCCTTGAGCAGACGCGAATAGATGTCGTACGCGCGTTCGCCACGGCTGGTCTGTTCGACCACCATCGGCACCAGGTTGAGGTTCTTGGTCTGCACGCTCGCTCCGCTCGCTCGTTTATTTGATTTGCACTGAATCGGCCCGTCCTGGGCCGCTCAGTTCGCGCCAAGTCCGGCGCATGTCCGGACTTGGCTCCGACGCAGCATGTGCGATGCACCCGCTGCGCGCTATCGGCATCCTGCCTTGAAATCTGTTCCGACACTTCGATCTATTTCTGCGCTTTCCGCATCCTGCTCAACTGCGTCCGCCCCTCCGATCAACTCCGGCGCTGCTGCATTGCATCAGCGAAACTCAGGTGCAGCTCGGTCGCCTGCGCCTGGGTGGCGATCCAGTCGACCACTTGCTCCTCCATCACGCGCGACTGCAGGTCGGACATCAGGCGCTTGTCGTTGCGATACAGCTCAAGCACCTGCTTGGGTTCCTCGTACGTCGACGCGATCAGGGTCAACATCTCGTTGACGCGCTGCGGGTCGAGCTTCAGGTTGTTCTGACGGGCTACCTCGCCGACCAGCAACACCGTTGCAACACGGGTGCGCGATGCCGGCAGGAAACCTTCAAATGGAATGTGCGGATTGGTCTGCCCGCTTTCAAGTGCCTGCTGTTCGGCCTGGCGCGCCTGTCCGCGCGCTTCGCTTTCGATCAGCCGCTCGGGCATCTGCACGTGCGCATGCTGGGCGATCAGTTTGTCCAGCACTTCAGCGCGCAAACGCGCCATCAGCGCACCCTTCAGCTCGCGCTCCAGGTTGCTGCGTACTTCCTTGAGGAATTCATCGCGCTCGCCGCTGCGGATGCCAAACGTGCGGATGAACTCCGCATCGAGTTCCGGCAGATGCTGCTCCGAGACGCGCACCACATGCGCCTCGACCTTCACGTTCTTCCCGGCCAGTGCGGCATCGCTCCAGTCCGGCGGGTAGCTCAGGTCGAGCGCGAGGTCATCGCCCGCACTCTTGCCGACCAGCTGCGCTTCGAGTTCGCGATCGAGCATGCCCGAACCGAGCACGGTTGCCGCGCGCTCAACACCCTCGGCAGGCACCCGGCCGGCATCGGTATGGGAGACGGTTTCCACCATCACCAGGTCGCCAGACTGCGCGGCGCGCTCAACCGGATTCCAGCTGCGGCGCTGCAGGCGCAGGGTTTCAATCATGTGTTCGACGTCCGAGTCGAGCACTTCCGAGGTCGGGCGCACGATCTGCAGCCCGCTCACGTCGATCGTGCCGAAATCCGGCACCACCTCGAACGTGGCCACGTATCCCATCTCTCCTTCGACAGGCTCGGTGGCCTCGATCTGTGGCAGGCCGGCCGGACGCAGGTTCTCCTTGCGCATCGCCTCGTCGAAGCTCTCGCGCACCAGGTCGCCAAACACCTCGTTGCGCACCTGCGCCCCGTAGCGCTGCTCGATGATCTTCTTCGGCACCCGGCCCGGGCGGAAGCCCTTGATGCGCACCGTGCGCGACAGCTCGCTCAGGCGCGAACCAGTGATCGACTGCAGGCGGTCCAGCGGCATGCTGACCGTAAGCTTGCGCTCGAGATTTCCGACGTTTTCAACCGACACTTGCATGATGACTCCTGTTGGCGCGCCTGCTACGGGCGCGTGCGAATAGCGCAGCATCTTGCTTCGCGCAGGCACGTGTTGGTGCGAAAGGAGAGACTCGAACTCTCAAGGGTTGCCCCACTGGAACCTAAATCCAGCGCGTCTACCAGTTTCGCCACTTTCGCGATGCCGCGCGGCTGCCGAGTGTGCAGGAAGGATTGGTGGGCCGTGAAGGAT
>JBBQTD010000042.1:0-28591 GCA_038234715.1 Lysobacterales bacterium | reverse complement strand
AGAGCGCTTCGGACAATGCGTCCAAGGCCATCGATTCGCTGACCCTGGTCTACAACAAGGCGCGCCAGGCCGCGATCACCCAGGAAATTTCCGAAATCGTCGGCGGCGCTGCTGCCACCTGAATTGCACGCGCTGTCGCATTGGCGACTTCGCATCAACCGTCAAAGTATCTGGAGTCCATCATGAGCCTAGGCAAAGTCGTACAAATCATCGGCGCCGTCGTCGACGTCGAATTCCCGCGCGATGCCGTGCCGAACGTGTACGACGCGCTGAAGATCGATGGCACCGAAATCACCCTGGAAGTGCAGCAGCAGCTGGGTGACGGCGTTGTTCGCACCATCGGCCTGGGTTCCACCGAAGGCCTCAAGCGCGGCCTTGAAGCGCGCAACACCGGTGAGGGCATCAAGGTGCCGGTCGGCGTGAAGACGCTCGGTCGCATCATGGACGTGCTCGGTAACCCTATCGATGAAGCCGGTCCGATTGGCGAAGACGAACGATGGGTTATCCATCGCCCCGCGCCGAGTTACGCCGAGCAAGCCGTCAGCGACGACTTGCTGGAAACCGGCATCAAGGTGATCGATCTGGTCTGCCCGTTCGCGAAGGGCGGCAAGGTTGGACTGTTCGGTGGTGCCGGCGTCGGCAAGACCGTCAACATGATGGAACTGATCAACAACATCGCCAAGGCCCATGAAGGCCTGTCGGTGTTTGCCGGTGTGGGTGAGCGCACTCGTGAAGGCAACGATTTCTACCACGAGATGAAAGACTCCAACGTGCTCGACAAGGTCACGATGGTCTATGGCCAGATGAACGAGCCGCCGGGCAATCGCCTGCGCGTGGCTCTGACCGGCCTGACCATGGCCGAGTACTTCCGCGACGAGAAGGACGAGACCGGCAAGGGCCGCGACGTGCTGTTCTTCGTCGACAACATCTACCGCTACACGCTGGCCGGTACCGAAGTGTCCGCATTGCTGGGTCGCATGCCGTCGGCCGTCGGATACCAGCCGACCTTGGCCGCCGAGATGGGCGTGCTGCAGGAACGCATCACCTCCACGAAGACGGGTTCGATCACCTCGATCCAGGCCGTGTACGTCCCCGCGGACGACCTCACCGACCCGTCGCCGGCAACGACGTTCGCGCATCTGGATGCGACCGTCGTGCTCTCGCGCAACATTGCATCGCTGGGTATCTATCCGGCAGTCGATCCACTCGACTCCACCTCGCGCCAGCTCGATCCGAACGTGATCGGCAACGAGCACTACGACACCGCGCGCCGCGTGCAGCAGACCCTGCAGCGCTACAAGGAACTCAAGGACATCATCGCGATCCTCGGCATGGACGAACTGTCCGAAGAGGACAAGCAGGCCGTGTACCGTGCGCGCAAGTGCGAGCGTTTCTTCTCGCAGCCGTTCCATGTCGCCGAAGTGTTCACCGGTTCGCCGGGCAAGTACGTGTCGCTGAAGGACACCATCCGCGGCTTCAAGATGATCTGCGACGGCGAGTGCGACCACATGCCGGAGCAGGCCTTCTACATGGTCGGCGGCATCGAGGAAGCAATCGAGAAAGCCAAGAAGCTGGCCGAGAAGGCGTAAGGATCATGGCAACCACGATCCGTTGCGACATCGTCAGCGCCGAGGAAGCGATCTTCCACGGCGTGGTGACGATGGTGATCGCCTCCGGCGAGATGGGCGAGCTCGGCATCGCGCCGCGCCACGCACCTTTGATCACGCGGCTCAAGCCCGGCCAGGTGCGGGTGATCCTTGAGGACGGCGAAGAGCAGATGTTCTATGTCTCCGGCGGCATCCTCGAGGTGCAGCCGCAGGTCGTGACTGTGCTCGCCGACACTGCGATCCGCGCGAAGGACCTCGACGAGGCCGCGGCAAAGCAGGCGAAGGACGAAGCCGAGCGTGCCCTTGCCAATCGCGGCGACGCGATGGAAATAGCCGAAGCGCAAGTCAAGCTCGTCCAGGCCACGGCGCAATTGCAGGCGCTTGAGCGTTTGCGCAAGAACATGAAACATTGATTTCGCGCGGGTCCATCCGCAGGAGCCCGCACATCCATGTGCGGACTTTCAAATGCGCGGGTCCATCCGCAAGGGCACGGCCATACGTGGCCGGGATTCAAACAAGCATTTTTACGCGGGCCCATCCGTGGCCGGGACTTAATGAGAAGCGGATGCTTGCATGTCTTTCACGAACGCCGGCCTTGCGCCGGCGTTTTCTTGTGGGCGTCACTGATAGACGACGTGCTTCCACAGAAAAAATCCGATCACCGCGACGCCCGCCTCGACCAGCGGTTTGGCCAGCCATGCTTGGTGGAGTCCCACGTGCGCGGCGACGCTGGCGACCAGCACCGTGCTCAGGCAGGTCAGCAGGATCCATACGATCGCGAAACGCAGTGCATGCCCGCGGTCGAGGTTCTGTTTGCCAAACGTGTAGCGGCCGTTGAGCCAGAAGCCCAGGGTCGCGCCGCCCAGGCGTCCGAGCAGGTTGCCTGGAACGATTGGCAGGCCCAACGCGGTCGATGCAATGAAGACGCCGCTGTCCAGCGCAAGTTGCGCAGCGCCTGCAAGGACGAACTGTGTTGCCTGCCTGAGATGAGGGTGCCAAGCGTCCATTGCCATCCCGGGATGATAGCAACCCGACCGTCGCGGGATTTCCGCGGCGACATGGTCGACAATGGCGCATGACCGACACGAATCATGCTTCGATCGACGGGCAGGTCGTGGCCCGACCAGAACGGATCGCCGTCCTGATTCCTTGCCACAACGAGGCATTGACAGTCGGCAAGGTGGTGCGCGACTTCCGTGCAGCATTGCCCGAAGCTGCGATTTTCGTTTTCGACAATGCGAGCACGGACGATACTGCGGCATTGGCGCGCGCGGCCGGCGCACGGGTGGTTGCGGTGCCGGCGAAGGGCAAGGGGCATGTCGTGCGCAGCATGTTTCGCGACGTGGACGCGGACGCATTCCTGATGGTCGATGGAGACGATACCTATCCGGCGGACCGCGCCCGCGCCGTGCTGGCGCCGATCCTTGACGGAACCGCGGACATGGTCGTCGGCACCCGGCTTGAGGCGCATGTCGACTCGGCGTTCCGCCGCTTTCATGGGTTCGGCAACCGGCTTGTGCGCGGCGTGATCTCGCGTCTGTTCAATACCGCGGTCGCCGATGTGTTGTCCGGCTACCGCGCATTCAGCCGACAGTTCGTGCGCTCGATGCCCGTGTTGTCGCAGGGGTTCGAGATCGAGACAGAGATGACCGTGTTCGCCTTGTCGCAGGGAATGCAACTGCGCGAAATTCCAGTCGCGTACGGTGCGCGCCCGGAAGGAAGCCACTCGAAGCTGCATACGTTCCGCGATGGCTACCGCGTGCTGCACACGATCGCGTTCCTCTACAAGGACTTCCGGCCGCTGCAGTTCTTCGGTCTGATCGCATTGCTGTGCATGCTTGCTGGCGCCGCGTTCGGCGCTATCCTCGTGCGGGAATTCGCGCTTACCGGCCTCGTCACGCACCCGTCGACGGCGGTCCTGGCTGCGGCGCTCGAGCTCGTCGGCATGCTGTCGCTCGCCACCGGCCTGGTGCTCGATACGGTGAACCGTCGCAGCAGGGAGCTGATGCGCGTGCTCACCGACCAGGTGTTGCTGCAGGCTGAGCGGACCGCAGCGCGTGCGGCTCGCAATGGGGGGGGCACAGCCTGACAGGCGCGCATCCGCAGAAGTGCTACAACGCGGCGATCGCGGTCGATGCGAGCGCGATGCAGATGAACGCCTCGGCGAGCGCGAAGGTCGGGCGCGAACCCGACAGCAGCGGATGCGACCCAGGCGTCACACCATCTGCTGCGATGGCGGCAGGCAGTTTTCGCCCTCGAGCTTTCATTGTTCGCAGATTGCTGAGATTGTTCCTTCGGTTGCATGCATTCGACAGAGGCAAGCATGGGCACGAACAGACCGCTGCACGTCGTCATCCTCGCAGCAGGCGAGGGCAAGCGTATGAAATCGACTCTGCCCAAGGTGTTGCAACCGATTGCGGGACGGCCGATGCTCGCGCATGTGATCGATACGGCGCGCGCGTTGGGCGCCGCCGGAATCCACGTGGTGTACGGCCATGGCGGCGCGCAAGTGCGTGCAGCGTTTGCGGACCAGTCCGACCTGATCTGGGCCGAACAGGAGCGCCAGCTCGGTACCGGCCACGCGGTACAGCAGGCCATGCCCGATGTCCCCGCCGCCGCGCGCGTCCTCGTGCTTTACGCCGACGTGCCATTGACGACCACCGACACCCTGCAAAAGTTGCTCCTTGCGGACGGGGCGCTTGCCGTGCTGGTGACGGAGCTTGACGATCCATCCGGTTACGGCCGCGTGCTGCGCGATGCGGATGGTCGCGTTGCCGCTATCGTCGAAGAAAAGGATGCCGATGCATCCCAGCGGGGGGTCCGCACGATCAACTCCGGCATCATCGTGGCCGATGCAAGCCTGCTCCGGCGCTGGCTGGATGCGTTGCGCGACGACAATGTACAGGGCGAGTTTTACCTCACCGACGTGTTCGCGCAGGCGGCTGCCGAGTTGCTGCCCGCAGCCGTCGCGAACTGCGCCGACGCGCTGGAGGTGGAAGGCGCAAACGATCGCTGGCAGCTTGCACGCCTCGAGCGCGCATTCCAGTTGCGCGCCGCGAAGTCGCTTGCGCTTGCCGGCGTGCGGCTTGCCGATCCGGCGCGTTTCGACCAGCGCGGCACCGTGGTCGCCGGTCGCGATGTGGCAATCGACGTGGATGTGATCCTTGAAGGCGACGTGATACTTGGCGACAACGTCAGCATCGGGCCGTTCTGCAGGCTCAAGGACGTCAGCATCCGCGCTGGCAGCGTGGTGCGGGCGCATTGCGACATCGAGGGTGCACGTATCGCGGAGGATTGCGTGATTGGACCCTACGCCCGACTGCGGCACGGTACCGAACTGGCGGCGGGCGCGCACATCGGCAATTTCGTCGAGACCAAGATGACCCGGCTTGGCAAGGGATCCAAGGCCAACCACCTGTCGTATCTGGGCGACGCGCAACTCGGCGACCGCGTGAACATCGGCGCGGGCACGATTACCTGCAACTACGATGGCCTTTTCAAGCACCGCACCCGAATCGATGACGATGCCTTCATCGGATCGAACACGGCGCTGGTCGCCCCGGTGACGGTGGGTGCAGGCGCTACCATCGGCGCCGGGTCGACGATCACCCACGATGTTCCGGCAGGCGACCTTGGCCTTGCCCGAAGCAGGCAAACCGCGGTGCCGGGTTGGCGCCGACCGACGAAGAAAGCATGACTTCGGGAAACCTGGCCTGAGGGGCGCAGCAGTGCTTCGCGGTAGGGGCGAGTGCGGCGTTGCCGTGGCCACGTCAGCCGTAGATGACCAGGATGGCTAATGGTCCGGAATCACCAGCGTCACGCTGAGTCCTCCGCCTACGCGGTTCGCCAATGCAATGCGGCCGCCGTGTGCCTCGGCGATCTCGCGTGCGAGCGCAAGGCCCAGACCGGTTCCGCTGCGTTTGGTCGAGTAGAACGGCACGAGCGCGTTCGCGAGCACTGCATCGTTCATTCCCTGGCCGCGATCGGCGACCTCGATGCGCAGCGAATCTGGAAGACGGCGTACGCGCAGGCTGACGTGATCGGGAGCCGAACCGGATTCGTGTGCGTTCTTGAGCAGGTTCAACAGGGCCTGTTCAAGCTGCGCGGCGTCGAACCGCGCGACTTTCTCTGGCAAGGGTCCTTCCAGCGCGAAATCGATCTGGCTGCGCAGCCGTTCGCAGAACGCAGGCCACAGGATCGGTTCCAGCCTCGGCGCGGGAAGCTTCGCAAAGCGTGCGTAGTCGCGGATGAATCCTTCGAGGTGACGGGCACGCTCCTCGATCGTGCCGAAGATCTCCTCCAGCCGCTGGTATTGGCCACGCCGCACGAGTTCGGCGCCGGAGTGCGCAAGTGAAGCGACCGGTGCCAGCGAGTTGTTGAGTTCGTGGCTGATCACGCGGATGACTTTCTTCCACGTCTGCACCTCCTGTCGCCGCAGCTCGACGGTGAGATGACGCAGCAGGAACAGCTCATGCCGGCGACCATTGAGGCGGAAACCACGCCGCGCGAGATGGAAAATCTGCTCGTCGTCATCCTGTCCAACGGCGAACAGGCCATCGCCGCCGCGTTCGATCGCCTCGCGCAGGGGCTCCGACGCGCGCTGCAACAGACCGTCCAGCGCATCGCCTTCGATCCTGCGGCCATCGTTGAGCAACTTGCGCGCGGCAAGGTTGGAATACACGATGCGGCCGCCGCTGTCGGCGAGCAACATTGCCACCGGCGTGTTCTGCACCATGGTGTCGAGCAGCAGTTCGCGCTGCACAAGCACCAGCTGCTGCTCGCGCAAGGCCTCGCCAATAGCGTTATGCGCGGCGACAAGATCGGTGAGCTCATCGTCATGCGGCCATGCGAGACCGAAACTGAAATCGCCTTCGCGATAGCTGGCGACCGTGCCGGACAGCGCGCGAAACATCGATAGCACCGGCGCCAGCATGCGACGGACGAGCCAAAGAGCAATCGGAATCAGTGCCAGCAAAGTGATGACACCAGCCAGCCACGCGTTCCCCAACCGTTGACCCAGCCACAACGCAAGTGCGATCGCCGCGATGCTGAAGACGCACAGGCCAAAGACGAGTTTTCCCGCCAGCGAGAAGCGACGCATGCCAACCGGACGCTCACTCATTGCCGATCGATGCCAAGACGCTCCAGCCGCCGATACAACGACTGCCTGCTCAGGCCAAGCAGTGTTGCCGCCTGGGATACGACGCCGTGGGATTTTTTCAGCGCATGTTCGATCTGCTCGCGATCGGGTTCGTGGTCCCCAGCCGCATGCATCGAGGGCAGCGCAAGATCGCCGACATCGATGCTGCCGCCATGAACCAGCAGGTTGGCACGCTGGATCACGTTCTTGAGCTCGCGCACATTGCCGGGCCAACCGTGCCGGCGCAACGCATCGCGCGCCGCGGCGGTCAGTTGCTTGCCTTCGGAGAGAAACGTTTCTGAAAGCGGCAGGATGTCATCCGGGCGCTCTGCGAGGGCCGGAAGTTTCAATTCGATCAGGTTGATCCGGTAGTAAAGGTCCTCGCGGAATGTGCCATCGCGAATCCTTGCGGGCAGGTCAGCGTTGGTCGCGCTGATCACCCGCACGCGAACCTGGCGCTCGCGATTCGAGCCGAGCCGCGCGAATCGCCCGGTCTCGAGCACGCGCAGCAGTTTCACCTGTCCGGACATCGGCAGGTTGGCGATCTCGTCGAGGAACAGTGTTCCGCCATCGGCGGCTTCGAACTTGCCCTCACGCGTCTTGCCAGCGCCGGTGTACGCGCCGGCCTCCGCGCCAAACAGTTCGGCCTCGATGAGTTCCGCGGGGATCGCACCGCAATCGAGGGTGACGAATGGTCCGTCGCGTACGGCCGAGTTGGCCTGGATGATTTCGGCAATGCGTTCCTTGCCGCTGCCATTCGGGCCGACAATCAGGACCGGCACGTCTGCGCGCGCGACCTGGCAGGCGAGCGCCACCGCGCGCTCGGTGGCCGGGTCGGCGAACACCATGCCGCGCAGATCGAAGCGTGCGTGCAATTCGCTGTTGCGCTGCGCGTCCTTCCCGCGGCGACGGCGCAACTCGCGCCGGCTCGCTCCCAGTTCCAGCAGATTGGCGACCGCTGCCATGAGCTTGTGGTCGTTCCACGGTTTGGCGAGGTAGTCCGCCGCCCCCGCACGCACCAGGTCGACCGCCGACTCTAGGTGTGTCCAAGCGGTCAACAGGATCACCGGCAGATCCGGGTATCGCGAACGGATCTGGCGGAACAATTCCTGGCCCTCATCGCCCGACGTGGTGTCGCCGGTGAAGTTCATGTCCTGTACGACGAGATCCACCGATCTGCGTTCGAGCAACGCGAGCCCGGCTTCCGGCGACGATGCGCTCAGGGTCTCCAGCTCATGCAGCGAGAACAGCACTTCGAGCGCGGTAACGACGGTCGGGTTGTCATCGATGACCAGGATGGTGGGCACGGACATCACGGGAAACAGCCTGTGGTGGAGTCGATGCGCGCCATGATGACAGGAGCGCTTCTCAAGAGTGCGGCGGGGGCGGCGGCGGCGGCGGCGGAGGTGGCGGCAGCGGTGGCGACAGTGCCTGGCATTGCGCATGGGTCCAGGTCACGGTGATTTCGGCGCCCGCGCGGCGCACGTGTAACGCCGCGGGAGACGTACTGTGAACGAGCAGTGCGTGCAGCAGGTCCTCTACGCGAACGACGTGTCGTTCGTCGATCGCCAGGATGACGTCGCCGGTTTGCAACCCCTGGAATGATCCTGGCCGGGTGGCACCAACGACAACCCCGGTGTTTTCCGACGAGTGCAGATTCAGCGAATGGCCGTTGTCGCTCCAGGTCAAATCATCCTCGGAGCTGTGGCTGTGTTGCGCGCCCGCAAGGACAATGTTTGCAGCCAGCGAGGCGCCGAGCAGCAACGCCAGCATCTTGAGTGGTTTGCGCATGCGTCGTTCCTTTTCCGGGTGGATTGATCTGGCGCACGCGTTTCCGCGAGCGCGTTGTGGCACTGGATCAGACGCTACGCGTTGCCACCGCCGGCGGAACGCGCGCGGCGCGCCACGCGGGACCAAGCACTGCAAGCAATCCCAGCGACCATAGTGCGGCCATGCCGAAACCCAGGTACCCCAATGGCAGGCGCGGCAGTTCCAGTGTGCTGACCAGCAACTGGTTCAGGCCCAACGCAAGTGCGATGCCCCCGACGATGCCTCCGGTCGTCACGATCGCGTTCTCGGTCAGGAAGTAGCGCAGGATGTCGAAACGCCGCGCTCCGAGCGCGCGCCGCACGCCGATCTGCTTGCGCCGCTGGCTCACCCACAACGAAGCCATGCCGACGATGCCGCTGGCGGTCACCAGCAGCAGCAACACCACGACCGAGATCAGCATTCCGGCAAGCGCTCGGTCCGCACGATAGCGGCGATCGCGCAATTCGTTCAGCGTGTGCGTTGGCAACAACACGCGACCGTCCATGCGCCCGCTCAACGCCTTTTCGGCATCGGCGATGACGCGTGCGCGCTGGCCCGGTTCGGTGCGGACCAGGTACTGCGTGTACTGGTCAAGTTCGCGGACAGGGTAGATCACGGAAAACTCGCCTTTCCCCTCGTTGTCCTCGGCGGCCTGCGCGTTCGGCGTCTGCAGGCGCTCGACCACACCGACGATCGTCGACTGCTTGGCATTTGCGCCAGTGTCGTAGTACAGGGGTTTGCCGAGGACCGAGTTGGCATTCGGATAGAGTTTCCTCGCGAGCGCCTCGGTGACGATCGCCGAATGGGGAATGGTGTTGGCCGTGTCCGGACCGACGTCGATGACGTCGTTCGCATTCACGTCGCGACCTTCCACGAGCTTCAAGCCGAGCGCGTCGATGTACGATCCTGGCCCCGTGTAGGTCGTCGCCACGATCGTCGAATCAGGACTCTGGGCAGGATTGGTCGCAAATCCCGTATTCGATGACGACTGGCCAAACGGCACCTGATTGGCCCAGGTCACCGCCTTGACCCCGGGGATCTTGCGCAACGCGGCCTCGTCCTCGAGTTGCATGCCCTTGACGTCCGTCACCTTGCGGAACGGAAACAGGCTCAACATGAAGACATCGTCCTCCATTGCCCCGCTGGGTCGGTTCGCGAGTGCAAGGCGGTCATGCACGATGTAGGTCGCGTTGCACAGAATGCCCAGCGTCAACGCGACCTGTGCCGCAATCAGGACTGCGCCGGTCTTGGAGCGTGTGAGTGCCGAGATGATCGGACGGATTTCCATTTCAAGCCTCCGTTTGCAGTCGCATCAAATGAGAAACACGGTACGGAACCAAATCCTCGAGTTCCGGCACGAGGATGTGCCATCGAATTACTGACTCTTCAATTGCACCGCTGGACGCACCTGGCACGCGCGCCACGTCGGCAGCAGGCCGGCAAGCACGCTGCACGCAATCGCCAGCGCGATCGTCGCCAGCAACATCGTTGCGCTCATGTGCGCGACCGTTTCCATGCTTCTGGATTGCCGCGCGATCAGCCACAGGCCGCCGAAACTGAGCAGGAGTCCCATCGCGCCGCCTGCAACGCCCACCACGCTGGCCTCGATCAGGAATTGCCGGAAGATCTCGCGCCGCGGAGCGCCCAACGCGCGCCGCACGCCGACTTCGCCGGCGCGCGCGGTGAACTTGGCGAGCAACAGTCCGATGGTATTGACCAGGCAGACCAGCAGGAACCCCGAAGCGAGCCAGGTCTGCAGGCGGCTGTCCTTGCCGACAACCCCTTCATGGTCCAGCCACTCCATGACGTCGTAGAGCTTGTAGCCGACCTTGCGCGGATAGCGCCCGAGCTTCTTCTGCTCGCCGATGTACGCGGCGATGTAGTCGCTGTATGTCTGGCGATCCGAGGCCGAATCGAGTTCAGCCCAATACTGGATCCACACGCACTCCGAGCGCAGGAATGCCTGGTAGCCGTTGCCGGAATCAGTGCTGCAATCGGTCGAGCCCTGGTTGCCGAATTCCTGCCCGACGGCGGTCGAGAACGGAATCATGACGTCCTCGATGTCGCCGTAAGCCGGGTTGCCGGCGATCAGGCGGTAATAGCGTGGCAACGGCGCCCAGTCGCCGATCACGCCGGTGATCTGGTAGTCGCGATCATTGAAGCGCAGGCGTTTGCCAACCGGGTTGGTCTTGCCGAACAACTTCTCGCTGAGCTTGGTCGAGATCACCGCGACGTCGCCGCGCCTGGTGTCGGCATCCGCTCCCCATGCGCCGCCGTAGCGGAAAGGCACGTCGAAGATCTCGAAGAAATCGCGGGTCGGGGCGATGCCATCGGCCTGAAACGGCGGGATGTCCTTGCGCCCGCTCTCGATGTACGGCTGGAAGCCATAGATCGCGGTCTGGCGTTTGGCATGGTGCTGTGCGAGCAGGGCGGTCGCGTCGACGTAACTCATCTGCTCGGGGAGCTTGGAATCGGCCGCGAAGTTGGCGGGGTTGTTGTCCAGCAACGGCACGATCAGCCGATCGCTCTTGTCCGGGATCGGATTGCCCGACATGATCACCAGCACGGTCATCGTCGACATGCTCGCCGCGATGCCGATGCCGAGAGTCAGTACCATCAACACCGTCAACACCGGGTTCCGGCGCAGGCTGCGGAATCCGAGACGCAGGTAATAGGCGAACATGATTCCTCCTCAGCCCGCTTGCACGGGATTGCGGTTCGCGCGTTCGGCCGCATGCTCGGCGGCACGCAGCACCGGTTCGGCAAGCAGGTCGGTAACCTGGCCATCGACGATGTGCACGTTGCGCTGCGCGCGCGCGGCCAGCTCCGGATCGTGGGTCACCATGATGATCGTGGTGCCGCGTGCGTTGACTTCCTCAATGAGCTCCAGCACGCCGCGCGCCATCTGCGAGTCGAGATTTCCGGTCGGTTCGTCGGCGAGCAGCAGTTTTGGATCGCCTGCAAGCGCGCGTGCAATCGCGACGCGTTGTTGCTGGCCGCCCGACAGCTCGGCCGGATAGTGCTTCATGCGCGACGCGAGTCCCACCTGTTCGAGCGCGTGCTCGATCCTGCGCTTGCGGTCGGCCGCGTTGAAGCCGCGATAGCGCAGTGGCACGTCGACGTTGTCGAACAGGTTCAGATCGGGGATCAGGTTGAAGCCCTGGAACACGAAACCGATCTTCTCGTTGCGCAGGCGCGAGCGCTGGTTGTCGTTCATGCCCTTGACATTGGTTCCGTCAAGCAGGAATTCGCCGTCAGTGAACTCCTCCAGCAGGCCAGCGATGTTCAGGAACGTGGTCTTTCCCGAACCAGACGGACCGGTTACGGCGACGAACTCGCCCTCACGCACATGGATGTCGAAGCCGCGCAACGCATGTGTTTCGATCATTGCAGTGCGATAGACCTTGCTGAGATTGGTCATCTTCAACATCTGTACTCTCCCGGGTTGAACCAATGCGTGTCAGTTGTTGATGCGCACGCGCGGCGCATCGGCGAAGGTGTCGGTCCCCGCGATCACGACCTGATCGCCAGGTTTGAGCCCATTGAGCACCTCGACGGAATCGATGCTGGTCGTGCCGATGCGGATCGGCCGTTTCTCGGCGATCCCGTGATCGACGACGTAGGCGAAGCGGCCGCCGTACGCATCGACGAACTGGCCGCGCTGGACCAGAAGGACGTTGGGCTTGTTCTCGATCAGGATGCGCGCCGACACACGCTGGTTCTGGCGCACGCTTTCGGGCTGGCCGGCAAAGCGCACACGTGCCTGTACCTGGTGATCAACGACTTCCGGCGACACGGCGGAGATCGTACCGTGCAGCAACGTGTTGTTTTCCTGGATATCCACCGGCATCCCGATGCCGATGTCCTCGGCGAACGTTTCCGGGACCTGGAGTTCGACTTCGAGCCGGGACAGATCGACGACCGTCATCAGCGCGGCATTCGCTGGCACCACCGCGCGATCCGTGACCGCGATGCTGCCGATCACGCCGCTTACCGGCGCGCGCAACTGCATGCCGTCGACCTTGCGCTTGATCTCGGAGACCACGACGCGCTGCCGCTCAAGCTCATTGATCTTGGTATCAAGTTCGAGCTGCGCATTGCGCCCTTCGAGCACCGCGTCGGCCGCGGCATGCCTGCTCCGGATGTTCGCAGCATCGACGGCATCGTCGGCCTTGAGGCAGTCGACTCTGGCGAGCGCCTGGGTCGTGCAGGCTTTCGCCACACGGTCGCGATCGCGGCTCGCAGCGGTCATGGTCAGCCTCGCTTCGTCGGCGTCGCGCTGAGCGAGCAGGCGTTGTTTCTCGGCGAGGATGCGTTGCCGGGCGACTTCGTTCTCAAGCTGGCTCAGGGTTGCCGATTCGCTCGCGAGGTTGCTGCTCAGTTCAGGGGACTCGAGCCTGGCCAGCACCTGGTCCTTGAGTACCTTGTCGCCGGCATGCACCTGCAGGGCCACCGTCGCCGCGACCGGCGCATACAGCGTCGGACTCACCGCGGCCACCACGCGCCCATTCGCACTTGCATCGCGGACCAGCGTCCCACGCGTGACCGTCGCGATGCGAAGGCGCGCTGCATCGACCGAACGCGCACTCGACAGCCATCCGACAATGCCGAATCCGAGCAGCAGCGCCAGGGCGACGCCTAACGCGACCAGGCCCCAACGCCGTCGGGCGGCGGGGCGGTTGCCGTGCGTGCGTCGGATGTCCTGGCCGGAAGTGTCGGGAATCATGCGCGTCGATGCTGTGGACCTTCGCAACTGACTGCACCAACTGTGCCAACCGCAAGTGGTTGATTGGATTAGTCCCTCCGCCCGCACCCAGTGTCCGATCCGTCCGCAAACTGTCCGGAATACGGCCGCCGGGCCGCTTTGGATCGCCCGTAACAACGAAACCGCTAGACTGGCGCCCGCGATGTGCGCGGTCCGATTGCATGACCATGCGCTTGCATTCCTGGCCGCCTTCGCGGCGATCGTCGAACGAGGTTGCAACCATGTGTGGAATTGTCGGAATCAGCGCGCGGCGCGATGTCGTCGGCCATCTCATCGCCGGACTCAGGGCGCTCGAGTACCGCGGTTACGATTCGGCCGGCATCGCCGTACTCACCGTGAATGGCGTCGAACGCCTGCGCGCCAAGGGCAAGGTGCACGAGTTGGAGGCGTTGCAGAACGCACACCCGATCTCCGGGCATTCGGGCATCGCGCACACGCGTTGGGCGACGCATGGCGTGCCGAACACGGGCAACGCGCATCCGCATGTCTCCGGCGATGTCTCCGTGGTGCACAACGGCATCATCGAAAACCATGCCGAACTGCGCGAGGAGTTGCTCGAACAGGGATACGCGTTCGCCTCGCAGACCGACACCGAAGTCGTAGCCCACCTGATCGAGCACCAGCAGCGCCAGGGCAAGGACCTGCTCGCCGCGCTGTGCATTGTGCTGCCGCGCCTGCACGGCGCCTATGCGCTTGCGGTGCTGTCCGCGCGCGAACCCGGGCGCCTGCTCGGCGCGCGACTCGGATCGCCGCTGGTTGCGGGCGTCGGCGACGGCGAGCAATACCTCGCGTCCGACATCCATGCGCTGCTGCCGCTGACACGCAACTTTGTCTACCTCAACGAAGGCGACATCGCGGAGATCACTAGCGACGGCCTGCGCGTGTTCGACCTCGATGGCAACCGTGTCGAGCGGCCGATCAAGGAGTCGCACTTCAACATGGGCTCGGTCGAGCGCGGCGAATACAAACACTACATGCTCAAGGAAATCCATGAGCAGCCGCTTGCACTGGCCGACACCCTTGAAGGCCGCATCGCTGGCGGACGCATCCTTACCCAGATCTTCGGAATCGATGCCGTCGAACTCCTCGCCAGGACGCAGGCGGTGCACATCATCGCCTGCGGCACGAGTTATCACGCCGGGCTCGTTGCGCGTTACTGGATCGAATCGCTTGCAGGCATCCCGTGCACCGCCGAGATCGCCAGCGAATACCGCTACCGCAGTCCGGTGGTGCAGGACGGCACGTTGTTCCTGTCGATCTCGCAGTCCGGCGAAACCGCCGACACGCTTGCCGCGATCAAGCTGGCGCACCAGCGCAACTACCTCACGCGGATGGCGATCTGCAACGTGTCCGAGTCCTCCATCGTGCGCGAATCCGAGCTCGTGCTGATGACGCGCGCCGGCCCGGAAATCGGCGTTGCCTCCACCAAGGCATTTACCACGCAGCTGGTCGCGCTCGCGATGTTCGCGCTTGAACTTGCGCGTGCGAAAGGTCTGGATGACGCGCGCTACCTCGACGGCGTGCACCAGCTTGAACAGTTGCCCGGTCTGGTCGCCGAAACCCTCAAGCTCGACCCGCAGATCCGCGCGATCGCCGACCGCTTCGTCGGCAAGCAGCATGCCTTGTTCCTCGGTCGCGGCACGCACTGGCCGGTTGCGATGGAAGGCGCGCTCAAGCTCAAGGAAATCTCCTACATCCACGCCGAAGCCTATGCCGCCGGCGAGCTCAAGCACGGACCGCTCGCACTGGTCGATGCGGAGATGCCGGTGATCGCGATCGCCCCGAACGACCACCTCGTCGACAAGCTGATGTCGAACATGGAGGAAGTGCGCGCACGCGGCGGCGAGTTGTACCTGTTTGTCGACGCAGGCGTGCGCGTGCATGCCGACCTTGGGCATGTGCTGGTGATGCCGGAGTGCGGCGAGATTGCGGCGCCGGTGGTGTCGACAATCCCGCTGCAACTGCTCGCGTATCACGTCGCCGTGCAGCGCGGCACCGATGTGGACCAGCCGCGGAACCTGGCGAAGTCGGTGACCGTGGAGTAGGCAGGCGCATGCTGGATGAGCCAACGGCGGTGACAGTCCTTCTACCTGGCCAAGACTGAAACGAACATGCGCATCTGCGTCTACGCCGCCTCCAGCCAGCATTGCGATCCGCAGTACCGCGCCGATGCGCAGGTGCTTGGCGAGACACTCGCGCGCGCGGGGCACACGCTGGTTTACGGCGGTGGCGCGGTGGGCTCGATGGGGGCGCTCGCCGACGGCGCGCTGCGTGCCGGGGGTGAGGTGATCGGGATCATCCCGCGCTTCATGGTCGAGCTGGAATGGGGTTGGCCGGGACTTGTTGAACCTCCAGTGGAGGGTCACCCCGGCCAGCGCCCGGCCATGGATGGTCCGGGCTGGCGCGAAGGACCAGGGACGGTGGCAGGCCGCGGTGGCTGGTTCACGATGCAATACGTCGAGGACATGCGCGAGCGCAAGCACCAACTTCTCACCGGCAGCGACGCGGTGGTCGCGTTGCCGGGAGGCTGCGGCACCCTTGAGGAATTGTTCGAAGCGATCACCCTCAAGCGGCTGGGCATCTACCACCAGCCGATCGTGCTGCTGAACACGCGCGGTTACTGGACGCCGTGGAACGACTTCATGCAACGCCAGGTGATCGGCGAGCGGCTGATGAATTCCGGCCACGCGGCGATGTGGAGCGTGGTCGATTCCGTCGTCGACGTGCTGCCCGCGATCGCGAACGCACCGCAATGGAACGAGCACGCACGCGACTACGCCGTGGTGCGTCCTGGGTGAAACGGGAAAGCGCTTTTTTCTTTCGATGACAGGCAAGAGCACCACCCTCGTCCGCTGTTGGCTTGAAGCCCCTCTCCCTCCGGGAGAGGGGTTGGGGTGAGGGAAAAATGTGCCAGAGTGCGAAACGCACCGGGAGAACTTTCGATCTGTTCTGAAAGGCTTCAACGGCAACAGCATTGCGATGCAAGAGTGGCTACCGGGACCTCGTTTTTCCCTCACCCCAACCCCTCTCCCGGGGGGTCGGATGGACGGGCTGCGCCCGGGTCGAAGTCAAGCATTTGCACATGACCAAACCGTCACAATCCGGCCCGGGTTTGTCTCATGTTTTGAGACGGTCATGGCGCAAGCTCCTCCTCCGCAGCGCACTGTGCGCCGCACACTGAAAGGGGAAGGACGATGCGTCGGTTCGTGGTTGGTCAAGCATGCAGGCCCGCAGGCCGCGTTGTGCGCGTGCCTGCGCCAGGCTGCCGCCATGGCAAGCCGGCCAGACAGGTGTCCTTTCGGGATGGTGACAGCGGCTTGGGCGGTACTGCAGGTCGCGTCGATGCGGGCCATACGGACTGCTCTGTTGTTCATCGCAGCTGCCATGTGTTCCATCCCTGCGGCGCTGATGTGCATCGCAGCGGCGTCGTGGGGTATCACAGCATCCATGTGATCCATCGCAGCGTCTTCGATGTAAATCACAGCGGCAATGTGATCCATCGCAGCGCCTTTGAGGTACATCACAGCGGCGATGTGATCCAGCGCAGCGGTCTTGATGTACATCCGATCGGCGATGTGATCCATCGCAGCGATCTTGATGTACATCCGATCGGCGATGTGATCCATCGCGGCGGTTTTGATGTACATCCCAGCACCGATGTGATCCATCGCAGCCGCGATGTGCTCCATCCTGGCGGCGTTGCGGTGCGACAGCGCGTCGGCGCCATGCACCCTTCGTTCACGGTGTTCCGGTCTGACGTCCATGGTGCATTGCAGTCGTGTCATGGCGTCCACGATGGCGGCGCAGACGGCTGGCCGCGCGGACGCGATGGGCGTCGCACGCACGCAGCGTCCAGAAGCCGCCGCGCACGAACGATTCCCGCGCCGGGTTCAGGCAACATCGTCTCGATGCGCGCACGCGGCCACGCACCCGGTTCCGCATCGCACGCCGGTTGCCCCGCACCGGGATTGCGCTCGACCGTCTTCAAGTAACGCAACCCGCGCGCCTGCGCAGCCCCGCACCGGCTGCGCCCGGAACCGGCTGCCCAGCGGCAGGCAGGACGAATCCTTGCGGTTCGTCGACGTTCCGTCGCCCCGATTTGCCGCAGAACCATTTGACAAACCCGTCGCGGGACGCCAAGCCGTACCCGCGACAAACAAGAGGATTTTCAATCATGGAAACGAACAACAGCAACACCAGCAACTCCGCCGTCACCAACCTGCAGGCACTGGCAACGCCCGCAGCGGTGACCCCTCCACCCGCCGTCCCGCCGACAGGCAAGGCCCGCGTGTCCGTGTACTTCATCACGCGCAACACCGATGCCCAGCTGTTGGTGGCGAGCCAGCGGATCATCGTCGCGATGACCGGCAATCCCGCCTATCCCGCGCCGAATCCAACGTTGGCCGAGTTCACCGCCGCACGCAACGCATACATCGCGGTGGTGAATGCTGCAAAGGACAGCCGCCTGGCGATGGCCGTGCGCAACCAGCAGCGTGGGACGTTCGGCACGCTGCTGCGCAACCTTGCACACTACGTGCAGGTGGCCAGCAACGGCGATCTGCCGACGCTGCTCGGCTCGGGCTTCACCGCGCATCGCCGCAGCCAACCAGTGGGCACGTTGCCCGCGCCGGCGAACCTGCGGCTTGTCCGCGGCCGGGCCAGCGGGCAAGTCATCGCCCGCTGCAACCCGGTACCGCAAGCCGGCGCGTACGCATGGCGTTATGCCAGTGCAACTGCGCCGACGACGTGGATCAGCGTCGACACGACGTTCGCGGCGAGCGTGCTGCTCGAAGGGCTGGTTCCCGGCACGCAGTACAACGTGCAGGCCCGCGCCCTGGCCAAGGTCGGCCCGAGCAACTGGAGCGACGTGGCGTCGCTGATGGTGGTGTAAGCGATGCAGCGAGGAACTGAGGAACGGATCGGGGCGGCGCATGCCGTCGCCCCGGTTTTTCTTGCGCATCTGTTGTTGCCCTGTTGCTGCTGATGTTGAGGGTGTCGCGAAACTGTGCCTGAGGTGTGGCATGTCGCCGTGTTCGCGATCGCACTGCGGCGGACAGACGCTTCATAGCCCGGTCGGCCAGAATGAACCGCTTGATCCAGCCGCTACAACTGGCCTCGGTGCGCAAACGTTAGTCTTTAACGCGCATATGGCGCCTAACCTCGGTTATCCGCCGTTGAACGGGCGTGTCCGCCGACCCTCTTTGTGACACCTCAATTTCGGATGGATAAGACATAGCACGCCGGATCCGTTGATTTGCACCTCAGCCTGAATCTGCATGCGTGGCACCCGGGCTCGGGGAACAGCTTGATCTGCTGTAGATTTCTCCGATTGACACGGCCTGCCACGCACCTGAACATCGAGTGCACATCCCCGTTCTTGGGGTCTACTAGGCGTTAGCCCTCACAAATGCGCATTTTCTACTCACCGAGTGGTGACCCAATGCTGCTTGCCACAGCACCGGATCTGCTCGGCTTTCATGCGGCATTTGGTGAGTTCATCGCTTCATCTGCATCAGATGCATCATTCGTCGCGGCCACTACAGGTTCTCCAGAGCCATACGATGAGTTCTTGCAGGGACTCAGGGTCACAAAGAGCGACTCCGTTTTGCTCCAAGTTTCAACTGACAAGTGGCTTGAGCTTCGGGGCTCGCGTCAAGACCTTACGTCGTTCCACGACAAGCTGCTTATTCCCAATAGCGGAAGTCACCATCACTGGTACGGCACGCCATTCTCCCTCATCATTGAAGCAGATGACTCTTGGTCCGGTGCTGAGGGCTAACCAATCAATCCAGCGGACGTGCCTTCGGCACGCCGCTGATTTCCGGCGTTATGAGGCAGAATATGCGCATCGCAGCTCTGACTCTTGCTGCACTCGCACTCGTGGCAGCACTTGTCACACTCGATACGCTGTCGCTTCACCTATTGCCGCTAGGATTTGAAGGTACCGCTGTTTACGGCAGCATTGCGGTCGTTGGCGGGCTGGTTCTGTCATTGTCGTCACTTTTTTTATCTGCTGTGGTCTGGCGCCGCGCGGGTTCGGTGCCATCGTCGCTCCGGCTCTCTTTCGGTCTCGCAGCTCTATCCCTGGTAGCTATCCTCGTCATGGTCGCGCTCCATTGGCAGTGGCACGCCGCCTAACATTTCAATCAAGCGACGTGGCTTCTCCACGCGTCTTATTTCTGGCGTTAGACCTCACAGGAGCAGCCATGCGTCGCGCACTTTTTACACTCTGCCTAGTGGTTTTCGCATGTGGCTACCAATCAGCACCCGCCGAGACTTCCACCAACGCTGCATCAGCGATCCAATACTCTGGTGGCGACGGTTTGACCAAAGCAACAGCGATAATTATTTCTGGCGCAAAGAACGAGCGCGACGGGGTAGAGTCCGAGTACAGTTGGGTCAGGCAGCATCTGCCTGGAGCCGCGATCAATTCAACAGCAATCATTCGCGACGCGCATGTTTACGATGCATTCGATGTGACGACTGCCTCGGGAGAGAAGCGAAGCATCTATTTCGACATCACGTCTTTCTTCGGAAAGCGGTGAGGTCTAACAACTCATTCAAGCCGACGTGCTGACGCACGCGGCTTAATTCCGGCGTTGAGGATGTAGAAAAACCCTGCTGGTCGATTTGATCGACGAGGCGTGCAAAAATCGACCTCACAGGACGCTCTACAATCGACGGTCGGCATGCTGGGAGGGGTTGAAGGACCCCTGGAAATCGCCCAAACTTTTGTCGTCGGACTTTTTCTACAACCTCGTTAGGCTCACCACTATGTGTTCCGCAAGGCAGGGGAAGGCCGGATTGCTTGCTCTCATTCTCGGCATTGCAAATTTCGGTGCCTTTCTACTGATCTCTCTTTGGCTCGGGGGTGATGCCGTCAACGGCCACTCAATGAATGGCCACTATTTCCTCAACGATCATGGTCAGCTCACAGAAACAACCCGCGGTGTCTTTCTGTACAGCAAAATTCACGCTTATAGCCTTTTCATTTCTGGCCCATCCACAATTATTGGAATGTTCGTCTACCAACAGTGGAAGAAGCAGAATGAACTCACTAAAAAGCCCTGACCCCCGTTTGCAGCAAGAGCGCTGTCTCTTAGAGCACTTCGTTTCTGGGTGCGCTACCGAGGCTAAACATGCGCTCAAGCGGCCCGAGCGGGATGAAGTTTGCGGTGCAATCATGCGTTGCGGCCCGCACGGCCGCTCAGCTAAGGCGTTTAGGCCTCAGGAGATTGCTCGTGGAGATCGTGTCATCGATACTTCCAACGTTCGTCGGGACCCTTATTGCCGGACTAGTCTTTCTCTTCATTGCTCGTAAGGCTGACCGAGCAACGATTCGCGTCCTCGCTCAATTGGTAGTTGTCATGGTCTTGGGTTCCACCCTCACGGAGGCGGCAAAGATCGAGCTCTCAATTACCTCTACTCTGGGATCTGTCGCCTTAGGAGCGGTTGTAGGAGTCGTCGTTGCAACGATTGTTGTTGGAGCGATGGTGATCCTCGGTGTCTGGAAGAAGGCCAAGTCAACTGATGTCTAATGGGTTGGCCAAGCCTCGCGCCGCCAAGCCTGACGTTGCGCTCAAGCGGACCGTGCGGTTCCTACGGTTTAGTGGACATACTGACCTAACCAATCAGGAGTGTTCAAGCAATCCGGGGTCCAGTTCGTTCAGCGGTTGGAAAGCAAGCCATGGGGCATGCGTGAATTCGGCATTCGCACGACGGACGGCCACAGACTGATGTTCGGTCAAGAGCTGTGAGCGCCGCTACATTGGCGCTGCCCAGGCAAGCCTCGTCAGGCATCATGGAGATGCTGTAACGGTCCGATGCATCGTTCCAGTGGGACGTGCCTTGTGCAAGGCGTTGGATTGACCGCGCCGCCAAGGCCATCAGATTCGCCCACCCAGGCGACCCGAACCGCCCCGGCGCATGACAGCCTTAACCTCAATCGGCCATGCTAGTGCCATGGGAGACCGCCGCTACCGACGATCGACGCACGCGTGCGCGCTTTTCCGCGCCTTTGCATGCATGCGCCACGCTGCCATTGCGCTGCCGCTCGCCATCGCAGGCTGCGCAACCTATACGCCGCAGCCGCTGGACACGCGCGTTCCAGTGCCGGTGGATGTCCGGGCCATCCGCGTGGATGCGGCGCGGATGCCGCTGCCGGAATTGCGCACGCACCGATTCGACCCGAGCGACGGCTTCGACATCACCGAGATCGCGATGCTCGCCGTCGCGAACAACCCCGACCTGCGCCTCGCCCGCGACGACGCGCACATCGCACGCGCGCAGGCATTCGCCGCTGGTCTGCTGCCCGACCCGCAAATCGCGCTGAGCCAGGCCAGCCCCTCGGGCAATGTCCCCGGCAGCAACGTCCAGGCATTCGGCTTTGGCGTCACCTACGACGTCAACGCGCTGCTGCGACATTCATCGGATAGGGCCTCGGCGCATGCGGCCCAGACCAAGGCCGAACTCGACCTGCTCTGGAAGGAATGGCAGACCGTCGCGCAGGCACGCCTGTTGTTCGTGCGCAATGTTTTCGGCGAACGCAATCTTGCCGTGCTGGAAGAGGAACAAGCGCTATTCACCGATCGCCAGGCGAGGTTGCAACGCGCCTTCGATGCCGGCAACGTGACCACCGATGCGATCGCCACCAACTACAGCGACGTGACCAGCTCGCAACAGAAGATCGACGATGCCCAGCGCAAGTTCGCGCAGAACCGGCACGACCTCGACAAGCTGCTCGGCCTTGCTCCAAGCACGCACCTGAAACTGGTTGGCGACGCCGACGTTGCTGACGTCGAAGAGGCAAAAGTGCGCGCCCTGATGGCGGATCTGCCGCGCAGGCGGCCCGACCTGGTCGAGCTAGAAGCCGGCTATCGTAGCGAAGAGGCGAAATACCGTTCGGCTATCCTCGCTCAATTTCCCGTGCTCAACGTCGGCTTCAATCGCGCACGCGATACCAGCGGTATCTACAGCCAAGGATTCGCCCTGGCGCTTTCGCTGCCAATTCTTAACGGCAGTCGCGGCAACATCGCGATCGAAAAGGCGACCCGGAAGCGGTTGTATGACGAATACCAGGGGCGACTGGTGGCGACACAGTCGGAAGTCGATGCCATCCTCGACGACCGCGCACTCGCCGAGCACCAGCTCACTGCAGTACGCGCAAGCGTGGCCGAACTCACCCGCCTCGCTGCGCATTCCCAGGCCGCCTACTCCGCCGGAAACATCGACATGCTGACCTACGCCACGCAGCGCGATGCGTTGATCGCCAAACGCATCGAACAACTCGGCCTCGAACAGGCGTTGGTCGAGCAGCTGGTCAGCCTGCAAACCTTGCTGGGTGGCGAATTGCCCACCGCCGCCGCCCTGGAGGAGTCCTCGAAATGACCTGCAGACGGCTCGCCGCAATCGTGCCATGGATGCTGCTGCTCGCAGGCTGCGGATCGAGAACCGGCGATGAAACAGCCAAGCCGGGCGACGGGCCCACCGGCAGCGTGCTGGTACAGACCGCGATGCCGCAGCGCCAGCCGCTTGCGCAGACGATGGTGCTTTACGGGGAAGTCGTGCAGGCCGTGGGCGACAGCGAGAACGTGAGCCTTGCGCGACCCATCCAGATCGCGAAACTGATGGTTGGCAACGGGCAATCGGTGAAGCGCGGCGAAGCATTGCTTGAAGTGGTCACCGATCCGAATGCCGCCACCGCCTATCTGCAGGCGCAATCGGCGGTCGCGGCAGCCGAGCACGACTACAAGGCGCAGCAGGAGCTCGCGAGCGAGCATCTGGCCACGCAGACGCAACTCTCGGCTGCGCAAAAAACCCTGACCGATGCGCAGACCGCCCTCACCGCGCAGCGGCAACTTGGCGCGGCGCCCGGCAAGGAAGTCATCCGTGCGACCCGCGACGGCATCGTCGGTAACCTCACCGCACAGCAGGGCGACCGCATCCAGCCCGGTACCACAGTCCTGCAGCTGTCCCAGACCGCAGGCAAACGCGCATTGCTCGGCGCCGAACCCGAAGAAGTGCGACGTCTCGCACCCGGCATGGGCGTGAAGGTAACCCCGGTGTTCGGCGGCGAACCGGTCGCGGCGAAGATCAGCGAAGTGCTCGGCGTCATCAATCCGCAGACCCGACTGGTCGATGTTGCGGTGGCCATTCCGGATGGGTCCTCGCAATTGATTCCCGGGTCGAAGGTGCGTGGCGAGGTCAGCCTCAATGCAGCCAATGTCTGGGCAGTGCCGCGCTCGGCCGTGCTGCAGGACCCCGACGGCTCCTATGTGTTCGAAGTCGTCGGCGGCCATGCGAAGCGCGCGAAGGTGCGCGTCGAGGTGGAGAACGGCGATCTGGCCGGGATCGAGGGTGCGCTCGACGCCAGGATCCCGCTCGTGGTGCTCGGCAACTACGAACTTGCCGACGGCATGGCGGTGAGGACGACTGGGCAATGAGCGCAGGCAGTGCCAGCGCGTCAGCGGCAACTTCGAAGCACTTGTGCTGCCGCATCGGGTACGCGTGCGCCCAGGCGCAACCCGCGCCATGGAGCGCTGCCGCATGAATGCCGGCTTGTGGATGCAGGCGCATCGGCGGTCGGTGGTGTTCTTCCTTTGCATCCTCATCGTGAGCGGCGCGGTGGCCGCGCTGAACCTCCCGGTCAGCCTTTTTCCAACAGTCGATTTTCCGCGCGTGCAGGTCAGCGTCGACGCAGGCGATCGCCCGGCTGAGCAAATGGAACTGGAAGTCATGCGCCCGGTCGAGGAGGCGATCCAGCGCGTTCCAGGCGTCGTCAACGTGCGCTCGACCGTGAGCCGCGGCACCGCCGATGTGTCGGTCAACTTCGACTGGGGCGGCGACATGGCCTTGTCGACTTCGCAGATCACCCAGGCGGTGAATCAGCTGCTGCCGAACCTGCCGCAGGGTACGTCGATCGAAGTCCGGCGCATGGACCCGACGGTGTTTCCGATTCTGGCGTACAGCCTCACTTCCGCACACGAGACACCATCGCAGCTCTACGACATCGCGCAATACAAACTGCGTCCCCTGCTTGCCGGAATTCCCGGCGTCGCCCGCGCGGCAGTCGTTGGTGGAGCGCAGGAGGAATACCAGGTCATCGTCGATCCGGCGCGACTGGTCGCCTACGACCTGAGCCTGGCGGATGTCTCCACCGCGCTGTCCGCTGCGAACGTCGTGAAGGCGGTGGGTCGTCTCGAGGATCACTACAAACTCTATCTCGCGGTCGCCGATACCCGCTTCCACGACATCGGGGAGATTCGCCAGACCGTCCTGAAGGCGGGCAAGAACGGACTCGTCAGGCTCGACGACGTTGCAACCGTGGTCCGCGGCGTCGCGCCGCAATGGTTGCGCGTGAATGCCGATGGCCACGATGCGGTGCTGCTCAACATCTTCCAGCAGCCGGGCGGCAACAGCGTGCAGATCGCTCAGGCGGTGAGGGCGCGGCTCGATGCCGCAGGCCTGCCGAAGGACGTCTCGCTCGCGAACTGGTACGACCAGAGCGAACTCGTGGCCGCTTCGGCAGCGGGAGTAGGCGAGGCGATCCTGATCGGAATGCTGCTCGCCGCATTGGTGCTTTGGCTGTTCCTGCGCAATATCCGCATCACCGTTATTGCAGTCGCGGTGGTGCCGGCGGCCCTCGCCGCGACCGTCCTGCTGCTGCACGTGCTGCACATGAGCTTCAATATCATGACGCTGGGCGGCATGGCTGCCGCGGTTGGGCTGATCATCGACGATGCGATCGTGATGACCGAACACATCATCCGTCGCATCCACGGCCCCGCGAATGAGGACCACGATCTGGTCTGGCAAGCGGCCCATGAATTCACCCATCCACTGGTCGGTTCATCTGCCTCAACCATCATCATCTTCGTGCCGCTCGCATTCCTTTCCGGCGTCACCGGCGCCTTTTTCAAGGCGTTGTCATTGACGATGGCCGCCGGCCTGTTGATTTCGTTCCTGATCACGTGGATCGCGATCCCGATCCTGACCGATCACTTTCTCAGCGCCGCGGACGCCGAATCCAAGATTGAAGGCAAGCTCATGCGTCGCCTGCATGCCCGCTACAGCATCTTGCTGCCGCGTCTGATCGCTCGTCCCGCATTGCTGCTGATCGGCCTGGTGCCGCTGCTCGGGTTCGGGCTGTTTGCGTATTTCAACGTAGGCTCGGGATTCATGCCGGCCATGGACGAAGGCGGCTTCATCCTCGACTACCGCACAGCGCCGGGCACGTCCCTCACCGAAACCAACCGCTTGCTCCACCAGGTCGAGGCGATTGTCCGCGCGAACAAATATGTCGCAACGTATTCAAGGCGAACCGGCACGCAGCTTGGCGTGGCCGGGGTCACCGAGGCGAACGAAGGCGACTTCTTCATTCGCCTCAAGCCAGGATCGCGGCCGCCGATCGACACGGTCATGGAGGACATCCGCGGCAAAGTGGAAGCCCGGGTGCCCGGCTTGGGCATCGAACTTGCCCAGTTGCTCGAAGACGTGATTGGCGATCTGACCGCTGTACCGCAGCCGATCGAGATCAAGCTGTATGCCGACGATCCAAACCTGCTTGCGACATCCGCGCGACGCATCGCTGCCCAACTGGAAAAGGTCCCGGGCGTCGTCGATGTGAAGGACGGCATCGTGCCCGCCGGCGATGCGATGGAAATACGGATCGACCGCGTCAAGGCATCGCTGGAGGGCATCACCTCCGAGGCGGCCACGCAACTCGTGCAGGACGCCGTCGAAGGTGCCGTGACGACATCCGTGCGCGGCAACGTGAAGATGATCGGTGTGCGCGTGTGGACGCCGCCGCA
Organism: Lysobacterales bacterium; assembly: GCA_038234715.1. Taxonomy (GTDB): domain Bacteria; phylum Pseudomonadota; class Gammaproteobacteria; order Xanthomonadales; family Xanthomonadaceae; genus SZAS-103. The sequence continues at coordinate 2,461 of JBBQTD010000042.1, read as the reverse complement.
ATTGCGTTCGTCCGAGAAGAGCCTGGGCGAATTGCTGTTGCGCGCGCCCGACGGCCACCTGCTTCCGCTGTCGCGGATCGCGGAGATCCGGGCGGTCAGCGGTCAGCCGCAGATCGATCGGGAAGACCTCAAGCGCATGATTGCGGTCACCGGACGCATCAATGGCCGCGACCTCGGGTCGACCATTGTCGATGTGCAAAAGATGCTCGGCCACAAGGACATGCTGCCGGCGGGGATCCGCTACGAGCTGGGCGGCCTCTACAAACAGCAACAGATTGCATTTCGCGGCCTGATGGCGGTGTTCGCCGCGGCGATCGCGCTGGTATTCCTGCTGTTGTTGTTCCTGTACGAGAGTTTCCGCATCGCTTTGTCGATCATGGCAATTCCCCTGCTGGCGGTTCCGGCGGTCTTCATCGGCCTATGGGTCACCGGAATTGAACTCAACATCTCCGCGATGATGGGCATGACGATGATCATCGGTATCGTCACCGAGGTGGCGATCTTTTACTTCTCCGAATACCGCGACACCGCGGCAGTCGGTCATTCCGTCGCTGCGCTGGTTTCGGCGGGCAACAACCGAATGCGCCCCATCGCGATGACGACCATCGCGGCGATCCTGTCGCTGCTGCCGCTTGCGTTCGCGATCGGTCGCGGTTCGGCGATGCAACAGCCGCTGGCGGTGGCGATCGTGTCCGGCCTGCTCGTGCAACTGCCGCTGGTCCTGCTGGTGATGCCGGTGCTGTTCCACTGGCTTCTCGAGCGACCCCGGCGCGGTGGTCCCGTGGCGATTGCCACAACATGAGGCCCACTGGCGAGCCCCAACCAGACCCGTTCTGCATCCAACCCGTCGCAGCCGAATTTCGGCAACCAAAGGAGCCATGACATGCAACGTCCGATCGCTTTGACATCCCTCGCCATGCTGCTTTCGCTTGGCGCATACGCACATACGCCGACCACACCCAGTCACCCGTTGTCGTATGCGGTTGAATCCCGCTACGCAATCGGCGAGGCAGGCGGTTGGGATTACCTTGGCATCGATCCGGCGCGGCACCACTTGTTCGTGAGCCGCGGCGATCGCGTCGCGATCATGGACACTACCAGCGGCAAGGTGATTGCCACGTTGCCGGGCACCGACGGCGTGCATGGCATCGCCATCGCGCAAGGATTGCGACGCGGCTACACCAGCAACGGCAAGGCCAACAGCGTCAGCGAATTCGACCTGGATACGTTGAAACGCATCCGCGACATTCCGCTGATCGGGCAGCGTCCCGACGCGATCCTGTTCGACCCTTATTCGAAGCAGGTGTTTGCCTTCAACGCGCGCAGCACCGATGCGTCAGTCGTCGACGCAACGACCGGAAAGGAAGTCGCGAGGATCCCGCTCGCAGGCACGCCCGAGTTCGCCGTCACCGACGAGAAGGGCCATGTCTATCTCAATATCGAGGACAAGGGCGAACTCACCCAGATCGACAGCGTCAAGCGCACAGTCTTGAGGACCTGGCAGCTGACCGGATGCCAGGAGCCTTCCGGGCTTGCGATCGACGTTGCGCATGCACGGTTGTTCTCGGTTTGCCAGAACCATGTGATGGCGATTACCGATGCCCGCGACGGCCATCGTGTCGCAACTGTCGCGATCGACGAGGGCCCCGATGCGGCCGCGTTCGACCCGGCAAGAGGATTGGTATTCAGCTCGAACGGTGAAACCGGTACGCTCACCGTCGTGCACGAAGACGATGCGGATCATTTCAGCGTGAAGCAAACGGTGCAGACCCAGGTGAGTGCACGCACGATGGTGCTCGACCCGACCACGCACCGCATTTACCTGTCGGCGGCGAAGTTCCAGCCGCAGGCAGCGGACGTCAAGGGAAGGCCGCCGATGGTTGCTGACAGCTTCGCCATCATCGCGGTGGGCGAGGCCAAATAGTCGCGGACGCAGCTGCAGCCGCGCACTGCGGTTGCGGTGCGGCGGATGCTGCGCCAATCCGCCGTGGTGAGAGGACGCTGACCGAATCGGCCCGAATTGAATGCCACCAGTTGCAGCAGCGAATCCTCATTCCAGGCCCGACAGTTCTCCTCGCGACGCAAACAACCCACATTCACTTCCCGGACGACTGTCTGCGCAGGCGATCGATGTACTTGAGTTCGTTCTTTGCGAGCTGATTGTCGGGTTCGATCGCCAACGATTGCTCGTAGGCTTTCTGGGCTTCGTCGAGCTTGCCCGTTTCGGTGTACACGAATCCGGCCCCACGCAGCGCGAGCGGCTTCTCGTGCGCTTCGCTCTTGAAACGATCTGTGAGGTCGATCGCCTGTCTGTAGAGCGCTAGCAGGCTGCTGAAATACCCCGGGATTTCGCGACGCAGCTCTCCGACAAAAGCGGCGCTCTGCTTTTTCCGGTCCGCGATTGCGATATGAAGGTATTTTTGACGTTTTCTCGTCTTTTTCGACGGCTCGTTGCTCGTTT
>JBBQTD010000041.1:0-29472 GCA_038234715.1 Lysobacterales bacterium | reverse complement strand
CGCCGGAAATCGCGATCGCTATCCGACGGCGATCACGGCTTACGGCTACCTGATGGAACGGTTGCGCGAGATCAAGCTGCTGTAGCGACGCCTGGTCATCGGTGGAAGTGTTTCGATGACACGGATATCGCGCCGAAACATTGTGGAAAAATCCCGTCGACACTGGATATGATCCTTGAACCTGACGTGCCGCAGTGAACACAGAGACGTTTGTATAGACTGAGCTCGGTGTTCGCGAACGCAGTCGACACTTGGACTTTGATCATGAAATTGGAGAGCATCAGTGGCTGATTTGTTCAAGTCTGTTCCCGCCGCGCCGCTTGCCGATGCGCTGCGGCCGACCAGCCTTGATGATGTCGTTGGGCAGGCACACCTGATCGGTTCCGGGAAGCCTCTCCGACTCGCTTTTGAATCGGGCAAGCCCCATTCCATGATTCTTTGGGGGCCACCAGGCGTTGGAAAAACCACCCTTGCGCGTCTGACTGCAAGTGCCTTTGGATACGAGTTCATTGCACTTTCGGCGGTGTTGTCAGGCGTGAAGGATATACGGGCCTCAATGGAAGACGCTGAGCAGAATCTTGCGCTGGGCAAGAAGACAATACTCTTCATCGACGAAATCCATAGGTTCAACAAGAGTCAACAAGACGGCTTGCTTCCTTTCGTTGAATCCGGACTGGTTGTCTTCATCGGCGCCACAACCGAGAACCCGTCGTTTGAAGTGAATTCTGCTTTGCTGTCGCGCGCTCAAGTGTATGTGCTGAAATCGCTGTCGGACGACGATTTACGCTTGTTGACTAAGAGAGCCAATGAGCGCGTGTTGACCAATCTTGAGTTCAGCGATGCGGCAATCGATACATTGGTTGGGTACGCCGACGGGGATGCGCGTCGCTTGTTGAACCTATTGGAACAGACCGAGACGGCGGCTCAGACCTCGGGAATTCGATCGATCGACTCGAAGTTTCTGGAGAACGCCCTTAGTCTCAACTCGCGTCGATTCGACAAGGGCGGTGACAACTTTTACGATCAGATATCGGCCTTGCACAAGTCAGTAAGGGGCTCCAATCCAGACGCAGCACTCTATTGGTTATGTCGCATGCTCGATGGCGGCGCCGACGCCAAGTATCTCTCGCGGCGAATCATTCGGATGGCTTGGGAGGACATTGGTCTGGCTGATCCGAGGGCTTTTCAGATTGCCAATGACGCCGCATCAACCTATGAGCGCCTGGGGTCCCCTGAGGGGGAACTTGCGTTGGCGCAAGCGGTAATCTATTTGGCGGTGGCTCCAAAGAGCAATGCTGGATATTCCGCGTACAACCAGGCCATGGCGTTTGTCTCAAAAGACAAGTCGCGCGATGTTCCTGTGCACCTTCGCAATGCTCCGACGAAGCTCATGAAGGAGCTAGGGCACGGAAAGGCATATCGCTACGCACATGACGAGGCGGAAGCCTACGCGGCGGGTGAAACATATCTTCCCGAAGGCATTCCAGAGCCCCGATGGTATCGCCCGGTGCTTCGGGGCCTTGAGTCAAAGATTGCCGAGAAGCTTGCACATCTCAGGAGCCTCGACGAACGAGCTGGGGAGACCTGATCAATGTCAGTGAGCGTTGCTGGGCAGCATCAAGGGGCCGCATGGTTGTTCGGTCCCGAAGATCCACTCCGACGGTGTTCATACGGGAAACTCGCCCAGGCGTTTTCGAAAAGCAGTGTGCCGATAGCCTTCTCTAGTGGGGCGCGACGTGCAAGACCGGCGTCTCCCCCGCCCATGCTTGCACGGTGTAGTCGTAGTCGCGCAGCATAGTATCGATTGCCATTGTCTTCCCCATACGCGAATTGCAGCCCCCAAACGCCGTGCCCAACCACTGCCTACTGTCCCCCGCAGAGACTACGCCTGCAGCATCGTTGCGCAAAGGGCTGGGCTCGATACACTCATTGGGGAGGCTTTGAAGCCAGCGCGCCGGCAAGCGCCAGCAGCAGGTCAGCCGAGTTCGCCGCAGCGCGTTGCCTTCAGTGACGAGATTGGAGATGGGAAACGGAAAGTGGAAGGGTGCTTGACAACTCTTCCGACCTTTCGGGCTCCGGTACAAAACACCGATTCAACAAGGCGCAGCAGGATGCATTTCTCCCGCACATCGAGCGCGGCTTGATCCTGTTTGTGGGCGCGACGACCGAGAACCCATCGTTCGAATTGAACTCCGCATTGCTTTCGCGCTGTCGCGTGCATGTGATGGACGGATTGTCGGTCGATGACATCGTCGAGGCGCTGCAGCGCGCGCTGGACGATGTGGAACACGGTCTTGGTGGTCGCGGCCTGGTCGTCGCCGATGCGCAGTTGCAACTCATCGCACGCGCCGCCGACGGCGACGTAAGGCGTGGATTGACGTTGCTGGAGATCGCGGCCGAACTTGCCGGTGAACACGGTGCAATCACGTATGCCAAGCTCGAACAGGTTCTCGCCGACCGAACGCGCCGTTTCGACAAGGGCGGCGAGCAGTTCTATGACCAGATCTCGGCGCTGCACAAGTCCGTGCGCAGCTCCAATCCAGATGCCGCGCTGTACTGGTTCGCACGCATGCTCGACGGCGGCTGCGACCCGATCTACCTCGCACGCAGGCTCACGCGCATGGCGGTCGAGGATGTCGGTCTTGCGGATCCGCGCGCGTTGCAGATGGCGATCGAGGCCTGGGATGCATTCGACCGACTTGGCAGTCCCGAAGGCGATCTCGCGCTTGCGCAGGTCGTGATCTACCTTGCGAGCACGGCGAAATCGAACGCTGCCTACGTCGCATTCGGCGCAGCGCAGCATGACGTGCGCGAACATGGAACCGCCGAGGTGCCAATGCACCTGCGCAATGCGCCAACGAAATTCATGAAGCAACTCGGCTATTCGAAAGGCTATCAGTACGACCACGATTCCGAAGGCGGAGTCGCGCTGGGCCAGACTGGTTTTCCAGATGCGCTTGGCGAGCGCATCTACTACGTGCCGGTCGAGCGCGGCATGGAGATCAAGCTGAGGGAAAAGCTCGACGCGCTACGACTTGCCCGACGCAACGCTCGCAAGGACGAATGACTGTGCGGTAGCATGCGCCAACGGAGATGGCATCCTCCGCGAACCGCCATCCTGGCTGATGATGCCTGCCCAACCCCGACCGGGGCGGTAGGTGCATGCCGGTCGTCCAGCAAAGGGAGACCCGCATGCCGCCCATCATTTCGCTGTACGCCAGTCGCAGCGTGCTTCGATGAGTATCTGGTGGTATCAACTCGGGCTCGTGGCCTCCGGTGGCGCACTCGGCGCAGCACTGCGCTTTTGGATCGGAGGGATGATGCTCAGACACGTCGGGCAGGGGTTCCCGTGGGGAACTTTCACGGTAAATCTTGTCGGCTCGTTCGCCGCAGGATTCCTTGCGATCTGGCTGGAAGGTCGCGGGCCATCCGCCCCGTATCTGCGCGCCTTCCTGATGGTGGGCCTGCTGGGCGGCCTGACGACTTATTCCGCATTGATGGTCGAATGCCTGCTTTACACACGCTCCAATCGCGCCGACCTGATGCTGCTATACCTTGCGTTGACCCTCGCTGGAGGACTTGCGCTGGTTTGGACCGGAGCGCGGACAGCTAGCGCGTTGCGTCCTGATCTGTTCGGCTGAGCGTGTCGATGTCCTTGCTCAGTGACTTGGAGCTCAAGCTTCCGCGTTCAGCCTGTGGTGTGTGTTCGGGCTCTCGAACACGCTGGCTTAATGACCTCGCCATGTAGAGTAAGTGGATGTGCTGCCCTGCAGGTACGTTGGATTCTCTCGGCCGTCGACAGTTGATGCGCCCCGCTTTACGGCTTGGCACCATGCCGAACGTCTTCGAACGAGGAATTTCATGGATTTGATTGGCCTCGGCACCGCGACTCCGGAAAAGCGCTACACAAAAGCCGAGTGCTGGGATGCACTGCAGGCGTCACCGTGGTTCGAGCGACTCGACCGCCGCGCGCGCATGATTGCCGAGATGGTCCTGCAGCGCGACAACGGCATCGAAACGCGGTGCCTTGCGGTCGACTCGCTGCAAGAAGTATTCGCCATCGATCCGGATACGTGCCACGCGCGCTTCACCGCGCATGCCCCATTGCTTGCAACATCCGCTGCCGAAAAGGCGCTCGCCGAGTCCGGCCTGCACCCGAATGAAATCGACGCGGTGATCGTGAGCACATGCACCGGATACCTGTGTCCCGGATTGAGCAGCTATGTCGTCGAGGAACTCGACCTGCGCGCAAACGTACAGGCGCTGGACCTGGTAGGGCAGGGATGCGGCGCAGCGCTGCCGAACTGGCGCATGGCCAACGCGTTGCTGAAATCCGGAAGCTGCGCGAACGTGCTGTCGGTTTGCGTTGAAGTGAGCAGCGCGGCCATGTACCTCGACAACGACCCCGGCGTCCTGATCAGCGCCTGCCTGTTCGGCGACGGCGCAGGCGCGGCGGTGTTGTCCACGCAACCCAGGCCAGGAAGGCGTCGCGTGGAATGGAAGGCGACATCATCGCTGGTCGATCCGTCCGAACGTGACGCGCTGCGTTTTGAAACCCGTAGTGGGCTGTTGCGCAACATCCTCACGCGCGCCGTGCCGAAGCTTGCCGCCAGGTATGCCCAGCGCGTGCTCGGCACCGTGCTCACCGAACAGGGACTGCAGAAGTCCGACATCAGCGAGTGGATCTGGCACGCTGGCGGCCGCGACGTGATGCTGGAATTGCGCGAAAGAATTGGGCTCACCGAACATGACCTGCGGTACAGCGCCGCCATGCTGCGCGAATACGGCAACCTGAGCAGTGCGTTCGTATTCTTCGCGCTGCAGGCCGCGTTGGCAGACAACGCCGCCGGCGGACGCTGGTGGCTCGCCTCCTTCGGTGCCGGATTCAGCAGCCATGGAGCGCTGCTGGAGGTCGCATGATCGCTGGCTGCATTTCTGCGTCCATCCACGTCCTGCGGAAGTCCGCGGCATGAACATGCAGCGCCGCGTGGAACCGGAGCTGCTGGACACCTTGCCGGCGGACGATCCACGCGCGGTGCGATCGCGCAACGACCTCCGCCGCATCAATCGCCTGATGGGAACACTCGGCATCCTCGGCGATGCACTCGAAACCGCGATCGCCGCTTCGCCTTGCGTGCGCATCGTCGAACTTGGCGCTGGCGATGGTTCGCTGATGTTGCGCATGGCGCGCCAGCGTGCGAAGAGATGGCCCAGGGTGCAGATCGGGCTGCTCGACATGCAGCCCGTCGTGCGCGCGGACACGCTCACAGGGTTCAACGCCATTGGCTGGGACGTGCAGATCATCGGGGCGGACGTTTTCGATTGGCTCGACCAGGCCGATTTTGCGGATCCGCCGATCATTGTGGCGAACCTGTTCGTGCATCACTTCGATGGTCTCCGCCTGGCGGCTTTGCTTGCCGGAATCGCGTCGCGCGCACGCGCGTTTATCTGTTGTGAGCCGCGGCGTTCGCGTATCGCATTGACTGGCAGCCATCTGCTCGGTGCGATCGGCTGCAATGCGGTCACGCGCAACGACGCGGTCATCAGCGTCCGCGCCGGATTCAGCGGCAACGAATTGTCGAACCTGTGGCCGCGCTCCGATGCCTGGGATTTGCACGAAGGCCGGTCGGGCCTGTTCTGCCATCGCTTCATGGCGTTGCGAAGGACCGCAAGTCCATGAATGATTACGACGCGATCATTGTCGGAGCCGGCCCGGCCGGTTCGACCGCGGCAATCCTGCTGGCGCAGGCGGGATGGTCGGTCGCGCTGGTGGAGAAACAGGCTTTTCCGCGGCGCAAGGTATGTGGCGAATGCATCGCGGCCACCAACCTGCCGTTGCTGCATGCGCTCGGTGTCGGTACTGCGTTCGATGCAATCGCAGGGCCGGAACTGCAGAACGTGGCGCTTTACGTGGGCCATGCGAAAGTGCAGGCCCCGCTGCCGTCCTTCGATGCGGTGCATCCATGGGGCAGGGCACTCGGTCGCGAACACCTCGATACGTTGCTGCTCGAGCGTGCGGCCGAAGTCGGAGCGACCGTGCTGCAACCATGTACGGTCAAGCGTATTGCGCGCGATGGCGCACGGCATGTCTGCCACACCGTGGACGCCGACAACAGTGCACTGGCGTTGAATGCTCCTGTGCTGATCGCCGCGCACGGATCGTGGGAACCGAATCCATCGGTGATCGAAAGACACCGCCCCCATGACGCATCCGACCTGTTTGCCTTCAAGGCCAATTATCGCAACGCCAACCTCGCACCAGGTGTGTTGCCGGTGCTGGCGTTTCCTGACGGTTATGGCGGCATCGTGCTCGGCGACCATGGCCGCACGACGCTTGCATTCTGCATCCGGCGCGACGCATTGCGCGCGAGTCGCGACCGTCATCCGGCGCGTAAGGCCGCACAGGCTGCCCTCGCGCATGTCGAGGCACATTGCGTGGGTGTTCGCGACGTGCTGGAGGGTGCCGAACTCGAAGCACCCTGGCTCAGTGTCGGCCCCATCCGCCCAGGCATTCGCGCACCGTCGCCAGGCGAGGGAAGCTTTGCAATCGGCAACGTCGCTGGCGAAGCACACCCGATCCTTGGCGAAGGCATGAGCATGGCGATCCAGTCCGCCTGGCTGTTATGCGAGCAACTCGTCACCCGTGGGGACGAACTGCGCGGCGATGGATTTTCATCGTCGGCGATCGCGCAGATCGGCCGCGACTATGCCGAGGACTGGAAGCGCGCTTTCCTGCCGCGCATCCGTCTCGCAGCGGTGCTCGCGCAACTCGCCATGCGTCCGCGTCTGTCGCGTCCATTGCTGCCATTGCTGCAACGCTGGCCTGGCCTGTTGACCGAAGGCGCCCGGCTCGGCAGCAAGGTTCGCCAGGTGGTTGATCCCTTGGCGGCGTCCGCAGAATCCGCGCTGGTTGGCCCCCGGAGCCAGACTTCTGTCACTGGCACCCGGCCGTGATTGGCTGCAAAGTGCGACCGACTGGCCGGGTCGGGTCGCCCTTCACGCTCAATTCACCCGGTTCCAATGCGACCCAGCCCAGGCCCGTGCCGCCGCCGACCATGCATTTGGATGCCGGATTAACGAAAGCCTGCTTAAGATCGCCGAAAGGCAGGATATGATCGTCGGCATATGCAGGCAGGAAACCACCCATGACGCCATCCCCAACGCCGCTGGCAAGGCAACCTCAAGAGCGCCCTGAACCATGAGGGTGTTTGACGCGCCACTCAACGCTATAGGGCGCATGTCGGCGACACGGGTCAACAGCCGGGCCAGCTTGGTCGTCGACGTTGCCATGGCCCTGGCCTTGACAGTTGCTGGTTTCTGGCACGAAAACGTGCGTGCGCTACCAGCGCTGCTGACCTTCGGGGCCGGCCTGCTGCTTTTCAGTCTGGTCGAGTACTGCTTCCACCGCTGGCTGTTCCATGGAACGCGTTCGTTGAAGGTCATGGAGCAGGGCCATCTCAAGCACCACCAGGATCCCCTCGGCGACGACTCGCTGCCGTTTTTCCTGCCTCCGTCGATCCTGCTCATCCTCGCGGGCATCTTCGCGCTGGCCATGCCTGGCAGCTATGCGCTATTACTCGCTGGCGCCGTGGGAATTGGCTACGCGACCTACGGGCTGAGCCATTTCGCCATGCACATCAAGCGCTTCCGCCATCCCTTGGTGCGGCGCTGGGCTGCCAGCCACCACATCCATCACCACCATCCTGACCGCAACTTCGGGGTAACGACGCCGCTGTGGGACATCCTGCTGGGCACACGCTACGTATCGCGCAGCCGGATAACCGTGGCGCCCTGAAACGAATGTAGCGCGCAGTCGCGATTGTTCGGGTATCGACTGGTCTGTGAAAAGCGCGATAGGCCAGTGGCGCATTCGATGGTTGTGAGGCGCGGTCAATGCGTGGTGCTACTGATGAAGTGGACTCGATCCGCTTCCTGATCGAGCGCCCTCTATTACGCATAATGTGTATTATGTTTATATGCATATAGTTTCCTGGCAAGTATGGCCGCAACCACCCCGCACTTGTCTTGGCAGCGCCCACAGCGCCTGACCGAAGCGCGCAGACGCCGTCTGACCTGACCGCTCAGGAAAGCTGGCTGACCGCTCGATCCAGCCATCGCACGGAGCCGCCCACCCAATGGCAGATCACGCATGGAAAGCGCCGAGCGCAAGAACCATTGCTGACGATGCGGACAACGGTGGCGCGACGGCACCTTCGGTTCATGCCGTAGCGGATTCACCGACAGCGCCGGCGCCTTCGATCATAAGTTGGATGTTCTGGTCATCGTCAGAGCCTGAACCCTGCGACCAGCACCGTCGAACGCCACCGACCAGCGCACGCAGACGCAGTTGATCGTGCCGCCTCGACAAAGAAAGGCTCAAGGGTTGCCCTTTGCGGGTCTACCATGCCAACCACATGTCATTGACAGGACGGCGATGCGCGATCGGATCACTCTCGAGATAGCACTGGTGGTCGGTCTGGTGAGCACTGCCGCGATCGCACAGAGTCCGGCCGTATCGTCGACTGACCATCCAACTCCGCAAGGCACCCAGCTCGACCTGCAGAAAGCATTTCGCGCGAGTTCGCCGTGGCTCCTGGTCGTCACCGAGGGGGCGCCGGTCAAGGACTACGCCGACAACGATGCGCCTGGCGCCCTCACCCTGTGCCTGCAAAAAGGTCCTGGGGGGCGGTGCCTGTCCGATGCGGTCACTCCTGTGCTTCGGACTGCGACGCCCGACGGTGCCGTTGGATGGGAACCGCACTATCTGCTCACCGCCAAAGTGGTCTACCCACGGGGGCCGAGGGCTGCGCCGTTTCTTCTGCTGGTCACTGGAAGCATGTACTCCGCAGATGGGGACAAGGTCGTCGCCACCCAGTTGCTCGCCTACGACTCCGGCCGCGATGCATTCCGCCGGCTCTACAACAAGAGCACCGGTCACAACAACAATCAGGAAATCCGTTTTATAGACGATGGCCCGCTCCGCGGGAGCGTGATCACCGCCGAACCGCAGGAACACCTTCCCTACGGTTATTGGATCGTGGTCGAAACACTGACACAAACAGGAGACTATCGCCAGGTTCTGCGCTATCTCAGTGCCACCCGCTACGCCGATGGCAACCCGCTGGCGGTGATCGACTCAGAGATGCCCACGATCGAGAGAAGGCTGGGGCTATGGAAACCCGGCGAGCCGTTGCCCACGCCCTCATCTGTCCGCGACGGGAAGCGGTGCAGCAAGCCGACGTTGAAACACGCTGAGTTATGGTGCGAATGAGGGGACGGTCCACGGCGCAAAAGCAGACAATTCTTCGTCTTCCCGAGAAATGGTTGAGGAAGACCTGATTGGCGCCGACGTTCGCCATCTGTCTGTCAGGCAGCTTTTCAAGTGACTGAAAGGTTGCGGCAAATTCGGTTCATGGTTCGACAGGCTCACCACGAACGGAAAATCGACAGGCTCACCACGAACGGGTTATCAACAGGCTCACTCAATTAATTTCTAGCCCCATGTCGATTTAGCCACATCCCGTTCGACGCATGAGTAAGGAGCAAGTTCGAGAGCTGGCAGCAGCGGTCCCACTGCGCCCTCAATCCGGGTCCAGCGGGTAGCCAGCAGAATTGAACCCGATAACAAGCCATCCGACAATCGCTCAACCCAACGGAGATTTCGCCATGCGCTTCATGGTCATCGTCAAGGCAACCCCGCAGTCCGAAAAAGAAGGCGCCCTCCCCGATGCGCAGATGCTGCTCGAGATGGGCAAGTACAACGAAGAGCTCATGAACGCTGGCATCCTGCTCGCCATGGATGGCCTGCATCCCAGTGCCAAGGGCGCACGCGTCAAGTTCTCCGGCAAGTCGCGCAGCGTCGTCGACGGTCCCTTCACCGAGTCCAAGGAGCTCATCGCCGGCTTCTGGCTCTGGCAGGTCAAGTCGCTCGAAGAGGCCATCGCGTGGGTCAAGCGTTGCCCCAACCCGCACGCTGGCGAATCCGAAATCGAAATCCGCCAGGTCTTCGAGATGGAAGACTTCGCGCCCGTGCTGTCCGCGGAGCAGATCCAGCACAAGGTCACCAAACGCGCCGAGCTGCCAAACCAGACCGCGAACAAATAGGGATGGTCTGAACAAGTTCATCCTGGACTTGATCAGACGCACCGAGTCCGGCGCATGTCTGGACTCGATGCTCGCGAATCAACGACTTGCGTCGTTGTTCGCGGCGGTACATCCATGCACCCCACGAACCTCTGAACTTGTTCAGAGGTTCAAATAGCCTTGCATGCATGGATTGAAGCTGGTGTGATCGGTGGCAGTGGCCGCTAGCGATTCACACCAGGTCTTCCATCGCACCATCGAAGCCGTATGGCGCGTCGAATCCGCGCGCGTCATCGCCGGCCTCACCCGCCTCACCCGCGACCTGGACCTGGCTGAAGATCTCGCGCAGGAAGCACTCGTCGCCGCACTCGAACAGTGGCCGCAATCGGGCGTGCCCGACAATCCCGCGGCCTGGCTCACCGCAACCGCCAAGCGCCGCGCCATCGATCTCTTCCGCCACAACGCCGTCGCCCAGCGCAAACACGCAGAGCTCGCCCGCGAACTCGAAGCCCTCGAACACACCTCGCCCGACGTCGAAGCCACGCTCGGCAATGCGATCAGCGACGACCTCCTGCGCCTGGTCTTCATCGCCTGCCATCCGATCCTGTCCACCGAGTCCCGCGCAGCCCTCACCCTGCGTGTGCTCGGCGGCCTGACCACCGACGAAATCGCCCGCGCCTTCCTCACCCCCGAACCCACCATCGCCCAGCGCATCGTCCGCGCCAAACGCACCCTCGCAGATGGGCACATCCCCTTCGAGGTCCCCAGCGGCCCGGAGCTTGCCGCCCGCCTGGGTTCAGTCCTCGAAGTCATCTACCTCATCTTCAACGAGGGCTATTCCGCCACCGCCGGCGACGACCTCATGCGCCCCGCCCTGTGCGAAGACGCGCTGCGCCTCGGCCGCATCCTCGCCGAACTCGCGCCGACCGAACCCGAAGTCCACGGCCTGGTGGCCCTCATGGAAATCCAGGCCTCCCGCACCCGCGCCCGCGTCACCGCCACCGGCGAACCGGTCCTGCTGTTCGATCAAAACCGCACCCAATGGGATCACCTCCTGATCCGTCGCGGACTCGCCGCCATCGAACGCGCCCACAAGATCAACGCCGAACGCGGCCCGTATCTGATCCAGGCCGAGATCGCCGCCTGCCACGCCCGCGCCCACGCCATCGGAAACCGACTGGCCACGCATCGTCAGCCTCTATACCGAGCTCGCCGAGCGCATCCCCTCCCCCGTCATCGCGCTCAACCGCGCCGTGGCCGTCTCTATGGCCGAAGGGCCCGCTGCAGGACTCGCACTTGTGGACGCTCTCGCATCCGAGCCGTCACTCGCGCGTTACCATCTTCTGCCTAGCGTGCGTGCTGACCTGCTTTACAAGCTGGGGCGCTACGACGAAGCGCGTACCGAGTTCGAATGTGCTGCGGCCCTGACCCGCAACACCCGCGAGCGCGACCTGCTGCTCGGCCGTGCGGCAGAATGCAGCCGCCACACTGGAGAAAGCAGCTTATGACGGCGCGACCTAACTTCTGTCATCCAGAGCGCAGCGAAGGATCTCGAAGTTGCTTCGCTCTACTTCACTTCGAGCTCCCTTACTGCGGCAAACAAGGAATACTATTTCGAGATTCCTCACGTAGCCGTCTTGGGCCTGTCGAAGGATTTCGGGATGGCATTTCTGTTAAATAAAAGCTTCGTCCGAAGGTGATCGCGCCGAGCGCATGTGGCGCCGTCATCCGGCTACGGAAACGGGGCTCCGTATTCGCCTTAGCAGGGGCAGACATTCGAGTCGCGATCACCAGCATTCACGCTGGAACAAATTTCGCCTTCCATCGATCGAATTGTGCTTGCAACAGGGTTTGCGCTGCCTGAATTTGCGCGTCCGCGTTGTCGATCGGCGCGATTCCAAAGGTCTCGCGCAGCCATTGGATGAAATCTTCGTGTCCTTCACTGAACGCGTGCGTCTTGTCGTCGCGATAAAATTCGACACCGTCATGATCGATCATCGGCTCTGCATCGAAGGTAAGCAGAGCGAGAAGATCGGTGAGGTTCCTGGCGACAACCCAGACTCCGCCCTCATCGCCGAACACGATCACCGGCCACTCGTCGACGTCAGCCGAGCTGCCCGCGTTCCACAGGGCGTAGATTGAACCCGAGCCGTTAGCCATCGCGAAAGGAAACAAGGCGTCGAGAAATCCATGATCGGGGGACCATGTGCTAATCCCGGACCGGCCAGTGCCTGGACTGATTTCGAACCCATCCGCGTACCAGATCGTGCCGATTTTCTCTTCGAATCGCGCAAGGTCTGAAAGTGCCTTTGGAACGCGGTGCGGAGCGAACAACGCTTCAAGATCAGAAGCAGCAGCCATACATTCTCCAGTGTTCGTTGATCAGTTCGTGGGAAGGTCTGGGGAAGTCAGGGTGAGCAACTCGGGGATGAGGTCTTGAGTTCACAGATCCGCCGCGCATTGTGTGATTGCAAGACTTGACCGCGAATTTCGTTAGGCTGGCGTGGGAGTAGCCGAATGGGTAGGTGCAAGCTGCGCGGGAGTCAGCCAATCAAGGCCGCATAGAGCGCCACCAGTTCGTGCTCGCTGGTAGCGCGGCGCCCAAGAAGAATCTCGCTGAAGTTGGTCAACGAATCCATCTCGAGGATCAGGTCCGGAAACTGCACATCGCCGATCAGCGCGAACATATGATCGAGCGCTCGCTTGGGCTCGATGTCCTCCGGTTGCGCCTCCGTGGCCGGCAGGTGGATCGTGCCGTTGGCATCCAAGGTCACTTCACCGGCTTCCGCAGCCTCGGCGAGCACTGTGAGCCCGGTGGCGATGACTTTTTCGAGAGAGGCCAGGAATTTGTCCGGTTTTGCGGGCAGCTTCAATGCTCGGATGTACTTGGTCTTCGTCCGCTTCCATTCATCCGGCGGAATCAGCATTTGGTCCCGCTCGCGGAACGTCAGGCTGTGGTCAACCCAGATGGATCCACGTCGAAGGCCGGCACGCAATGCGAGTGCCGTGGAAGCCTCAAGCGCACGCATCGCCTTCTTGCGGTCGTCCCCGTCGACCATGCCACGCCATACCTTGTCGACTGTTACTTCCGTATCGCTAGGCAATTCGGTGGCTCCCGACGCGTGCAGCGCGCGAAGGATTTCCAGTTGCTTGAGCGCCGTTGCGTCAGGTAGGCCTTTGAATTCGATCGTGGAGACCAACGACAGCAGCGATCGAACACGTACCGCATCGTCGGTGAGCGCAGCGCGGACAACCGAAGCGTGCGAGACCGGCGAGAAATCGCCGAGAGTACCGATGACGTTGGAGATGGCCTCGCACCTTTGATCAGATGTCCGGCCCTTGTCTTCGAGGATCTGCTTGATATCCCCGAGGCCCTTTCGGTAGGACGCCGCACCGACGCCCTGGCGCGACAGCGTCTTGTCGTTCGCGCGACGGGTCAAGTCCGAAACCCGACGCGCAACCTGATGGAGGTAGCTGTCCGTCAGTTCCAGCAGCATGGTTCGGAGAAAGCAGATCGCTTCGAGGACCTGTGTGTCCTCCTTGAGGCGCTTCGAATCCGAGGGTGGACGACCTGCAATCGCCCGCGCGTAGATCTTCTGCCGCTCCAAGGTCACCTTGTTGAGATTCCAAGTTGCAGCGCCGATGCCCTTGAGGTATTCGATCTTCTTCGACGTCTCGGCAAGCGTGGAAGGGCTATGTTTTCGCGGCGGCGTACGCAGCCACTCCAGGACAGTGCCGCCCCCTGGCTGGCGGACCTCGAACAACGCCTTGATGCACGCTTTGCGTCGCTCGGCGGGAACGGCTGCCTTGATGGCCTTCAGGATGTCGCCTTCCACAGTCGCGAACGCTTCGCGGGCCAAATCGCGTATGACGCGTTCCGAGGAAATGAGAATCTTCTGGTCAAACAGCCAATGCATGCCGGCCGTGACCAACTCGTCGACCGTGGCAACGGCACCGGCCTGAGCGGAAAGCACGCTAGCCAGTTCGGCCGACGTGGACTTTGATGCTGGCTGGATCCCGAGATGATCGCGAGCCCATTTCTGGTGCTCGAAGGCTGTTTCTCTACGCTTGTAGATCGAACGAAGCGACGCGATGGCGGGGGCGCTCACCCCCAACGCGATACCCAGATTTCGCAGCAGCGACTTGGGCAACAGCTCCACGCGATCGAGCATGCGGCCTGTGGCGAGGACAAAAACCACCTGTGCAGCCACCGCGACCATGCGACTTTCGACGTTGGGCAAGCGGTCAGCGGCGAATCGGGCCTTGATCGCCAGCACGGAATCGGCAGGCAGCCTGAAGTACAGATCCAGGTCACAATCCGGCAGGATGCGAGGCAACCGATCCACCCCGATGTATCGGCTCTGATAGCTGCCCATCCACGATCCCCGATTCCACTCCGAGGCCAGATTACGCCTGCAAAGCCGGCCCGGACAATCGCGATTGAGTGGGGAAAATCAGGGCATCGGCGCTAGGTCGCCACGATTTGCACGAAAACCGAGGTAACCCCCTCGTGCAGATCGCATGGATCGTCACCGATGACCGTGGCAACGAAGTCGCAAGTGTCGAATACACCGTCAAGCCGGACGGCTTCTCGATTCCCGATAGCGCTTCTAGGATCCATGGAATCTCGACCGAGTTGGCGATGCGCGACGGCGTCGCGTTGCTGGGCGTCCTCGCAGAAATCGAAGCCTGCATCGCCCAGGCGACGACGCTGGTCGCGCACAACATCAAGTTCGACGAAAAGATCCTGGGAGCGGAATTCCTGCGCGCCGGCTTCGCGAACTCCGCTGAATCAAGGCAGCGGCACTGCACCATGGAATTGTCCACCGACTACTGTCGCCTCCCCGGCTCACGCGGGTACAAATGGCCCTCGCTCACGCAGTTGCACATGCACCTGTTCGAAGAGGCGTTCGATGGTGTGCACAACGCCATGGTCGAGTCCGCGCATGCCTGCGCTGCTACTTCGAACTCCGGCGACGCGGCGTTATTGGGTGAATCCAGGGCCAACGCGAACCACCCTGCCCGCCCCATACAGCACTGCTTCCGCTACGCGAATGGCTTGCTGGCTAACGCACGGCAGGCGGTAACACAGTCACGATCAGCCGTCGTTGGATCGAGTCGCCCTGGAGATCGTGCGGGTGTTGCCGTCGACGCTCTGGCGCAGGCCCTTGAGCCGCAGTACGACGTCGAGAGCCTGTTCCCACGTGACGCCGACGAGGTGCAGGCTGACAGTGCCCGTGACTGCATCCGAGACGACCAGGTTGAAGTGCCCTTCCTCCGCGATGAACTGCAGTGCAGAGCGCACCGGGATGTTGGCGAAGTTGAACGTCGTTTTTTCGGAGAGACCTGCAGCTACTGGAGGTTGTGCGGGACGTCCGACCGCCGATGCCGGCGGCAGACCCGCGATGACGCCGAAGGCCGCGACAGCGAAAGCAAGTTGCAAGTGAATTCCTGCGCGCTTGCCGGATGGCCTGTTCATCCGTGGATCCTCGTGTTCATCACGCGTCCTCGCAACTCCCGGCATGCGACATCGTCATGAAACGGGCAGCGATTGAATGGAAGCACTTGATTGCCTGCTTGCCGCCCGGTGCGAAAAAATCAGCACGCACCCGACGATCAACACGAGCAGTGCCGCCGACGCCGAGTAACGACTCATTTCAAGGCCACCCTTGCTCACGGGCTTGTCGAGGAAATCGCCCACGACAGCGCCAAGTGGTCTGGTCAGGATAAACGCCGCCCAGAACAAACCCGTACGCGGGATTTTCGTGAAGAAATACATTGCCGCAACGACAGCGAGCATCGCGCCAAACACGGCTGCGCCGCCCGTATAGCCAAGGCCTGCGGTGTCGGCTGTCCAATCGCCGAGTGCAGTGCCGAGGGTTTGCGAAAACATGATCGTGATCCAGTAGAACGCTTCGGACTTCGGCGAGCTCACCGTATCGACGGCCACCGTCCCGAGCGTGCGGTACCAGACGAAGAGCGAGGCCATCACGAGTGCGAGCAAAATTGCGCTCCCGCCTGGATAGCCGATGCCGAGTGAGCGATCCACATAGTCGGCCATGGTGGTGCCCACCGTCGTTGTCGCGACGATCGTCGTCCAGTAAATGAAGGGATGGAAGAATTTCACCTTGACCTGGATCAACACCGCGAGAAGGAAGATCGCGGCAAAGATTGCGGTGCCGACCAGATACCCAAGATTCATCGACATCGACACGGCATCGCCGCCGGTCTCGCCCAGCGTGGTCGCCAGGATCTTGATGATCCAGAAACCCAGCGTGACCGCTGGCACCTTGCTTAGCACGTCCTGCTTTTGCTTTTGCGAGTCCATTCGTGTCGTCCCGGTTGCACCGTCGGCCAGGGTGGCGCGTACGGTTTTACGGAATATGCCAATGCACTCCTGAACGCGATGTCGTCTTTGTGCCCGATTTCTGGCTGCCCCGTGAACAGGGAACGAGCCATCGCGCCGAATGAATTCGGCCCATGGACGACCCAGGACGGCATCTCGGCACGTCGGCACGCGCTGCTCGAAACGCCGGGATTCGGCTGCAGTCGCTAGGTTCCAGCCCGCCCACCTGGCATGAGCGATTGCAGCACGGCCCCCGGTCGCGGTACAAAACGTCGACAAAAGTGCAGGTCCGTGCCGCCACCTGCAAGAGGAGATCGCCATTTCATTCCTGTCGGTTTTGCGCGAGCTCGATCGTCCCCAGCGTCACGTGGTGTTTGCCAGCTTTCTTGGCTGGACGCTTGATGCGTTCGACTACTTCCTGCTGGTGTTCGTGATTCCGGAAATCGCGCACGACTTCAAGGTCGACGTCAAGGCGGTGACGTTCTCATTGATGCTGACGCTGGCGATGCGCCCGATCGGTGCCTTCATCTTCGGAAGGTTGGCGGACCGCTATGGACGGCGCCCGATCCTTATGATCGACATCATCCTGTTCGCCGTGCTCGAGGCGGCTTCGGCGTTGGCGCCGTCGCTGACGGTGCTGCTGGTGGTGCGCGCACTGTTCGGCATCGCGATGGGTGGCGAATGGGGCATCGGCGCGTCGCTTGCGATGGAATCGATTCCGGTCAAGGCGCGCGGCCTGGTTTCCGGGATCCTCCAGGAAGGCTATGCCACCGGGTATCTGCTGGGTGCGGTTGCGTACTGGCTGCTGTTCGATCACATCGGCTGGCGCGGCATGTTCGCGCTCGGCATCCTCCCGGCGTTCCTGGTGCTCTATGTGCGGCGCGTCGTGCCCGAATCGCCGGCGTTCGAAAGTGCGCGCGCCGAACGCACCGTACAACCAGGATTCCTCGAAACGATGCGCGGGCGCTGGAAGCTTTTCGCGTACCTGGTGGTGTTGATGATGGCCTTCAACATGTTCAGCCACGGCTCGCAGGACCTGTATCCGACGTTCCTCAAACAACAATTGCATTTCGATACGGCAACGGTGAGCAAGCTCACGATCATCCTGAACCTCGGGGCGATCGTCGGTGGTCTTGCGTTCGGCGCATGGTCCGAGCGCATCGGCCGGCGTCGCGCAATCGCGATCGCCGCCCTGATCGCGCTGCCGATGATTCCACTATGGGCTTACGGCGGTTCGTTCATCACGCTTGCGATCGGCGTGTTCCTGATGCAGGTCATGGTCCAGGGCGCGTGGGGCATCGTGCCGGTGCACCTCAACGAACTCTCGCCGGCAGCCGTGCGCGGCACACTGCCCGGTTTCGCCTACCAGGGCGGCAACCTGCTTGCCTCGATGACAGCCCCGTTGCTTGCATGGCTCGCAGCGCGGCACGGCGGCGACTACGCCTTTGCGATGTCGGTGTTCATCGCGGTGGTCGCTGTGTTGCTGGCAGGGTTGGCCCTGGTCGGTCCAGAAGCCAAGGGGCGTGCGTTGATCGATGCGCCGGTCGAGGGTCTTGGGAAGGACGGAAAAGCGACCAGTCCATAGCGACGCGGGTTGCGTGTGATCCCTTCTTTGCGAAACAGTCAGGCGATACACGCAACAGTACAGCTACCCGACTGTCGCACCGTTCCACCACGCATCCATGACCGGGTGAAACCAATCGGTGATGGCGCTGTGTCGTTGCGCATCGGGTGTCCGCGGCAGTGGCGATGCGTCGCCGAAATGCGCGTTCAATGCGTCGACAAGCGTGGCGTTCCATTCGGGATGGAACTGGATGCCGATGTGCTTGCCGATCCGGAACATCTGCTGCGCGCAGGTGGCGCTGCGTGCCAGCAGTTCGGCGCCTGGTGGCAGCGACCAGGCATCCTCGTGCCATTGCAGTGCGGCGATTTGCCTGCCATCGGCAAACTCGATCTGCGTCCATCCGGTCTCGGGCTGATCCAGCGCGTGAACGCTTCCCCCATGCGCTTGTGCAAGCAACTGCGAGCCAAGGCAGATGCCCAGGACCTGGGTTCCACTGGCGAGCTGCGAGCGCAACCATTGCTTCTCGCGCAACAGCCACGCTGGCGCATCGCTGACCGCGCACGGACCGCCGAGCAGCACGCAGCGATCGATCGCGTCGAGCGGCAAGTCGTCGAGGTCGGCACGGTGGATGTCCAGCGCGATCCCATGCCGGGCCGCCCACACGCCGATCTCGCCGGCACTCTCGGCTGGATGGTGTTGCACGACGCCCAGGCGCTGGCTCATTGCAGGTCTTCGGTGTCGTAGTAGACGGTGCCAGCCAGTCGCGAAGGTGACGCGAGCAACGCCTCGATCGCGCTGTCCGCAGGCCGCGCAATGCCGTGCACCGGTATATCGACCGCAGCGGGCGCATGGCTTGTGGTGAGCATCAGGACATGGTCGAAATCGGGTCGTGCATCGACTTCCTTGACGAGGAACCACGTACGGCCCTGCCCTATCGGAAGATAGTGCGCTGTCGCGCCCGTGCGCGCATGCGGATCGAGTTGGACATAGCGCTCGGTGCGGATCACGCGAACGAAGACGCCCGGGTAGATCGTCTTGCCGCCGCGCTCGAAGTGCCCTTCGACGATGTCGGCCTTGAACGTGACCAGCGGATTCGCGGCGCCTGGCGCCAGCCTTGCAAGTTCGAACTTCTCGGGAACCAACGTCCACAATGCTGGCGTACCGGCAAGCCGTGCGCGCATCGCCGATTCGATTGCAGGCGACGCCAGTTGCAGTGCAATCACGACGTGGTAATCGTGCGGCGCATGGAACATCGGCAGGTGCGAAGCGAACAATCCGTCTGCTCCGCCGAAGAGCAGCATCCCGTGCAGCCCCCATGAAGCTGGCGGCTTGCCCTGGGTTGATGCTGCTGCGGGCGAACCTGGTACCGAAGTGGCAGCGGTTGCCTGGGCACCCGCTACCAGAGCAAGAACAATTGCCAGCAGGGCGAGCATCAGGCCCGCACATACGCGTGCAATGAGGTTGTCAGCGCGCATCGCGGTGTCCTACTGGTGGTCCTGGTAGATCTTTGACACGATCTTCCAGCCATCCGCGAATCGCAGCAGAAAAAGGTAGTCGGTGTAGATCCTGGTTCCGTCCTTGCGCACTTCCATCTTCACGTTGGCGACGTCGCCGGTGACATCGACCGAGGTCAGGTAGCACTGCCGCTTTGCACTCGCGATATCGAAACCTGGAGCCGCCTTGCGCTTTTCGATGGCCGCAATCCATTCGGCAATGGTGTAGCGCTCAAGCGCGTCTTCCCCCGCGCTGATGATCGCGAACTCCGGGTGAAAGCCCCTCGCCATCGCTACGGTGTCCAGCGCGTTGTAGGCGCCGTTGCAATAGGCGAGCTGGACGACAGCGTGGACTGCAGCGTCGTCGCTGCTCCTGATGGTGGTCGGACTGGCGGGAAGGGCCTGGTTCACTGGAAGGTCTCGTGGAGGGAGGGATGGACGGCACCGCGCAGTTCCTGATCGCTTGGCGCAATGATGGAATTGTCGGTTGTTCGAAGTAGAATCGAAAGCAACATAAACTGCATACTTGTGTCCTTTCAGGAAACAACTATGGAAATTGCCGACCTCAAGTCGTTCCTCGTCATTGCCAGGCATCTGAATCTGCGGGTCGCTGCCAACGAACTGCACCAGAGCCCGTCCGCGCTCTCCAAGGCGCTGCGGCGGCTCGAACAATCCCTCAACACCCACCTGTTCGACCGCAACAACAAGACGCTGCGCCTGAACGCCGATGGCGAGCGTTTGCGCGATCGCGCCGGGTTGATGGTTCGCCTGGCCGAGCAGACTGAAGCTGAGTTTCGCGGCAGCCGCACCCTGTTGTTCTGCCGCGTTGCGGCCCCGGCAGTGCTGCAATGGCGCTTCGGAACGATGCTCACGCAGTTGCTGGTGAAGCGCTATCCGGAGAGCCGACTGGCGTTCACCACCATGTTCGAAGACGCCGCGATCGTCGCCGTCGGTCGCGGCGAGGCAGACATCGCATTCGTCACCGGGGTGGCCGTCGCTGCCAATCTTCCGGCGGGACTCGAGGCGGTGCCCCTGGCGCCGATCACGATGCAACTGGCCGCTGCCGAATCCCATCCAGTGGTGGCCGGCGCATCGAAGATCGAAGGCCAGGGGTTGGTCAGCACGCTGGACCAGGTGTTGCCGCACGACTTCGCATGCCCCAACCGCTCGCTGTTCTGCGGCATCGAACGTGGATCGCGCGCGGATGGCTGGCGCGACGACCAGTTGCCACGGCGCATCCGCTACTGGGTCGAGGACCTGCAGGTGCTGATGTCGCTGATCCGCTCCGGCCATGCCCTCGCCTATCTTCCCGACTTCGCATTGCGCGAACCGGGCCTGGTCCGCGTGAAGCTCAGCGATTGCCCCTATGAATGCGTCGAGACGACGCACTTGATCTGGCGGCCAAGCGCTGCGAGTGGATGGCACCGCTTCGTTGCCGAGGGATTGCAGGCGATGGCCCAGGGCGAGGCTGTCGTCTGAGGTAGTTGGCGCGGATCGAGGGAATCGCAGTCGCGTCATCCCATCACGATGCGCACGTGGTGAATGGCTGCATCGTCCACCAGCGGAATGTTCGCGGCTCCGCCGTTGACGGCCTCGCGATCCAGACGCGCCCCGTCGAGTTCGACGCTTGCGACTCCGCGCCTGATGCCGTGCGGGTTCTCGACCGCGATGGTGTAGCACGACGAACGATAGCGGTAGTCGATGCTGAAGCCTGGCCATTGTTTCGGGATGCACGGATCGACAAGCAGTCGTTGGCCGCGCGGACGGAATCCGAGCATTGCCTCGATGCCCGCGCGATAGAGCCAGCCCGCCGATCCGCTGTACCAGGTCCAGCCGCCGCGTCCCGTCAAGGGCGCGACCGAATACACGTCGGCGCAGGAAATGTACGGTTCGACCTTGAAGCGCTCGATCGCGTCGGCGTTGTCTGCATGGCGGACAGGATTGAGGATGTCGAATAGTTCAGCGGCCTTGTCGCCATCGCCGAGCCCTGCCCACGCGAAGATCGACCAGATCGATCCATGCGTGTATTGCCCGCCATTCTCGCGGATGCCCGGCGGGTAGCCCTTGATGTATCCCGGATCGTGTGGGGTCCGATCGAACGGCGGGGTGAACAACATCGCGATTGCATTGGTGCGATCGACGAGTTGGGTGTCGACCGCGTGCATCGCCTGCGCTGCGTGTTCGGCGTTGGCGATGCCCGACATCACGCTCCAGGATTGCGCGATCGCATCGATCCTGCATTCCTCGCTCTCGTGCGATCCGAGCGGGGTCCCGTCGTCGTAATAACCGCGCAGGTACCAGGCACCGTCCCAGCCCGCGGTCTCGATCGCGGTCTTCACTGTCGTCGCGCATGCATTCCATCGCAGCACGCGGTCGTGATCGTTGCGGGCTTCGGCAATTGGCGTGAAGCGCGTGATGGTATCGAGCAGGAACCACGCGAGCCACACGCTTTCGCCCTTGCCGCCGATCCCGACGCGGTTCATGCCATCGTTCCAGTCGCCGGTTCCGAACAGCGGCAATCCATGCACGCCCAGTCGCAGGCTGCTGTCGAGCGCACGCGCGCAGTGTTCGTACACGCTCCCGTGCTGACTGGATTGCGCCGGCTGGAAGAACGCTTCGTTTTCGCCGTCCTTGAGCGGCGCGCCTTCAAGGAATGGCACAACCTCATCGAGCACGCCGGAGTCGCCGGTCACTGCGACGTAGTGCAGCGCCACGTACGGCAACCAGATGCGATCGTCCGCGATGCGGGTACGGATCCCCTGCCCCGCTGGCGGCAGCCACCAATGCTGCACATCGCCTTCGAGGAATTGCCTGCCGGTGGCCCGCAGCAGGTGCTCGCGTGCGATATCCGGCTTTGCAGTGCATAGCGCCATCACATCCTGCAACTGATCGCGAAAACCATATGCACCACTGGACTGGTAATACGCGGTGCGTGCCCAGACGCGACAGCCGAGCGCCTGGT
The DNA here is from genome assembly GCA_038234715.1 of Lysobacterales bacterium. Lineage (GTDB taxonomy): Bacteria > Pseudomonadota > Gammaproteobacteria > Xanthomonadales > Xanthomonadaceae > SZAS-103. The sequence goes on along the minus strand of JBBQTD010000041.1, from coordinate 7,024 downwards.
ACAGCAGCCATCCATTGAGCATGAGATCCATCGCCGGGTTCGGTGTGCGCACCTGGACGGCATCGGTCACTCCATTCCAGAACGCTGCCACTTCATCGAGTACCGCGTCCGGCTCGACAACGCGGTACTTCGCGACCAGGGTTTGTGCGTCCGCATGCGATTCCAACTCGCCAAGCAGGAACACGATTTCGGTTTCCGCATCGGGCGCAAGCTCGATCTCGGTTTGCAGCGCTGCACAGGGGTCCATCGCGGCGCCAGTGCGCCCGGATAGCGGTGCGTGGTGCTGCAGTGCCGCGGGACGATCGATGGCACCCAGATAGCCAAGGAACTCGCCCCGATCGCCAGTGCACGAAGTCTGCATTCCGGACAAGTCGGCGAAGGCAACGCGGTCGCCGAAATCTGGCCGCCATCGGTTGCTTGCGAAGACCGCACCGGTGGCCGGATCGATGCCTGTCACCACATAAGGCGCAGGCACGGTTCCATTTGCACCCAGGGCCCACTCGACATACGCCGTGATCGACAGGCGGCGTGCGCGACCGGACTGATTGCGCATGCGCAGGCGCGAGATCTTGATTGGATCGGCAGTCGGAACGCATTGGGTGAGCTCACTGGCGATGCCGTACGCAACGTGGCTGTAACGCGTGTAACCCTTACCATGTTCAACCGTGTATGTGGCCGACGGCACCCGGATTGGCAGCGCGGTCGCGGTCCAAAGTTCACCACTGTCGATGTCACGCAGGTAGAGCGCCTCGCGCGGCGTGTCGCTGACGGGATCGTTCGGCCACGGCGACAGTGGATTCTGCTGGCTGTTGATCGCGAAAGTATGGCCACCGCCTTCGGCAGTCGCGAGGAAACCGAACTGCGGGTTCGCGATGACATTGGACCATGGCATTGGTGTGCAACGCATCGCATCAAGCGTGACGATGTACGCGCGCCCATCCTGGGTGAATCCGCCGTAGCCGCAGTCGAATTGCGCTGCGGTGGCCGGATGCGTCGATGCGCTGATTGTTGCCACACGGTTGACCGGATGGGATCCAGTTGGCGCGGCACTACGCGGCGACACGATCGCCACAGCGGCCCGGTCGCCCGAATCTTGATTTGTGCCGAGCGCACTTCCGATGCGATCCATTCCGTGCGTCGCGGCGTCGAGATCCAACCGGGCCACTGCAGCGAGCCCATCGCGCAGGCCCTGGTCGATGTCGCAATCGCGCAACAGGAAAACGGCTGCCCCTGGGCCGTTCTTTTCCGCATCAAGTTGCGTGGCCTGGCCCCGCACCACCGCCTGCAATGCAACATGCAGCGAATCGGCATCGCTTGCCGAGGTGGTGTCCAGCAACACGATATCCACGCCGAGCCAGCGTCCTCGCCAGAAGCGTTGCGCTCGCAACAGTTCGCTCGCCAGCCCAAGTCCCGCCTCGTCGGCGATGCGCAGCAAGGCGATTGGCCGGTCGCCCGAAATGCCCTTCGCCCACAGCACCGGCGCGCCGCCGCTCGCGGCCGCGACCTGGGCCGCGGGCGCGCGCCACGCCGGGTCTGCGTACAGCAGTGGATAGACGAGCCGCTGGCAGCGTTCCATCGCGGCAGCATCGATCGCGAGTTGGTCGCGTTCTGCTGTCGCGTGGCGTTCGGCATTCGCGCGCGCTACATCACAGGCATCTGTGGCGAGGAGATCGTGTGCCAGCGCAAGTGCCGCATCGCGGGTGGATGCCACGCAAGTCCTGAACGCGACCTGCACGCTCGCACCAACGGCAACCTGCACGCGCCGCCGCAAGCACAGGACCGGATCGAGCACGCAGCCTGCCGTGTTCGACAACACGTGATCCGGCTGCATGGCGATGGCATTGCGCAAGGTACGACCGCGACCGAGGAACATTGCGCGATCGCTCTCGAACTCGACTGTCTGCGTTGCGTCGCCCTCGATCACCGCGATGTGCGCCACCCAGACGTCCGGATCGTCGGGCGTCCGGCGGCGGCGCGTGGCAAGCAGGACACCGCCCTGCTTCACCCATTCGGTCTCGACGAACATCTTCGAAAACGCCGGGTGCGCCGCATCCGCCGCAGCGGATCCGAGCACCAGTTCAGTGTATGAAGTCAGGACGACATTGCGCGCCCTGTCGCCGTGATTGGCAATCGTGACGCGGCGCACTTCGGCATCGCGATCGCCGTCGACCATGACATCAAGCAGCGTCTCCAGCGTTCCGTCCTGGCGCTGGAAGCGCACGCCCAGTTCGGATGCCATCACGGTGTGTGCGTCCGCCTTCGCGTCGCTGGGTTGCCGGGTGCCCGCCGACCATGTCGCCCCGCTGTCCGCATCGGCCAGCAGGATGTAGCTGCCCCACGCGTCGCACGTCGGGTCTTCGCGCCAGCGCGTCAGCGCCATGGCCTTCCAGCGGCTGAAGCCCGAGCCGGTATCGGTGAGCATCACCGTGTAGTTGCCGTTGGAAAGAAGTCGCGCGCGCGCGGCGGCGCTGGCTTGCAATGGCATGGGCGTCCTGCCTCCGTGAAAAATCCGTGGGTCAATCCCGTGCGCTGAACGCCTGCGGGGGTCCTCGCGCAATCCTACGCCTGCTTCGGCGCAGGTTCACGACGATCGGCTATGCTCACCCGACTCCCGCCGCGTGAAATCCCATGCGCTCCACGCCTTCAGCAATCGAACAGCAATTGCAGCATCTGCAGAAGTCGGCCTTCACCTACTTCAAGCAGGAAACGAATCCGACCAATGGACTGGTGCTCGACAAGACCGCGCCGTCCTGGCCTGCCAGTATCGCGGCGACCGGCCTTGCGCTGGCCTCGTATCCGATCGCGATCGAACGCGGCTTCATGACCCAGGCAAAGGCGATCGAACTCACCTTGGCGACGCTGCGCTTCTTCCGCGACAGCCCGCAGGGAACCGAAACTGACGCAACCGGGTACATGGGGTTCTACTACCACTTCCTCGACATGAACACGGGCCGACGCGCATGGCAGTGTGAGCTGTCCACGGTCGACAGCGGATTCCTGTTCGGCGGGATGCTCACGGCTGCGACGTACTTCGCCGACGACACGCCCGAACAGCGCGAGATCCGCGAACTTGCCCAGATGCTGTACGCACGCGCCGACTGGCAATGGGCGCAACATGGCGCGCAAACACTCTGCCATGGCTGGAAACCGGAGACCGGATTCATCCAGTACCACTGGGAGGGCTACGACGAAGCTCTGCTGATGTACCTTCTCGCGCTCGGTTCGCCAAGCCACCCATTGCCTGCCAGTGCCTATGCGGCGTGGTGCGCCACTTACGAATGGAAGCGGTGTTACGACATCGACCATCTGTATTCGGGGCCGTTATTCACCCACCAGCTCTCGCATGTGTGGATCGATTTTCGCGGGATCCAGGACGCCTACATGCGCGGCAAGGGCATCGACTACTTCGAGAACAGTCGGCGCGCGACCCACGTGCAGCAACGCTATGCGATCGACAATCCGCTCGGCTTCAAGGGGTACGGCGCGCACTGCTGGGGGATCACCGCCAGCGACGGCCCAGGGCCAGCCGTCGCGAAGGTCAATGGCGTCGAGCGTCAGTTCTACGACTACGAAGGCCGTGGAGCCCCATACGGGATCGACGACGGTACGATCGCACCGTGGGCGGTCGTGGCTTCGCTGCCGTTCGCGCCGGACATCGTCATGCCTGCCGTGCATCACTACATGCACACGCTGGACCTGCACAACCGCCACCAGTACGGCTTCAAGGCGACCTTCAACCAGACGCTCGACGAGTCCTTCAACAAGACGTTTCCCGGCAACTGCAAGGGCTGGGTATCGCCATACCACTTCGGACTGAACCTGGGCCCGATCCTGCTGATGACGGAAAACCATCGCAGCGGGATGCCGTGGGAGATCATGCGTGGCTGCCGGTTTCTCGTGGATGGCTTGCGACGCGCGGGCTTCACCGGTGGCTGGCTCGGAAACGACCCGGCAATGCCAGCGACGGCGCATGCATCGGAAGTCGCGAATACTTCACCTTGAACTTTCGCGCGGACCAACGCCGCGCATCCAGATCCGATACAGACACCAACAGGAGAAAGCCATATGGAACTAGGAATGGTCGGCCTCGGACGCATGGGCGCCAACATGGTGCAGCGGCTGGTTCGCCAGGGACATCGCGTGGTCGGGTTCGATCCCAATCCCGATGCGCGCAAGGGTATTGAGGACAAGGGCGCCGAGTCAGCCGATTCGCTCGAAGCGATGGTGGCCAAGCTCGATGCGCCGCGCGTGGTGTGGACGATGGTGCCGGCCGGTGACATCACTGACAACACAGTGACCGCGCTGCTTGGGCTGCTTTCGGCTGGCGACGCAATCATCGATGGCGGCAATTCCAACTACAAGGACACGATGCGGCGCGCCGCTGCTTCCGCGCAAAAGAAGATCGACTTTGTCGATTCCGGCACCAGCGGCGGCGTGTGGGGGCTCGAACAGGGTTACAGCATGATGGTCGGCGGCGATGCGGCCGTGGTCGAGCGCCTGCGCCCGATCTTCGACACGCTGGCCCCTGCCGCGGACCAGGGATGGGGTCGTGTCGGTCCGGTTGGTTCCGGACACTTCACCAAGATGATCCACAACGGCATCGAATACGGAATGATGCAGGCATACGCCGAAGGCTTCTCGATCCTGCAGCACAAGCAGGACTTCGCGCTCGACCTGCACCAGGTCGCCGAGATCTGGCGCTATGGCAGCGTCGTGCGTTCATGGTTGCTCGACCTGACATCCGACGCCCTCGGCAAGAACCCGAGCATGGGCGGCATCGCTCCGTACGTGGTCGACTCTGGCGAAGGTCGCTGGACGGTCGCCGAAGCGATCGACCTCGACGTACCCGCGCCGATAATCACCCAGTCGCTGATCGAGCGCCTGCGCTCGCGCGATTCCGATTCGTTCACGGACAAGTTGCTCAGCGCCATGCGCAACGAATTCGGCGGCCATGCGATCAAGAAGGAATGAAGGCACCAAAGATGCGCGCCGTGGATCCGCAGGTACTGCGCTGGCATGCAGTCGCCGACACCGCGAAGTTGCAAAATTCGGCGTGCCGACGCATCGTCGATGCGTCCGCGCGCGCGATCGCAGCGCATGGGAGTTTCGCGATCGTGCTCGCGGGTGGCAACACGCCGCGCGGCACGTACGGGTTGCTGCGCGATGTCGAAACGGACTGGTCGCGATGGCAGATCTGGTTCGGCGACGAACGTTGCCTTCCGCGAGGCGATCCGGAGCGCAACAGCACGATGGCCTACGATGCATGGCTGGCGCATGTTCCGATTCCACCCGCTCGCATCCACGTCATTCCCGCCGAACTTGGCGCCGAGCCGGCAGCACACGCTTACGCCGATGCGCTGCGAGGCGTCCGCGATTTCGATCTGGTCGTGCTTGGCCTGGGCGAAGATGGCCACACCGCGAGCCTGTTTCCCGGGCACGAATGGGGTACTGCAGCGGACGCGCCGGATACGCTCGCAGTCCACGATGCAAGCAAACCGCCCCCGCAACGGGTTTCCCTGAGCGCTGCGCGGCTGGGGCGGGCAAGGCAGGTGCTGTTCCTGGTTGAAGGCCAAACCAAGCGCAATGCGCTCATCCAGTGGCGTGCAGGTGGCGATATCCCGGCACGCGCAATCCGCCCCGTCTGCGGCGTCGATGTCTTGATGACAGGCGCCTGATTGCCTCACCTCTACGGCGGGGGGCGGAACTTAGGGATGGTCTGAACAAGTCCGCCCTGGACTTGTTCAGACGCACCGAATCCGGCACATGTCCGGACGCGTTGCTCGCGATCAACGACTCGCTTCGTTGTTCGCGGCGGTGCATCCATGCACCGCACGGAACCTCTGGACTTGTTCAGAGGTTCCTTAGTGCGTCGTCCGGTTCGAAGCCAGCACCCTGCCCTGCCTGTCCTGGCAATCCGATGCCGTCGTGTGGATGATCCGCGACTTCGTCGCATAGCGCGCCTTGCTACCGAGTTGCCGTTTCTGCCTTGGGAGCAGGCAGCGAATGCTCGTGGTGTCAGTACCGGCCACGGCAGTGGGAGCGACCGGCTGGGTTGCATGTGCGTCGACCGTGTATTCTCCGCCGCGCTGCCGGCAGTCCTCAGCGGTTGTCTGCACTGGTCTGCGCGCGCCCATCGTCGCATGGCCCGCAATATTGTGGATCTGTCCCGGCAGCATGCATTCCACTGTCGACCCGGATTCGGGATCGGCCGAATCCGCAAGCGCTGCATGCGGCGCCGCGATGGCGCATGCGGCCAGCACAAGTGTGGCCAGTATCGGCAGCATGCGGCTGCGCGACGACGACTGCGGTCGGGACTGTGATTTCATGGCGAAGGGTTCCTGTCAGGCCGGGTACCGGAAAAATCTCCCGGCGACAGCATAGCTTCGATGTGAGGAGCGCGCAGCAGCCGCCGCGAATTGCCTCGCGCGTCCCTGGAAAGAGCGTGGCAGGCGCGAGCGCACGTGCTGCCTTCGCGGCCGGCGTTGCATGGCAAAATTGCTGGCGGTCACTTCGTGCGCACGAGGCGGCGTCCTTGGATGACGCAACCCGCCAGCATCCGCGGCTCCCGTTGCAGCGCATCCTGAAACGGATGATGCTGCACGCGTTGGGGTCCCGCGGCGCTTGCTTGCGGCCTCCCAAGCGATCGGCAGCGCAGGCTGCGCGCATTTCGGACACCTTCGGTGGCTGCGCCAGGGAGACGCACGGTGGGCGGATTCGAGACGACCCAATGGAGCCTGATAGTCGCCAGCTCCGGTCACGATGAAGCGTCCGCCGGCGCGCTCGAAACCCTGTGCCGTTTCTACCGCGCGCCCGTACTCGCATTCCTGCGCGGCCAGGGGTTCCCTCGGTTTTCGTGCAAATCGTGGCGACCTAAGCTCTACAGTGGCAAACATATCCGACGAGGAACACGTGGGCAGGAGCTCGGCGGCGCAGCTCGACCGGCGCCGAATGGGCATCCTGCTTGGACAGGGCGCAATGTTGATCGACCGTACCGTCATTGCCGATGCCAATCCGATGGCGGTCG